>CAZVIP010000023.1:0-2581 GCA_964627085.1 uncultured Candidatus Saccharibacteria bacterium | reverse complement strand
GTCTTAACTGATAAGGAAAAAGAGACTATCGCAGACATCATCCGCAAAGCAAAAAGTAGTTTTGATATGAGACATATTGGGACAGTTGATTTGATTGTCCACCCAAAACGCGGGGTATATGTACTCGAAGTGAATACTCAGCCACATTTCCATGAGCACGCACCGTTTCTCAAGTCTGTAGAAGCCGTTGGTTCTAGTGAAGGTGGCCTTATTTCACACCTCATCAAATTAGCCCTTGGAAAGGTTGGTAATCTGACTGGGAAAAACAGGGTTGCCTAAATCTGTGTTTTTGGTATTATCTTATATGTTATCTGTTTATTTACCTCCGGGTTCAATAGATAACATATAGAAAATATTGGGCCCTTAGCTTAGTTGGTAGAGCGCCTCATTTGCACTGAGGAGGTCAGCGGTTCGACTCCGCTAGGGTCCACAAAAATAAAAAGACTGCACTGCTGCAGTCTTTTTATTTTTGTGGAAGGCGGAGCGATGTTTTTGTTTGAGCGAAGCGAAAGGCAAAAACCGCGAGCCGGGGTCACAAGTATTTTTCCGTCAGGAAAAATACTTGTGACCAAGTGCTGTTGATATTGACGTAAAGAACAACGTATTGCACTATCTGTGCAGAATGTTCTTTTGTATTTTTGAATATGGAAGAGCGGTCATAACACATTCTGGGTATTTCTGCTTGGGTCGTGACCGTTCCACCATGTTCAAACTCTAAACTTACGCTATGTTAAACACACTTAATTTAGGTGAATCGATACTTTCTATAGGGGCAACTAACGAGATTGCACCTGATGAGCCGGTATCATTCATTTCGTCATTCGAGGTTCCTGCTTTCAAGAAGATTCCATTTAGGGGTATCCTGCTATGTCTGTTTTACAAGACTAAAGGTGGCTTTCTGAAGTTTGTTCTACTTGAAGCTCGTCGCGGGCCAAATACCCTCAGCGCTTACGAAACATTCAACGACCAACGTCTGGAGGCTCGCATCGGGGATTTACTCGATCAGAACCCTCTGTTTGATGAATTTGTAGCTCTTATCGGCTATGATAGCAAGGATGACCTTCTTAGGACAATATGGTCGGCAGCGTTTTACAATATACCGACAAATGATTTGTCCGAGCCCCTGTCTCATTGTCGGTTAAAGTAATTGTAGTGCTCCTGCACCAAGAAAGAGTTCCAATCGGGACCTTAGTCTTGTGCGGAGCTTTTTCTTTTGCAAAATTTTTTTAGGCATACTAAGTCACCAACAATCTGGTTCAGAAAAATACTTTTGACCACCAAGTGCTGTTGATATTGACGACAAAAATAACGTATTGTACTATCTGTTCAGTATGTTCTTTTAGTCTGGCTGGGTTTGGAAGAAAGACAGGAAGTCGGTCGCATCGCTTAAATCATCAAGTATGGTGCTTTGTGTGATGCGACGGATTCAACTGTCACTGAAACCATAGAAATAAATAAAATATGACAACTTCTCTTTTTATTAAAGAAAACTTTTCTTCTGTGAGAGATTTTTCAATTCCAGGAATATTGTCTCATCGAGCGATTGTTTCTGAACGATTCTTCGTCCCTAAATATAATTCCGGAACAGCACTTACCGATCATGAGATTATAGGGTTGTGTTGGTGCGCGGAAAAGGCACTAAACAGATTTAAGAAATATGTAGGCGATGAATGGTTTGCAACCTTGAAGAATGCTGCAGAAATTGATAAGAAAAAGGCAATAACAGAAGCTTTTGCTGCTGGACACATAACAGAATTCGAGCAGGATGACATTGCTTACAACATCGGACTATCAAAGGATCACCCAAGGGTGCTTAATGCGACACGTCGTATGATGAAGAAGTAACATAGGTTCTCACCAACCTGAAACTGAACTGGTGATAAGAGCCCTGACTACGTTCTAATCGTAGTAAGGGCTTTTCTTTTTCATAAAATTCGACATTGACCATCAAAAGCAAATCCGCTTCGGTGGATTTTCTTTTACCCCTAAATAAAACCACCGCCAGCGCGCTGGTGGTGGTTTTATTTTCCTATCTCGTCCTGTGAACTTTAGTTAATCCTTTCTGGATTTTTTCTAACTTGTGTATTGAGCCTATGACTTTTCTTTGAATATTTGGACTAAGATATGTTCTAAAGAATTCATATATTTTTACCCATTGATCAAAAGTTAAATCAGTAACTCTGACGTCCTTGGAGAATAAACCCTCGCGGGATAGCTGATCGAACTGGGTAGGCGTGAATATATCTGCAAAAGCTTTTTCCAGATTTGGCTTATATTGCACAAATCCATGGGTTACAAATTCCTTGAATAAATGTAAGTCAGTAACTGTATTTTTCTTTTGAATTCTCATTAATACTGAAATCACTTTAGGTACTGGTTTGAAATCATCTGGCTTGAATGTGTGTACAAGAGAAAATTCAAATTGTGCCTTGTATATGAGCGAGGTCAATGTCTCAGAGGTAAATGGTTGTCCTAAATACTTGAGAGCCGCTTCTCTTTGCATAACTAAATATGCATCAGTTGGGGCAGTGTCGGTGTTTAGAATTTTTCGCATAATATCTGACGTAATGGTATACGGGAT
>CAZVIP010000022.1:0-3517 GCA_964627085.1 uncultured Candidatus Saccharibacteria bacterium | reverse complement strand
ATCCACGTTCGACTGTTGCGACGATTACAGAAATTTACGACTATTTGAGAATTTTTTTTGCGCGAATCGGTAAGCCGCATTGTCTCGAATGTGGACGTGAAATCAAGCGTCTCTCAAAAGAAGAAATTCTTGAGACTATTTTCCATACAGTAAAAAATGCAACTGAGCTCGCATCAAATAATCAAAAGAATAATAAAAAAGAGCAAAAAGTCATGGGTGTGACACTAAATGGCTCAATGTTCAAAATCTACGCTCCTGTAGTTGTAGGGCGCAAAGGCGAATACTATCAAATGCTCTATGATTTCCTCGGTAAAGGATACGAAGAAGTTCGCGTCGATGGTCAACCAAAAAAGCTCCGAGAACAAATCGTACTCTCAAAAACAAAGAAGCATGATATCGATGTCCTCGTCGATCAGTTTTATGTATCTGAAATTGAACATGATTCAGCAAGTTTCCGCGAGCGAATAAATGAAGCCATTGAGAAGGCGCTCACAGAAGCTGAAGGTCTCATTCGCCTAGTCATCGATGGTGAAGGACAAACGGCAGAGCATCTCATTTCTTCTAAATTTATGTGTCCTCACGATGGATTTTCTTTCCCAGAAATTGAACCGCGCCTATTTTCATTCAACTCACCATACGGTGCATGTCCAGAATGTAATGGTTTGGGCACAAGAGAGTTTTTCATCAATGATATGTGTAAGGTATGTAACGGTGCAAGACTCCGACCTGAGGCATTGCATGTATTTCTCAAGACACTTGATTCAAAGCAAATAAACATTGTTGATACAACGACGATGACTATTAGTCAGGCCTTAGAATTCTTTGACAATATCAAGCTCACAGAAGTAGAAGAAGAAATTTCACGTGTTGTTATCAAAGAAATCTCATCAAGACTTATGTTCATGAATGATGTAGGTATCGATTACCTTGCTCTCAGTCGTCGCGCCAATACTCTCTCAGGTGGAGAGGCTCAGCGTATTCGTCTCGCATCACAGTTGGGGTCAGGTCTTGTAGGGGCACTCTATGTACTCGATGAGCCAACAATTGGTCTGCACCAAAGGGATAATGATAGATTGATTAAAACATTGACCCAGCTTCGTGATCTAGGAAACACTGTTATCGTTGTTGAGCATGATGAAGACACTATTTATGCATCCGATTATATTATCGATATTGGTCCAGGTGCTGGTGTACATGGAGGGAATGTTGTCGTTTCTGGCTATTTAAACGATTTATTGACTGCAAAAACAAATCCAAGTGGATCAAGCACGCTCTCATATTTGCGCGAAGAGTCTGTTGTTGAATTACCAGACCTTCGACGTGAAGCAGACAGGGGTTGGATTAAGGTAACGGGCGGAAATGTAAACAATATCAAAAATCTAAATGTTGACTTACCACTTGGTAGACTCACATCAGTAACAGGTGTTTCTGGTTCTGGAAAATCAACTTTTGTATATGAAATTTTACATAAGAACTTGCTCGCAAGACTAGATAGAGATCACAGAAGTGCAAATATTTATAATTGTACAAGCTTCACAGGTACAGAATATCTTGGGCGAACAATTCTAATCGACCAGTCTCCAATTGGCCGAACACCACGATCAAACCCTGCAACATATACAGGTGCATTTACACATATCCGAGATATGTTTGCCGAAAGTGTCGAAGCGCGCGCCAGAGGATGGAAGGCGAGTCGATTCTCTTTCAATGTCAAAGGTGGACGATGTGAAAACTGCCAAGGAAATGGTGTCATTGAAGTAGAGATGCATTTCTTGCCAACTGTATATGTCACATGTGATGTTTGTGCAGGTAAAAGATTTATGAAAGAAACTCTTGAGGTCAAATATAAAGGTAAGAGCATTTACGACGTGCTTTGTATGACAGTCGAGGAAGGTCTCGTATTCTTTGAGGAAGTTCCCGCTATCCATGACAGACTCAAGACACTCGACGAAGTAGGTCTTGGTTATCTGCAACTTGGTCAGTCGGCCACTACACTCTCTGGTGGAGAAGCACAGCGTGTAAAAGTCTCTGCAGAGTTATATCGCCCTCATGTACAAAAAACTATCTATCTACTTGATGAGCCAACAATTGGTCTACACTATGATGATGTCAAAAAACTCATCGACATTTTGCAGCGCCTCGTCAACAAGGGAAACACTGTTGTTGTAATTGAACACAGCATGGATGTCATCAAATCATCTGATTATATTATTGATATCGGTCCAGAAGGTGGAGAAAAAGGTGGCCAAGTCATCGCCAAAGGCACACCAGAAGAAGTCGCTAATAATCCAAAAAGTTACACTGGTCAGTATCTAGACAAAATCCTCCGCAGACAAAACAAGCATTTCTCAATCATCAAAAAGAAGAAGTAGGGCCGACTAGGATATACAAGTATAAAAGTGAAAAAGAGAAAACGGCGCTCGCATTGTTGCGAGACGCCGTCAGGAAGTCTTGAGTTAGACCGAAGAGGTGTGGAGTGGTGTTTTTTGCTGGTAAGCAAGTGGTTTTGCCAGATGGAACATCGGCATAGTCACTGCTAGAACGCAGCTTATTTGTATAGAATTACACCCCGTAATTTAACAAAAGAACTTCGTTTCTCGAAATTGACAATTATGCAGTGACGAAATTGTGTGTCTAAAGCAAGGTGGTCAGTGTTCCAAGTCATAAATATGTTAGCACCACTAAAATATATGTCAAATTCATTAAAACTGATAATATAGGCATATTCTATGAATTTAGCAGAATTCAAAAAACTTCATATTCCTGATACACCCGGGGTCTATACCTTCAAGCAAAATAAGGGTGTTTTATATATTGGTAAAGCGACAAGCCTCCGCGAACGCCTCCGCAGTTATTTCAATGATGATTTAATCGCGACACGTGGACGGCTACTCGTCGACATGATTGTCAAAGCAGACACTATAGAATTTGAGCAAACCGACTCAGTGCTCGAGGCTTTTATACGAGAGACAGAATTGATAAAAAAATATCAGCCACCATACAACACAAAAGACAAAGACAATAAAAGCTTCAACTATGTCGTCATCACCGACGAAGAATTTCCTCGTGTCCTCACTATTCGTGGTCGTAATCTCGAGCAAAACCTATCCGCCGAAGAAGCAACAAATGAACCGTCTGAATATAAATTTAAATATATTTTCGGACCATATCCTTTTGGTACCGAACTTCGCGAGGCCTTAAAAATTGTAAGAAAAATTTTCCCATATCGCGATACATGTATTCCTGCGCATATAAGTCCGCAATCAGGTAATGCGCATGTGGACACTGTGAATATCAGGAACACTGCGCCTGCCAAGCCGTGTTTTAATCGTACACTCGGACTTTGTCCTGGTGTCTGTACTGGTGAAATTAGTGCAAGTGATTATGCAAAGACTATTCAAAATATTAGATTATTTTTTACTGGAAAAAAGAGCGCCGTCCTCAAAGATTTGCATAAGCGCATGATGGATTTTGCCAAGGAACAAAAATTTGAAAAAGCCTCAGAAATCAAGAAAAC
>CAZVIP010000021.1:0-5428 GCA_964627085.1 uncultured Candidatus Saccharibacteria bacterium | reverse complement strand
CAGTGTCGGTGTTTAGAATTTTTCGCATAATATCTGACGTAATGGTATACGGGATATTCGCAAATATTTTATATGTACTTCTGGGTAATTCGAACTGAAGGAAATCTTTATTTCTGATGGTTACTTTTCTGTTTGATTTTAATTTTTGAGCTAGGTTTGTATCTTTTTCAATTGCGATAACGTGCGAACATACTTTTGCGAGCGCCTTGGTGATAATTCCATGACCAGGTCCGATTTCAATTACAGTGTCAGAAGAGTTAATTGAAGTACGAGAGAGTAAATACTCCACAAGCAAATAGTCCTGCAAGTAGTTTTGCGAGTATTTTATATTGAGATTCATTGTTTTTCTAGTTAGGGGATAGTAAAAAAACAAAAAACCGCCCAATTTAGAGTTTACTCACATAGAGAAAAACCCCACTTTTTGAGTGATTTTAGTTTTTTGGATATCTCCCTGACTACATATACAACGGTCCTTTCATTGGAATATTTATATAGTAGAAAGCGTTAATTGTCAATGATACCATCACACAGACTGTCTTCGCGGGTGGTCTTATATATTTTAAAGCGGACTTTATCCTCAAATTTTTTCCAACAGAAAAATTAGGGTGTATAATATAAGGCATCATTATTAATGATTGGTATTTAATTTGTCCCGCATATTGCCGCATGATGGCTGTATCAAACTTATGAAAAAAAGCATTATATCGTTCTGTTCAGTATTTTTATTTTTCGCATTCGCGACATTGTCATTTTTTGCTCCAACAGCCAAGGCTGAGGCGGCAAATGTATTTTTACCAAGTGATATTTCTATCTCAGTCCTTGCTGGAAAAAAGGCTCAGGACATATCATTTGACGCAGGTACAACACAGAATGTGCGTATCGGCTATACGGCTGATCTGACACATCCTGGCACCATTTTTGAATATGGTGTAGCCAAGGAAATCAAAAAAGGATATCTCACATATTATGAGATATTAAATTCTGATCAAATAAGCGCGGAGAGTGTCAAGGACTCTTTTGACATAAAAATTCCAAATATTGCCACAACTTCTGCAACCACAACTTATGTCGCATACCTCAAGACATTTGTGAAGGGTGATCCAGATACAGAACGTTTTTTCGCAACTAAAAGTTTTGGGATAAAAGCGAATACAACTCCATTCATTAACGTTAAATACTCAAACCTCCTCCAAAGTACTGGTAAGCGCGTGGTAGCTGTCTCAGGCCCGTCAATCTATAATCCACAGAAAGAAAGCGCCCCAAACCTCGCGACAAGCACAAGTCTCGAAGTCACTTTTGAATCAAATCAGGAGACAGTGCTTCGACCTGTGGTTGAATTCACAAAATTACGTTCAACTGATTTTTCAAAAACGATTAACCTGGATGAAATCAAAATCAAAAAAGGCGAGACCTATGCAAAAATTAGTCTCCCAGTATTTGACTATGTACCAGGTGTATATGTCGGAAAAGTTAGTTTCGGAAGTAGTCTGATAGAAAATAAGATTGATTTGCAGTATATCGTCGGGGGTGAATCAGCGACCGTTGGTACTGTTGCATATGAAGACACTAAACAGGGTTCATTATTTAGCTTCAACATATTCGGTACACCCATTGACCTAGATCGTATTGAAGAAAAGAAAAATACAACAAGTAATTCTGTCCACACGGTTACTCTCGACTATTCATATGATGGCAAGCCTGTATATTCTGAGACAAAAGATGTCGACTTTAGTACAACAACATTCTCATCTCTTGTGCCATCAAATATCACAAAGATGGATAATGTGACTCTAAAGGTTGTTTCAAAGGCCGATGGTAGTGTGCTCTATCAGGGTAGTAAGGATTTGTTTGTTCTCAAAAAAGAAAGCATTAACTGGCAGTTTGGCGTTGCAATCGGAATCCTCATTGTCATGATAATAATCTTCTTGTTCACAAGGAGAAATAAGACTGCGGCTGCTGTCACTATGGTATTGATTATCTTTACTATGGGATTCGCAAGAGCATCACTTGCATGGGAGCCAACAAATTATGTTACTTCCACAGCAAATTCTTCCTTCTTCAATGAAGGTGTGGCAGAAAATCCTAGATTGTATTTTAGTGAGAATTTAAGCACAAAGCAGTATGCGTGTGGAGATGACCTCTCTTTCTCATATAAAATATCGTATATTTATTGCTCAAACACCGGACTAAGTATTACTGCAGGTTTCTCAAAGCAAAGTGCAGCACAGGCAGAGTCTAGTGCAACAGCACAAGGCGCCACAGCTATTACGTCTGATAGTTTCGGTAACGGCGGTAACCATACTATTTACAGAAACACCACAGCATTCGTGACTGCAAACCTTGGAAGTGTCTCCTCAGCGACAAATAATTTATACGCATATATTGCGCATGATATTGGTGCACCAAGCAATCGGGTTTCTGACGGATTTACTAAATACACAATCCCGCTCAGAAATTGTTCATCTGATTCATTGACAATAGGTGCGCAAACATCTACACGTTGTGGAGGTGGTGTTGATTTAAGTTGGAATAGGGTTGCAAGTGCGACGCGGTATGATATTTATAGGTCAGATTCAGTCTCAGGTAATTATGTTTTAATTGGAAACACAACTAATACTACATATACGGATATGGTTGGTACATATAGTACTCGCTACTATTACAAAGTTAAGTCGTTTAATTCAAGTACAAATACGTATTCCGACTTCTCAAATCCAAGTCAGGCAGTGACTTCAGTTTCTGTTGCGCAATGTCTGCCAAATACAGGTACACCTGATGGCGGAGGCGGAGGAGGTCAATTGGCATCTTGTGGTGCTGATCAGAAGTACTGTCAGTCTTCAGAATCATGTATTGCAAAAGATGCGACTTGCCGAAATGCTTGCGGAGCACCAATTGTTCCTGCCGGCGGAGGCTTGTTTGAATCATCGTTGAATATGTGTGCATCGGGCTTTGAGCCAGTTGTTGGAAGTGTATTTGCTAGACCTTCTACAAATAAATGGTATTGGACATGTAGACCAGCAGGAAGTACAGGTTCGGGAACGCAGTGTGAGTCATCATGTCCCGAAGGCACATTCTATGAAGGAAGTAAGGGGTATTGTGCAACAGACTGTCCTGACTGGTGTCCAAACGTTGAAGGGGATCAAACAGAGGTGACACAGTATATCCGAGACGATAATGGTCACTGTCTCACTGATGGAAAGATTAAATCATTCTATGCAAAACCAGATACGGCAGAAGCTAATTGTCCGGCATTCTGGGATACTGTTGTCGGTGCAGGTGCTGTAATGAAATGTTCAATCGGTGGTGTTGCGGTACCGGCCACAAACCCTGAGATTGCAGGCGCTGCTGGTAGACAAGTACAAGCAGGGAAGGTCCACACACTTAGTTGTGATATCAGACTCAAAGAAGATGACACCCTAATCAAGACTGTCACCGCTGCAACAAGGTGCTTCAAGATCGGTGGAATCATCGAAAACTAATCTATCAAAGCCGTCCTGAAAAAGTGATCTGAAAATTAATAAAAATTGTTAGACAAAAAAACAGCAAAGCGAAACCCTGCCTTGCTGTTTTTGTTTTGCAAAGGCGGGGTTGTTTTGGGGTGTTTGGCATCAGAAATGTCCAAGATATGGTGCGAAATGTAATGTATCTGTTTGGTCAGAATTAGTAGAGTCGCCTCTCTTCCTTCCGATGAGCTGGCGTGTAACCAAGACCTTCTTTCATAATCCATAATAACATCGATGGATAGTTCACAATTAGCCGTGGGTAGTGCAGCTCGTCCTTTTCTTGCTCGCGAAGGAGCTCTATTTCGCGCTTGCGCTTCTGCATGTGCGCACGTAGGCGCTTTTGGGCTTTATTACTATTTGGTTGCTTTGACATGAGTCGCAGCCTTTCTATTTTTTTGGGTTAGTTTCCGAGTGTTCACCTCACAATTGTGTGCGGTCCGGCCTAAATAGTACTTAATTTAGGGAATAAATCAACTTAAACTAATAGACAGCTACTAGACCTTGCTGGCTTTTCAGAATTATGGATATTGCATTTAAACTCAGGTTTCCCGGAACTTCGACACCTATCCCATAACCCCTCCACCCCCCCGCACCTCCACCCCCAACACAATACAAAACACCGACCTCTCAGTCGGTGTTTTGTATTGTCTCGTGAGTGAGACTGATAGAAAGCAATCTCTATTTTCCTCTCTTCATATTCGCTTCTTTGAAAGCAAGGACTTTGTCTTTGATTGTTCCTGTTGCTGGAGCAAGAGTGTGCTTTCGTCTTGATGAGAGATAGTATCCAATTGCAAGTGACCAGATGAGGATACCAAGGGCAAAGAGGACAACTTTCATATTGGCACTGATACCAGTTGCTGGTACCTGTGAGAGGTATACACCACTAATTGGTGTACCTGTATTTGTGTCTCTGATGACAGTGACACCACCTACGTTTCCTCCAGTGACGTTCATAGAACATGTAGCTGTCTGTGATCTACCATTGTTGTCATATACAGTGACATTGGCTGTTTTTGTGCCTGATGTCGTGTATGACTTCTGGATACCTTGTGAGTTTCCATATGAGAGACCATCTGTACCATTCCATGAGTATGTATAGTATCCATTACCTCCTGATGCATATGCCATCCATTGTACGTTTTGACCCACAGTTGCTTGTGTTGGGTTTGCGCTGCAGTACAAAGACAAGTTGTTGTTATTGTTGTTTGTGTCTTGTACGTTTACTGTACATGAGCGGGTGATGGTTTGATTACCTGATGTAATTGTAACGGTTGTGTATTTTGTACCACCATATTGATATGTCTTGTATACCGGGCTACCAAATCCTGAGAGATTCTCAGATCCACTCCAAGAGTAGATGTAGTATCCATTACCACCTGAGACATTGGCATACCATGTCACACCTTGGTTTGCGCTTGCATTTGAAGGAGTTCCATAACATGAACCATCTAGGTTAGAGTACGAAGGATAACTTTCTTGTACGGTTACATTACAACTTCGTGTAATTGACTGTCCATTTGAAGAAATAACCACGTTTGCATATTTGACTCCAGCAGAACCAAATCTACCTGAAAAAGAATTAGAAGAATTGAGAATACCATCACTTCCATTCCAAGAATATGTATATGAACCATTACCGCCAGTTGGGTATGCGGTAAAAACAACTTCCTGATTAATTTGAACTGTTGAAGGAGTGATTGAACAACTTCCATCGAGAGTTGGGTTAACAGGTGTTGAATTTACCACAACGTTTGGACACGAAAGACTGAAGTTTTGACCATCAGAATCACGTACAGTGACATTTGAGGTATATGTCCCGGCTGTAGGATATGATTTAGTAAAAGTTTTGGTTGTTGCTGTAAAAGCACCTGTCCATGAATATGTATATGTTCCGTTACCACCTGTAGGGTTCACGGTGTATACGA
>CAZVIP010000020.1:0-5656 GCA_964627085.1 uncultured Candidatus Saccharibacteria bacterium | reverse complement strand
TTTCTTTGAGAATATTTTTGAGTCGTTCTTCGAATTCACCGCGATACTTTGTTCCGGCAATCAAAATACCAAGATCGAGTGAGACGAGCTCTTTGTCCTTGAGAGATTCTGGTACATCACCGAGCGCGATTCTGTTTGCGAGTCCTTCAGCAATTGCTGTCTTACCAACCCCAGCTTCTCCAATTAAGATTGGATTGTTTTTTGTTCTTCGTGAAAGAATTTGAATGACACGACTAATTTCAAGATCACGACCAATAACTGGATCGAGCCTATGTTCCTTGGCGAGATTTGTGAGATTGCGAGTATATTTCACAATAGCTTTCATCTTTTTTCCACCATGACTCTCACCTGTTGGTTTTGCATTTTTGAGTTCGCTAATTGTTTCTGCAATAGTTCCTCGCTCGAGTTTAAATTTACCATTCAATAATTCACGCGCAGAACTCGCTACATCAAAAAATGACAAGAATAAATGTTCAACTGAAACAAATTCATCTTTCATTGTTGCAGCAACTCTTGCAGATGTCTCGATAATTGAAGCGAGCTCAGGAGTCAAATAGAGCTGATATGAAGGTGCGAGTGTTGTACCACCCTCGATAGACTCAATGGCCTCGAGGACTGTATCTGTAAGTAAAATTGTATCGACTTCTAACTTGTCGAGTACGGAGAGTACCAAACTATCATCCTGCACCAAAAGCGCGGTCAACAAATGTAATGGATTTACATTATTTTGACCTCGCTCAATGGCCAATTCATGGGCTTTTTTAATTGCTTCTTTGGCTTTTGTCGTAAAATGATTAAATGATGGCATAAACGGCATTATAGCAGAATTTGTCAAATATTCAAAAATAGTGTATAAAATGGGCTGCTCTTTCGAAAAAACACCCTTTGATTGGGCAAATTCACCCCGGCAATACCTGCCGGATATCCAACACAAAATAGACCTGTGCTCTTTACCTCAAATCATTCATTCAACCTTGGTTTTCTGCAAACACTTGCTGACAATCAAAATGCAAAGGTTCGAGTACTGACACAGAACATGAAAAAAACCCAAAACCAAAGTCGGCATCGTTCTCAAGGCTTCAGCCTGGCGGAATTGATAGTCGCAATTGCCGTGCTCGGCACCATTGTCGGGCTCTTCATTAGCTATTTCAGCAATACCCCTCAAGACTTGAGGGAAATAACTGAAATTACAGCTGCAAAGAATATCGCTGAGAAGTTCAATGCAGCCCAAGGCGCTGGGGCCAAGCTTGGCCTCAAGGAAAGCCCAACCACCGAGGAAATCGTCAAATGCCTTAGCAAGGGCGCCAAAAAAGACGGCCTCGGAGTTGAACCTGGAACTATTGATCCAAATACTGCAAAGTGGCTGGATTATTCAGGCGGTTTCCTCCAAGTCAGACAAAACCCAAGACCACATAGCCTCGGTAACTAGTCTGCCTTGCAAGACCAGCAAGGAAACAAAAAAACCAAACCCCGCGCGGGGCGAGACTTTTCAGTCTCGCTCCGCTTTTTTATTATTTTTGTTGTAAGAGCTGTTCTTCTACAACCTGTATCACCCGCTCTGCAATATGAGCAACATCGAGCGCTGTCGAATTTCTACCCAAAGTGATTCGAAGTGAACTTGATGAACAACCCCCTTTACCAAGCGCCTCAATGACATATGAAGAAGAGTCTTCATTACTTGCCCTACAACTTGTGACTGATGAAAGCATAACTCCAAGCACATCGAGTCTGATGACCATGAACTCCGCATCCATACCTGGAAAACAAATATTTAAATTGTTTGGGAGTCTCGCATTTTTATCACCATTGAGTGTAATGCCAGGAACCTTATCCTGAAGTCTTGTGAAAATAGTATCTTTTAATGTTGATGTGAGATTTTTGAGTCTATTGTATTCCTCTTCTTTTTCATTATGAACAATGTCGAGTGCATGTTTGATACCAACAATTGAGGCAATGTTTTCTGTGCCGGCACGAAGACCAAATTCCTGACTTCCACCATTAAAAAGTGGTGCCAATCTGACATAATTTTTCTTCACTAAAACACCCGTACCTCTTGGTCCATAAATTTTACCACCATCAATTGTCATCATATCGATGCCGAGTCCCGGGATGCGCATGTCTTCATAGAGAACTGCCTGGCATGCATCAGTGTGCATATATGGATAATCAGTATTATCTCTGCCAAGACTTTTTTTATAATGTCTAACTTCTCTGGCGATTTCTTTTATCGGTTGTACTGTTCCGATTTCATTGTTTGCGTACATGACAGATACGAGCACGGTGAGTGGAGTGAGTGCCTTCTTGATATCTTTTGGATCAACAAGACCAAATTCATCAACTGGGACAAAAGAGACATTGTAGCCCTTTGAAATCAAATCAAGAGCGATTTCTACAATAGATGGATGCTCGACGGTCGAAATAATAATATGTGGCTTCATATCATTTGCAGGAGTCTCGCCTTCTGGCGTCTGTGCCGCATCTTCGCGAATATCTTTTTCACAAGCTTCGAGTACACCTTTGAGTGCCAGATTATTTGATTCTGTGCCACCAGATGTGAAAATAATTTCAGCAGGCTGAACACCAAAAAAAGTAGAAATAGATGTACGTGCATCTTGTAGTGCTTGCTTAGCCTTCACTCCATCTGAATATATCGATGATGGATTTGCAGTAAATTCATCCATAGCATCAATCATGACTTTTTTGACACGAGTATCTATCGGAGTGAGTGATGCATAATCAGCATAAATTCTTTTTGGTGCACTACTTACAGTTTTTGAAACTTTGACTTGCTGGTTTTTTGGAACAAAGCGCTCCACTGCTTCAGATGAAGTCTCTGTGTGAGCAATATCTACAGCAACCGACTCGCTTGCGATATTATTTTTACTATTTACAATTTTGTTTTTTGAAATTTCAGCAACATCACTCTCAAGAGCAAATTGAGCGCCTGGAACAGCGCTTTGTCTTGTATCTCTTGTATCCAGGCTTATATTTTGTCCTCCTGCATACTGTTCAACGTGTTGCGTCCCTGATCTTTTTTCCATGTAAGACTTAAAGCTAGCCCTTTTCTTACTTGTCTCCTGTCCAATTTCACGAGATATTTCGCTTACAGTTTTTTTAATTTTTTTAAAAATATTTGATGAGAAATTCATGTATGTAATGGTATATATAGGTGGTAAGTATTTATTGATATACGGCTTAGTTCAGTTTGGTGGAATCAATTCTGTATCTTATTTATACTTATTCAGATAATTGAATGAATGCCACTATACAAAAAAAATAGCACTCTGTATACTTGTGGACATGGATATTCAATTGTTTTTCACAACCTTCCCTTATACACTCGTTTTGCTATGTGTAGTGCTTCTTACTTTAATCATTTCTATCTATTCACTTATCGTTTCTTTGCGTGCAAAACGAAGAATATCTAAACTACTCGGCGGAAAAAATTCAAAAGACATAGACGAAGTTCTTGTCCATATCTACAACAATATTTCGACACTTGAACAATTCAAGAGCAAGACAGCCGCAGAGCTCGAACTCATGACTGCAAAGCTCCAAAGATCAATTCAGAGCGTCGAGACCATTCGCTTCAATCCATTTAAGGGCACGGGTGCTGGAGGCAATCAAAGTTTTGTCACAACTCTTATTGATGAAAAAGGAGACGGTGTCATTATCTCAAGTCTCTATGCCAGTGATCGCATGAGTATCTTCGCAAAACCAGTCAGTTCATTCACCTCAACCTTTGAACTCACAGAAGAAGAGAAAGACACTTTGGACAAAGCAACCCAGAAAGTTAATAACATTGCAAAAAAAGCCTAAATAAGGTAGAGTCTATTGACACATGTCCCCTACCTCTGTTAAAAAAACAAACCCTGAAACAGCAACAAAAAGTGCTGTAAAATCAACAACAAAGACTGCAGTTAAAGTGGTAAAAAAGGCCGCAGCATCTCTTTTACCTAAAAAGGAAAAGAAAACTGCCTCTGAACCAAAAGAAACTAAGAAGACCACTGTCAAACATGCACCAAAGCCCGATGTTGCGCACGATGAAGTCGTTGAAGTTAAAACTACAATCGAACCCGTGTCTGCACATGTTGAAATTCATACTGAATCTCCAGCACCAGCTCCAACAAAACCAATTACTGAGGCAGTGGCAGAAACTATTGTCGCACCTATCGCATCTGCCCCAGCAAAACCACAAAAGTCATCAAGACCACCGGTTGTTGTAATTATGGGTCACATTGACCACGGTAAATCTACACTCCTCGATTATATTCGAAGTACAAATATCGTAGATCGTGAAGTCGGTGGAATCACACAGCGAATGTCAGCGTATGAAGTTGTCCACGAACAAGATGGCATCAAAAAACATCTGACATTCCTCGACACACCAGGACATGAATCTTTCAATGCTATGAGAGCGCGAGGTGCCCTTGCTGCTGATATTGCCATTCTAATTGTTTCAGCCGAAGACGGCGTCAAGCCACAAACACTTGATGCATATCGAGCTATCAAATCTGCACGTCTACCATTCATCGTCGGCATCAGTAAAATCGACAAACCAAATGCTTCAGTCGACAGAGCCAAGCTCTCACTCGCTGAAAACGAAATCTATGTTGAAGGTTACGGTGGAGATATTGCCTACGTTCCTTTTTCTGGCCATACAGGTCAGGGTGTAAACGACCTGCTTGATATGATTTTGCTAACAGCAGAAATTGAGGATTTCACAGCTAACACAAGTGCACCTGCAGAATGTGTTGTTATCGAATCAAATAGAGATAAAATCCGCGGTGTGTCTGCCACACTTATCGTTAAGGACGGTACGCTCAATACTGGTGATGTACTCGTTTCTGGTACAGCGCTTTCAAATGTGCGAATTTTGGAGAACTTTTTGGGCAAAGCGATTAAAACTGCCGGTCCCGGATCACCAGTGCGTGTTGTCGGATGGAGTGATGCTCCAGAAGTTGGAGGTCTTTGCTTTACATTCGGAAACAAAAAAGATGCAGAGACTTTCCTCGAAGCAGAAAAATCTCGTATCGCCGAAGAAATACAGCGTAAATCAACACAATTTGTCCGTGAGTCACAGTTTAACTCTGCAGGCGATGAGGTAGCCATTGTCCCTATTATTTTGAAAGGTGACACAAACGGAACTCTCGAAGCTGTTAAATACGAAATCCAAAAAATCAAAGTTGATCGCGTCGTACTCAAGACTGTCCAGTCAGGTATTGGAGATATCAGTGAAAACGATATCAAAGTTGCATCAGGTAAAACTGGCACAATTGTTCTTGGTTTCAATACAAAGGTTGATGCCTCTGCAAAGTCACTTGCTGCCCGCACAGGTGTACATATCGAAACATTTGATATTATCTACAAACTCACAGAATGGCTCCAAATCAAGGCCCTCGAATTTGTTCCTAAGCGACAAGTCGAAGAAGAAAAAGGCACACTCAAAGTACTCAAGTTCTTTAGTTCCGTACGCGATAAGCAGGTTATCGGAGGTCGAGTCGAAATCGGAACTGTCTCTCTCCACGATGAAGTAAAAATCATAAGACGTGACGCCGAGATTGGCAAAGGTCGTATTCGCGAACTCCAGCAAGCAAAAAACAAAGTTGGCTCAGTCGAAGAAGGCAAAGAATGCGGACTCCTCGTCGAATCAAAA
>CAZVIP010000019.1:0-6789 GCA_964627085.1 uncultured Candidatus Saccharibacteria bacterium | reverse complement strand
TTCTGTATCTCCGCAAATTGTTTTTTTGTATTTTCAAGGATGTCGGTACTTCCGGCCATGTCCCAATATGGGAAAATATGCACACCAATAATGTCTGCTATCTGTGAAGATGATGCATATGCACCTTCATTTAGTTTCGAATATACGTCAGCAATGGCAATAGGGATTGTTGTGTTTTTTTTAACACGCTGTATATATGTATACGTCTGCTTGTCTGTAGCCCTCTCAAATAGCGCTGTTTCATTTCCAATTACAATCGCGCTTATAGTACCTTTGCTATTGTCAAAATCTTCCAATAATCTTTCTAATGCGAGAAACTCCTCTTCTGTATTATCGCCGTATTTATCAATCCATAGACCAAGAATCACCTGCATATCCAGTGATTTTGCGATCTCAGGTATGTACTCGATATTTTCAGTAGTTGTATATACTCGGATACAGTCTGAAACAGTTTTGATTTGTGCCAAGTCCATTTCAACACTACTTCTCGGAACTTTTAAGTCATAGTTTTTTAACCAGCTCAGACTAGGGGAATAGCTAACACAAGACAGTTTGGGGATAGGTGAAATTTTGGCTTTATCCAAGATGCGGGCACCAATATATATAGAGGAAATTACTATCAACAAAAAAAGTATCCATCCTGTAAATCTGCTGAGCGGTTTGCATAAGGTGTTCATTGGGTTGTTTTCTGAGTAAATTTTGGATTAAAGAGTTCAAGAAGGCCATAAAGACAGCTTTTGGGTAATTATGTGATAAACCATAAGTATTTGCAAAGGGTTCACTAAAGGGTGCAAATATCGTCCATAGATTTGATTTATTAGGCAAATTCAAGCATTATAAAACAAATACACAATATGAAATTCTCTTTTTCAATACATAAGCCAGGCGATGGTGTGTCTGTACCGCAGACCCAGACACATCTTTCATCACAGCAGGCCTCAGCGCACAACAACTCCGCACACCTTGCACTCGCTCAAAAATATCCACTGATGCGTATTGGTGAGATTGTCACTCCCCATGGAAATATTCATACGCCAGCATATGTAACAGTTGGTACCAAAGGTACGGTCAAAGGACTTACACCTGAAATGATTTTAGCGACAGGCGCCGAGGTTGTTTTGGCTAATACGTATCACCTTTATTTACAGCCCGGAGAGGCCTTTGTGAGGGCACATGGTGGCCTAGGACAGATGATGGGATGGCAAGGGCCAACCATGACGGACTCGGGGGGATTTCAGGCTTTTTCGCTTGGAGCAGCACTTGGAAAAAATATCACCAAGCTCATTAAAAATGAGGGAAGTACAAATGATCATGGCGAAATTATTTTGCCAAAAATCACAGAGTCAGCCCGCAAAGAAATTGGGCTCCGAGGTGATATACCAGAAGCAGCACTTGAGCCAGCAAAGATTGATGCAAATGGTGTGATGTTTCGCTCTATCATTGATGGAAGTGCACATTATTTTACTCCACAGAAATCAATTCAAATTCAACACGATATTGGTGCGGATATTATTGTCGCTTTTGATGAATGTACATCACCACATGAACCACTTAGATATCAGCAAGAAGCGCTCGACCGCACACATCGCTGGGCAAAACAATGCCTCGAATATCATCACTCTACTCCTGCAACAATTACAGGTGCAGATGGTTTAGAGTACAAGCAAGCTCTCTATGCTGTAGTACAAGGCGGACGTCATGAAGAACTACGCAAAGAAAGCGCTGAGGTATTGAGTCAGATGAAAGTTAGTTTGGCAGAGGGGAACTCAGCTACTGGAGACTCGATCGGATTTGATGGGTATTGTATCGGAGGTTCTTTTGCAAAAGAGGACATGCAAACTGCCGTGAAATGGGTAAATGAAATTCTACCTGAGGACAAACCAAGACATTTACTCGGTATTGGTGAACCTCTTGATTTATTTATGGCTATCGAAAATGGTTGCGATACATTTGATTGTGTCTTGCCGACTCGCAATGGGAGGACGGGAACTCTTTTTACATCATATGGAAAAGTGAATATTGGCAATGCAAAATATCGTGATGATTTATCAAAACTTGATGAATATTTCACATGTCCTATGCTTGCAAACTATACACGAGGCTATCTATCTCATTTATTTCATGCAAAAGAAATGCTCGGCGGTATGATCGCTTCAGTTCACAATTTATATTTCCTAATCGAGCTCACCAAGCGAATCAGACAGTCGATTATCGATGGAAATTATGAGGAATATAAGGCGGAATTTTTGGGGAGGTATTCTGCGTAATGCTTATTATAATTCAGTCGCATCAAAGTGGTGCCAAGGTTGTGGAGGTATACGGGGATATTGACATAACTGTGACTTTATGATTAAATATATTTAGAAATAGGTCTTCTTCTGAGCATACGTTCAGGGACAAATTTCACATTAACCACTGGTCATAATATGAAAATATCGCTAAGCGAGGCAGCGAATGGGAAAGTCTGTCAATTCGAAATTTGGCACGCAGGAGGGAAGATTCCTACCGTTGCAACTATCACTCTAAGAAAGGAACAAGGCTGCTTCATGTGTAAATTCGAGTTTGAAAAGGATGGTAAACAAATTGATGGTTATTTCATACCAGAAAAACTCATATCCTTTTCTACTGCTACGACGGGATTTGAGTTCCCTGATGCAAGTGCATACATCTTAGCTTCAACAGGGGTAGAGGTGCTACTTGAAAACATACTTTACTCTAGCTACAAACTAGAGGTCAGCGGTAGCGGTGAACTCCGCTTCTCGTCTGAGTTCATGCACGAGCGGGAAATATGGGAAAAACTACCCAGTGATCTACTTTCAAAGATAATCGGTTACACTGAGTAATAGCTCAGTTACCTGACTTAACTCAGGGTCCTGTCGGTAATTGTGGTATAAACACCCACTTCAACACGGAAATACACCCGTCGCGAGGCGGGTGTATTTTTTTTGCCAATACTGCCAATACTTTGGTTGCAAAATTTACAAAAAAATATCTTTGGACCAAAATCAACTTTCATATATAATCACTACTAACAGCACCTGGCACGGTTCGCGGTACCCGACGGTGTCTAAATAGTGTCTGATGCCAAGCAATCCAACAAAATGAAACCCCTCAAGCCCAAAAAACATGTCACAAAGGAAGAGAAAGCTGAAAAGCTTATCGCCAAAACAGCCACGGTAAAGACGGGGGGTAATACTCTTTTTGCAAATAAAAATCGCGATAGTAAGAAAACATCAAAAGTATTCGACATGCAGACTGCGTACAAGCCATCAGGTGATCAGCCAGAGGCTATCGATTCGCTTGTCAAAGGGGTAGACAAAGGTTTTGAATATCAGACACTCCTTGGTGTTACTGGGTCCGGCAAGACTTTTACAATGGCAAATGTTATCCAGGAAATTGGCAAGCCAACGTTGATTATTGCTCACAACAAAACTCTCGCTGCACAGCTCGCGCAAGAGTTCCGTGAGTTTTTTCCAAATAATGCAGTACACTATTTTGTTTCGTACTATGACTATTATCAGCCGGAGGCATATATTGCACATTCAGATACATTTATTGAAAAAGAGGCTCAAATCAACGAAGAAATCGAGCGTCTTCGCCATGCCTCTACTCAGGCACTCCTCACACGCAAGGATGTAATTATCGTCGCCTCTGTCTCATGTATTTACGGTCTCGGTTCACCGGAGGAATATCAAAAAGTAAACCTCAAAGTTGGTCTTGGTATGAAAATGGATCGATTTGAATTTACTCGTCGCTTGATTCAAATGTATTTTGAGCGTAATACAGCCGACCTTTCACCTGGTACATTTCGTGCTATTGGAAATGTGATTGAAATCATGCCAGTTTCAGAGCGTGTTATCTATCGAATCGCTTTTGATGCAATTGGTGTGTCGAGCATTATCATCATCGACGAAATCACAAGACGTATAGTCGAAGAATTCAAAGGTGATCAAAGCTTTTTTATATTCCCAGCAAAACATTTCGTCACACCTGAAGACGAGAGACAGCGTGCCATTATTGAAATCAAAACAGAGCTTGATTCACGTGTTGAGCAATTGCTTGCAGAGGGCAAGACACTAGAGGCTGAGCGTATCAAACGTCGTACAAGTTATGATCTCGCCATGATTCGCGAGGTTGGATATTGTAATGGTATCGAAAACTATTCACGTATTTTTGCGGGAAAAAAATCAGGAGAGGCGCCGGATACTTTGCTTTCATATTTTCCACACAAGGCTGACGGTACGCCAGATTTTTTGACTATTATTGATGAATCACATGTCACCATTCCACAGCTCCGCGCTATGTATGCCGGTGATGCCGCACGAAAAAAGAATCTTATTGATTTCGGTTTTAGATTGCCATCAGCGGCCGATAACCGCCCGCTCCGATTTCCAGAATTTGAACATCGCGTTGGACAGGTGCTCTTTACCACAGCTACTCCTGGAGAATTCGAGCTCAAACATAGTAAAAATATTGCAGAACAAATCATCCGTCCGACGGGTCTCATCGACCCTGTGCTTGAAGTGAAGCCTGTAGTAGAAAAGAAATCAAAGAAGGCAGGCATCGATCCAGAAACAGGTAAAAAGGTTGATGCGGTGATTGAATACAAAGGTCAGATTTTTGACTTCATCGAAGAAGCTGAAAAAGTTATCAAGCGCGGGTATCGAGCAATCGCTACAACCCTCACAAAAAAGATGGCTGAAGACCTCACCGAATATCTCAAGGAAAAGGGAATCAAGACACAGTACGTGCACTCTGACGTTGAAACCCTGGAGAGAATTTCAATACTCACTGAATTTAGAAAGGGTACATTTGATGTGCTCGTTGGAGTAAACCTTTTGCGAGAAGGGCTCGATCTTCCTGAGGTATCGCTCATCGGTATTCTCGATGCAGACAAAGAAGGCTTCCTCCGATCTGAGACTTCACTTATCCAGACGATTGGTCGTGCTGCGCGAAATGTTGAAGGACGTGTGATTTTATATGCTGATCATATGACTGGATCAATGGAGCGAGCTATTCGAGAGACAGAGCGCAGACGCACAGTCCAGCTCGCATACAATACCAAGCACGGTATTACACCAAAAACTATTGCAAAAAAGATTCACGATATCACTGAAGCCATCAAATCTGATCATGAAAAAACAGTTGGTAAATTACTCGCACTTGATGCAGAGGCGTATGCAAAAGATCCGAAGAAATTAATTAAGGAAAAAGAGAACCAGATGTCCGAGGCTGTCCAACTCCTCGACTTTGAAACCGCAGCCATACTTCGTGATGAAATCAAGGCACTCAGCGACCGTCTCGCCAAAACCGAAAAGCAAGTAGAGAAAATGAAAAAAGATAAAGTCAAAGGAGTACGAGCGAAGAAGCAGTGGATGCAGTAGTTGCCTCTCAGGTCACATAAATTAAGACTTCCTCCCCAGAGTTTCCAGGGAGGAAGTGATGTTGCCTTTTGGGGCAAGTTTTTGTAACAGGTTCAGTCTTGAACTAGTCACCGAGGTGATACCGCATACCCTTCGAGCCGTCGGTAAATCTGGTTTGGCGGTATTCACCGCTCTTGTCTGGCCGGGCCGGTTTGCGTGCGTAAACGATTTTTTGATACGTGCTTGTCCTGAGCAGGATTTGTGTGCCTGAGTTTGGTGCTTGCATGACTGATGTTGTTTGATTTGTGCTATCGTCGCAAAGACAGTAGTGTTTTGCGTATTTAATATGCTATAACTTTTAATAAAATTTGCAAGAGTGGGGTATTTTGTGGGTTGCGGGATGCGATACTTGGTTTTTTGGGAATAATTATGTAGGCGTTCGAGGTAAAATCTGGGCCCTGAAAGCTGCGTGACAAGAAATGATTGTTGTGTTATTTTATGTTCTCTCTCGTTCGAAAAATTCGATAAGGAGTAATAGTTCTTCAACAAAAACACAAAAGGTACAGAAAGGACCTTTACAAATGAACGCATTAATCGCTAATCACCACATTGTTCTGATGGGGCCAAATGGCTCTGGAAAAACAACGCATGGACGTTATCTTGCCGCTCTCCTTGATCGGCAATTCGCTGACATGAGCCGGGTTTTAAAAATTGGTTCAGCCTATGACCCTCTGCTCGCGCAAGAGTTTGCGCGTTTTCAGGGTTTGGGTGAGCTCGTGCCAGATAGCACGATTTTCCTTCCACTGGAAAAGTATCTGACAACGCTTGCTACAGGTGACTTCATCGTTGGTTGTGGTGTGCCCCGTCTTGAAAGCCAGGTCAAGCCATTTATGTCGCTCCTTGCTACACATCTTGGCTCTGATCAGCTGATTGTCGTTGACATGAAACTCAATCCAGATGATGCCGTCAGACGGTGTCACGGACGGGCTCAAGCCGACCAGAGAAAAGGCAAGACGCCACGACCTGATGATCTGGATGTGGACCTGATTCGGAAAAGGATTAAGCTTCACGATGATGAGAAGTCTCCGATAATAACTGCTTTTCAGGCTGCAGACGCACACATAGTCTCTGTTGATTGTCAGGACGATCGTCAATTGACGTCTTTGGCCATCCTCAGGGCAATCGGCGCGACTGCGCAAGATCTGTCATTCATTCCTGCGGGCTTCATACCTGTCCAAGAGTAATTCGCAGCAAGTTCAATTCTTGCCACCGGACACGCATTCTTTATCCTCACGGGTATTTGGATGCGTGTCCTTTTTGTTTACCTATATCTCTGCACAGAACTATTCCAGCGAATATCTTTTGCAATAAAATGAACCTCCTTTCACTTTTTCTTAATCTAAATTATACTGAGCGGATATGGCCA
>CAZVIP010000018.1:0-8558 GCA_964627085.1 uncultured Candidatus Saccharibacteria bacterium | reverse complement strand
TGCATTCATGGCGAGGATTATTTCTTTGACCTCGGCTCTTTGTTCAAAATTAACCAGTTGATCTTTGAGTTCGGCGAGGCGGGGAATTGCAAAAGGGTCAGTCGTCCCAAGCTCTGCATTTTTTCCAATAACAAAATAGAGTCCATTGTAAATTTTGCGCTGTTCAACAGCACTGATATCAGTGTCCTGAGAAAGTATCATAAGTGTTGAAAGGTCACGGTTTGTGTCAAGGCAAAGTGAGCAATGTGTCTGTCCCTCGTATTTTTCTGAATAAAATCTTTTACAAAGAGGACATGTGAGCACGCCTTTTTTGAGGTTAGAGATAAGGGTGCCAAGCTCGGCAACATCACTGTTATTTTCATGTAGCAAATGATATGCAAAACGCCTCGCTTGTCTCGGGCCTATGCCTGGGAATTTTTTGAATGCCTCAACGATTTTTTCGAGCTTGTCCATTGAATACAATTATAGACCAAATTTTGAAATCAGTTTCATTGACAGTGATATGGATATGCTATGTATTGAAATGGTATAGAAATGACCCCGCCGACGATTGTCGGGCGGGGCCTGGGTTTGCCTGTGATTCGCTTGCAGTACCCATGGCTGCATGCGAGTTTATTTCTTGGAGGCGGAAGGGAATTTCGCTCCCGTATCGCCAAAGATTTTGGGCTTGAAGCTGACATCCTTGAACTTCCTGTCCACAAAATATCTGTGGCCGTTTTTATAGGCCTCAATTGTGAACTCGTCCTTGATTGCGGAATCTGTCACGAGCACGTAGTCCGCTGGTGCAAACATTGCCGAGGTAACTTCCTGGTTGTCATTTGTGAACAAGCGAACATTGTCACCACGTTGTAGGCAGAGGAAAGTTGTGTGACTTCCGTCAGGAAGGATTGCATCTTCTGTTAACGGAAGAACTTTCCATCCGTCACCTAAGATCGCGACATCGGTGCTGGAGACCACGTTCGTTACGTGTTTGCTTTCGGTTGCTGGGTCGATTATTTTACCTTCCTTTGCCTGACTTGCCGTGCCTGCCACTGGAGCGCTCACGCTTGCACCTTGATTGCCAAAGTGGAATGTGGAGTCGTTCTGTATTGCGTAGTCTTCCGTGATCAGATCGAACATCCTGATGCCATCTTGTTGGTAGAAACTACACTTGATGGCAAATGGTTTTTCGGTCGGGGTCACTTTGACCCAGGTGCAGTCTGCGAGCAATCCCGCCGCCTTGTATTCGCGCCCAACATGATGGACGAGAATCCGTGGCTCATTAGGGTTACGCATCAAGGCAATGTTCGTGGCCAAGTAATCGCCGCTGCTGTGATTGAGCATGTCGGTTGTTAAACCGGCGGCGACATACCAGGTGCCGAAAGGGTCCTTGATGCCGTTGGTGACGAGGAATTTCTTGGCCCCATCGGCGGTCGTGATGTCGGCTTTTGGTGCATCTTGCGTTTTGGGCTTCGCATTGTCTGCAAGAGCACACAAAGGGAAGGTGCAGCCGATAATAGCGAGTCTGAGCATAAGTCTCAGCTGTGATTTGAATGAACGATTCATTGTCTGCTTTTCTTTCTGATTGTTTTGTTTTCTGTTTGTGCCAGTTGGCATGTTCAATGCAGTCTTGCAAAGAACGCCTATTTATAACATTAATTTGGATAATGTCAAATACAGCGTATACCTCCACAACCTTGGCACCGCTTTGATGGATTAAAATCAAAGCCATACCATATACATCAAATAAGATGAAAAAGCCACGGAAATAGTAAAAACAAAAGCACGACCTGTTACTGGTCGTGCTTTTTAATTCAGCGCCAAATATTTTTAAACTAAAACTATTCAGCCATATGATCGGCGAAATCTCCAAAGTCAGCTTTTTCCATAGGCAAGAATGTAGTATGTGCACCGTCGAATTTGAGTTGTGCCACACCTGTTGGACCGTTTCGATGCTTTTCAATAAGGATTTCGGCGATGTTGTCTCTTTCTGCATGATCTTTGTATCTATCTTCACGGTGAATGAACATAACCACATCGGCGTCCTGCTCGATAGAACCAGAGTCTCGAAGGTCAGAGAGTCTAGGCTTACCTCCACGTTGTTCGACGGCTCGAGAGAGCTGTGAGAGGGCAATAACAGGTACATCCATTTCACGAGCAAGGTGCTTGAGTGAGCGTGAAATTTCAGTTACTTGTTGTACGACATTGTCACTTCCTTTTGACTGAACTGGGGCCATAAGCTGGAGGTAGTCGACAATGATTAGGCCGAGACCTTTTTCGGCTTTGAGTTTTCGTGCAAAGCTTCGCATCTTGAGAATATTGTTTCCTGGCTGATCATCAATATAAATAGGAGCATCGCTTAATCTTCCAATACTATCTTGGATAAAGCGGAAATCATTGTCATTCAAATTTCTAGCTGTTCGCAATTTCCATGAATCAACACGAGACTCAGAGGCGAGCATACGCTGTGCAAGCTGTGCGGCACTCATTTCCAAAGAAAAGACGCAGACAGGGATATTGTGGTCAACCGCAGCATGTCTTGCGATATCAAGGGCAAATGTCGTCTTACCCATAGAAGGTCGGGCTGCGAGAATGATAAGGTCAGATTTTTGAAAGCCTGCGAGTTTGTCGTCGAGCGCTTTGAATCCAGAGGGAACACCACGAAGTTCATCTTTCATATTGTGCAATCTATCAATAGTCTCCCAGGTCTCTGTGAGGGCAGCTTTGATATCGGTCACGCTGTGTTTGTGGCCTTTACCTGTAATCTCAAAAATCTTTTTTTCAGCCTGATCGAGAATTTCCTCAAGGGCACCGTCTTCTTCGTAGCCAAGTAAATTGATATGTTCAGATGCGACGATAAGACTTCGCATTGAATGTTTCTTGTGAATTATTTCAGCATAGTATGTTGCATTTGAAGCAGAGGGAACAGAGTTAACCATTTCTGCAAGATATGCAGATCCACCAATTGATTCGAGATATTGATCTTCCTCGAGTTTTGTTTTGAGTGAAAGGAGGTCAATCGGACTTGTCGCACTATGAAGTTTGAGCATTGTGCGATAAATGATTTTGTGTCGCTCGCTGTAAAACATATCCTCATTGATGATTTCCATGAGGTCATTAAGTACATCATGTCTTAGGAGTATAGATCCAAGTACAGCCTGCTCAGCATCTAGACTATGTGGAGGTACTCTGAAATCTCGCTTCTCTTTGCCACCTTGAGGGTTTGTGCGTTCATTGAAATTATTTTGATTATTACGAAAACTACTCTGGCTATACTGACCATTGTTTTTTCCATAATCACCATAGCGATTTTTTGTAGCTGGTTTGTCCATATCCGAATATTGCATGGAGTAAATATATCATGCGGGACTAAGAGTCGAAAACGCTTTTTCTCCTATTGTGTGGTAATCATGTTCATAAACTGTTGATAATCATTGGTAACGAAAAACCGCCTAAAAATAGGCGTTATTTCAGGGAGTTTTTAAACAATGTCGAGAACTGACGCGAATTAGACCTTAGAATTTCTTCTATGTAAAATATTATTCTTCATAAAAACAAAGAATATATTACAGAGAATTGTCACTCCAACATATACAAGTATTGTTGGTGTAAATCCAAAATCAATAAACTGTGGCTTAAATTCAGCTGAAGTGATGAATACAATAAAGAACCATGAAGTGATTGAGGTCACACAAGCATAAATTAAACTATTGCTATGCTCTATGAGTGAATCAGATAGATGTCCATATGTATGCTGGTATCGCACGAGGGCAGGGAGGTACATTTGTCTCTGGAGTAAAGCGGAAAACAAAACCACAAGCTCGATAATCAACTTCGCAAGTGTCACTCCGAGTACGAGTGCAAAAGAAGTGTTTTGAATTATCACCGCAAACATAACTATCTCAGTGAAAATAATCCAGACAATTAAAAATATTTGAATTTTATTTAATTGCTTCAGAATATTAATTTCTGATTTTGTGATAATTCTGTGTTTAAGGGTGAGGATGAAAAACAAATCATTAATAACAGCGGTTCCTGCTCCGACAGCAATCGCGAGTATATAAGTTCCAAAAAGTGTAAGCATAAAAATATTATACCAACCTTTTTGAAAGAGTGTAACCTTCGTCTGTGTCTTTCACCTCAAAACCCTTTTCCAAAAGTTCATCACGTAGTTTGTCGGCGAGTGACCAGTTTTTTTCTTTGCGAGCAAGTGATCTTTCTTCTGCGATTTTTGTAATATCAACAGGAATGTCCTCAGTAATAATTAACAAGTCTGTAATTCTTGTTGCCTCTGTAATAAGTGAGAGCCCTAATGCACTGTCACATACTTTAATTATCTCAACTTTTTCAGCCGGGTTTAGATTTTCATTCCCAAGTACATCTTCGTGGATATAGGCAATTGCTTTTGCAGTATTTATATCATCATTAATTATTTTCTTGAAAGCACTTACTGCGTCTGCAACATTTTCAGATCGAATTTCATTTTTCGAATCAGCAGAAGCACTGCCGATATCCTGAAGCATGTATTTTGTGATTTTTGATACAAGGTTTTTATATCCTTGTTCTGCTTGTTGTATTGCCTCGAAACTAAATTGCATTTGTGTGCGGTATGATGCGCCAAGTAGCCAATATCTAAAACCGATAGGTGATATACCTTTTTCTTTGAGTGTATCAAGTGTGATAAAACTCTCACCAGATTTTGCCATTTTTTTACCGCCATCAATAATGACATGTTCATTGTGTAGCCAGTAATTCGCCATTATTTCATGAGAAAGAGCCTCACATTGCGCAATTTCATTGTTATGATGGACAAAGATATGATCAACTCCGCCAGTGTGTATGTCGAATTTTTCTCCCAAATACTTGTTCGACATAACTGAACATTCAATGTGCCAGCCCGGGAAGCCTTTACCAAAACTCGCATCGTATCCAAGCTCAGGATTAAATTTCCACACAGCAAAATCTCTAAAATTTTTCTTTGTGTGTTTTGTATCAGTAGTGTCTGCAGTTTCTTGATCTGAACTTGCATCATCAATTCGACTCCGTACATCCTTTTCAGTATTTGACACACCACCGAGTCTTCCGTAATTCACAATGCTGTTTGTATCAAAATAAACTCCGTCGCCCGAAATATATGCATGACCACCTGAAATCAATTTTTCAATAAACAAAATATCCTCATCGACATGCTCACTTGCAAAAGGGTAGAGGTGAGCAGGAAGTACATTTACTTCATCGAGGTCAAAACGAAATGCATTGTAAAATTTATCCGCAACTGCGCGCATATTTGCAAGACTTAATTCTTTGCCTTCACGCTTCAGTGCGAGTGTCATTTTATCTTCACCGTCGTCAGCGTCACTTTGTAAATGCCCAATGTCAGTCACATTCATAATTTGTTTGACTGTATACCCATTGAATTCAAATAGTCTGCGCACCAAATCAGCTGCGATGAATGCACGGAGATTACCAACATGAATATAGTTATATACAGTTGGTCCGCAATGATACATGCCAACATGTCCTTCAGAAATTGGTTTGAATATTTCTTTCTCTTTTTTTAATGTATTAAAGAGTATGATGTCTTGTTTCTCTGTATTGTTCATAGTGTGTAGTGCTTCGATGGTGTCTAATTTTCCATCGTCGCCATGGGTATCCATATAACCGAGATTATACCTTATCGTACTTTTAATTAAAACACCTCAAAAAAACAAATGGTCACTAAAATAGTCGCTAAGTTGTATGCAAAGTTTATTTGACCCTATACCTAATATTTGAGATAATTTACTCGTATATGAAATCAAAAAAGACCTCCATAATTGTTACGTCACTTATCACTGTTCTTGTTTTCTCAATCGGTTTCCTGTCAGGCAGGGGATACAGTGCAGAAGCGAGTAATGTCTCTTCTAAAATTCCGAGTTATATTGCAGGGGCAAAAACATCTGATGGACCAGAAAGTGCATCAAAGGCCAGCTTTGATCTTTTTTGGAAAGCCTGGAACATATTAGATGATAAATACGTAGATACAAAAAATGCCACAACTTCAGCTAGTAAAAAAACAAGCCAAGACAGAGTCTACGGCGCCGTACAAGGCATGGTCGCATCACTTGGTGACCCATACACTATGTTTTTCACACCGGAGGAGGCTACAGTCTTCGAGTCTCAGATTGATGGCAATTTTGAAGGTGTAGGTATGGAGTTAGGAACAAAGGATGGGGTCTTAACTGTTATCTCGGCACTCAAGGCTTCTCCTGCAGAAAAGGCGGGTATCCGCTCAGGGGACAAAATCCTCAAGGTAGACAATACAATCACTGTTGATTTGGCTGTAGAACAAGCCGTTAAACTCATTCGTGGCAAAAAGGGCACAACTGTCAAGATCACAGTCGGTCGCGAAAATTCTGAGCCAATTGAAATTAGTATTGTTCGAGACGTCATCGATCTACCAACACTCGATACAAAATATGATCAAAAGACAGGTATTTTCACTATCAAACTCTATAGCTTCTCAGCGCAGTCTTCTACGCTCTTCAGAAACGCGCTTCGTGACTTTGTTGCTACTGGTTCAAATAAGCTGATCCTTGATGTTCGAGGGAATCCAGGCGGATACCTTGATTCTGCGGTAGACATGGCAAGCTGGTTCCTTCCAGCAGGAAAAGTTGTTGTACGCGAAGATTATGGCTCAAAACAGCCTGAAGCAATTGAGAAGAGCAAGGGCTACAATATCTTTAGTGACAAGCTTAGAATGGTTGTTTTGATTGATAATGGATCAGCCTCAGCATCTGAGATTCTAGCGGGAGCTCTTAGTGAGTACAAAATTGCAACACTTGTCGGTACAAGAACTTTCGGTAAGGGTTCTGTCCAGGAGTTCATGAAATTGGACAAAAACACAGCCCTTAAGGTGACTGTAGCAAGATGGCTCACACCAAATGGTCTTTCAATCTCTGATGGAGGCCTAACTCCTGACATTGAGGTCAAACTCACTCAAGATGATGTCAAAAACCTCAATGACCTCCAAATGCAAAAGGCGATTGAATTATTGAAGTAAGCATGCTATAGTTTCCTGACCTTAATATATACAATAATAAAGATTTAGACATGAAAGTAATACTTCTCAAAGGCGTACAAAAACTCGGAAAAAAGCACGAAATTGTTGATGTTTCTAATGGTTTTGCCATGAACTCTCTTTTTCCACAGAAATTAGCAGAATTGGCAACTCCAGCTGCAATTGCACGAGCTGAGAAGCTACAGGCACTCGAGGAGGCTGAGCGAGCCATCCGAGAGGATCTCCTTATCAAAAACCTCAAGAGTATCGAGGGTGTTACGCTCGAAATGTCTGGAAAGGCAAATGCCCAGGGCCACCTATTTGCAGGTATTCACCGAGAAGCAGTTGCTCCAGCTCTCAAGGAAGCTGCTCGAATCGATATCGCACCAGAATACATCGAAATCGAAAAACCTATCAAAGAAGTAGGTGAGCACGATATCACTGTAAAGGTTCAGGACAAGACTGCTACTTTCAAGCTTGTCATCAAAGCAGAGTAAGCCTCAGATATGATTAGGGCCAACAAAGAAAGGTGGACCTAATCAGTTATGGATTCAGTCGCAAAATTAAGAATCAAAAGAAAAACACCAGATATCTGGTGTTTTTCTTTTGATTCTATGTAGATATAGAGTCCAGTTTTTGAGCTTAAACTAAGCCTGAGTTTGACTAAGTATACCCTTGCCTTGCATAAGTGTTCCCTTAGATAACTTCGTTTACTTCAGCTACTTTCTTAACTTCAATTTTGTTATCAATTGCAATCTTTCGCTTTGTTGTGTATCCAACAATGCCTGGTTTAAGGGCGTAAAGTGAATGATCCTTACCGAGACCTACATTCTTTCCTGGAAGGATTCGTGTACCTCGCTGTCTAACAATAATAGAACCTGAATTTGCCATTTCACCAGCATAAAGCTTGATACCCAAATATTGTGGATTTGAGTCTGTAAGGTTTTTTGCTGTTCCGGCTGCCTTTTTTGTTGCCATAGTTTATAAATTAAGCTTAGTTTATTTTGATTATATGTTTTTTTGATTAGTATTTCATGCCTTTTGGGCTATATTGCCTTTGACCTGAAATATACATATGTCAGGTCTAGATTATACAAAAAAGTAGAAAATACGCAACCCTCCTATGTGTTTTACTTTTATCACCTTAGTTTACGGGCAGGTCTTACAAGGTGTTCACACTAATAATAAATGGACAAAATCAAGGATATTCTATATAGATTCTGGTTTCTCTATAGGACCAGGACTGAGAAATGGCTAATTATTGGTGGCCTTTTGTCCACTATTCTTGGCCTTGTCGCCATGGCTTTTATAGTTAGGTATATTGAGCGACCTGCAGATATAGTGATTAATTGCGACATGGATAGGATATTTGGGAGCTCGACCCCAGTCGCAAATACCTTGAAAGACACAACTGATGTGGATCAGGTTGGTACGCCCACACGGGCTGGCAAGGCAGGGGGCAAACAAGCAGAAATGACTACTAAACAAAAAAAGAAAACAAAAACATCAAAAAAAGCTGAGAGAAACACCAGGGACCCCT
>CAZVIP010000017.1:0-9511 GCA_964627085.1 uncultured Candidatus Saccharibacteria bacterium | reverse complement strand
GTCACTGTCCCTGTTGGTGCCGGAGATAATGGAAATGGAAACAGAGGAAGGGATAATGCGAACAGGGCAAGAGGTGGTCAAAACCCACACGGCGGACCACCACCTCCACCCCCTGCTCCAAGACCAAACCCAAATCCACCACCAAACCCTCCAGCACCACCCCTTGAACCACCAACACCCCCTGCCTCATAAAGCAGAGAAAACAACAATAGAAAGAGACAAAAATGAACAACTGGTTTGATAAACTAATGATCGCATTTGTGATCATCGGAACCATTGGCACAATCACCTTCATCATACGAAGGTTCCCTGCGCGCACAGCTACCCCAAGGTTCACAGGAACCCTGGATGCCGCTTCTGCAGCTGCCTTCGCGAAAGCGGAAGCAGATCAAAAAGCTGCGTTCTGGGGCATGATTGCAAAAATCGTCAGCGTCCTAGTAATAGGCACCTTGGTGTATCTGTTCTTCAACAGGACAGCAGATGGCCTCGGTCACGTGATCGACAAACCATCAGCACAGCCCCGCAACAGCGAAAACACCCCCTGGGTGGACACTGCGGCAGATGGTAACAGATACACAGAGGACAAGTTCAAACAAGATTTGCTCAAAGGCCTTGAAACAGCCTACGACATTCCCTTCGACGAACTGCAGACAGTCCTCGATGAATCGGGCGGGAAACCTGGCGAGAACTTCCGCGTTGAACTGTGGCGAAAGTATGGGATTAAAACCCCAGACAATTCCACAGGATTCGCACGCGATCTCTCCGATCTCCCTATTGGCACTAAAATCAAGATCCCGCTCCTTTTCACAAAGGCGTGGTCAAGACCAATCAGTGCTATAGACTGGGCAATCGAACCGATCCTATTGGACAAAGATGCCTCGATAGAGTTTATGTTCCGGATTACCTGGAACCAAAACACCTACAAGGATATCCTATTCCAGGAAAAGGGATACAGTCAGATCGCGCCCGACGGTAAGCTGACTTTCATCGGGAAAGACCTCCCGCTGAATTTCCTCCGAGGTTCTGTTAGTGTGCGGTTTGCATTACCCCAAGACTATGTCCTTCCCAAGGACAAGAAAGGGGTTGAGTATCGACTCACTAAATCACATGTGAGACTCTAGCCAGGAAACTGGAGGAGTATCACACAAACGCAATGGGCGTCCCGCAAGGGACGCCCATTTTCACGTATGGTTTGATTTTGATTTACTTAATTCAATCTCAATCAAATCTATTTTTATACTATCTATCGTTTCAAAACCTGATCTATTTCTCCCTGAGTTTGACCATCAACACCTACAGTACCGATGATGACATTTATGATTGCGTACGCGGAAATCATGATAAACATACCAAAGATTCCCCACATCATATGTTTCCTACCGGTAGATCTTTCGGAGTCGCTGTCAGACCCTTTCACATAAGAGAAAATACCCCAAATAAATATAATGAGTGCAGCAAGAAATACGATTTGAATAATCGGATTAACTATTGCTTCATTAACTTTATGTATGAATGTAATTATATTTGTATCGTTCATTGGAATGTAAATATATTCTTTAGGTGAAAGAGATTCAAATCATCCAAAACTAGATAGTAAGTGGAGATGCAGTTGGAAGTCGTGGTGGCTCTGGTGCAGTGTTGTTAAGAGCGAAACTTCTAACCAAGATATTCACAAGACCCCAGATAGATACCATGACGAAGAGGGCGATAATACCCCAAATCATATATCCCTGAGCTTCTTTTCGTGCATCACCGTCGCCACCTGAAATAACGAACTTGAATACTCCCCAAAGGAAGACAAGTACCGTGAGGGCGATAATGAACGGAATAAGTCGGTTAATAAGATCGCTGGCCATGTTGATCAAACTGACCAAACCACCAATGTTTGCTACAGCACCTGACTGCGCTCCTGCAAGTGTAGGAGTGAGTGCAAATGCGAGAGCTAATGCGCTTAACGCTTTTTTCATAATCGAATTTTTAATGTTTACGTAAACTGATAAGCGACTATTAAAGTCACCCTTTAATTATATACTATTTAAAAGTTGGCACACCTGGTCCCTGTGGAGCATTTATATATCTTTGAACTGGGATAGTGGCGAGTAGCAAGTTTACTAATCCCCATACTGAAAACATCACAGCAATTGCGACCACGCCAAATGTAATAATTTGCTTTCCTTCAGATTTTGCTTGCTCACCTCCACCAAAAAGCATGCGCAGCAAACCATACATGAATACAAGAACTGCAAGAAGGATAATGAACGGAACGAGTGCATTTAGTCCTCTTCCTACATATTGAATAAGTTGAGGTATGTTTTGTATCATATTAATTTATATATAGATTAAGGAATCTCTGATTATCGGAGCTGAGGAATAAAGAGTGTACTTCCCCCAAAGAAAGTATTAGACAATATCGCAACTAATCCCCATACAGAAATCATAACGAATAATGCAACCACACCGAAAGTAATAACCTTAATTGCATCTTTTCGAGCGTCCTCACTATTACTACTCACCAATTTAAAGATACCCCAAAGAAAAACAATAACTGTGAGAGAGACAATAAGCGGAACAAGACTAGAGAGCATGCCATATATCTTCCCTACCAACTGCCCAAAAGTTGAGACAGCCTGAGCAGAAGCAATTTGTGGTAGAAACAAAAAAGCTGAAATAATTCCGACGATATATGTATCTATATTTTTTTTCATAAATTAATTTGGATATTATTTGAAAGATATCAATATGATTATTAAGAAAGAGTTTTAACTGTGTTTTGTATAACCATCGATATCACTCTCGCACCGAGAAGCACAGCCGCCCCGATAGCAGTCCACAACAATTGCTTATGTGCAGCAGCGATCTGTTTTTCATCACCACCAGCTGTGACATATTTGAAACCAGCCATAATGATAAACAGAACAATAACTATTGAACCGAGCATAATCACAACACCTAGGAGTTTCTCAAGAAAGCCCGCGAGTGACCCATCAGTACCGAGTGGATTTGTAAGCATTCCACTACCACCGCCATTACCACCTGGTGGCAAAGAGGGGCGCTGAGCAAGAAGACCGACTGATGCAGTCTGTCCATCTGATCCCAGAGTTGAACTAAGCCCAAGGTGACTCATGCCCAAACCAAAAACCATATAGCAAAGAGCGACTGAAAGTAAACTTGTAACAAATAATGTGCCAATAAATTTACCATTTATATCCTTATTATTTTTTTGAATTTTTTTACTCATATGATTTTGATTTGTGATTACTTATAATTGTTATTTATAATCGTATCGGCAACACTATTGTACTAATTTCCTAAATTCAGCACCGACACCGAAGTTATCGAGGATGAACTTGACTATGAGCCAAGCACTGAGTGTAACTACAATACCGATAGCGGCAGTCCAGATAATTTTTTTTGCTTTTTCAATTTCACCAGAACTATCAGCATTGGTGAGCATTTTAAATCCTGCAAATGTAAATGCAATCGTTGCACCAAAAATGGACATATACACCGCAAATCTGAGCACTTCATTACCTAGCGCAACGAAATCAAGCCAACCACACTCACGTGTGTTACAGATTTCTGGCACGCGGAAGAATGTAAAACTTGCCCCCGCAACCTCAGCACTCGCGACACTTGGACCCAGCATAAATGCAGCGGTAGCCGCAACAAAAATAAATAAAGCAGAGAGCATATGACTAAAGACAAATCGACTCGCAATGCGGATAGCTGGATACTTACTGAGTAAAGAAATATGTGTGGGTGTTTTTTTCATATATTTATGATTTGATTCCTTGCAATAATAGCTCGAGACGCTGTCTTGCATTTGTAATTGCCTGACTAGCAGGAACGAGACCAGTTGTCACAGACTCAATCATGTCTTTAAAAATTGTCGATGAGAAAGACGGATCAGGATCAGACCATGTCTTTGTTTGAATAGCGGCGCGATAGAAAGTAGCTACATATTTATCCGCAACAACATTACCTAACATATCTTTTCGGACCGGAGGAAGCTTGGAAATATTAACCCAAAATTGCTGTGATTTTTGTTCAGTTAATTTATTGATGACATCGAATGCACCTTGCTGATTTGTCGATCTCTTAACGATTGCAAGCGCAGTTACTTTTCCATATGTCACTGTATTGTCAGTGCTGTTTTGTGGGATTTGCGCTACATCAAAATCAAGATTTGGATTTTCAAGACGAATTGAATTGTATTCACTTGCATAGCCAAAATACATAGCGAGATCACCTGCCAGAAAGGCCTGCTTTGAATTTGGCATTGATCTATTCCATGTATACAAAGGATTTACCGGATTTGAAAAAGCGGTATAAAAATCCATAACAGAGACACCTGGGTTTTTAATTTTCTGTCCTGGTGCGTCAATGACTGAGCGTGTCGTGCCTGTTTCTGGACTATATACTGTGATTTGATTCCCTGCTTGCATGAGCATAGAGACGAGAATTTCTTTTGCATTATTAACATTTCTGGCCTCACCGAGCGCTACAGCGGCCTTTACCACACCTTTTGTTTCATTTAATTTAACAATTTTTGGTACTGCAGTTTGGAGTTCTGCCCATGTCTTTGGTGGCTCTGAAACACCAGCAGTGGCAAGCATTCCACGGTTATAATACATAACAATAGGATCAACAGTAAAAGGAAATCCAATAATACCCTCAGGTGTCAAAAGGTGCTCTGCGGCATTTAAATATGTATCACTGTATGTTCTTTGATCAAATGAAGTATATGGAACAGTAGTTAGTTTGCCCTGCTGTGAATAAACCAAATCATCTGAAAGCAAGACAACATCTGGACCTTTTCCTTCAGCTAGTGCGTTAACAAAAGTATCCTGAAACTTTTCTGCTGCAACTTGTGTATAGTCTACCTTTATTACCGTATCTCCTGCATTTATTTCACGGACCAATTCTGTAAATTGAACCTCAGGAATAGTACCCCAGACCGAAGCGGATGGAGTTTTTTTACTATTTAGACCCCCGAAACCAGCAAAGACGACAACACCTAAGATTCCAAGAAAAATAAATACAATCATTACCACGAGTTGGAATATACTAGGCGTCGATTTCATAATTTAATTTATTATATCATGCAAATTTAAATAAATAACCATAGTGATGAGATCCGGCATCGAGTCTTGAGACCACAACAAAACCGACGGACTCGAAAACTTTAATCATTTTTTCAGCGTCGATAACATTGTCTTTGTGCGGGCCAATTTGATTAAAAGATTCAGTCCAGTCAATCACCGCAATCATGCCACTTGGCTTGAGTATTCTTTTTGCCTCTTCTGCCACGACAAAAGGATCACTCACTTGGAATAAAACATTTGAAATAATAATTCTATCCACTGACGATCCGATAAGACCAGATCCTGCAGGCATTTCGAGATCACCATGGATTACCTCGATATTGTTCCAACCGCGGTGCATGGCCTCTTTTTTCAATTTAGATAAATGTTCTGGTTGAATATCGATTGCGTAAACCATACCAGATGGACCAACTGCTCGGCCGAGGGCAAGAGAATAAAACCCTACACCAGAACCAAAGTCCGCAACGGACATACCTTTTGTGACACCCATCTGTTTTATATTCGATTCAGGATCTGCGAACATCATAATTAACTAAGATTATAACATTAAAAAACAAAAGCGCTCTGTGCATATCTGCATGGCGCTTTTGTTTTTTAATGTTTTTCAAAATTCAGAGCTGAAACTTCGAACTGTGCTTAGTACCTGTTCAAAGGCTCGGACTAAAGACAGATAAGTGAAGCGATCGCATCGCCGTCTCGGAGCTTCATGACACGTACACCCTGTGTGTCTCGGCCGAGTGATGGGATTTCTCCAACACCACATCTGATAACCTGGCTTTTCTTTGAAATGGCAACAACTTCTTCGGTTTCTTCGGTGACAATTTTTGCAGAGATAAGTTCACCTGTTTTTTCTGTGACCTTGACTGTCTTGATACCTGAACCACCTCTACCTTGGACCTTGTATTCTGACATTGGAGTTTTCTTTCCATAACCATTAGCAGAAACAATCAATACTTCGGCTTTTGTTCCGCCCTTTTTGATTGTGTCGGCACCAACGACTGCAACATTGTCATCAAGCTTCATGACTCGTACACCACCAGCAGCGCGTCCCATTTCGCGGACATCTTTTTCATCGAATCGAATTGATTGACCATCTGATGATACAACCATGACAGTGTCGCCTCTTTCTACAAAAGATGCAGACACAAGCTCATCCTTACCATCGAGTCTGATTGCAATAATTCCACTTCGGCGAACATCATGGAAACTCTCTGCAGCGACTTTCTTTCCTGTACCTTGTTTTGTGACCAAGAATAGTGACAAAGGACTCTCGTCTCCACCTCTTGCCTTCTTGATTTCCTTTGGCATTGGGAGGATTGATGTCACTTTTTCATCAGGAGAAAGAGATAAGAAGTTCATAATTGACTTACCTCTTGTGGCGCGCTTACCTTCTGGAATTTCATACATCTTGATTTGGTATGCCTTACCCTTGTCAGTGAAGAATAGCAAATCATTGTGTGTAGTTGCTGTAATAAAATGTGTGATGAAATCCTCTTCTTTTGTGTTGAGGTCCACAACACCTACACCACCTCGCTTTTGCTTTCGATATTCATCTGGGTCTGTACGCTTGATATAACCGCCAGAAGTCAAAATGAGCACAGATTCTTCATCTGGTACGATGTCTTCGATTGAGAAACTCTTGGCACCATGCTTGATGATTCGAGTACGTCTTGCATCAGCATATTTTTCTCGGATTTCTACGAGTTCAGTTTTGATAATCTGAAGCACTCGCTTAGGACTCTTGAGAATATCCTCACATTCTTTGATGAAAGCCTGTACAGCCTTGAGTTCGTCTTCGATTTTCTTTCTTTCAAGACCCGCAAGCTTCTGGAGTCGCATCTCGAGGATAGCAGTTGCCTGTCTGTCAGAGAACTTGAACTGCTTCATGAGGTTTGCATGAGCGGTTGGTGTGTCTTTTGAGGCTTTGATGAGTTTGATGATCTCATCAATATGGTCGAGAGCCTTTTTAAGACCGATCAAAATATGTTCACGGTCGCGTGCTTTTGCAAGATCGAATTCTGTTCGTCGTCTGACGATTTCTTTTCGGTGTTTGACGAATTCCTCAAGGATACTCTTGAGAGAAACAGTCATAGGCACACCATCAACAAGGGCAACCATATTGTAGTTGAATGTTGCCTCAAGCTGTGTGTGCTTGTACAAGAAGTTCAAAATATTCTGTGGGTATGCACCACTCTTGAGTTCAATTACTACACGAATATCTTTTGTTGATTCATCTCGGAGGTCTCTGATACCCTCGAGTTTTTTGTCTCGTACCAAATCAGCAATCGTCTCAATCAAAGTTGATTTATTAACTCGGTACGGAATTGAAGTAATGATGATTTTTGACTGACCAGCTTTTTCTTCGACAATTTCAGCTTCTCCACGAACAACTACACCCCCTCTACCATGAGTATAAGCGTGAGTAATATCCGCAGCGCCGTATGCAATACCACCTGTTGGAAAGTCTGGACCCTTGATGAATTCTAATAGGTCGAGCGTTGTCGCATCTTCATTGTCAATAAGATGAGTAGTGGCATCAATAACCTCTCCTAAGTTATGCGGAGGTACGTTTGTGGCCATACCTACAGCAATACCAAGAACACCGTTGAGGAGTAGGTTTGGCACAGCGGTTGGAAGTACTGATGGCTCACGAGTTGAGCCGTCATAGTTTGGACGCATATCTACAGTCTGCTTCTCGATATCTCGAAGAAGCTCACCTGCAACACGTGACATTTTACTCTCGGTGTATCGCATCGCAGCTGGCGGATCACCGTCGATGTTACCGAAGTTACCTTGACCAAATACGAGTGGGTATCTAGTTGAGAAATCCTGCGCCATGTTTACCATAGCCATATAAATAGATGAGTCACCGTGTGGGTGGTAATTACCCATAACTTCTCCGACCACTTTGGCAGATTTTACAAATTTTGATGAAGCAGTAAGTCTTGAGACATGCATCGCATACAAAATACGTCTGTGCACAGGCTTGAGACCGTCACGAATATCTGGGAGGGCACGATCTGTAATTACTGACATGGCATAGTCAATAAATGATTCGCGCATTTCGGTTGCAAGCGATCGACTCACAAGTTTGTCTCCAGCAGGAATTATTTCAGCTGGCTCCACTTTTTCAGAATTTTGGTCATCGCGTTTCTTTGCCATAAATATGTCTCTAAGTTAATGAGTAAAAATTATTTCTAGATTATATCAAATACCGACTCGAATTTCTACACTTGAAATTATGCACAAATATTGCTTACTGTTTTGTACTTGAGGAAATCTTCAGTTTAGGAGCGGCCTTTGCAGCACTAGAAGTAGAAAAAACAGATGTTGTAGTTGCTGTCGATGTTGCAGTTGATGTGTTTGCAGTTTGTATTTTATAATCCTCAAGACTTGCTGCACCTGCGGGTAGTGCATTTGGTGCAATATCTTCTATTGTCGTAGTCGCGCTGTCACCAACCGTAGTTTTACTTGATGTGCTATTTACACCCTCTGAGTCACCACCAAAAACCTTCTTTGCATTCGCAAAGAACCCATCCTTTTGTATTGGTGTTTTAGCACGGAGCTCAGCGCCCTGTTTGGCATCCTGTACAATCCCGATGATGGCAAAGATTGCAACAAAACCAGCAACTATACCGCTTGTTGTCATGGCAATCATTTTCCGGACATGTGGAGGTTTCTCTTTGAGATTATCGAGGATTCCTTTTTTCATATTGATTACGCCTGCGGTTCGAGCACGATGACTTCACAGTTTTTTGTTTCAATGTCTTTCTTCTTTATTGTGAGTTTATCTACAATTGTTGATTCACTTCCTGCTTCTTTGATAAAAGCTTTGAGGTTTTCATCTTTTGTTGATTTAAAGTGGATTGGAATAATTACTTTTGGTTCGAGGTTCATGGCTATTTTGTATGCCTCTTTTGGAGAAAAGACGCCCTCATCGCCGATTGGGACAAACAATACATCAACACTGTCGATTACCTCTGAAAGCTGTTTAGGTAATTCTGTGCTCTGTGCACCTAGGAAAAGCATACTAATATTATCCACAGTAAGTGAATAGATTGTATTGATGAGATTTTCATCTTTGGCATCGAGATCATATCTTGATGCACCTGCTACACCTTTAATAAAAATACCATTTGTCTCATATTCGCCAGGACCAGATACTATAAATGGCTCACGGTCACCGTATACAAGCTCACTTCCACCAGACATATCTTCATGTGCAATAGTTTCGAGAACAATATCTGCTCCAAACTTACTAGATTTGAATGTTGATTCCTTTGATGGTGGATTAAAAGCGAGAGTTAAGTCTCCAAATTGTACTTTAAAAAATTCGTTTCCGAGGTTTGTGATAATCATGTTCCTATTTTACGATATTTTTTGAAAATACCTAAATTGACGCACAC
>CAZVIP010000016.1:0-10997 GCA_964627085.1 uncultured Candidatus Saccharibacteria bacterium | reverse complement strand
AACTGTGAAAACTTTGAAAAACAATTGAAGTCGCTCGGCTTTTCATTTGATTGGACAAGAACCGTAAATACAACTGATCCTGAATACTATAAATGGACACAGTGGATTTTCTTACAATTTTATAAGGCAGGTCTCGCATATCGAGACAAGATTTCAATCAACTGGTGTCCAAAGGATAAAATTGGTCTTGCAAACGAAGAGGTGATTGCAGGTTGTTGTGAGCGCTGTGGCACAAAAGTGGAAAAAAGAGAAAAAGAACAGTGGATGCTCGCCATCACCAAGTACGCCGATAGATTGGACACTGATTTGGACCTTGTCGATTATCCGGCCCGCGTAAAAACACAACAGAGAAATTGGATTGGCCGAAGTGAAGGCGTTGATTTACTTTGCGAAATCAAAGATATCAATTTGCCAATTAAGATGTATGACTCAATTCCGCAGACATTCTATGCGCAAACTTTTGCTGTGATTGGGGCGGATCACCCTCTTTTACCAAAAATTGTGAGTGGATTACCAAATGAAAAAGAAATTTTGGAATTCGCAAAGCAAATAATGAAGGAAAAAGACGAAAAAGGCAGTGAATACAATGACTATACAAAAGGTATTTACACTGGCCGAAATATTTATTATCCAGCAGGTGACAGAGAGTTACCACTTTGGATTGCCTCATATGCTGTGTCTGAATATGGAACCGGTATTGTCAGTTGCAGTGCGCACGATGAGCGTGATTTCGCTTTTGCCAAGAAACACAATATTCCGCTCAAGTCTGTATTGTTCCCGGTAGATGATGGGAAACCTGAGACAGCGGAGCAAATCTCAAAGATTAAAAATAATGAAATTTTTTATCGAGAGCAAAATGGTGTGCTCGCTGAGCCTGCAGAGTTCAAGGGGCGAATTTGGCATGAAGTCCGGCAAGATGTCATTGATTATCTTGCAAAAAGCGGCTTCGCTGAGCGCAAAGTAAACTACAAACTCCGTGACTGGGTCTTCTCCAGACAGCGATACTGGGGTGAGCCAATTCCGGTTGTGTACTGTGCTGATTGCGGAATCGTTCCACTCCCACTCACAGATTTACCACTCATACTCCCAGAAGTAGAAAAATACGAGCCGACAGATAACGGTGATTCACCTTTGGCTGCTATTGATGTGTGGGTGAATACTACTTGTCCGCACTGTCAGGGTCCTGCCAAGCGAGAGACTGACACAATGCCAAACTGGGCGGGTTCATCTTGGTACTATTTGAGATATGCAGATCCAAAAAACGCGGAAGTCTTTGCTGATCCTGCAAAACTCGAGTATTGGACACCTGTAGATTGGTATAACGGCGGTATGGAGCATACGACACTTCACTTATTGTACTCACGTTTTTGGCATAAGTTTCTCTTTGATCAAAAACTTGTTCCAACACCTGAGCCATATGCTAAGCGCACATCACATGGTCTTATCATGGCAGATGATGGAACAAAAATGTCTAAATCAAAAGGGAATATTGTGAACCCAGATGAGATTGTTAAGACATATGGTGCTGACACACTTCGATTATTTGAAATGTTTATCGGACCATTCGAGCAAGCAGTTGCATGGAACAGCGAAGGTCTTATCGGGCCACGAAGGTTTATAGAGCGTGTATATAAATTGCAAGAAAAAATTGCAACGGACGTAGCTGTAGAATCTGGAAAACTAAGCAAAACAGGCCTTAGTCTTTTGCACAAAACAATCAAAAAGGTGACAGAGGATATTGATTCACTTGCCATGAACACAGCGGTATCAACCCTCATGATTTTGGCTAATCAGTTTGAAAAAGAAGAATCAATTTCGCCAAAAGAATTTGAAATGTTTTTGGCCGTCCTCACACCGTTCATTCCACATGTTGCAGAAGAAATATTTGCGAATATTGGTGGAGAAGGAAGTGCTACAGTACTTCCATGGCCTACACACGATGAGAAGGCCATCCAGGACGAAGATGTTACCATCGCAGTGCAGATTAATGGCAAAGTCCGAGCAACCACAGTTGTCGATAGTGAGACAGCTAAATCAGAAAGTCAGATTTTGGAAATTGCCCTCAAATTAAAGGAAGTTCAGTCGCGAGTTGGGGATAACTTACCGACAAAAGTCATCTTTGTGCCAGGTAAAATCATCAACCTTATCTTCGCTGGATTGTAATTATTCCAGTATAAGTCTATTTTAGGCCCGCATTTAGGGATTCGCAAATAAAGGTTTCAAATTTCTGAAAAATGTGTAGAATAGACGAGAACTAAAACAAATAACCCATCCTTATTGACCTTTTGTCAATAATATGCTACAAATAACTCATACAAAAGAGATGTCAACAACAAACCTTACATTTAAGCCTAAGAATATAACTAAAAAGCTACTCGGGGCACTTCCTGAGCGAGCTCGTATTGTTATTTCTAAGCGGTATGGCCTCGACAAGGACGGTGAGCGCATGACTCTTGAGGCAATTGGCGAGCAATATTCAATAACCCGTGAACGAGTGCGCCAGATTGAACATGCAGCATTACAAAACATTAGAAAGTCAGCTTTTTTCAAACAGGAAAAAGCGGTCTTTGCAGAGCTCTCAACAGTGATTCATTCACTAGGTGGTATGCTTGCTGAGGATGATTTACTTAACTCGCTCTCAAAAGATCTACTTACTAAGAACCACATTCACTTCCTCCTAGTACTTGGCGAAGAATTCAAAAAGGAAAAGGAAGACACTGAATTCAAACACCGATGGCATATTGATACCGTTCTATCAAAGAAAATCCACGAGGCACTTCGAAAACTCTACAAATCTCTCGATGACAATGATCTAATCCCTGAATCAGAGATTATCGATCAGTTCCTCAAGCATCTTCAGGATGTGAACGAACAGTATCGAAACGAAGAGGTAGCAAAACGATGGCTCAATATCTCGAAGCATATTTCAAAAAATCCACTAGGCGAATGGGGAAAGACATCATCTTCAAACGTATCTACAAAGGGTGTTCGAGACTATGCATTCCTCGCTATGCGAAAACATGGTTCTCCAATCCACTTTAGAGATATTGCTAAGCAAATTGAATCTCTCTTTAAGAAAAAGGCGCATGTTGCAACTACACATAATGAACTTATCAAGGATAAAAGATTTGTCCTTGTCGGACGAGGCCTCTATGCACTCGCTGAGTGGGGTTATATCAACGGTGTCGTTAAGGATGTTGTAAAGGCGGTTCTCGAAAAGAATGGTCCACTTACAAAAGAAGAAATCATCCAGAAAGTTATGAAGGAGCGTTATGTAAAAGAAAACACTATCTTAGTTAACCTCCAAAGTAGTAAACATTTCAAAAAAGATAAAGAAGGGCGATACTCACTAGCTGAGACATCTTCAAAAAAATAATTTGAATTAAAAAAACTAGATTCCAACAGGGTCTAGTTTTTTTAATTTGTGTAATGTGACATAATAATTGATATATGGAGACCCTGGCTCAAGAAGCTTTTGCATACACATTATCTGTTTCAATTAAAGTGCTATTCGCAGTTGGAATAATTATACTTCCAATCCTGCTCGCAAAGAAACTTTGGACCATGTGGATGGAGTATGTTCGTGCGGATTTTTTCTCTAAACAAAAGTACTCAATTATCGAATGTCGAATCCCAAAGGGTGTCATCAAGCCTCCTGCAGCGATGGAGATTATTATTACATCCTTATACCAAACTGGCGGAGAGGGTAACTGGGTACAAAGATTTTGGGAGGGCTCGAATAGACCTTGGTTTTCACTCGAGATGGTTTCAATTGATGGATACATCAAGTTTTTCATCTGGACTAGAGAAAAATTCCGAGACATGATTGAGACTCAGCTATATTCTCAATTTCCCGATATTGAAATCAATGAAGTTACAAAAAAAGATTATGCCAAACAGCTAAACTTTGATCCTGAAAATTATGAATATTGGGGCTGTGAATATATCAAAACTGGTCCAAGTCATTTACCTATAAAGACATATACAGCCTATGGCATGACAGGTGCCAGTGAAAACGAAGACGGTAAAATAGATCCAATTACACCAACTATTGAATTCCTTGGTTCACTTCGAAAAGGTGAACAGGTTTGGATCCAGGTCTGCATTCGCGCTCATATAAAAGAACAGAAAAAACCTGGTACATGGTTCGACAAAGTTGATTGGAAATATGATGCAGAAAAAGATTTGTTCAAGCGCAATAAGCGTGACTTAAAAGTTGATCCAACAAAGGTCAACCCGAACCTTCTTGTCCTTACAAAAGCAGAACGTGAGGCTGTGGAGGCCATTGAATCAAGTCTCTCCAAACTACCATTTGATTGCGGTATTAGAGCTATGTATATTGCCAAAAAAGGTGAATACAGAAGCACGACCGAATCTGCCTTAGGTGGAACATTCAGACATTTTGGTACCCCAACACTCAATAACTTCAAAGCGGACAAAAAACCTGGTTTTGACTACAAGTGGCAAGATTTTAGTGGTAAGAAAACCTTGGAGCAAAAAGAGAAATTATTTCAGCTATATCAGTGCAGATCTTTCTTTGTTCCTGAATATATTCCAAAAGGGTACAGTGGTAAGCCATTTGTCATGACAACAGAGGAGATTGCAACAATTTATCATTTCCCTGGTACGGTCTCAAAAACACCTACACTTACACGTATTTCAGCAAAGAAGGTGGAACCGCCATCAAATCTACCTATTTAATCTACATGTTCAAGAAATTCCTTATTTTACTCACTATCTGTATCTCTTTACCTGTTATTGTTGGGGTAATTTTCTGGTATTTTTTAATTGCAGCTCCAAGTAACCTGGTCATTAATGAATCCAGATTTATAGAAACACAAGACGGGCAGAAAACTCCTGGTGCATCTGTCATACAAATTGATGGCTCACTATCTGTCATTGAGCTTGCTCAAAAATTGAAAGATCAACATATAATTAAGTCGCCAAAATTCTTTTTGTCCCTTGTACAGAAATTAAATGTGAGTAAAAAAATTAAAAAAGGGACTTATGTCTTTTACGAGCCAGATGACTTGTTGAATATCATCCAGAGACTATCTAATGGTGACTACGGCTACAAGCCTGTGAAAATAACAATCCCTGAAGGGTATACAGTCAAGAGTATTGCTGCTCTTTTACCAAAAAAAATGACAGATATTAAGGCTGAAGACTTCATGGTATCTGCTGCAAATCTTGAGGGTTATCTTTTTCCAGATACATATTTCTTCTATCCTTTTGCAACATCAAGCTCAGTAATTAATGCAATGCAAAATAATTTTGACAAAAGAGTTGGTCGGTTAATCGATCAGAAATTATTGGAGTTAAGTAATGCAAGTAGTTCTGCTTCATCCACTACTCGAACCCGAAATGATATTGTACGCGAAGCAATTATCCTTGCCTCTATTTTGGAAAAAGAGGTCCAAACACCCGAAGACAAGCAATTGGTTGCTGATTTATTCCTAAGGAGAATGACCATCGGTATGCCACTCCAAGCAGATAGCACACTCACATATGTCACAGGTAAGACTTCTGCTGAACTCACACTGAGCGATCTTCGTGAGGTGTCGCAGTTTAATAGTTACAAAATCAAAGGTCTACCGCCAACGCCAATTTCAAATCCGGGCTTAGAATCAATACGAGCGGCTCTTTATCCAAAATCTAATCCTTATTTTTTCTTCTTATCTGATAATGACGGAAATACACATTTTGCAAAGACATACGCAGAACACTTGCGTCTCAAGAAAAAATACTTACCATAGGGTTATATATGGCTGGTTTTGAACTATATTTAGACAGGGCAATTGATAGTTTGCCCGAACATGCAAAGCAAGCCCTCCAAGAAGGGAAAAGAGCAGGTAAACCACCTGTGGTTTTTGTTGGTATGTCAGGCGGGGTTGATTCATCAGTTACTGCATATGTTTTGAAATCAGCTGGTTTTGATGTGCGAGGTTATTTTATAAAAGTTTGGCAACCAGAGGACATTGTTTGTACATGGAAAGAAGACAGACGTGATGCTATGCGTGTTTGTGCAGAGCTTGGTATTCCATTTGAAACTGTATATGCAGAGGACGAATACAAGAAACATGTTGCAGATTACATGATTAATGAATATCGTGCAGGCCGAACACCGAACCCTGATATAATGTGTAATAAATATGTGAAGTTTGGAGTGTTCTATGCATACGCCATGGCACATGGAGCTGATTTTATTGCCACTGGTCACTATGCGCGCACGAGAACCATCAAGCGCAGTACAAGTGTGGAGATGCTCCAGGCCAGAGATCAAAACAAGGATCAGACATATTTTCTATGGGCCATTGGTATGGATCAGGTAGCAAAGACTCTTTTTCCTGTTGGTGATTTGAAAAAAGATGAAGTGCGTATTATTGCCGAAGGCACAAAGCTTCATGTGTCCGCCAAAAAAGACAGCCAAGGTGTGTGCTTTATCGGTAAATTTGATATGAAAGAATTCCTTAAGCAATATATCAAGACCGAAAAAGGAAATGTACTTAACTCAAAGGGTGAAGTTGTAGGTACGCACGATGGTGCATTGCTCTACACTATTGGCGAGAGACATGGATTTACACTCTCTATACAAACACCGGAGTCTAAGCGTAGTTTTGTTATCCAGAAAAATGTCGACAAAAATGAGCTTGTAGTCGGCAGTCAGGAGGAACTCATGCAACAAAAGAGCGCGAATGAGGCGACTCTTTCTCAAATAAATTTTATCTCAAAAGACAGGGGGGAAACCAAAAAATTGAAAGCCAGAATAAGACATAGACAGGAATTGCAGGCAGTTACCATAGAACCACTGATAGAAAGTGAAAATAAAATTGGAATAAAAGTGAAATTTAAAGAAAATCAGCAGGGAATAGCCAAAGGGCAATCTTGCGTATTGTACGATGGCGACATATGCCTTGGTGGTGGTATAATCTCTTAATATGAAACCTGTCACAAACCATGAGCCATTCAAAAATGGTGTCTTTGTAAATAAAGAGAACGGTAGTATTGAGGCTTTTGATCAAGAAAAACTATATGTATCACTTGTTCGCTCTGGAGCAGAGCCGCACCAGGCACACAAAATTGTGACAGAAGTTATCGATCAGGTAACAGGTGAAGGCAAAGATGAATCACAAGGGATTTTTTGTACTGCCACAGATGTCTATGCACGTGCATATGCGATACTCAAGCGCGCCACAAGAGTCGTAGCCGCACGTTATTCGCTCCGTCGATCACTTCTTCAATTTGGACCGACGGGCTTTCCATTTGAGGAATATATTGCTGAATTATTTAAGGCAAAACATGGTTATGATGCAATCACAGGACAGATTGTTCTCGGAGGATGCGTTCCACATGAAGTTGACGTCGTTGCATGGAATGACAAAAAATTAATTATGGCAGAGGTCAAATATCACTCTGATGCAGCCTCAAAGACCGACCTCAAAGTAGCGCTCTATGTAAAGGCACGTTACGACGATCTTGCGGATACGGTTTTTTCTTATGGAAATAAAGAGCGCAAAATAGATGAAGGTTGGCTTATTACAAACACCAGACTAACTGACACCGCGATATCATACGGTACTTGCAAAGGACTTCACCTGCTTAGTTGGGACTTCCCAAAAGTTGGCAATCTCCAGGATTTAATCGAGGAAACAAAACTTCATCCAATAACTTGCCTCACGTCTTTGTCTGACGAAGAAAAAAGACAGCTCTTGAACAAAGACATCGTATTAGTAAAAACATTATTTGAGAAGACTGGCGCTTTGCACGAACTTGGCTATCCAAAGCAAAAACTTGATGAATTATTGATTGAGGCTTCAGAAATATTAAAAACCACACCAACTGCATAAGTCATCGGGGAGGACGACAATTAACATTAACCCACTTACACAATTCTGACATGAACAAAAAAACATATTTCCAAAAAAATAAAAGCAATATTGTTAAGACGTGGGGGATTTATTCAAAAGCAAATCAAGGGACAAGTGGCGAGCCTTTTAAGCTCAGTCGAACAAAGATTGATATGTTCATGGAGTGTCCGCTTTGTTTTTATTTGGACAGAAAGTTAGGTATTGCCAAGCCGTCAATGCCATCATTTACACTGAACGTTGCCGTCGATCATTTACTTAAAAAAGAATTTGATATTCATCGAAAAAACAAAGTCGCGCATCCACTTATGAAGACCTATGGACTAGATGCAATTCCTTTTGAGCATGCACAGATGGATGTGTGGCGAGAGAACTTCACAGGTGTGCAATATTTGGACAAACGAACAAACTTTCTTGTATTCGGTGCCGTTGATGATATCTGGCAAAACTCTGATGGGACATTAGCTATTGTTGACTATAAGGCCACAAGTAAGGATGGCGAGATTTTCCTTGAAGATACCAAATGGCACAATCAATACAGGAGACAGATGGAAATCTATCAGTGGCTTTTATCTAAAAATGAATTCAGTGTCAGTGATACAGGATATTTTGTATATGTAAATGGCAAAAAAGATAAAGAAGCCTTTGACGGCAAGCTTGAATTTGATATTAAAATTATCCCATATACAGGGGACAGAACATGGATTGATCAAGTACTACTTGATGCAAAAGCATGCCTCGATAGTGACACATTACCAAAACACTCTCCAGAATGTGAACATTGCGAATACAGACTCGAAGCGAGAAAGGCATATGAAAAACACATCAAGAATACTAAAAAATAATTATCAAAACACCAAAACAATTATGAAAAAACAAATCAGTCACACAAAGCAAACAGATAAAGCTATCAAGGAAAATATTAAGACAATTGTTAAGGCAAATGTTAATGCAGATGAGGGCGATTTTCCTCGTATCAAAATAGCCCAAGATTGGGATTTTTCATCTTTGTATAGTGGAATTAAGGATAAAAAAATCGAAAAGGAAATCGCAGAAGCGGAAAAAAACTATCTTGATTTCGCAAAAAAATACGCAAAATCAGGCAGTCAGAAAACTTGCGCTTTTATCCAGACTGCAAAATCACTTAAGGTTGCGATGGATGACTATAATAGGCTGCTAGAAAAAAATGGCACTATCCGTCCATTATGGTATTTGCATTTAGCCCAAGATACTGAGATGCAAAATAGCGAGATTAAAGCTATAAGCCAAAAATACATAGACCGAATCACAAAAGCCTCAAATGAAATAACATTTTTCACTCTCGAATTAGCTAAAATCAGCAAGGAAAATCAAGTAAAATTCATCAAAGACCCAGTATTGGTTGTCTACAAAACTTTTTTGCAATCTGTTTTCGATGTAGCAAAGTACAATCTGGGTGAATCAGAAGAAAAAATTCTCTCTATCAAATATTCTCCAGCACATAGCATGTGGGTCCAGGCACAGAAAAAATTACTCACAAGACAGACAGTCATTCACAAAGGAAAAAAACTTCCAATCACAGAAGCCGCAGCAATCATACCTGAACTCCCACTCAAAGACCGAAGAGAGCTCAGAAATAAAGTTGTCAAAGTATACAAAGAGATCAGTTTCTTAGCAGAAGCTGAAATCAATGCAGTAGTAACAAATAAGCGAACAACCGATGAGCTTCGGGGATTTACAAAACCTTATGAAGCAACCGTACTTGGATATCAAAATTCTATTGAGAGCGTTGAAAACCTTGTCAAAACTGTTACGAGGTATTTCAAAGATTCAGCTAGATTTTTTAAACTAAAATCAAAAGTGCTAGGACTGCCAAAATTGACTACAGCTGAAATTGGCACAAGTATGGGTAAGGTAAAAAAGAAATACAATGTCGCAGAAAGTGTCGGCCTTGTATATGAAGCTTTCAGAAAAATCAAACCTGAATTTGCAGATATGTTTGCAAAATTTGTTCAAGAGGGCAGAATCGACTTTAATCCAAAAAAAGATAAGCGAAATGGTGCATACTGTTCAGGCGGGACGGGTGTACCTACATATATTCTACTCAATCATACAGGCAGTGCTGATAGCGTCTCAACTCTTGCACATGAAATGGGTCATGCAATACATTTCGAGCTATCAAAAAAACAACTCGCAATTAATTCAGATTTTACAATTTCAATTGCTGAAGTAGCGAGTACGTTTTTCGAAAATGTTTTATTTGATTATATGTTTGATAGGGCAAGTGACGAAGACAAGAAGACAATGCTTTTAACTCAGATACAGGACAATGTCTTTACTATTCATGGTCAAATTGGTTATTTTAATTTTGAAAAAGAGTTGCACCGACAAATCAAAGAGAAAGGTGCACTCACTGCTGATGAAATTGCCAAACTACTCATCAAAGAGAGAAAGCCTATGTTCGGCGATGCGCTGGAATACGATGAATATGATGGCTATAGCTTTGTCGCGGTGCCACACTTCAGATATTTCTTCTACGTATACGCATATGCATACGGCCAGCTAATCGCCAATGCACTCTATGCTGAATACAAGAAAAACCCGGCTTTCCTCGAGAAAATTGAATATTTCCTCAGTGCTGGCGCAAGCGAGAAACCAGACCAGATATTCAAAAACATCGGAATCGATGTCACATCACCTGATTTCTTTGAGAAAGGACTCCTCGAAATTCGAAGAAAGATTAGTGTTGCAGAGAAGCTAGTCAAATAGCAGGGATTTAAAATTCCGACATGAGCGTGCCGGTCTGGTCAATCTTTGCGAAAGAAAAGATATGCGCGATAATGGATATCAATGAAAACAAGCAAAACCACAAACTCAAAACCCCTTGTTAAAAAATTAAGTCCCAACCATAAATTTATTTTTGTCCTCGGAGGAGTGATGTCAGGTGTCGGTAAAGGTGTCACTACATCATCTATCGGTATTCTACTCCAGGCCAAAGGTTACAAAACAAATATGGTTAAAATCGACCCGTATTTAAACGTCGATGCAGGAACAATGAACCCCACTGAACACGGTTAGGTTTTTGTTTTAAATAGTGGACTCGAGACAGATCAGGATATGGGTAACTATCTCCTCTCGTGCCTCTGTTTCCTC
>CAZVIP010000015.1:0-11024 GCA_964627085.1 uncultured Candidatus Saccharibacteria bacterium | reverse complement strand
GGTGCACAAGGAACGCTTGGTATTGTGACAAAAGCCATGGTTGCACTAAAGCCAATACCAAAACACACAAGGTTACTGGTGGTTTCTGTAGATTCATTTGGTGAATTGCCGTTTATTCTTGAGACGATTATGAAGTTTAACCCAGAGGGTGTGGAGACTTTTGACATAAATACATTTAATAAAGCAAAGAACTTTCTCAAGGAAGAAACTGAAATATGTCAGCAATTTTTTGATGAAAACACAACACTTGTTGTCCTTGCGCAGTTCAGTGAAGACAATCAGGAAGAGACTGATTCGCTTGCAAAAAAAGCTCAGAAGCAAATTGAAACTCATCCAGTTAAGGTCTCATATATTATTACTCCAAAAGTCCAGGATAGTATTTGGAAAATTAGACGCAGTAGTTTCGTTGCTGTGAGAGATTACAATCTACCTGGCAAACATGCCGTTCCTTGCATCGAGGATATCATTGTTCCAATTAAGAATTTCGATAAATTAATCCCTGGATTACAACAACTTATTTCAAAATACAATATTGAATATGGTTTCCATGGCCACATTGGCGATGGTTCACTCCGTATTGTACCTGTCTTTGATTTTGCTCAGCCGGGTGATACGACTGCAAACACAATTATTGATTTTACACGAGAGGCAATAGCACTCGTGAAATCATTGAAGGGGAATATGAGTGCTGATCATAGTGACGGAATTATTCGTACTCCATTCTTGCGCGAGTTTTATGGTGAAAAAGTTTTTGAGGCATTTGTCAAAATCAAATTACTATTCGATGCAAACGGCATTCTCAATCGAGGCAAAAAAATCGGTGGGACAGAAGACATGATTCGAAAATATATCGTACGAGATTAAGGAAACACTTATGCAAAGCTAAGGAAAAAGCCCTCACTACGATTTGAACGAAGTGAGGGCTTTTGGTTTGGTTGTTTATTCATATTGCTTATTTACATTTTATCGAAACTTCATATACAATATGGTATATGAAAGTGAACCAAAGTACACCAGATATTTTTAAAAAAATTATTAAGAAACTCGGCGTGGTCGAGGCGGGTTTTGCATCACCGGTCGATGAAGAACTTGCCGATGTCATGAGACTTGATGATTATTTAATGCGCGATAAGAATGCGAGCTTTATGCTTGCGGTCGAAGATGATTCGCTCGAGCATATTGGTATCTGCGAAAATGATTTGGTTATATTTGAGCGAGGTGCCGATACACATATTGGTGACTTGGTTATTGTGCTCACAGATGATGGATACAAGATTTGTCATTTATCCAGGATTACTGCCGGTCAAATTATCGGCCCTGTTATATCTGTGATGAGAAAGTATAAGTAAGGGAACACTTATGCAAAGCTAAGGGAACACTTATACAGGATTAAACATGGAGAACTCTTTACCCAAAATATTAACTGAGATAAAAAGCAAAAAAGTAATTATCCATATTGATGGTGATGCATTTTTCGCCTCTGTGTCGCAGGCTATGGATTATAAACTGCGAGGCAAGGCCGTTGTCACTGGTGGCGAGAGATATATTGCCGCTGCCATGAGTTATGAGGCAAAAAGGCGTGGTGTTACTCGTGGTATGAGATTAAGTGAAATAAAGCGAGTTTGTCCCGAAGCGATTATCTTGGACTCCGACTATGAGACATATACGATATTTGCGAGGCGCATGTATGACATTGTGAGGGGGTTCACTCCCATTGTGGAGGAATATAGTATTGACGAATGCTTCGCTGATCTTTCGGGGCTTGATGTTGTATACGGTATATCGTATGAAGAACTTGGTAAAAAAATAAAAGATGAACTCGAGCGAAAACTCGGTATTACATTTGGTGTCGGTATTTCTTATACAAAAGTTTTGGCCAAAACCGCCTCCAAACAAAACAAGCCCGCTGGTTATACAATAATCGGCTCCAATAGACAGGAGATTTTAAAGAATTTAGCAATCGAAAAAGTATGGGGAATTGGCAGTGCGACCACTATGTTATTGCGCAAAAATAATATTCTGACTGCGGGGGATTTTTGTGCTCTTTCTCAAAATGAATTGTATGCACTTGGTATTGCAAAGCCGTATCGCGAGATTCACGCTGAGCTATGCGGTAATTCGGTACTGCAGGTTAATTCAAGTGTCGGACAGAAGCCGAAGTCTGTGATGAGTTCGCGTAGTTTCGTTACGATCGATCCGGACCCTGATCTCGTCTTTTCATATCTTTCAAAAAATATAGAAGAGGCACTGCTCCGACTGCGTCACGATGGTCTGTGTGCAAAAAAATGCTCTGTATATGTCAAAAGTCAGGACTTTAGATATTATCGACTTGAATTTAATTTTGATAAAGCGACCAACAATCCACTCACCGTGCTCTCTATAATTAAAAAGAATTTCCCATCGCTCATTAAGAGTCACTTGAGATACAGGACCACTGGAGTGACATTTTATAATTTAGTAGATGAATCTTTTGTCCAGACAAAACATATTGGGCTTTTCGATGAATTGCCCGAATATCAAATAGACACTCCGCAAAATCAATCCTATGGCCAAAGAGAGGGTGTTTTATTCAACAATATTGATGCGGTTAATAAAAAATATGGCGAGCATACGGTTATGTGTGCATCGAGTTTCTTTGCCATAAAAAAATTTGAGCACGCATACAGACATAGAAAAAAACAATGGGAGATACCACTTATTGGGAAAGTTCGGTGTTTGAATTCTCTAGGAGGAACAGAATTAGTTGTAGGTGCCGAGTAATCGATTGTAGCAAAACACTTTATCGCAAATACGTATCAACGTTTTTCTTATGGTCTTCATATGTCTTTGTGCAATGAATATTGCCGTCATTGTCATGAAGATAAAATAGGCAATCTGTTTTTTGTGGATTGTATACAGCGTTGATGGCGTCGATACTTGGGTTAGAGATAGCACCAGGTGGTACACCTTTATATTTATAAGTGTTATAAGGAGAATCAAGATATTTATCTTTTGATTCAACCATTGGCCACCAATCATCTTGGTTTCCTTTTACATATTGTAGGGTTGCGTCCAAATCAAGTTTCATACCTGAAAAGATTCTGTTCCAGATAATACCTGAAACAAGAGGCATGTCTCTTGGACCAGCTGCTTCTCTCTGGATAATAGAAGCAATTCTAACTGCGGTATCTAGGTTTATTACTTCTTTTTTACCATCAGATGATTTGATTGTTCTCGTGGTGCTATTATTTTTTTCACTAAGGACCTTTTCGGCGACTGCATCAGTGAACTCATTATTCATCATTTCACCAACTTCTTTTCCAGTGGCATCTTTGTCAACAAAGTATGATTTTGGGAGAAAGTAGCCCTCATAGTAGCCTCCATTTTCTGGATCAGCTGGTGCTGAAGCTATAAACCATCTTTTATCCTTGTCGTCCCAATTAAGGATTTTGGCATATTTTTCCACCATCTCTTCGCGGCGCATACCAGGGTAAATATAGACAAAACGCTTGGTTGGATTGGCGAAATTTAGATAGTCTTCAATACGAGAAATGAGGGCCTTTTTGCCCTGCGTGGCTGCCTGTACAAGCCCTAGTGAAAGACCAATTATAATAAAGATGAAAAAAATCATCGCCATTTTTGGCCAAGAATAGCCTTTTTTTTGAATATCGTTCCTTTTCGTATTATCCTTATTATTAGGCTTGTTTTTACTGTTTTTGAACATTTTTTGGGTATTAAGAGCTGAATTTAAATACTGCTTATGATACTATTATACCTAATGATAACCCAAAGCTGTAATAAGCTGTCCACTGGTACGTCATAAGTTATGTCTAAGAAGACACATACCGATCTTAAAATCACTTTCAAGGCAACCTACGATGAGCATGCAGATGCATTATTTAGGTTCGCTTTTTACAAGCTCTCTGATAGAGAGAAGGCGAAAGACGTTGTCCAAGACACGTTTGTTAAGGTATGGGAGTATATGGCTGCCGATGGTGAAATAGGGAATGTAAAGGCTCTATTATACCGAATTGCAACAAATGCAATCATCGACAATTACAGAAAGAAAAAGGAACTATCCCTCGACGGACTTTTGGAAGAAGGTTTTGACCCAGGTGATGGACGTAATCACTATCAATCAGTGATTGACGAACATGAAGCTGAGTCAGTAATCAAAGCAATCCAGAGTCTCGAAGATGAAGACAGATCCTTGCTTCTTATGCGATACATCGATGGTTTATCGGTCAAAGACATAGCTCTAGTCTCCGGACAGCGTGAAAACACTGTTTCTGTTCGTATTCACCGAGCAATCAAAATATTAAAAGAAATTCTAAAGGTCGACATACTACACCATGAATGATTCAAGCTTCGAAAATTTAATACGAGCCTATAAAAAGGTTGAAATGACCCCCGAGGAAAAACGGGAGGTTTTTAAGCAGTCTATGCTTGTTATTGAAAAGATAGAAGCTGTGTCTTTGTCTGCAAGACATAACAATGAAGATTTCGCAAAGATTTTAGGTACAGGCACGAATATAGAAATAACAACAGGTGGCGACAGATCAAATGGTCCAGCTTTCAATAAAAAAAGTCCAATTATCTCAACTTGGATTACTTATATTAAGAAGCGTCAATTTATCCCTGCTCTTATTTCTGCATTTGTACTTCTATTCACTGGTGGTGCCTCAATGCTTGCTGATCAGGCTTTGCCAGGTGATTCACTTTATTCATTTAAATTAAATGTAAACGAACCTATTCGGGAGCTTACCGCTATCACAAATGAAGCAAAGGCCAAGCTTGCTGTTGAGGTAACAGAGAGACGTCTCCAGGAGGCAGCGGTTCTTTCTGCTGAAGGAAGACTTGATGAAAATAATAAAAATATCTTACAGGATCAGTTTGTAAAGCATGCTGATCAGATTAGAAATCGTGTTGCCTCACTTGTCGCAAGTAATAATCTCGGTGCTGCACAAGAGGTTGTGGTTGATTTTGAATCTGCTCTTAAAACTCATGAGATTATCCTCGAAAAACTTTCTGTCGACTCTGGAGATGGTGTTATAGCTGCAATTGGAACCTCAACTACAGCAATCGCTCATAATACAGCCTCAACTTCTGATGCCGGAGTTAATACTTCAGGTTCAACTGAGAATATCGCCAGCTCAACACAACTCGCTACAAACATCGTACCTGCAAACACAAATTCAAAAATCGCCAATGCCAAGAGAGTTAATAAGGCTGGTGTAGTATCACTTTTGCAGGCTGTTAAGCTTGAGCTAGGTACAACAAAGATTGCTCGAATAGGTATTGATGAAAAAGTTATGGCCGCTTTTGCCAATAATTCAAATGTCGTAGCCTCAACTTCACCGCTTGAGACAACTCCTATGCAAGTAATCGAATCAAATATTCGTGAGCTTAAATTCACTATCTCAGATATCAAAAATGATATTTCTTTAAATAAATATTCGACATCTACTGTTGCGCTTGCTAATAAGCGTTTGGATATTGCCAGTACTTCGCTTGCTTCAATTATTGATTTACTGAAGAAGAGTCAAATCACTGAGGCTGCATCTACATCACGCGCAACTCTCCAGAACCTTACAGAGCTCCAAACAATACTCAAACTAGATAAGGGTACAAAATCCCTAGACACAAAAATTGATTTTGCATCTTTGCTAAATAATGACCAAGAGGACAAAACGAATACAGCAACTTCGACCGAGACTACAACATCTGGCAGTGAAAAAGACAATCACACAGGCTCATCAACTTCTGCTACAATTAGCCAGTAATGAAAGCCGTCATTTTATTTGGTATCACGGGGGATTTGGCTCGCAAAAGAATAATCCCGGCACTTTCTGCTATACAAACTAGTACAGCAGGCATTGATGCGTATATACCTGTTTTTGCCATCGCAAGAAAAGAAGTACCACCTGTTGAATTTGGTACACTCAAGAATGCTTACTATATAAGCGGGGAATTAGATCACGATAAGACATATCTCAAACTAGCCAAGCAAATACAAGTTGTTTTTAAAGAACAGTATAAAAATACGGGTACAAAAAATAAGAGACTCGATGTTTTTATCTATTCTTCATTACCGCCGCATATGCACAGTGCTGTCATGGCATATTTCAATACATTTGTTGCGGACAAATTAGGTAAAAAATTTAAAGATAATTTTTCATTTACATTTTTAGTTGAAAAACCAATCGGGAATGATCTAAAAAGCGCCGAGGCAGAGTTTAAGAAAATCGAGAGTATTATTCCAATCGAGAAAATAAAGTTTATCGATCATTATCTTGCAAAGGATACACTTATTCATCTTCGAAAAGCTTGTCTTGCTAATCCGTTTTTGTTTAGAGAAACTTTAGGATCATCTGACCTACAATCAATCGAGCTTTTGATGCTAGAGACCATCGATGTGGCCACCAGAGGGGCTTTTTATGACAAAGTTGGTGCACTGTTCGATGTGGGGCAGAATCATTTGCTCCAAATGCTTGCCGAAATCATGAAACTGAGAATTGCAGTCACGCAAACTGCACATGGCATTGATTCAAGTAAAGTTAAAATCTCGAAGTCTGATATCATAAAAAACCTAGTACTAGACGGTTTGCCAATATACGGCCAATATGCTGGATACAATGACATAGTTGGTGTGGACAAAAATTCAAAGACAGAAACTTTTTTTGATGTGAGGGCCGGGCTTTCAATAGTTTTTGCTAAAAAGATAGGTGTCGCAGGCAATATTAAGTTCAAATTAAGTTCAGGCAAAAAACTTGGCACAAAAAAATCTGGTATAGTCCTCACGTTCAAAAATAAAAAAGAGATATTTATTGATATGGAACCCGCTGTAAAGGACGCGTATCAAAATATTTTTGAATCAGTATTGCTGAATTTAGTTGGTGATGAATTATTTACAAACAAAGAAGAAATACTTGCATCGTGGAAATTTGTTTCGCGTGCGAAGAAGCTCAAAACTAACAGTGATTTAATTGTCTACACAAGTCTCCGTGATATAATGTGATAATGAATATCGGCCTTATCGTACACAATATTGGTTATTTTACATCACTTATTATCAGTCTTAGTCTCGGTGTCTTTGTTTTGTCACGAGGTTGGAATAAAAAGACCCATATACTCTATTTTTTGACGACAATTTCTTTTGTCATCTATACAGTTGCTCACTTGCTGGCAGTAAATACCCTTGATCCTGTAGTTTCAAAGAATTTTTCACTTCTTACGAATGTGATCATCTTTACAGTTTGTTTTAATGCGCATTTTGGTTTTGCTGTTTTCAAGAAAATTAAAGATCATAAGTTTGGATTAAGGTTGATGTACGGTCTTGCTGTGGCAATTACTGTCTGGATTATCACGGCCCCTGGGCAGTTTGCACTTGATTCTGCACCGAAGCAGTTCTTTCCAAACTTCCTGGTTGCAGGACCGAATTATTGGGTTTTGGCACTATTTTTTGTTGGTACTGCAATATATTTCTTTACCGTACTTGCAAAAGGGTATAAAGACCTTGATTCAATCGATAAAAATCGCATGAACTATTTCTTTGGCTCATTTGGTTTTGCGTATTTGATAGGTTCACTCATGTTTTTACCGGTCTTTGGGGTTAATATAAACATGCTTCCAACGGCTATTATCGGGCTCTACACACTCCCTTTGGCTTATGGACTTCTTAAATACGATCTGCTTGAACTGCATGTGGTGGCAAAAAATGCAGTTGGATATTTCTTGCTCGTTGTCTCTGTAGGTCTTTCTACTACAGGAATAAATATCTTCAATAATTACCTTATTCAGAATTTTCCAGATTTTCCTTTTTGGCCAATTCCGTTTTTCTCGGGAATACTTATTTTGATTGTTGGGCTTTTTGTCTGGAAACAAATTCGTCAGGTTGATGTACTTAAATATGAATTTATCAATAATGTAAGTCACAAGTTCAGGACACCACTTACGCATATCAGATGGCTCGCAGAGGATTTGCGCGAAACAAACGATGAAGCGACTAGAAATAAATATGTTGACCAGATTCAGTATGCCAGTTTGCGATTATTCGAGCTTACAAATGCAGTGATTGATGTGTCACGGGACGAAAATGATCTGTATCTGTATCGCTTTACCCCTGTACATTTGAATAGTTTGCTTAAAGAATTATTCACAACACATGATGATTTGATCGAGAGAAAGAAATTGAAAGTCGAATTTGATGTACCAGATGAATTGCCAACAATACAAGCAGATAAAACAAGATTGCAATTTGCGCTCCAGATTATTTTCGAAAACGCACTTGTCTATACACCAGAGGAAGGAAAAGTTTCAATCAAAGTAAGGCAAATTGGCGGAGAAGTACTTATCACTTTCAAGGATAATGGTATTGGTGTACCAGAGGATGATATCGATCGCATCTTTTCTAAATTCTATCGCTCTGTGAATGCACGGCATACAGATACAGAGGGTATGGGCATTGGTCTTTATATGGCCAAAAACATTGTCGACAAGCATAGAGGAAAGATCTGGGTAACTTCAGCTGGTGAAGGTACAGGGACTGAGTTTACAGTTTCGATTCCGCTTAGCTAATTGTCCTACATGCGTAACTTTGGTCGTGTGCTATTGCTCTGTAGTGCCCTTTAATGCATTGCAAAAGTCTTTGTTTTTAGTAAAATATGGAGCATGTCATTTTTCCAAAATTTTTTGATGAAGCAGATGCTTAAGAAGCAAATGAAGGGTGTACCAGAGGCAGAACAGCAAAAGGTATTCGAAGCAATTGAAAAAAATCCTGATTTTTTCATGAATATTGCAAATGAAATTCAGGCCAAGATGAAACAGGGCAAAAGCCAGATGGATGCATCTATGGAAGTCATGAAAGCTCATGAGGCGAAGCTTAGAGAAGTGATGGGGCAGAAGTAATAGACTCGCACAGTCAATACACACAAATATATATTTTAAAATCCCCAACAAACACGTTGGGGGTTTTAAGTCTGAGGCTATTTTATCCTTAATTATCTTATGCTACACTCCATAGCATGAAACTCTCAATCGGTATCGTAGGTCTCCCAAACGTTGGAAAATCAACGCTTTTTAATGCATTAACAAAAAAGTCTGTACCCGCGCAGAACTATCCATTTTGTACTATCGACCCATCAGTCGGAATTGTTGAAGTACCAGATGAGAGACTGCACAAGCTCGCTACATTTTCACAAACTCAAAAAACTATTCCTGCCGCTATCGAATTCGTAGATATTGCTGGACTTGTGAAGGGTGCGTCAGAAGGACAAGGTCTAGGTAATCAATTTCTTACAAATATTCGCGAGACAGATGCTATTGCAGAGGTGGTGCGAATTTTCGAAGATCAGAATATTATTCATGTTGAAGGAAAAGTACATCCATTAAATGATATTGAGGTAATTAACCTTGAGCTCATCCTTGCAGATATGCAGACAGTAACCAAAAGACTCGGAAGTGTGGAGCGCGATGCTAAGCGAGGGGATAAGGCTGCTGTGGCGGAGAAGAGCGCTTTGCTCAAAATAAATGCCCTACTTGAAGATAGTCGTCTTGCGCGCAAAGCAAAGGCTGATATGACCGAAGACGAGCTCGAAGCAACAAAAACACTCGACCTGCTCACATTCAAGCCAATTCTATATGTACTGAACAAAAAGGCTGGTGGAAAAAATATCGATGAGCCACTCGCAGACGGAAGTATCGATCCTCGTTTTACTGAGCTCTTAAATTATTTTGAGAAAGAGGGCGACCAATATGTGATTGTCGATGCCGGAGTTGAGCATGAGCTCAAAGACCTCGAAGGTGATGAAAAAGAAATGTTCCGTACTGAACTCGGTGCAAAAGATGATGGTATCAATAGTCTGATCAAAGCCGGCTACAAACTTCTCGACCTCGAAACATATTTCACTACTGGTGAAAAAGAAACACGTGCATGGACAATTGCACGCGCATCAACAGCCCCAGTTGCGGGTATGGCCATCCATACTGATTTCAAAGATAAGTTTATTCGCGCTGAAATTATCTGGTGGAAAGATTTAATTGATGCCGGCTCATATGCAAATGCTCGCGAAAAAGGCCTCGTACGCACCGAAGGAAAAGAATACATCGTGAAGGACGGTGATGTGATTGAGTTTAAGATTTAGGTAATAATTAAGGGCCAGAACGTCATGTTCTGGCCCTGGGATGCTTTTGCCCGAGAATTCGTGCGTAGTCGGTACTCTTTTGAGTGTTAACTCTGAGCCGTTACCAAACGCGCTACCTTTTAGGTATTCCTGCAGGTGCTTTCCCGATTAGTACAGTAACACTGTATACTATATGTGTCAAGTATTTGAAAGTATCGAATTTAAGCCGTATTTGACACCTCACAAAAAACCAATACACTAACAATATGAATATTAATGTGAAAAGAGCGCAACTGCTGCTGGTACTGACATTCCTGACTTCGGAGGTTGGTATTTTTCACATGCAATAAACTAAATATCTCATAGCGACAAAGTAAAACTGCAAGACAGTGACCGCGAGATACGAAACAAGTGAAAGAATCGAGCCTCTGAATCCAATCAGGGGCTTAATTTGTTTTACTATCAAAAATGATATAATCTCGCTTATAAACGATAAAAAGCTTGAATAGATTAATAAATCCAATAATACATATAAGATGAGCACACAAAAGACAATCGCAACATACAATCACACGGAAATTGAATCCAAGTGGCAAAAATTCTGGGCAGAACACCCAGAGCTTTCTGCTGCCGTAGACAATGACACAAAACGACAGAAGCTTTTTATGCTCGTTGAATTCCCATTTCCATCAGGTGCTGGCTTGCACGCTGGTCATGTGCGAAGTTACACTGCGCTCGATATTATTGCTCGCAAGGCACGTATGCAGGGCAAGAATGTACTCTATCCAATTGGATGGGATGCTTTTGGTTTGCCAACAGAAAACTATGCTATCAAAACAGGTGTCCAGCCAGCAGTTGCTACAAAAGCCAACTGTGAAAACTTTGAAAAACAATTGAAGTCGCTCGGCTTTTCATTTGATTGGA
>CAZVIP010000014.1:0-11186 GCA_964627085.1 uncultured Candidatus Saccharibacteria bacterium | reverse complement strand
GTGCAAGTCCCCGTCTATTCCTTTGAGTTTTAGCCTTGCGGCCGTACTACCCAGGTGGATCACTTAACGCGTTAGCTACGCCTCACAGAGGGTCGATACTCCATAAAGCAAGTGATCATCGTTTAGGGCGTAGACTACTGGGGTATCTAATCCCATTCGCTACCTACGCTTTCGTGCCTCAGTGTCAGGAATGTGCTAGTCTGCTGCCTTCGCTTTTGGTGTTCCCCATGATATCAACGGATTTCACCCCTACACCATGAGTTCCACAGACCTCTCACACCCTCTAGTTTTACCGTTTCCTGTGCAGATCTGGGGTTGAGCCCCAGGTTTTAACACAAGACTAATAAAGCCACCTACGCACCCTTTACACCCAATAATTCCGGATAACGCTTGGGGCACTCGTATTACCGCTGCTGCTGGCACGAGTTTAGCAACCCCTTATTCATGAGGTACTATCAATAACTTTCTCCCTCATAAAAGGTTTTTACATCCCGAAGGACTTCATCAACCACGCGACGTCGCTCCGTCAGGCTTGCGCCCATTGCGGAAGATTCTCGACTGCAGCCACCCGTAGGTGTATGGACCGTGTCTCAGTTCCATCGGTGGGGGTCAGCCTCTCAGCTCCCCTAGACGTCATAGCCTTGGTAGTCCATTACACTACCAACTAGCTGATATCTTGCGAGCCAATCCTTTAGCGATAAATCTTTACCCAATGAAATAAATCAAAGGGACTATCAAGTATTAGCTCATCTTTCGATGAGTTATTCCTGACTAAAGGGAATGTTACCCACATGTTACTACCTCGTTTGCCACTAGAAACGTTCTTGATGTAATCGCAAAGTTTCCCGTTTGACTTGCATGCCTTATCCACGTCGCCAGCGTTCATCCTGAGCTAGGATCAAACTCTAACTATAAAACTCAAACAGAACAAAAACAAAAGAATGATTGCGTGCATTTCATCCAGACTATCTAGGTATAAACCATATAGTCATTTGACGAAATAATTGTGAATTTAATTTTTTGATGCTGCACCGAACACCGAGTCCAACATTGATAAATAAAATAAAAACGTTTAACGGCTTTTAAAATAAATAGCAATCCTGGATTCGATGTTCGGCGCTAATCTAATGTATGAAATTGTCAACGCTATATTTTAGATGTTTTAGTATCTAAATGTTGCTAACTTAAAACATCCCTTTTGGGACGTGGTGGTTATTATACACGCCTCCAAATCATTGTCAAATGTCTTGAGGGCTTTTTTTATGGCTATAAATAAGGCCAGAATATAGGTCGATTTGGACTTTTTTCACAGACACCAACAGTGAACACTGTTTACCCTATATTACCGATATTAATCCTGCTTTTACGATCAAAAACTACCAAAATACAACCAAAATCCCTTACATTAATCATGCAAGGGATACAGTGGACCTATAAAGATTAGAACAGGTGGATATATTACAACTTAAGCTGAGTACCTTTTGATGTAGATGTTGTTGTAGCCTTCTGTGCAGGTGCAGTTGATGAAGAATTTTCAATTTGAGTTGGTGATGAAATATCTTTTTGAGTGTTTTTTGTTGTCTGGCTATTATCTGTAAGAACAGGACCGGCATTAACAATCCTGTTTTCACTTGGTCGGTAGATAATTGCTTTTCTGGCCGCAACATAAATCAGTATCTGATCACCGTTTTTTATACCCACAAAAAAGTCTTGGGTTTTTGCCAAACCTTCTGCATCTTGAATGATAGCAACTTGAGGGATTTCATTTTCTGGAACAATAATCAAACTAGAAACTTTTTTTGTTAAAGCCTTCATCTCTTCTTGAGCACGCAATTGTTGTTTTACAGGATCGTTTTGAATCCGTACAGCGATTTGCCACACAGCAAGTCCTACCAAGATATACGAGAGTACAAAAAGAAAGAATCTGCCAGGACCCCGTCTCCTTGGTTGTCTTTGTGATGACATTCTTGGACTTGAATTAGAATCTTTACTTTGTTCCTGGTTGGTTTCAATAGGCATATTTCGATGTTTAAATAATTAATGATCCACACTCAAAATGAGAAATTTTTACAGAACTTTGAGCGACTGGTTTGAACGTATTATCTCATATAAATACAAAAAACAAAGAACCTGCTGTGTACACAACAGGTTCTTTGTTTTTTGTATTTATTTTTACAGTTAATATCCCCTGCTCTATATTAGTTAGTCGCAACAAAACAAAACTATTTCTTTGAAGCCTTTTTTTCTGCAAACTTTTGGAGTGTAACCAAAAGTGGTGACCCTACGAAAATAGATGAATATGTCCCTACTAAAATTCCAATAATGAGTACGAGTGCAAAGTTTTTGGTTGCTACAGGACCCATAAACCAGAGGACGACAAGCGCGATAATTGTTGTGAGTGAGGTGTTGATTGATCTTGAGAATGTCTGTGAGACGGACATGCCAACAACCTTTTCGAATGAATGCTTCTTTAGTTCACCATTCTTGAGATTCTCTCTTGTACGGTCAAACACAACGATTGTGTCATGGACTGAGAAACCGAGAATTACAAGGAGTGCTGTCACGAATAATGTATCGATTTCATAACCCCCATTTCTACCTAAATATGCGAATACGCCAGTTGGTATGATTACATCATGCGCAAGGGCAATGATTGCGACTGTACCGTATTTCCAAGAGGAAACAGGCTCCGATACATATCTAAATGCATATGTGATAAAGAGTACAATCGCTAAAATAACCAAGATAATTGACCAGAGAGCCTTTTTTTGGAGTTCTTGACCCAAGATTGGACCGACGGTATTGAGACTGACCACTTGCCCACCAGCTGCCGTGACTGAATCGGTAAAATCACTTTGTTCAGCACTTGTCATCGCATGTGTTCTAACAATGTATCCATTATCAGAAGTTTCGCGAATGACAGCCTCCGAATGATTTGCGAGGATAGGCTTGATGTCGGTCGCTTTTTCAAATTTGACTTCAACAATAGAACCACCCTTGAAATCAATTCCAAAGTTTAATCCCCAAAATGATAATGCAAATATTGAGAGTGAAATAAGGATAATTGCGATTCCGTAGAATTTTTTTCGATGTGTGACGACTTTCATAATAGTTATTATTTTAGAGATTATTTTTTAAGACCATGACCAAACCAGAACATGTTCTTTCCTTTAAACTGCTTTGCCCCAAGTGATAGAAGTAAAGTTCGAGACACAGTGATTGCTGTGAAGGCAGATACAGCAACACCGATAAATAGTACAAAAGCAAAACCTTTTACCAGAGCAGAAGTTGCCGTGAAGAACAGAATGAGCGCTGTAATGACACTTGATAAATTACTATCTCTAATTGAGAGCCAGGCTCTTTTAAAACCTTCTTTGATTCCAGTCTCGATAGGCACACCATTTGCTTTTCCTTTTTCAAATTCTTCTCGCATTCTTTCGAAGATGAGAATGTTTCCATCCACAGCCATACCGATTGAGATAATAAAGCCCGCGAGCCCAGCTGATGTGAGCACAACCCCTAGCACCTTAAATAATGCCAAGTTAATAATTACATATAACAACAGTGATATAACTGCAATCAAGCCAGGTAATCGATACCATACGAGCAAGAAGATTGCGACAAGCAAGAATCCCCAGATACCCGCACCTACACTTGCCTTAATAGCATCCTTTCCAAGTGATGATCCGATAGTCTGTGTTCCCACAAGCTCAATCGGAACAGGAAGCGCACCGTATTTAAGACCTCGAGTTAAGTCTCTTGCCTCAGCGAGTGTATAACTTCCTGAGATGACAGCTTTGCCGTCTTTGATTTCATCACGAACAGTTGGCGCTGAAAGTATCTGCCCATCAAGTACAATGGCGAGCGGTTTACCGATTTCCTCTTTTGTAATTTGAGCAAAAAGAGCCTTCCCTTCCTCATTGAATGTAAGTGAGATGACAGGACGATTTGTATTCTGATCAAACTGAACGATTGCAGTTTCTAGGTAACGACCCGTAAGAGGCGTCTCGATAAACTGATTTGCAATTTCTTCAGGTGTAGAACTTGCAGTGAGTGCATTTGCACTTGGGTTCAATTTCTTGAATTGTAGAACTGGAGTTTTACCAATAGTCGCTACCGCCTGCTTTACATCAGTGACACCAGGAAGCTCAACAATTAGTTTGTGAATTTCAGTACCGCCAACATTTGCAGTTTCTGTTTGAACCAAAGGCTCAGATACACCGAGCGCATTGATTCTTGCCTCAATAACATTTTTAAGGCTCTCCATAGAACCTGAGATGTCCTCAGATGCAATTTTAGAGGTATCTGCTTGGTATACCAAGTGCGTACCACCGTTTAAATCTAGACCGAGTTTGAATGGAAACTTAGAAATAAAGCCTCGATCTGAAAATTGTGAATAATGAATGAATGCCGCTAATGCCCCACCAATAATGATGATGAGGAAAGCGAGAGCTCTTTTTTTGGCCATATCCAGCAATTATAGCTATATTCCCGTCCGTGACAAGAGAGTCTTTATTGTAGCAAAAGCAATTTTGAGGTCGAGCATCAGTCCTCTATTTTTTATATAGTACAAATCATATGACAATTTAACTTTTGTTTCTTCGATAGAGTGCGGTGGCACATCATGGTGAATCTGCGCCCAACCTGAAAGCCCTGGCTTAATCAAATGGCGAACATGGTAATGTGGTATTTCTTTTTTATACAAATCAACAAGCGCAGGAAGTTCCGGTCTTGGACCAATTAGTGAGAGGTCCCCAAAAAGCACATTAATTAATTGAGGCAATTCATCAATTCTCGTTTTTCGGATAATTTTTCCAACTTTTGTAATTCTGTTGTCATTTTTTGTTACCCACTTCCCTTCATCACTAACGGACATGCTTCTGAATTTAATTATCTTTACAATCTTGCCGTTTTCACCGACTCTATTTTGAAAAATAAATAAAGGTCCTTTGTCTTCGAGTTTTATTGCAATATATACAATCGGATACCAAACAATAGACAAAATAGCGAGTGGTAGAGCCACAATAATGTCCATGATTCTTTTTAGAAAATCATACACAAAACGTCTCGTCACGGATACATGCTTCAAAAACCAGGACTCGTCGATGGCCTGGAGTGGAATCATGGCAAACACCTCCTCGTAAAAATCACTGAGATCCATATAGGTTACACCTTCGAACATGAGGTCATAGACAATTTGTGACACAGCCTTATAGTTCACATCAAAACTATTTGAAACCACGACATCAATCTTTTGAGCAAAGTTCTCTTTGTTCAATTCTTTATTTAATTCTAAATCAGATAAACTTGTATACACATGGAGATCAATACCGGATGCGCGAAGTCGAGCCTCAGATTCTACAAACCGCGCAGTGTCGGCAACAGACCCGATGCAGAGTACTCGCAATGGTCTATTCTCTGTAAATTTTGGATAGACATATACACGCCAGAGTGTAATAAGCACACCTGAAATGACTAGATAAAGTGCCAATATTGTTTTTGGAGCAAGACCAGCTGCAATATCAGATGTCTGGAGCGCATAAAAATAGAGAAAAGCGATGACGACATTTATTGTCTGTGCCATCCATAGCTTGCCAGGTAATTTTGACTTGGAAAAACGCAGGTGCCTATCATATAGACCACCTATTACATATAGACATAACCAAAGAATAAACAATGGGAAAAAAGCCACTACATGCTCCATGTAAACCTCACTGCTCGGCAAAGCAAAATATCTAAGCGCCAAAGACGCCCAAAGAGAGGCTAAGAATATAGCCATATCCCCTAACACCATAGAAATTGATTCATATCTATATACGCTTCTCATATACTGGAATATAATATCATGCATGAAGAAAATACTATATGCAGTGACAAAGTCAAATTTTGGGGGTGCACAAAAGTATGTGTTTGAACTCGCAGAAGAGGCAAGGAAAAAAGGCCATGCGGTAAGTGTCGTCTGTGGTGGCAACGGTGCCCTTGTTGATAGATTAGAGCAAATTGCTGTCCCAGTCTTTAGTCTAAGTAGCGCATCACGCGATATCAATTTAATAAAAGAAATAAAAACGCTTTTTTCTTTATATAAAATTACAAGAAAATTTAATCCGGATACTGTACACCTCAATAGCCCCAAGCTCGGCGGTCTCGGCGCAGTGGTCGCACGCATCGCTGGTGTCAAAAATATTATTTATACAAACCATGGCTGGCCATTTATGGAGGACAGGCCTATTTGGCAGAGGCTCATTATTAAATTCTTTTCGTGGCTGACGGTGCTCTTTTGCCATAAAATTATCGTACTTTCAAATCGAGAATATAATATGGTCAAAAACTGGATTGGCTCCAAAGGCAAAATTGTTCTGATCCGCAATGGTATTAAGCCATTTAATGTTTTGGAAAAAGAGGACGCACTCATTGCTATCCTCGGCCAAGAACCCGCCCTCAACCTTATCAAAAACAATACTCGTATTGTCGGAAACATTGGCGAGCTAACCAAAAATAAGGGCTATACATATGCCTTGCAAGGCTTCAAACAGTACAAGGATTTTGCCGGACACACATTTAATACCCACTACATCATCGTGAGCGATGGTGAAGAAAAAGAAAAAATAATCCATCAAATTAAAAACCTCGGACTCGAAAGCGATGTCACACTCGCTGGCTATATCAAAGATGCCGGAGAATTTATTAAAGCCTTTGATTTATTTATGCTGAGTTCAGTCAAAGAAGGCCTACCATATGTCATCCTAGAAGCAGGTCTCGCAGGCGTACCAGTCATCAGTACTGATGTAGGGGGTATTGCCGAGATCATCAAAAACAAAGAAACGGGTTTCCTTATTCAACCAGCAAGGCCTCAAGAGATAAAGCACATACTTACATATATCGACGAGCATTCAGGTGAATCAAGAATTTATGCAGAAAACCTTAAGAAAAAAATAGTTGATGAGATGGATTTTGAAACTCTTTCTCAAAAAGTATTTGCACTATATTAACTTATACCCAAAAATTCATTTTGAATCGTGTCTCTGTGAATTGGTCTTGCATAATTACGCATCCCCATCAAAATACCCACAGCAATACATTCTGTCAGCAAATGTGACCCACCGTAACTCATAAATGGCACTGGAATACCTGTCACAGGCATCAGGCCTATATTCATCCCGATATTGATAATAAGGTGAGTCATAAAATAAATCGCCACACCAAGGGCATACAATGTCTCAAAATTCGTCTCCCCTTTAAGTGCAATATTGAATATACGCACAAACATAATGGCAAATAATATAAAAACAAATACAATACCGATAAAGCCCCACTCTTCGGCAAATGCCGCAAAAACAAAGTCTGTCTCATACTCGGGTAAGTAACTGAGGCGTGACTGAGTCCCGTACCCTACCCCTTTGCCAAAAATCTGCCCTGAACCGACCGCAATTACTGATTGATATGCGTTGTATCCACTTCCTCTAATGTCAGCCAGTGGGTGCAAAAAGTTCATTATTCTTTGTTTTTGATATTGTTTGAAGCCAAAATTCCAGAGACCGGCAAAGACTATTGCCCCGAGCATGAACACAACAAGAAGGTGCTTCTTTGAAATACCAGACACCAAAACCATACCGAACCAGATCAGAAAAATCGTTAACGCCGAACCAAAATCAGGCTGTAATGCAACCAGAATGAACATCATAAATGCATATACACCAGATACAATAATATGCTTTACATATCTAATCTCAACATGTCTTCGTGAAAAATACTTTGCTAGTAAAATAATTATCGCAAGCTTTCCAAAGTCAGCCGGCTGGATAGAAAAGCCACCAAGTGAAATCCAACTTTTCGCCCCCTTTGCTGCATAACCAAACACAAAGACCGAAAGAATCAGGAGCATGGTGAGACTGTAAATTAGCACAACAATCGGAGTCCTGCGCAAGAAACGAAAATCAATTCGAGACAAAATAAATATAAGCAAAAAACCAACGAGCCCCCACAATAATTGTCTCGTGAAAAAACCACCAGTACCGATAAAATTATTCATTACCAGTAAACCTGCTCCAAAGATCGGAACAAGCGACAAAAATAACCACCAATCAAACTTTGATTTTTGCCTATTTGAGCTTCCTATTGATTTGATAAACGGAATATTGTCCATACTTTTCTATACAAGCAAGACATGCTATCTGGTTTGAAATTGTAGTTTTGGAATAATTTCAATTTTTGTAATCTCTTCTTCGAAGGGTGTTTGCCAAGTAAAGACAACAGGTACTTCTGATTGGCTTTGCAAGACAGGAACAAAAGTACGTGAAGTTGCAATGGCGTTGTCATTTTTGCCATAGACAATCGCAACAACTTCTGTGTCCGCAAGCCTTGCAAGAGTCTTATTTATAACCTTTGCAGTGATTCTCGGTGTACTTGTCGACATGGTTACAATCGGCTCTGTAACGGTCAATTCTGGCCTTGTAGAGGTGTATTTATTCCATGTAAGCGATTGATTAAACTTGAACAAAACCTTGGCCGGGACTCTTTCGCCTGCATCAAGTGATTGTTCGAAGATTGGAAAAGTCTTTGTTGGCGGAACATTTGTATACCCCTCTCGAAGAGCAATTAAAACATTATCTTTGTCATATACCTGGAATGAATATTGCACAGGATCAGCGATATAATTCACATTTGCATTTTGTACATATGCCACAAGGTTATAGATACCACGACTCACAGGAAAGGCCCTTGACCAAAGAACAATAGGTTCAGCTATCACCTCCTGCACACATGCACGCTGACAAATACCACCACAATCAATACCGAGTTCGCCTTCATTCATTTTTCCATCAAAACATGTTGGTGGTTGATTGAAGAATACAAAATAAACTGGTAAACCAATAATTAATCCCAAGACAATAATAAAACCTAAACCATATAATAGTTGACGAGTTGCAGACCAAGACATGTCGACATTATATCAGATATAAATATAAAGACAGTTGTTTGGTGCTGGATGACTATTAATATATTCGAGCGATCCGCGCGGATACTTTAGCAATAAAAAACTCCACATCGGGAGACGTGGAGTTTTTTATGATTCTTCGGAAATTTGAAATAATTAAATTGAAATTAATTCAAATAAACAAAGTTCAAAGTCTGCATTAACCACTATGTTCTGGCGACGAGCTACTTTCCCCATAAATGAGTATCATCGCCTCTGATGGGCTTAACTTCTGAGTTCGGAATGAGATCAGGTGTGACCCCATCGACGAGTCACCAGAACGCAACGGTCAATGCAATTTCAAGCTCAAAGGCTTGGTTGAGGCAAACAAATACCCGAAAGTAAATGATTACCTCAACTAAACCTTTGAACAGACTTTGAATAGTTAAAAGAAGCGTGAATCACTTTCTATTTTGCCCTGAAGGGCTGATTTATGTCAAATACATGACACTGGATTCACAAAAGTATATTCGTGCATCGTACCGGAGTCGCACCGGTGCCTACAACTCCAATGAAGAGTGTCGTGGTACTCCTCCACTAACGATGCTTACGAAATACAAGCAGTATATCGGATTCGAACCGATGACCTTTCAGATCTGGAATTCTTCCTCCTTATTTCCTGACAAAGGATTAGTTCGGGAGAAAAAAAGTCTGAGTGCTCTTCCGCTGAGCTAATACTGCATAAAAGAACTTGAAACCTCTTTTAACTATTCAAACATGTCTTTATATTAATGATTTCGAACACATATAGTGTAGTAATTTGAAATCATATGCAAGTAACAAATAAAAGTGATCGTGACACTCTATATTTCCTAATAGGAATCGGCGAATTAGTACACCTCGGCTCAACATATTACTATGCTTACACCTGGTGCCTATCAACGTGATCATCTCTCACGGGCCTCAAACGATACCTAATCTTGGAGCTGGCTTCGCTCTTAGATGCTTTCAGAGCTTATCCATTCCCGACATAGCTACCCAGCAATGCCATTGGCATGACAACTGGTACACCAGAGGTCAGTTCACCCCGGTCCTCTCGTACTAAGGGCAAATCTCCTCAAGTATCAACGCCTGCAGTAGATAGGAGACCAACCTGTCTCACGCTTCTTTTCATGCATTACTGCATGGAATGGACTATATCTTTATCTTTTTCATAATTAAATTACGAATGAAGATAGTTAACGTTTAGTCTCTACGAGTAAGGTAAGGATACACTTATGCCGAGTACTCTCGGCTAGCGTAGCGGACATTTACGCCCAAAACCTATACCTCTTCTCTCGGTATCACCCTCACCATATACGTGCTAGGGTTCCACCGATATAAGTTAACAGGATCAATATATATTTCTATATATGACCGCCGTGATAATTTAAATCTATTTATGATCTGCTCGATCTAGAAATTAAATTTGATTGATCAACATTTTTTGTTTTACTTAGATTCTTGTAAAACTTATGAACACTCGAGGATTCAGACTGTTTTGATACTAAAAACAAATGATAAATCAAATGAAATTAGTACCAAAACGGTCTGAACCCAGCTCGCGTGACTTTTTAATTGGCGAACAGCCAAACCCTTGGGACCTTCTCCAGCCCCAGGATAAGTCGAGCCGACATCGAGGTGCCGAACTGTATCGTCGATATGGACTCTTAGATACAACCAGCCTGTTATCCCCAGAGTAGCTTTTATCAGGTAATCTTCCACCGCATCTAATGCGTATGGTCGGTTCACTATGTTCCGCTTTCGCGTCTGTTTGACATTGACGTCTCACAGTTAAGCCAGCTTTTGCCATTGCGCTATCGGTACGGTTTCCATTCGCACCTAGCTGACCTTTAAACTCCTCCGTTACTTTTTGGGAGGATAGCGCCCCACTAAAACTGCCCACCAGATACTGTTCCTCGCCGTTTTTCTCCCGTCGAGGTTAGAGTATATATTTTCAAAGAGTGGTATTTCACTGACGAGTCCACCGCATCCGAGAACGCGATCTCAACCTCTCCCACCTATGCTACGCAGTAAAAACATATACTCAATATCAAGTTGCAGTGAAGCTTCTGGGGTCTTTTCGTCTAACTGCAGGTAGGAGGCATCTTCACCTCCATTGCATTTTCACCGGGCAGGTCTTCGAGACAGTTCCCCACTCATTACACCATTCGTGCGCGTCTGAACTTACCAGACAAGGAATTTCGCTACCTTAGGACCGTTATAGTTACGG
>CAZVIP010000013.1:0-12731 GCA_964627085.1 uncultured Candidatus Saccharibacteria bacterium | reverse complement strand
AGAAAGGATTCGGAATTATGACCACCTACCCTATTATTTGATATAATTAAACCACTTAACTTCATATAAGTTTATTTCGACACAAACACAATATGGCAACTGCAATTAATTTTGAACATGATAAAAAATACAAGAGAGGTGGACATACGTTCTTTTTTCTTTTTTTAAAACATGGATGGAAATTTACCCTCGCAGGATTACTTGTACTCTATGCATCATATGAAGTTTACTATGGCAGATTGAATGGTATCACTGCTGATTTTCTTGCAGGTCATCCAACTTGGTATATTACAGTTCCAATCGTGACATTATGGTTTGTATTTCTGGGTTTTTCAATTTTGATACTTGCGGTACTCCAGGCATTTATTGAATATGAGCATTATAAATTTATTTTGGATGAGCACTCTTTTCACCTGCATAGAGGATTATTTTTTACAAAAGAGACCTCCATCCCATACCGCCAAATTAGTAATGTACATATCGCGAGACCATATCACTATCACTTCCTCGGTATTGCCAAACTCGATATCGTGACAGCGGCAGACAAAAGCCTTTCGCACGACGAAAATAAATCGAAAGAATATTTGATACCAGTCATCGACACGAAGATTGCACGTGCGCTTGCTAAACAACTCATCGCAAGCAGTAAAGGCATCGATCTACACGAGGATGGAGTAATTGTCACACCAGAAGCAAGCCAAGAAAAAGTTACGGGAAATACCACAAAAGACATCTCTGTTACACCTAAAAATATTGCGACTGAAGAAATAGTCGAAGATGAGATTACCGCACCTAAACAAAACGTGCAGAAGCCTGTTGTTTCTGCACGATCATATGACCCTATGGATATAGAGCATGAGCTCGAGGAGTTTGATTTTGAGGAAGACAAAAACTAGTTTCTGTCTTTTGTTTTATTTCCCCATTGCCATCGCGGCTTCTCCCCTTTTCGATATGCAATCTCAATGAAGATAAGTGTCACAATTGTGAGCGGAGCTATAAATGTCACAAACAAATCTTTGTCTGATGTATTTGGATCAAGGAGTGTAACAAACATCAATAATATAAATAGATATATCGCGACTGCGAGCCAACCCTGCCAAGATGATGGTGTCCAACCCCAGCCATATGTTTTGCGCTTAAACCATAATTTCTTTGTCGGGTTGTTTGTTTTTTGATGTGATGAGATATGTGCGTCTTTCATAGTTAAATTATACCTCACTAATTACCTCAAAACCACTTAGACTTCCTGTTATCGCAAGACCAATAACAGCATTAGACAACTTAAGTTTTTTTAGCTGCCTTGCCACTTCATTTATAGTTGCTCCCGACCCAAGCGCATCATCTATCACTAGGGTTCTGTGATACGTCGGTGCATTACCATCAATTGCCTTGCCCATAGTGTGTAGCTTTATCAATCTAGCATTTTCAATTCTATCCTCCAATCTGTTTAATGTTTTTTGCGCGCGAATATAATCACCGTGATTTATTTTACTGAGCTTAATAGCTGGTAAGTCGAGTGCAAGCCCTTTTTCTATTTCTTTAATAAACTGGACGCGCCTTTTGATTGTTGGTGGCACGAAGGCAACTGAATCAATCTTATTTTTCTTAATGAAATTTTCTACCGATCCCTTAATCTCTTGAACAACCTCATTGATAAGTTTTTTATTTTCATTTTGTTTAGCATAAAGCATCATTTGCCCAAGCTTTGTTTTACCAAAGACTTCAATACTATAAAAATCCAAGTAATACATTTCATCCACCGAAACCATCTCACCAATTGGAAGAAAAGTCTTTTTCATCTTGTACATCCCATCGATGTATTCCCCTTTTTTATACATATCATTTTTCTTTTGAATCTTCAGATACTCTTTTGCTTTTTGTACAGGATCAAAGCGCCTATCGGCACACCATTCAACAAACCCTCTGATGCCAACTTTCTTTTCACCTATTGCATTTATATATAGGAAATTTTTATTTATTACATCTTGCTCAGTTTTGTTAATCTTCAAGATACTACCATCCCTAAGTGTAAGGACCGACTTACTTGAAACATTGATTGGAAAATACTCTTTTTCCTTTGATCTGATTGAATAATACACCGTCGGAGGATTACCTTTTTTTGTAATGAGTCCAGACCCTATCAAATCCAAAAGATGGCGGTGAATTATCTGTCTCGATAGACCCAAATACCTTGCGAGATTCGCAACTGAAAGACTTTCCCCTTTTTTAATCAATTCAATTATTTTATCTTTTGTTTCCATATTATTTACACATAGCTATATAATGTGTTTATAGTATATATCCTACTGTAAACTAATGTCAATATCCCAGTTGTCCCCTTTTTTTTGATTGCGCCCACCCATTTATCGTCCTCTCCAGCTGGTTCAGGGTTTTTTAAGATATTTAAGATAAAAGCATCCATTAACCGAGAGATTTCTATGCTAAAATACTCTCAATTATGGCTACATACCTCTATTACTTCGTCAGACATGGTCAAAGTTTTCTCAATGAAAAAGGCATACGCCAAGGCAGTGTTGGACAATTGAGCGACAAAGGTGTCGAGCAGGCGCATATTACAGGAGAGAGATTATTCGAAGAACAAAAGGAACATGGACCGATTGACCTCATACTATGCAGTCCGTTTGACCGGACCAGAGAGACCGCTGATATTATCAATGCTCACCTGCACGTCAAAACGCCAATTGAATACAGCGAACTACTAGCCGAGCGCAGAAACCCATCTGAGATTATAGGTAAATCAGTCGAGGACCCTGATGTCGAAAGAATAGTCGACCTTATGGACCATAGCTATCACAATGATGATTTTCGTTTTTCTGACGAAGAAAATTTCGCAGACCTCAAAGAGCGTGCCAAGAAATGTCTCATCTATCTCGAGACTAAAAAACAAAAAAGAGTTCTCGTGGTGACACATGGTATCTTTCTCAAAATGCTTATTGCATATATGCAAAATCACGATCAACTTACTGCATCAATCTATAATAAACTTAGTTTTTTCAATCCAGCCAATAATGCAGGTATCACGGTATGTGCACTTCGAACCGGATTTATGGATGGGAAGCTCTTTGCCCCAAAAGAAAATGAAAAATGGAAACTAGTAGTCTGGGATGATCATATAGACCTCAAGGGAAAAAATACTACGATATAGACATGCTATACGCAAATCGTCGCGCATCCCCTTTCGGAAATGCGCGACGGATTAATTTGTCATCAATTTTGATTACTCTGGCGTGAATTGTCTTTACATCCTGCCTGGCTCACTAGCACGAATTCATTAATCAGATCTAAACCCGAGCACTTTGACCGGGGTGACACTACCAGTCAATTTACCAATCTTGACCCGGAGTCGTATTACCGGAGGAACCGACGCACGCGGACCAAGTCCACAGATACCGGCAATTTCCCTGAGGTTATATGCCATATGATGTCTTGCTCGACTCAGCGGGTGCATATATTCATACCGACAATAATAGCCATTGAATCCACGGCAGTGCAAATCAACATCTGCAAGAACTGCACCAGCATTGTCACAATATGCGAAAAGACAGTAGCAAGCATATAGGAGAATAAAACAGACTGCATAGAAGAACTCTGAGCACAAGAGCAGAGTCATCACAATAAATATCCCAATTAGTATTTTCATTTTAGTTTTGGCCATTTGGCCGGTTTAGGTGTATGAGTGAACCACTAAACCACATCTCAATGTACACTTCCCTGGCGACAGGCCGGGTATGTTTTTACACAATGAGCTTTCCTAGGTGGCATTATATATCCCGTATATAATAAGTAAATATGGCAGGCAATCACAAATCTGGTGGAAAATTAACACGTAGCCATACGACAATCATTGATATTGCTGTACCTGTAATTACCTGGATTGAAAAAGACTCTTTGGTCAATAAAATAAGCCTTGGAATAATCAAAAAAGTAACGGTCGGCACACCACGAATAAAATTCCTACCTATCACAGGAGGGTTCAAGATGGTTATACGTGGACGAATCAGTATTCAAGAATTTTTTATTTATACAAAAGAGCCCGACTCCACACAAAAAGCTATTTTGAAAAAATACTCCGAAGTATTCCAATAACATTGGCAAAGCTCTTTGTTTTGATATTTTCTTTGAGAGCGGAATATGCACTGCTTCCTTTGAGTAAAATGACAGGTGTGGCACTTGCATCAACCCTTGTTACTTGTTGCGGAATATATGTCGCATTGACGAGAGGGATATTCAACAACCTCTCCCCTGTCTCGGGATTTTGACCTGGATCATGTTGGCCGTTTTCGTACAAAGCTGGATACCACAAGATAGTGTCTATTCTTGGTGCAAATACAAGTCGGCTCGGCATTGCGGAGGGCAATACCTTGAAGGAAATTTTAATACGCATGTCGACCTCTTCATATTCTTTTAATAAATATTTGTTTTTTATTTGAGGAAGCTTTTTTTGGATTTCAATTGATGGTTGCATCGGTACGAGTGTATTTGTTCCGATGCTCGGCTCAGTGACCTGTGCAGAAAAAACAATGTCTTCACGATATGTTGGTAAATAAATATCACCACCAAATGCGCGGGCTCTCACCAAAAAAGTTGATTCAACTACTGTATATTTTGGTGCAAGATCACCATTTTCACCTGGCCCAACTACTGTATTACCCAAAACTTTAGTTTTATTTTCAAGAATCTTCACATCCAATCTGACTGGATAAAGCGCACTCATGGTGACATCACCGAATTCGAGAGCATTGCCAGATGCTGGTTCTGCAAAAAGAGAAATTGGAGCAAAAGCCATAAGTGACATACATGCAACAATACACATACTCACTTTCATATTTTGGACCTTTGTATCTCTTTTTTCTATAACCATATTATGTATACACATGAGTATACCATCTTCCTCCTGCAAATACCCATTTAGGTGTATATCTGTTAAAATTAAGGAGTAAATAATCATAATCGATTGATTTAGCTAAAATAAAAATCAAATATTAATGTCACAATCCTCAGACACACAGAGCAACCTAATAGAACGACCTGAATACAAGCTTTTTTTGAGTTCAAGGGAATGTCTTGCAGGGATAAAGGATATGATTTCAAGAGCTCAAAAAACAATTGATTTTGAAGCCTTTTATTTCATACCTGATGTGATCGGTAGAGAAATCCTTGATTTACTCATTCAAAAAGCAAAACAAGGTGTTCGGGTCAGACTTCTCGTGGATACCATGGGCAGTTTCAGTATGTCTCGCTCACTCTATACTGAATCACTAAAGAAAGCCGGTGCACATATTCGATTTTTTAACTCTTTTGTCCCCTTCTCCAAGTCAAAGAAAGCCTTCTGGTATTTCCGAAATCATAGACGCGCAATCATCATCGATAAAAAAGAACTCTGTGTCGGAAGTTTCTGTATTGGAGTCCCAACAATAGATTGGATTGAAACTGCCATTTTGATTGAAGGATCAAAATCAATCGAACAGGCCACAAAGACTTTTAGAGAAACTTGGCATAAGTGCGAACATTCAACATTTAAAATTGGCTCATCATCAAAATTATCAACTGATTGTTTTTCATATATCACTCAAGCACCACTCCAAAGACAGAGGTTTATCTACAAATCACTAGTCCAAGACATTGCAAAAGCCAGTAAATCAATTACTTTTATTACCCCCTATATTGTCCCCGACAGAAAATTACTTCGTTCAATTAAAAAAGCGAGTAAAAAACATGTCCAAATAAACATAATCACTCCGAAGCAGACCGACTCAAAGCTCGCCGACCTTGCACGAAATACTTATGTTAACCATCTGCTCAATAAGCATGTGCGAATATTTTTTACTGAAAAAATGATACACAGCAAAGTGACCATTATAGATACCAACAAGGCATATATTGGTACACTCAACTTGGACAATGTTAGTCTGCGATACAATTATGAATCAACTATTATCACTGACAGTCTCGCCTGTGTTTCTGATTTGATAACTTTTTCACAATCAATTTTGGAAAAAGAGGCCACACACCTCACCAAAGAAAATTGGCTGAAACGATCTTTTTTCACCAAATTCTTGGAAACACTTGTCTGGCCAATTCGTAAGCTCATCTAAAAACCTGCTCGGCACCACCTGAGTAGCCCGAGTAAAAACCCTACCTTCAAGTGCCGTGAGATATTGAACGGGTTCTAATTGTCTAAAGCCTAAAGGCATGTTACAATCTAGCCATAGTTTTAGCCACATATATATCTCAAATTAAATTGTCTCAATACAATCAAGCAAATTCAGTAAGAATTAATCACCAAATCAGAGCCGCAGAGCTACGAGTAATCGGCCCAGATGCAGAAAATTTTGGCGTTATGAGCCTCAGTGAGGCCCTCAAAAAGGCAGATGAGCTTGGTTTTGACCTCATCGAAATATCTCCAAAAGCCAACCCACCGGTTGCAAAAATCACAGATTATGGTAAATTTCAGTACGACGAAAACAAAAAGCAGAAGCAAGCCAAATCGCATGCAAAAAACGTTGAAGTCAAGAGTTTACAGGTAAAAATCGGTACAGGTGACCACGATTTAGCCCTCAAGGCCAAAAAGGCCTCTGAATGGCTAGCTGAAGGACACCGAATCAAAATCGACCTTTTCTTAACAGGGAGAACAAAATATCTCGATCCAAACTTCCTCAAAGAACGTATGGAGAGACTCCTCAAACTCATAACTACTGATTTCAATATCGCCGATCCAGCAAAGAAAAGTCCAAAAGGTCTCTCGATCATAATCGAAAAAGCCTAATTATAAGGGTCAAACCCCATAATACCTTGGAGCGTATCTAGCTAGACAGGGATTAACATTGCATACGAAGCTCACCTAATTGAAGAGACGGGTTGCGGCCTCCACATATACCGCCTGTACAGTCCTTCGTCATAATGTGATCGTCACATTACAAATCATCATATATTCATATTCCCTCTTGCGATATATTTGTCCTGGGCTCTTTTTCCAAAAATAGACCTCGACAATACCTCATCCAAGATATAGATATGTCTATCTGATAAAGATATTTAAAATGAAAACAAATAAGTCATATTCAAAACGACTCAGAGTTACCCGAACAGGTAAAATTATGGCTCGTCCAAAGGGACAAAACCACTTCAATGCAAAGCAGAGTGGTCAGTCTAAAATCGCAAAAGGTCGAAGTGTTACAATCCAGATGAGTAACAAGGATAAATCAAGATATCTTCCTGGTTCATTCTAAGCCTCTATTTAAATAAATAATCAAATAATATGGTACGTGTAAAAAAAGGTGTTAACGCCCTCAAGTCAAGACGAAATCTCCTCAAGCAGGCAAAAGGTTTCCGAAATGGCCGAAAGAACAAAGAAAAGCTCGCATATGAACAACTCGTTCATTCATACACAGCAGCTTTTACTCACAGACGAGACAAGAAAGGTGACTTCAGACGACTCTGGAATATCAAAATCAACGCTTCACTTCGACCACTTGGATTTTCTTACAGTAAATTCATTGGCGCAATGAAAGTTAAAGGTTTCGATGTTGACCGAAAAATCATGGCTGACCTAGCTGAAAATGCTCCAGCAGCATTCGAAAGACTTGTTCAGCAGGTAATGGGTAAATAAACACCTTCCCTTCTCAGTCTTTTTCAAAAATCAGACAAACAAAAACCGGGCTCAGGCTCGGTTTTTGTTTGTTTGTAAATTACATCACCCGACTATAATCCGCTGCTTCTGCAGGATCATCATTTTTATAGATATGGATATGCTTACGGTCTTCTTTGACAAGTTCCAGGAGTCTTGCAATTAGGCGCTTAGGATCATGATCGAAAATAACATTTTTGTTTGGACGATGACTATTTTCAATAATAGTTTTTATAATATCATCAGTCTTCCATTCCTCTCCTCCAGTCAAAATACCGAGCGGTTTTTGATCCTCATAGGCTATGGCGAATTCATGAAATGTACCGATTCTACCTGGACCAACAATAAGAGCGTCACATGAGCGCACGAGCATAAGATCACGTCCGTTATAGCCAAACCCGGTAAATGTAATCATATCCATGTATTCAAGAGGTAAACGATATACTTCGGCATGCTCACGCGCACTAGCTGCAGGAGAAAAACCAAATGAAATACCACACTGTTCTTTGCAACCCGCCGCTGCCCAATATGGAAAACCAGAAGTGGCACCAGAGACCATAACCGCCCCTTGCCTTGCAATCTCCCTCCCTACTTCTTTTGCTTCTTCGTATACTTTTTCACCAAGGAAGCCCATGTCTGCAGTACCTGATACTCCAATTTTTGGAATGAGATAATTTCTTTTATTGTTATCGTGTAGATTCGCAGGTGTGCACGTATTTGTCATATGTGTTTTATTATAAACTTTATTTGCACATTTCCAAAGTGACTTTTCCTACAGGCTCTCTCTGTTCGAGCACATCAATAATATTTTGTGCAGCAAGTCTCGCCATTTCATTTCTTGCAAAGGTTCGCGCTGATGCGATATGTGGAGTGAGGATGACATTTTCTAATTTTGCCAATCCTTTGGCTAGTTTTGGTTCATATTCATAGACATCAAGGCCGGCTCCTGCGATGACATTATTTTTGAGAGCATCAACTAGGGCAACTTCGTCGACAACGGGTCCACGAGAGGTATTGATAAGATATGCGGTTTTCTTCATCATTTCGAGTCTTTCTTTATTTATGAGATGTTTTGTTGAGGGTAAAAGAGGCACATGCAAACTAACAACATCAGCACCCTTAATGACTTCTTCGGGTGTACTGCAATATACGGCACCGAGTTCGCGCTCTATTTTTTCATTTCTTTTCACGTCATAGTACATACATGTCATATCAAAACCACGGACAAGGTGGTATGCCGCTCTTTCCCCAATATGACCTGCACCGAGAATACCAAATACTTTCTTTGATAAATCAAATCCTATAAAAATCATTGGGTCCCAGCCTTTATACTTCCCTTTTCGGACATATCTATCCCCTTCATTCATTCTTGTTGTGAGGCCAAGGGTCAGAGCTACCGTGTGTTCTGCGATTGAATCACTAAACTCTCCCGGCGTATTTGTGACAACTATATCTTTTGCGATCGCAGTTTTGACATCTAGATTATTGAAACCAACGGCATAGTTAGAGAAAATCTTAATACCCTTTTGAGCAGCAAGCTCGAGCACTTCTGCATCAATCTGATCCGTGAGCAATGTGAGGACAGCATCGTAGTTACCCTTATTTATAGCCTTTAAAATGTCTTTTTTTGTTGGAGGAATTTTCCACTTACCGATAGTGACGTCATAGCCTTTTTCCTTGAGCATCTTGATTCCGAGTTCTGGTATCTCTCGTGTGATGAAAATTTTGTGCATAGAGATATTATATAGTAAAAAAGGTGAAATAGAGTAAATAAATAGAATCACAAGACGAATACCCTGGTTTGTTCCACAATGCCCGTCTACTTTTTCAAATTAAACAGTCCTGCGAAGTATTACTACCCCATCCCAAGCAGGGATCATATATGACTCAAGCCCTTCAATGTCATATGATTTAGATATAAAAATCTCATGGTTCAGAGATTTGATTGCGTGATTTGCTCGGTCATCTGCCTTTGTAGCAACAAGCCCAGCATTGAGCATATTATCCAAAATAATTAGTCCTCCGATATTTACTAGTCTCTTTGCCCCCATAAGATATTCTGCATACCCTGCCTTGTCCGCGTCGATGAAGACAAGATCGAACAAGTAATCCTCTAGATTATCTTGCTCAGAGATAGTTTCAGACTGAATACCGGGACCTTCATTTATAATCTTAAAGAAATCCCGTGCAGTCTTCACGACCAAATGTATACGCGAAGCAGTTACACTATCGAGATGTTTTTCCCACAAACTCTTGGCTATTTTTGCCTGATCAGGACGACACTCCACTGTGACAAGCCTTGAAACATAGTTTTCTTTTGATTCAATTTCATTTTGGACCAAAGCCTGTGCCATGACCGCAGCGCTCCACCCTCTAAAGGTTCCAATTTCGAGCACTCGCCTTGCATGAGTAATATGTACTAATAGCTTCAAGAAACCAGCCTCTGTCGAGTCAATCTGCATTTCATTCATTTCAATTTGGAGCGATGCCTTCCTGAATTCTGCAATCATATTTGGCTCTGTATTTTCTGCCATCTTTTCTACATATGAAGAAAGAGCATCATTCATCACGACATGCTTATTCCTTCGCCTCCTAAAAAGACGCATAGTATTTACAAAACCCACTTCCTTAATTTGGATCAGGGTTCTTTTCCAAGATTTCTTTTGTTTTTTCTTCATAATTGATATCGGCACAATGTGTTGAAACAGTCTTTTTGATACAGCTATATCTAGTCCAAATAAACCTCATCACCTTCTGTTGGATGCACAGCATTAACCCCTAGATAATCACGTAGTCTTTGCACGAGAAATAGAGATGACTTGCTTTCACCCATAACTACAAACACCTTTTTGACACTCTCCGCAGCATGAGATACAAACTCAACGAGGTGATCCATGTCCTTATGTGATGAATAACCATCAATAGACTCAATCTTTGCTCTAATAGGAACAACTTCTCCATGTATCATGACCTCAGTTGCCCCTTCTCTAATTAAACGACCTACAGTTCCAGCCGCCTGGTAGCCAGTAAACAAAATACTGTTTTGTTTTGACGATAGATAATGTGCCTCATGATGCTGAATTCGCCCACCGTTTGACATACCAGAGCCAGCCATAATAATTTTTGGTGATGGCATATGCGCTATAGCCATTGAATCCTCTGCAGTTTCGCTGATTTTGAGGCCTGGAAATTTAAAGATATCATTGTGCTGCATATCCTTCCTCGCAACATCATTGAAGTTTTCGGTATGCTGTTCATACACCTTTGTAAGTTTGATAGCGAGTGGTGCATCAAGGTAAATTGGCATGACTGGGAGTTTCTTTTCCTTAATAAGTTCATGTATTTCGTATAGCAATTCCTGAGTCTTTTCGAGGGCAAAGACAGGCATGAGAAGCACTCCCCCACGCTTGTAGTTATCAAGTATGGCATCTTGTAATTTCTGGACACGAATCTTGCCATCTTCATGGTTTCTATCTCCATACACACTCTCCATCAATAAATAATCAATGTCTTTTATTTCTTCTGTATCTCGCAGAAGTGGCGCAGGACTATTTCCCAAATCACCTGTAAATACAATCTTGCGTGATTGCACACTCTCAGCACCTGATACATTATTTAAATCTGTCACAGTGAGCTCAAACATTGATGAACCCAAAATATGCCCAGCATCTCTCAAATAAACTGAATATCCAGGGTGCAATTCAAAAGGTTTGTGATATTCAATTGTTTTCCAAAGTGAAAATGTATTATGCACATCAGCTTCCTCGTACATAGGCTTGAGATTATGTCTCACAGCCTCCTGCGTGAGGAGCTTGAGTGCGTCTGCATACATGAGCTCAGTTATTTTTCGAGTCTCAATAGTAGAGTAAATAACACCTCGAAAACCTTCTCGTACGAGTTTTGGAATTCGACCAATATGGTCTGTATGCGCATGCGTAACCAAGAGTATGTCTATAGATGCAGGATCATACGGAAAATCAGAGTGATTAAATTTCTCAGACTCAGGTCCGCCTTGTTCAAGTCCGCAATCAATTAAAATAGTTAAAAATTCCGTCTTCTCCCCTTTTGGGTTTTTAGTTTCATTGTGTCTTGGACCAGTAAGCAAGAAGTTTGCCCCAGTCGCTGTTCCGACACCACCGCAGAATTTAATTTTAAGAAAAGAAGACATATGTGTTGTTTTTTATATTATTAATTATCACCCTCAGAGTCCACCTTGCTCAATTTGAACAATAGGCTAAAAGTAATTATAGCCACAGTTATACCACCCATCATATCATTTATCATATCCGCAATGGTATCCAGTCGATGATCAACACCAAGCCCTGAAAGACCAAAACAATATTCGAGAAATTCCCATAAGACCCCAACGACAAATGCCGAAATCAAAGAAATGAGTACGCTTCTACCCAAAGTGATATCGAGAGCCCTTGAACTCTGACCAACAGATTCACCCTCGCCGATACCATCAACTACAGCTATTGCCACCTTACCAACCCTGTTCCCTCTGCTATGCAAAAACAAGACAAAACACATATAAGTTACAATACCGAAATACCCAGCAAGCGCACCGCCTAGTATATGCATAGGATTATCAAACCATCTAAATATCCAATACCATGCGAATTCATTAGCAAAATGATGCACACCAACTATCAAAATCGCAGCGAAAACACCTATGTATATCATCTGCCTTATTTCACGGAGGTTTACATGTGCGAACGTACGCAAAGGATTCAAATGACCCTGTGACCTGTGTCCAACCATCGATACAGCTCTGCCAACATTCTCATCCTGAGTATTTTTCATACAAAAAGTATATCCTAAAAGAGATTAAATCTCCACAAAGACATACTTGAGGGAACACTCATGCAACACAAAAATACAAAACACCCGCTCTTAGCTGGTGTTTTGTATTACACATATGAATAGTTTTGCGCTACTGGTATTTATTTTACCAAAGCCCTCTTTCTCAGAGCATTTGCTTCCTCGGCAGCTTTTGCTTTTTCGGCTTCAATTTTAGCTTTTTCGGCCTCCTCTTTTGCTTTTAGTGCATCTGCATATCCATCACAATAGATCTTTTTCT
>CAZVIP010000012.1:0-13406 GCA_964627085.1 uncultured Candidatus Saccharibacteria bacterium | reverse complement strand
AATTGGTGAAATATGGCTTATTTTAGCCAAAAATCATCAAAACTTGAGAATTAACCTTATAAATCAACAGTTTTTTGAAAAAGAGCGCATTTACAAAAAAATGTCGCAAAAATCACAAAACTCACATGGGGATGCCAGGCATCGACAAGTGAAGTTTTTCATATGTGCAATGCCGAGTATTCAAAAATCTCGTTAAACTTCTTGAACCCTTACGTGCTAAAGCACAAGCAGTTCGCTCACCATTTTTTGGTGTAGCTGACTTCTCTTTCGCGACAGCTCGAGCCTAACGCTCGCTTTGCGACATCCAATCCGTATGTTTCTGTGGTGCGGAATTGGGTGATATATATACAGATGCTGGTCAAAGGTTTCTTCACTTTTGATCCTAAGCCTTAGAAGATCGGCATATACTGTCTCGCCCACTCTTTAGGTATATGTTCTAAACAAATGATTGAGCTATGCATTGTAGACTCATATGAAAAACCCATTTGCACTCGGGTTCAATTCCCGACATCTCCACAAAAACAACGAGCGAACATAGTGAGCGACTATGTTTTTGTAGGACTTCCGAGCATTGCGAGGAAGCCACAACTTTATAATTAAAAACCACCAAGCAATTAGCGAGGTGGTTTTTATATTGAAAGCTGGAATATCAGGAGGATGCGCAGCATCCATGGGGATTCGAAAGGTGGAGCGTTACGAGCTCAGCAGATCGAGTCGCAAGCTGGGCGAGCAGCAGCGAGTGTCCGCGAGGACTTCGCGGAAATTTCCGAGTGACGACGAGGAAATTATCTGTGACCGACGGACACCATCTCCACTACAAGGAACTTTTTTGGTTATTTTGACCATACCCATGGCCGAAGCCGTAGGGTTAAGGTCGCCTATTAAGTTGTACCTATTATATTAATCTATCCTCGAGGAATGCAAAACAAGGCGATGCGTTTTTTCAGAATCCTATACGTAGCTTAACAAAGCCTCTTTATTAACCACATCGGACCCTCTTGGCATAATGAAGTACTCTTCCCCTGTTTTTCCTATTAGCTTTTCCAAGGCCATTTCATCCACCTTACCCTTGAACCGACTCTTGTTTTGATCTCTTGTTTTAGAGAAAATACTATCAAAAGTCATTCGTGGGTATTTGCTTAGGAGAACAAGCACCTCTTGTCTTGCGGTAAGGTCATGCCGAGTTATAAATGCATCACCGTCAACTTCCATGATTACTGGATACTCTCTTACCGCGAACCTATCTACAATTTTTTGAGCTTCGGGCATGGAATAACCACCATAGACCCTGACAAGCTCGCACAACACCCATGTAGCGGAGGTCATCACAAACAAAGTATCCATGCTGTTAGCATCAAAGCCCCCCAAGTGCGCAGAGTCGCGATTGTTACGGAAGTCCAAAAGCAATCGCGCCAACGCAACAATCTTTTGCCGTACATGCTCATCAAGCGTTGGATGATTCTGCGCCGTATTCAGGATGCTGTTCTTTTCAGGAGCAGGAATATCTGCGCCGAGAGGTGTGACAGGTCTGCCAAGTAAATGTTGGAAGATGCGCAACACAACTTCAGCAAAGCGACCACCCTTCAATTGACCAGGGCCCCAATCATTCATTGAGTAACGCTTTTTTATCTCCAGGTATTCCGTAACTAATCGGTCAGACAAATCTGCTGGAATATTATTAAGAATTAGGGTCATATATTATTTATTATTCAGGTCTGAGCCCTTCTTCTTTTTTGGAAGTTCATGTTCAACAAGATTTTCACCAGATGTTGTGACTCGAATTTTATCCGTATCTGCAGTATTGAGCCAACCTTTTCGCCTCTGAATATCGCTTACGTTAGCCTTTAGAGAAACCGGCACCTTCTTTTCAGCATTCTTATAACATGTATAAATGTGATTGAGGCTAACATTTTCAATTCCTAGAGTCTTTTGGAGATAATGAACCATGACAGTTGTCATCTCACCGCCCGCTTCTGATGGACTCTTCTCAGCAATGAAGTCTTTGAGTGACTTCTTTTCAGGCGGCGTCAAATTGAGATCTCCGAGAATTTTGTACGATTCCATTACCTTAGATCTCGAAGATTTACTCGTCTTATTTATTTTTTTATTTTCCTTAGGTGCATTCAACTCTTCCGTAGGAGATGGTGTATCAATCACATGCTGAGTAGTTTCTGGCTGACGAGATATCACATGCGCAAGAACATCCTTGTAATCTTTGTATATTTCACGAACAAGAGCATCCTCCCCCTCCACCTCAAGTAGTCCGTTCTTGAGATCAATTTTAAGCTTTGTCATACTGTTATTACTTAAGCTGATTTTTTAAAACCAGCCTTTGCGACCTTTTCCCCAGTACTCGTTAGTGTCCATGCCTTGAGGCTGTCCTTCCTATCCTCTGTTTCCATCATATATCCGTTCTTAACGCACATGCCAATTTTATCGTTGATGTTTGAAGGCACCTTCTCTTTTGCGCTTCGGAAACCCTTCTCTATATCAACCTTGTTGAATGAAGTGAGACCTTCCTGGATTTCGTAGTAATAAGCGATGGATAAAGTTCTCTGAACATCATCATTTGGGCTTAACACCAAAAGGAACTCTTTTATTGAAAGCTTCTTCTCTTTTGCCTCTGGTGTAACGACTCTAACCTCAGGGGATTCGAGCTTCGAAACTCTATCATTCAGCTTTTTGAGTTCATCTAGAATGAGATCAAATTGTGGATTGTTTGGTTGCATAATGGTTATTTGCTAGGAGTAATCTTATGGGTAAGACGTTTAATCACTTCATCGATATGATGATTCGGAATTTCGTAATCCTTCTTACTTCCAATAAGCAAAGTACTTGTTTTAAGGGACTGAAAGGCAGGGTCAACACTCCCCTTTTTCAAACCAGTCTTTTCACTTATTTCCTGCGCTGAAATTTTTGCTGAGTCTGCCAATTTCTCTGAGAAGAGAACCTTTCTTGCAAGAGCATAGGCAAGTATTTTTTCTTCAGTCGTGAGTTTGACTTCACCTTTAAAGTAGATGTCGTGGCTCTCTCTCTGAATAATAAGCACCGCTTTCAGCGCCTGAATGGCAGCCGCCTTGTCGAAATGCGCCCCGTCTGCGAACAAGTCTTCAATTGTTGGTTCTAGTGTTGTTGTCATATGGTTCCGGTTATTTGTTAATGCGAGGATTCTCGTATGGAGACAGTATAAATCAGAGCAAATATAAAAGTCAAGTTTTAGTATAAAAAGACTTTCTCATAGGACAAAAATAAGCAGACACTGTTAATTTATCTAATATATGCCTAATAATAAGGTCCCATCCGATATACTCAGTGCGATTATGTGTCTGCTATGACAAGCCTATATGTATTTAAATATACTTTTATGAGATATATACATATAATATGACTAATAATAAGGATTACTACATATATGATATATACAAGCTACAAAAGTATATATCCTAGACATAATGTATCCGCATCAATATTCACAGAATATACTTGTTTTTCAAGGTTTATTCAACTAAAAAACCTTGACCGCATATTATTATGTCCGTATTATGAATTTTATTGATATTGAATCCTGTCTAATTTGGCATAAGCCAATATCCCATTAGACACATATGACGTTTATCCCAGGGTCATTACGACTATCCTTAAAAGTCTTACCGAAACGTAACTAGACATATTCTCTGGGTGAATATAAAAAGGAGGATCTAACCAAACACTTGAGAGAACCAGTGAGTTAATCTTTGCTAAATTAATGAGGATTGAGAGGCCTTCTGACTGACTTCCCTATCCCACATGTCCACTATCCTAAAGGCAGAGTAATCTTCTGGCGTATAAAAACAGATTCTAATGTCAAACAATAAACTCCACAAAAAAACGAGCGGACACCGCGAGCGACTATGTTTTTGTAGGACTTCCGAGCATTGCGAGGAAGCCACAACAAAACAAAAACTAAAACCAGTAAACTTGCACGCACTAACTATTTTGATATTATATAGAACATAAATTGGCATTCGTGCTCGGTTCCTCGAAAGAGGAATCTTACAAAGAAAAGCTCTCAGATTAAATCTTTGAGAGCTTTTCTTATATCTTGAAACCGCTCTTGATTGACGGCAGTAATTTTCTGAGTAAGTCTTCTAAAATCAAATAAACTAGCGTGTATGCGTAGGCAAACACCTAACCACCCGCTTTCTTCTAACTACCAATAATACAGAAAGCACTACATTCCCTACTATCCAAGCAATAATCCATGCTGTGGACAAAAAAGTATACTTTTCTACAGCAAAAAGTGCCAAAACAAAACGTAATGAGTTGGTCACATACAAAGATAGTGTTTCAGAGTATGGCTGAAAGTATGACTTCCGAATAGTCGGAATGAAAGCAAGTAAGTCTGCAAGGATAACGAGAATGATTGAAGTGACAGGTTGATCAACGACTAGCCAGAAAAATATTGCCACGAGAGAAAGGAGTGCTGTTACAGTATCAGATGTTGTGATATCTTTTTTTCCATTTTTTAAACTTAAAAGTACTACCCCAAGACAAAGTAACCCCGCAGAAGCAGTTACCCAAACCGCAGGACCTGCACCACCACGAATTTGTAGTGCAACAAGTAGAATTGTAAGAAGCCCCCAAAGTGACCAGCTGTATACGTGCGGATGTGTTTTTCCTCTAAAAATATCCCTGTAATATGGAATATAAGAGACGAATGTAAGTATTACTGCAATCGACCCAATTATCTCTTTCATATAATGATATGGTAACACACCAGCACTGCCATCATTTTTTTTTGACAACTCCTCACATATATTTTCTATCGTCAAAACGGTTTGATGTCATGTTAAATTTATTAATACTATCGCGAGTCACCGATGGTATTAATTTTAATCACAACACCATGCAACTAGATCCAAATATTCCATTTTTTGAAGATAAAGAGTCACCGACACAAAAAGATAAACCAACAGTCGAAAGAAAAACAATTAATGCTATTGTCTACAATCCAAAAACTAATCAATTCATTTGTCTCGACTGGAAAGACTTTGGCTGGAAAACAACTATTATCGGTGGATTTGAACATGACGAAAGCCCAGAAGCTGCTGGCCGACGAGAGGTCGCCGAGGAGACTGGATACACTGACCTCGAATATAAAGGTGAAATCACAAAATTCTACACATCATTTTACGCTGCACATAAAAATGAAAACAGACTCGCAGATACAACTGCTGTCCTATTTATTCTTCTCGGAGATATCCAGCAAGCAATCAATGCCGAAGAAACTAAAAACCACACATTCTCTTGGGTAGACAAAGATACGGTACTCACCTATCTGAACGTTGAGCCACAAATTTTTGCAATGAAAAAAGCACTTGATATATTAGGGTAAGGTAAATTGAATTCAAACCACCACCCTTATTTCACAAGGAAATAATTAGAAAACATCTTTCGCGCCTTATTTGACTTGGTTGAATTTCTTGAGATCTTCATCTTGTGTGTAAATTTCTTGTTTTCAATTATCCCTTGTAATTCTCTAATCACGTCTGGACCAACAGTTGTATATTTATTGTACAAGGATTCAATTTCTTTTGTTGCAGTAACATCCAGCCAAACCTCAATTAAAAAATCACCCAGGCAATTCAAATAATAGTTATCTTCAAATATGCCCTTTCCAAGGAAGTGGCACTTTGCATAATCCTGATCAAAGTATCTTTTGATTTCTTTATCAAGAGGTTTATTGCCGGCAACAAGGTGTCTCCACGCTATCCCCCTTCTTTTCATTTCCTTCATAATAGTTACCTCTGACTCTTTTCTAACAATTAAAAACAATTCATGTGGATTGTATAAAAATACCGTATCGTCGTTATTAAGTGGATCAGTCAGAGCAACAAAAGCATGCGTCCAATACATATCCAAAGATAGCAAACTATTAAACTTATATATTACAGACTCTTTTTCTTGCAAGCCGGTGATATCCATCTTATTTGGATGCACATCTTTGCTATTTTCTCTACCATTTACTGCATCAAAAAACATTTTCATTTTAGAGACCCAGACCTGGTGTAAAGAAACGTTTTTGTGATTGATAACAATAATCTCCTTCTCTCTTAGTTTTCGAAGGGAAAGATACACACTTTGCTTTGGGGTACCGGGGCGGACTTTTTGTATATGTTCAACAACGTCGATTGTCGACATCGATTTCTTCTGTAAAAGAAGAATTATCTTTGACTCAATTGAATTGTCTGTGACCTCTTTCATATTGAATATGGTATCAAAGATATTTTAAAAAGTAAACTATTAATTTACTTTTACCTGTTTTAGCCATAATTTATTGATTATTTGACATATCACTAATAATATTGTATCCGACAGTTCTTTACATCTGTTCAGAGCACAAAACACCAAACCAAAAACAACCATGACACTCATAGCCGCACTCAGAAGCATTACCTCACTCCCCCAAAGCGCCCAAGCCCCAGCAACATCAGCAATTATCGAAGAATGGAGAAAAAAATCACCCCTAGTCCAGAAAGTAGTTGCAGGTGAGACGACATTCACATCTGCAGTATCTCAGCTAGTCGCCTTAAACAGCGAACTTGGTTTACGAAAGAACAACAACCTCTACACCAACACGAACTTCGGTAGAATATCGATAGAGGCAAAAGCAAGTCTTGGTGACATCTTGACCTATACCACATACAGAACCAGCGGTAGGTTAAGTCACCTAGTTGACCTAACTGAACCAATTGGTTTAAAAAGGTATGTGCTACAAACCTTGAAGATATATCTATTGCTTTTCATCGCTACAGCGATCCTTACAGCCACTATCCTCTACCTATCATCGGACACGAAGGAATTTTCTGCGACTTGGATTGTGCAGGCAATTGAGTTTCTTGCTGCAATCCTCGGTGTAACTTTTCTCCTGGACAGCACTCTCAATGGTTACCCTTCGGAGATATCTACCCGTAAAGATCTTGCTCAGCGAGTCCTTGCAGACGCACGGTATCTTGATGAAGTTATCACAAAGAAGTAATCCTGTAAGCAGAACAAAGCCCTTCGCACTAAACTGCGAAGGGCTTACTTCGATATATATAAATAATTTCAATCAATACATATACAATCAAGCAACACAACTTCAGTGTACATTACCCCAAACACTTGACACCTTCCAACCATATGGTATAAAAATAGCGTACTGCTCTTTATCATTTGTTTGGGTTTGGAAAGAAGGTGCTCTATGTATATTTCAGATACCCTGAACATGGAACCCTGCAACCAAACCCAAACCAACACCCAACATGACATTCACACATTTATGTCGCATAATCTTCGCAGGTATCGTAACCCTCTATCAATTCGGAGGCGTAGTTGAAAAATACAACTTCTGGACAAATCCAGCGAGATTCTTACTCGGCACTGCAACAGCAGTTATCACAGGACTCGTAGTCTTTGCCGTCTTACGCATCAGCGTCATCGCGGAGACCTGGTATCAAGACCGTCTGCAGTCACGCAGGCACCATCGTGATGGATAGATCCCACCATTTCGGAATTGATACTTCACCGCCCTGACAAAACCACCCCACCAATGAGGCACCTCGCCTCGGTGGGGTGTTTCAATTATTGTTCAATTTTGTGGCGCAGCTCTTTACCCAATAAATGTATCGAGCTCAAAAACAGACGCAGATAAATTAATTCAAATAGTAGTACACTTACGGCATGCAGGACACATATGCCGACAACCTCAATATGTATCGAAATAAGGTGACGCTGTTTATCTATCGACTGATGATAGTCGTAGTCTTAGTGGTGCTCGCACTTTTTGTCTATAGAAAAGAATGGGAGTTGATACTGAGCACAACGTTTGTCTTGGCTCTCATGTTTGTCCCCACTATCCTCAAAAGAAAATATCGAGTTTTCATTCCTTTTATTATTCGCCTTTGGATTGTGGGATTTATTTTTTTCACTCTCTTCCTCGGAGAGATTGGTAGGTTTTATGAATATGTGTTTCTGTGGGATAAATTTTTACATTTTCAATCTGGCTTTCTCATCAGTACAAGTGGATATATTTTGATTTATACTTTAAATAATCATGAGAAAAGAGCCCTTCGGCTCAGCCCACTCTTCATCACTTTATTCGCCATATCTTTTTCACTCGCCTTCGGTGTGATTTGGGAAGTGCTTGAATTTGCTGTCGACTCAGTTTTCGGTACCACGTGGCAAGGTGGCAATACCGACACAATGATGGACCTCATTGCAGACGGACTCGGTGCAATTATATTAAGCGCAATAGGTTATATCTGGATGAACAAACACCGAAGACTCCCTTTCACCCCTTGGAGAATGAAGTAGGCATAGATTTACAGCGCCTTACTTGAACCTCTAAGCACAAATTAAAAATTAAATCGTCTTCAAAAAATCTTCCACGTCTTTTGGATTTGGTTTAATTTCTTTTGACAAACTCCAGATGAGATCGAACTGTGCTTTTAATAACTGAGAGAAATCCTTACTATCAATGATAAAACCAAAACCTTCTTTTCGTGAAGAGACCACGATTACTTTGTTTGCATAATTCCAATACCCCATATCCCATATCATCTGCTTTGGCGCGACTCTAATCTCTCGCAAAAACTTCTTTCCACTTCCAAGCGCAGGGTGTTCTTTGAATTTTACCGATCTTTCTTTTGGCCAAATGGCTTTTATATAAATTCCTCGTCGGATTCTTTCTCGGTTATGTTCTTCGAAAAACTCTTTACCCATTGCTGCAATCATTTCACTTATAGGAAAAAGAGACTGCACCTCAATATTTTTGTACCAAAGTATATCGTTAAATACATGCCTCATACCTTCCCTACCAGAATAAAATTTAATTTTGGGCATGAATGACTCACCACCTTTCATCATATGAGGAATCATATCTTCTACATCTTTCTTTTCTTTTTCGAGCCGAGCAATCTTATCAGTAATTAGCTTTGTGGCATTCTTTGGATTATCAATATAAAAAACTTTTTTATTGTCCTTTACCTGTTCAATTACGAGGCCGTTCTTAATCAAAGATTTTAGATTATCATATACAGAAGCTCTCGGAATATTTAAATTTTCAGCAATATGCCTTGCGGAAGAACCTGCATTCTCTACTAGATATGCATATACGCGATTTGCCCCACCACTAAATCCTAATTCTTGAAAAAATGAATCAAACATATGTAGATTGGTATTAGTTTTATGTTTTGTCGGTTTTCGACGGCGTATATACAGTATTTCAAGTCTTTGATATTGTCAATCCGCGCAGGAAAGCCCTGCATTGTTCTTCTTATGCGTTTGGCATGGCAATCTGTCGCTAACTGGTCGTTGGCCGTAGATTGCTATGCCGAACAAAACCATAATACAAATCATGATTGCACTTTTTGTTGCAATCTCCGTCCTCATGCCCACGGCCTCTTTTGCCAAAGAAAATGAGATATCAAAAATCACAACCCCAACCAAAACAGAGGTAAACAAGCCTCTCCCCCTCGGTGCAGCGGGACCCAATTGGTTTCCAGATAAGATATCGCTTAGTGCGACTTATAACGACGGCTACCTCGCTACACGTATTAGTCGCCTTCTAACTACGGAGCCGAGCATCTGGTATCAAATGAATATGAAATGGAAAAGCGGTCTGTATTTCAGCTGGCTCGAAATCCACGGTGTCGATGATACCGACTGGTCCTCGGGTCCCGCCGATGAGACACAAGTGACGGTTGGCCATGAATGGAAAATCGGAAACTTCGATCTAAAAACCGAAGCTACCCTAATAAATATTCACCCCATCGAGGATTGGTTTAACCATGACCGACTCTCTCTCGATTTGTATCTTTCACGGACCTTTAAGTTTGACTGGAATGGGTCACATCTTTTGACGCCAGAAATTCGAACGATTTGGTTTGCTGATACAAATTTTATTGGAAAAGGAGTTCCTGTCATCATGCCGTCAATCACCCACAAATGGAATAATCCCTTGGGTGTTGGCCACTCAGCAATCCAAACCAAAGCCACACTGGCTTGGGATGGAGGCCTATACAAAAATGATGCACAAGGTATTTTCTTTCATCTCGACAGTGGTTTGCAATGGAAAACAGGAAACCTAACAGTGACACTTCCTGGAATCAAACTGATTTCACCTCTCACGCAAACAGATGACGGTCGCGACAAAAGTCACAACCTGTTCTATTGCGGTGTAAAATACGATTTCTAAAACACCTGCTCGCGTCGTATTGATACCGCAAACGTATTCTAAATTAAACCCACGCTTAATCCCCCCCCCCCGAAAAAGCCCTTGCGGACCCGATTCGTGGGGGCTTTTTTATTATAAAATAATTAACATTGTTTAAATCCAAAACGGTAAAGCGACCACAGGTATTTCACTGTGGCCGCCATTAATTTAAATTAAAAAGAAACAGATCACCGAGTTGAGCCTGGCACAACACCAAACTTTTTCATAAGTGCATCTGCCGCTTCGTGTAGATGGGGACTAAAAGATATAACGCCGCTTGGCTCACCCCGGACCTCGTAGACGAAGTCTCTTCCGCCGATGGCTGCTCCGAAGTTGTGAATGGCCACATACTTCTTTTGCTCGAGATCATAAACCAGATGATAACTACTGTTGAGTTCTTCGGGGATGATTGCCGTCCCTCGGACAGAAGCGAGAACAAGGAAATAGTAGGACTTACCTGGATCAGGCTTAGGCCATTCCATAAATCCACCAGAGCCGATGAATCCTTGCTGCTGATTTTTCAGCTGCAAGTTTTCTTTTTGCAATCGGACTACGTCCGCTCTGCTTTGGGCGAGCTCGGCTGAGGAGGTGCCAGGCATCACATGGGCCGATACCGCAATTGCTTTGCGCCCAAAGATAAAGGTATCAAGCAGTGCCAAAGCACCGATGATGGCAAGAAAGAGGACAGCTATTATAGCTAGCAAGCTTAACAGACTATATTTTCCAAGAGAAACTGATTTCATGATATTTTTGAGTATTGGTTTGAACTGAGTGAAGGAAAACAACAGGTATTCCAAAAAGGAGATTACTGAATATATCTAAATATGTCAATATATTCAGATACCCCCACAAATCAATCTAACACCCTCACCACAGACCTCTTTGTGAGGTTTTTGCTAATACTCTTTCCGCACTCTCACCCACCCCTCAATTTATTGACACAAAAATCTCGCAAGGTACTATATCTATCGGAAAAGCAAGACTCATTCTGAGTCACTTCGATCCACCCAAATATCCGCGCACATAACTCACGTGCCAGATCAAACCAAACCCGTAGAAGGAAATCCACAAAATGAACCCGACAAGCGACACAAAACCTAAGCGCACCGCGCTCATCTCAGTGTATGAAAAAACGCCGCAACTTCTCACCTTTGCACAAGGGCTGATTGCCCTAGGCTTCGGCATCATCTCAAGCGGAGGAACAGCTGACTACCTTTCGAAGAACGACATCCCGACGACTTCCGTTAGCGATTACACAGGTTGCAAACCGGTTCTCGACCACCGGGTAGTTACCCTAAATGAAAAACTGCACGGCGGTTTGATTGCTGCCACTGAACAACTCGATGAACTTGAGGGGCTCGGATGGACAAAGATTGATCTGGCGTATTATTCCTTTTACCCTCTTGCAGGTGCACTGGAAGCAACGGATGCAACACTCGAATCATGCATCAAGCAAACCGACATCGGAGGACCTGCAGCACTTCGTTCTGCGGCAAAAAGTCGCCGAACCATCACACCATACAACGACAAACAGCTGGCTGGTGTTCTCAAGTGGCTACAAGCAGGTGAACCAGACAGGCAAAAATTTGTCGATGCACTTGCTGGTAGAGCGGAACGATACGTTGCAGAATACATCGAACTCTCAGCGCGGGTGCGCGAAAGATTCTGCGAGTTTAGCGTCTTAAATAAGTGGGACATTGCCGCATAAACACCCACAGGATCAACTATCCAAAAACCCAACAAGTAAGCCTGACCCAGGAAACTTCGTTGGGTTTATTTGTTTTGCATGCTCTTAATACATAACGGTCGCGACAAAAGTCACAGCCTGTTCCATTGTGATATAAAATGACCTCGAATTGACACATTTCAATCAAAAGGTAACATTGTCCTTGGAAAATTCAGATCCAATTAAACAAGGGAAAAATCCCAAAACAGCAATTCAGATAATCCCATCACCATCATGAACCAGAATCCACCGAAAAGACCCGCCCTCATCCTTGTTGATACTGCAACAGAAGCAGTTGTCGCATTTGCCCGCTTTCTTATCAGTCACAACTTTGAAATCAACTCCTCTGGAGAGTGCCTAGCTTCTCTCAAGAGCCAAGGTGTCGATGTAGTGATCGTAAATGACACACTTAAATTCGAACTCGTCTTAGTCACTTTCACGAAATTTATCAAGGAGTTCGGCACAAGTCGAACCACCCGCACGGCAGTAATGACATCTTTTTACCCCGAAAGATTTACTTTCGCAATGGGTGCAATCCATGGCGACAAGACGATCGTTCTTACTAGTGAAAAGCGAATTACAGACACAGAAGCATGGATTACGAGCGGCGAGCCCGACAAAACCAAAAAGATCTACGCCCTAAACATACAAGCGTCTGAAGAGCTTTCGGATGTTGCACACAAATATGCACGCTCCCATGCGCACTTTTGTCCTCAGTAAACTGAAATACCCTGTCCAGTGACACTGACGCTGACCAATTAACCAACCAAAAACCCAACAAGTAAGCCTGACCCAGGAAACTTCGTTGGGTTTATTTGTTTTTTACCCAACCAGCACCTTCTCAATCACTATTGGATGAAGAGGTCTGTCACCTGGGCCAACAGGTGTCATTTCAATTTCATGCACTATGTCCATACCGTCAATAACTTTTCCAAAGACTGTGTGCTTGGGATCTAAGAAATTATTATTTTTTACATTTATAAAAAACTGACTTCCATTTGTATTTGGACCTCGGTTTGCCATTGCAATAGTTCCTTCATTGTTAAAATTCTCAGAATGAATTTCATCATTAAAAGTGTGGTCTGGTCCACCAGTTCCCCAATATTCTGGATGACTATTATCTTTTGAAAGAGGATCACCTGACTGAATCATAAAACCTGCAATAACCCGATGAAATTTTACATCATTATAAAAGCCAGCTTCAGCAAGGTCGGTAAAATTCTTGACTGTATTTGGAGCCAGGTCATCGAATAAGTCGAGTGTGATATTACCTTTGTTTGTTCTTAGTGTTACTTGTGTCATATAGGTATAGTATTTATGTATAAATGCATCGCAAGACATACTATATATGCCATTACAATTACTGTATCGGTATTATTGCCTTTTTTTATGATTGTGGCTAGTTTTCGGAATTATGACCACCTACCCTATTATTTGATATCTCCT
>CAZVIP010000011.1:9014-13919 GCA_964627085.1 uncultured Candidatus Saccharibacteria bacterium | reverse complement strand
GGAGAAAGAACATTATGACCAAATGACTCATGCATATTTACATCGAGTATTAATTCATCGGCATCCTTACATAGCTCAATAATCCCATCGCAAATAGTTGTGTCTCCTGAAATGACAATCTTTTTTGTCTGGCTTGTGAGTTTGTATGCAAGACATGGGAAATTTGAAAAATGCTTTACCTCAACTGCATCAATCTGCAGACCATCGACTGTGAGTGCTGGCACAATTGGATTTTCAGGTGTTGGATCAATTGGCGCAACGGTATAGGTGAAATCTCTCTGACGAGCCTCTTGTAACATATCATTGATGAAATAATATGCATGGTCAAAGAGCCCGGTGACAAACCTCTCTACATTTTTTTGAGGACCATATAAATGGAAGCCTGAATTTTTTCCCATAAGAAAAGCCCAGAACATCAACATAGGAAGTTCGCAAGTATGGTCCATATGCATATGGGTCAAAAGGACATGGTTTAGTCTATTGATATCAGTTACTTTTTTTCGATACTGTGTTGAGACGCCAAAACCAGCATCAATGATAATGTCTTGATTGTCTGTCTCGATTAAATAACTGCATGCACTTTTATTTTTGTATGGAGTGGCTCCGCCAGTTCCGAGAAGGGTGAGTTTCATGGTTATAGAGTATACAATAACAATTCCAAAATTCCTTGTACTTATGCAATATTCACCTTATCTTTGATTGCATTAGCATATTCATATAGTCTTTTATATGACATACCCCGGGAAGAACCCTGAGGCAACACACAGTAAGTAGTATTTCCAGACTTTGCAAAATACATCTGATGAGCAATTTTGTCAGGTGTTTTTCCAATAATTTCAGTCCACTCTGATAAATATCCCACAGAAAAGAAAATAATTAATTTAGGTGAATATTTTTCTACTATCCGCCTCAACCCCTTAACACGTTCAGCTTTATAAGTTGATATATATTCCTCCCTAGAATTGAGTCCTGTGACACCGTACTTTGTATATAACCAAGTTGACTCATGTGCCTTATGTGAAGGAAGTGGCATAAGCTCAATAGTTGCTGTTTCTTTTTTAATCACATCACCAAGAATTAACCCTTGATGCATTTTGATATCATCTTGTGATGGGGTTTTGTGATTTTTTAAATATAAATATAAAGCAATTGGGTACTTCCAAGTTGATTGAATGGGTGGATTTTCTTTAAACCACTTCATATGCCCAATGAGATGTCCCATATCTTTACGCATATCAATTGTGCTTTTTCCATCAGCCGCCTGAAAGCGAATTTCTAATTCCTCTGTATCCTTTTTTGGATCCAACCCTTCTTCCATACCTACAAACCATACAGGAGATTCGAGGCTACCATAACCCCAAAAGTTTTTGATTCGATTTTCGATTAAATTTTTCATGTCAGGTAATCCCACCTTTTACATCTGCAAAACCGCACGGGCAAATGGCTCGCTGAATTGCTTGCACCAAATCCATACTTCATTATATGTTTCAGGATCAAAATTTTTGTTCACTACATAATTCTGAGAACCAATATTACCTTTGAGGACTGCGATTTCTGAACCCTCTACATATTTACCGTCTTTACCAAAACCGACATAGAGATCTGGGCCGTTTTGAACACTGAAATCAGATTCGAATCTAACTATATGTGAATCTTTTTGCATAATAACCTGCACTGTTCCTGTGCCAGTATGGATGCGATCAAAACCAACAAAGCTTCCCTTTGTTGTTGAAATAATGGCACTGTCGCTCGTAGATGCAATCTGATTTGACCCCTGCGTATCAGTCAAAGATATATTTATAAGTGGCGCTTCATCTACCCTCTTATCAATAAAAAGCGGCAGGATAAGTGGAGTTACAAAATACCCAATGATAAAAAGTATCAAAACTACAACAGATGCGATGACTGGTTTTTTATGTGACATAAAGATATTGTATCACTCTGGGGTTTTGGGCGCACCCATACAAATCCTCGCACCTAACCTTGCCAAACATACAACAAGCATATCTCTAGGGTCTCTAAGGCTTTTTTACACAATCGGCACCCTCCGAACAACCCCTCTCTCACCCGTCGCATCAACCTCAATCATTTCTCCTGTTTTAAAAGTTTTGGTTGACCAGGCGGTTCCTACGATACAAGTCTTTTTGAGTTCACGGCATGATATGGCTGCGTGACTCATCATTCCACCTTCATCGGTGACAACGGCTCCCGCTATTTTGATTGCAGGAACATAATCCGGAGTTGTCACCTCAGCCACGAGTATTTCTCCCTCCTCGAGTGATGTGAGGTCTTCTTTATACTTAACAATTCGTGCCTTACCAATAACCTTACCCTTGGAAGCAATCACACCTTGTAATGAATCATGAATCTGATCAGGTTCTTCAGCGTCTAAAATAATGTTTTCTTTTTCGAGTAATTCATTGAGGTGAGAAATTGGGTATGTATGCTCTTTATACAAAACAAAACCGTTTGATCTTTCACGTATCTCGCTCATCTTTTTCTCATCAAATGGTCCGGTATCAAGTGAGAGCATTTCCTCAGGAGTAATGAGATTTACCACATCTCCATATTGCGGATATTTCTCCAATATATATTCAACGAACAGCTTATCAATTTCCTCGGTATGGTGCTGATTTGCAACTCTCCATGTTTGATATTCTTCTTTGGTTGTTTCTGAGACCTTATTTGCATCAAGTATGTATGAAAGAGCTGACCACCACATATAGTAGAGCTCATAGACACGGTAGGCTTCATCGAAACTATTAATCTTTTGTTCTCGCTTGATATATGACAAAAGTTTTTCCCATCGTTCAAAGAAATTTGTTTTTGTTTCTTGTAGGAAAGATTCGTCGGATTTTACCTTGTCTGTTACTAACTTGGTGAGCTCGCTGAGTTCCTCTGGCTGATACCATGTGGTGATTTTTCCTCTGGACCCTTCGCCTACAACAACGATTGTGAGGTCAAAGTTAAAAGTATGCTTGACATCCTTTGAGTCAGCGTTTGAAAGTACATAGGCGTATATGAGGGATCGTTCGCGTGAGCCCATGTTGACGAGGGTTTTTGGGGTGGTCATGGGGTGTGGGTTAGTTTAAGGACAATCTGCTGATCTTAACAAGATAGGTCAGATATTAAAATTACAACCCATTCTCCATTACAACCTTTAATTGCATGGCTTTTTTCATAATATGATCCCCGCTCTCTTTCCAATCAAAATATCTCTTATAATCAGCAGGGTCAATAAGTTTTATTTCTGTTATATCTTTATCATCTGGATCTTCAACAAAATCACCATATGGTTCTACAAGACATACTAATGCCGCTTGTATTATAGGATTTTCGGGATCATGAACTTCCTGAAGACCGATAAACCGATGACTGAGAACTTTCATATTAGATTCTTCTTTAACTTCTCGTATTGTGGCTTCAAGGGCACTTTCGCCATCTTCAACTTTTCCTCCAGGCGGTGTCCAGGTTCCTTTTTTAGGAGCATACACGATAACAAATTGATCATTATAAAAACAAAAAGCATGAACACTTGTGACTTGCTTGTCACTGATATCTGATTCTTTTTCTATGTCTTTGTAGGTGGCTTTGGTTGTCATTTTTTATTTTGTTTTGAGTCTAGCACATCGGTCATGTTCAGACATCTTCAAGATCACAAACTTTCACCCTTCCACTCTCTTGCCAGTCGTTCTGTCTCCTGAAGAAAATCATGCTTACCATCTCGGTACGCTTGATAGTCGTCTGGAAATTTTTCTTTTAGCACATGCTTTAATACTGCATACTCTTTGGCTCTTTCTGGATGTGTTCGTAAATAATCTCTTGTGTATATAAATTGACCAATAGTTCGAGCACCTTTTTCAAATACATGAATATTCTGAACTTTTTCATCCCCCTCTTTCATCTCAAACAACACCGATCGATCATCTAAAATATTTTCACGAATATTGTACCCCATTGATATCATCTTTGCTTTTTCACCTTCAATGTTTTTTATATCTTCAACAACTATCAAAATATCAATCAAAGGTTTTGCATCCATTCCGGGAACTGACGTACTTCCAACATGCTCTATATCCAGAGCCTTTACGCCAAATACTTCAGTTAAGTTTTGCTTGATCTCGTTGAACTTATGAGGCCATGATGGATCGTATGATTGGAAGTGATAATTTCTTTTTGGATTCATAAAGATATTGTACTACCCCTATCGTGCTAGCTCAAATGTTGCAAGGCCGTGAGTGCACGGCACCCTGCCGAAACATAGTCGCTCACTATGTTCGCTCGTTGTTTTGGCGGGGCTACTCGAGCTGGAACCGTGGTCGGCCAAGCCCTGCATAGTCCGTTTCAAGTATTGAAGCATACCTAGTTTGACCCCACTCGTACAGCTTCTGCAACCCATTCACCAACCAACTTCCCTTTCATCAGTTCAATATCTTCGAGAGAAAACCATTTTGCATTTAGAATCTCATCTTTAGGAATCATTAAAGATCCTCCTATCACCTTACCCAAAAATACATATAATTTAAGTGTATCTGGAAACGTGTCTTCAAATACCATTAACTCTTTTTCTAGAATTACATCAAACCCTGTTTCCTCCCTAACTTCTTTGATAGCGGTTTGTTGTACATTCAGTTCATTCTCGACTTTTCCAGACGGAAAATTCCAAAGACCATATACCCTTTGGGCTTTTTCTTGAACTAACAAAAATTTGTCATTATCATGTATGAGTACCCCTGCTTTTATAAATTTGAGATTCATCTGTTTATATGTCTCGTGCTAGCTCTAATTGGCGGGGCCGTGAGTACACGGCACCCTGCCAAAACATAGTCGCTCACTATGTTCGCTCGTTGTTTTGGCGGGCCCACTCCGACTCGAACGGAGAACTGCGCGTTTGGAGTGCGATGT
>CAZVIP010000011.1:0-8914 GCA_964627085.1 uncultured Candidatus Saccharibacteria bacterium | reverse complement strand
TTTTGGCGGGCCCACTCCGACTCGAACGGAGAACTGCGCGTTTGGAGTGCGATGTTTTACCATTGAAACTATAGGCCCGTGACAGACACTATAGCAATATCTGGGCGATAAATCAAAAGATTCGGGAAATATGGCCATAAAACAAAACACCCCTTTCTTTCGTCTGGGGTGTTTTGAACATAATGATTTATGATTATTTTGACTCTGTGAATTTAACTCGTTTTTTGAGTTTTGCACTGTATTTGTTGAGAACAATTTTCTTCTCAACCTTCTTGCGATTCTTTCGAGTACGATAAATCTCGCCTGTTGCTTTGTGGACGAGTTTGATTAGTTTATCCTGTGACATGAAGAATATAGTATCATTTTTAATGTTTTTTGCAACTTATGGCTGTTTTTACCCGTTATTTACTGGTAAATCATAGCCCAGGGCATTGAGGGCCTGATGCGCTCTATCGTAGACATCTCCCCTTTCCATAATCTTTGCAAAGTCTGCGTTATGTTTGAGCTGTTTGGCAATATGTGGTGCGATACCTGTGACAATGACCCTGATGCCTCTTTTTTCCAAGAAAGAGAACATCTCACCCAAAGTCTCAACGCCGTCCACATCAATATATGCAAGCTCTCGGAGTCTGAATACTACTGCCTGACTATAGATTAATTTTTTCTCAATTCGAGCGAGGTGGTTATGGGCATTTGCATATGATAAGTGACCCTTGATTGAATAGACACAAATATGTGTGCCATCTGGAACGAATACTTTTGTATCACCGTCGAGACAAACGATTCTTTCAACAATTTTTTTATCTTTATTGATGACAAGTTCATACTGCCCTTTTGACATTCTTTCCGTCAAAATTATTAGGGAGAAAAGAGTACCCGCAATAATACCCATGAGCGCATCCTCATAGATTGAAATACCCGCGACGAGCATTGAGATACCAAATGCAGTTTTATCAGAATAGAACAGGTGCTTGAAGTGGTGAATCTCAACCATACGGATTGCAGCGAAAATCAAAATAGCCGCAATTGCAGCCATTGGAATATAGTTAAATGCAGAAAGCAATACAATAGAAACAACTGCAATCACAACACTGTTTATTCCCTGTGACATTTTACTCGTTGCATGTGAGCGAACATTGAGTGATGTCCGGACGAATACTCCAGTTGCAGGAAGTCCACCGAAAAATCCTGCTCCGATATTTGCAAGACCAAGACCAAAAACTTCTTTGCGCTGATCATGCTTTGTCTTTGTCATTTTGTCTGCGATTTTTGCAGAGATTTCAGTTTCGAGTATTGCCACAAGCGTGATTGTCAGCGCGGGAATGATATATGCATTTGAGAAAGAGAGGTCAGGTATAGAGAATATTGATAGATGCAGATTTGGGAATACTTCGCCGAGAGTGATTAGGTCAAATGGCAACATACCCTTTTGTGCCATATATCCAATAGCAATTGCAATTGGAGCCAATACTACAACACCAGGTAATTTTGGTGCAAACTTCAAAAGACCAAATAAGAAGATAAGCGAGAAAATAAAGAATCCAGTAATAGCAGGATTTGCCAACTGGATATGAGAAAAAGTTTCAAATACATTCTGGATAAAATGTGAATGCTTCGTGAGACCTTGCAGACCAAAAGCAAAGTTAAGCTGTGTGAGTCCGATAACTACAGCAACTGAGAGTGTAAACCCATGAATGACACTCGATGGGATATACGAAATATATTTATCCAAACGCAATACCCACGCAATCAAGATCATAACACCTGAAATAATTGCGAGGCTTGAGAGCGCTGCAGGACCAAAAACAAGAGCCGCACTTGCGAGTATTGCAGTTAGCGCTCCGGCAGGACCAACAATATTAAATTTACTTGAAGAGAAAATCGCAGCGATAATTCCCGCCCATACTGCTGTGATAATACCATTGAGAGGTGATGCACCTGATGCAATTGCAATCGAAACTGAAAGAGGAATCGATACCAAGGCGACCGTAATACCCGATTTCCAGTTTGATACAACCTGTCCAAAAAATGATGTTCTTGCTTGTGATATTTGATTTTGTGTCATTGCTTTATTCATAAATATATTGAACAGCGGAGAATTATTGATTAGTTGATGCCAATATTTGCCTTATATACTGGCTCCAAATAACATCACCAAATAATCACTTTCTGGGCTGTGGATTAAATATCTATTCTATACCGTTGACTCAAAAAATCAAATATGGTCAAATGGACTATAGAAGTTCAAAAGTAGATGGATATTGGCACTGCATAAGTGTACCCTTAACTGCCCGGCAAAAACTTGCAGGGCATATCCAGACACCCAGAATCTCTACTCACTCAATCCACAAAAAGGGCAAGGGCCCAAAACCAACAACAAGAAAGGAAAGCAGTTTATGCCACGTGTAATAAAAGGACCATGGCTTACTACCCTGGTAACACGTTTGAAATCCCGCGAAGACCTCGCGACAATGGCGACAATGGTTGGATCACTCTTCCGATCGCTTCGAGTTCAACTACTGTTGAAACGAATCAGTCAGACGACAAAACGAAGTCATCACGGCCTTCACCCTATCGCATACCGCGATGTTGAGGAGTGCACCGACTTCAAACTCGGCGGCACCGCCGTTCCGACAGTATCCCGTCATCTAGTGGTAAAGGCGCCACCAGACAGAATTGGAGGGATTTCACCCCACAAGCACCAGCACATCTGTGAGCGCTTCCGCGTCATAACAGTCTCAAAAGCAGGATCATTTCTGCTCCTTGGTGACCCTAACGACCCCCGTTCATTCACTACTGTTGAATTGTATCCTGGCCAAATGTTCACGGCTTCACCAGGTGTAATCCACGGATTCCACCTACTGCCCGGAACAAGACTTGTATTGTCCGTTGAAGTTGAACACTTCAATGCCAAGGACATCACAATTGTCTCTGAAGAAATTCCTGCCATCCCCACCCTGGATGCACAGAATCAAGCAGCTTAATCATTTGCTGCCCTTGGCCAATGGCCAAAAAAATAACACGACCACCTAGCGGCGACCAGCTAGTAGGGAGGTAAACCAACTAAAATTCGCTACCCAGCACGCATTGCGACCAGTCTTCATGACTTTGGTTTGCGGTGCCTGCTGGGTAGTTTTGTTTTTTACTACTTGTGACCAAAGTACTGACTACTGAACTCAAGGCCTTTTTCTATGATATCCACTCGGGCATTTTCATTTGCGCCGTGCATATTACAGTCATCATTGCCAAGTGGAATAAGCATGACTTCCCCACCAATCAATTTTGATAAATCAGACACGATTGGTATTCCACCGCCGACACGCACGATTATTACCTCTTTTTCAAAAGCCTTGGTCAATATTTCTTTCACCTTATTTAATTCCTCACCATCACATGAAAAAGAAAACGGATCATTGTGTTCAGTTGATTCAATCTGAATTTCAACATGTTCCGGCGTGTGCTTATGTATGTGATTTAGGATATGCGATACCACTTTTTCTGTAGATTGCGGAGCCACTGTCCTGACATTTATTCGAGCTTCAGCAAGATACGGCACAATATTTGCATATCCGGCACCAATGTATCCAGATGAAATGCCCGTCACTTGGAGAGTCGGCCTTGCGCCTGTCTGTACATGAAATGGTAGTTGTGCGTGATCGAGATACGATACAGAGTTATCAGCGCCGTCAGCGCTGTTCACGTTTTTTGTACCAACTATTTTCTCAGTAACAATTTTCTTTGCACCCACATGATGCATTTGTTTATGGCCCTGGTCGATGAGATATGTTTCGATAGTGTCTGAATTTAATTTTTCAATCTTGTCCAAAGAGTAACAGTCGTCATAAAACCCCTCAACCGCAACATTGCCGTATTCATGATCAAATAATGTATTAATCATTTTTGATAATTCATGTGCTGCATTTGGAATAGCACCTCCGTAAATCCCAGAATGGGCATCAGTATGCGCTGTCTTATATGTCACTTTTATATTCGTACCACCTCGGAGCGAAGTCTCAATCACTGGATGTTCACCACACAGCTCTCCATCTGAAACCATGACAATATCTGCTTTGAGTAAATCAATATGTTTTGCAACAAGCACTGCGAGCTCAGGGTTAGATGTCTCTTCATTTCCCTCAATTAGGAAAGTGATATTCTTTTGTAATTCACCTTTCTCTATGAGATGGATAATTGCCGCAATGTGTATGAGAAGTTGACCCTTGTTATCTACAACCCCTCTGCCATATAGGCGTCCGTCTCTTTCATCCAATATAAATGGATCACTCAGCCAACCATCTTGATCAGCTGGCTGCACATCATAATGCCCATATAACAAAACAGTCGGAGCTTCCTTTTCGACTATATATTTAGCCACAATAACGGGATTTGAAATCTCCCCTTGAAGTACTTCAACTTCAAAGCCATGGCCTCGCAAAAAATCAATATACCAATTTGCAGTTTTCTTCATCTCATCTTTGAATGAAATATCAGTCGAAATACTCTTGATTGCGATTAGCTCACTTAATAATTTTTTATATTGAGGATATATGATATGCATAAATTAATTGTAAAAAAGAGATTCATTATACAGAAAATTTTTATCTTTCTCGTATAGAATCATAGAATCTTGTTAATAATAATGTATTAAAAGTTGCTGGCATATCTTGATTCTTGTTTGAATCAATAGTGCCAGCAACATTTGATTTTTGCGATTTGCTCGCCTGCCTTTTTGCTACGAATAGCAATCCAAGGTCGCCAGTGTTCGCACTGTTCGAACCACCACCACATCGCAATGCTCAATCAGAGCAGAGCGAAATATGATCCAGATGTCACCGGAGTTTTCACATCGCTGAAGGACATTGGTAGCATCACCTCCATAGGCGATCTAAGATCTGGACCAGGTGTATCATCACCTTGTTGCGTCTCTGCTTCGCCTACAGCAGAGCAGACTTGACCAGGTGCACATTTGTCGGGCGCACACTCGTCAGGCACACTAGCTGTAGCCGTGCGTGCAGATGGACCTTCAGGTTTATTTGCTAAAGAACTATTCATTTTCCTTTACCTTTCTTTTTATTGGTTTAGGGTTTGCACCCCTAGTTGATATTGAACAAGCCAGCTCCCGGTATCGAGAGCTGGCTTGTTCTGATCACAAAGCTTAATTTACACGGCTTTTGATTAGATAGTATGTGCATCAGCACAAGTCAACTCTCGATTACGTATAGCAAAACAAACCAGGTGCCAATACCCCAGGTTAGTACGTACATTTCGAATTGATTGCGCTTTTGGCTGCATGGATTGAAGATTATACTTTTGTGTGTTTGGTGTCAAATATGTTTTGCACATATTTAATTTGCGTACATAGAAATAGAAAAAGCGGCACCCCAAAGGCTTGGGGTGCCGCGTCGTATGGCTGTTGTCTTACATATGTCTAATGTTTAATCTCAGGATTATTAAAAAGGTATGTTGCCCCTAATATTCCCGGGGATACATCGTTTTGTGGCACGTGACCCCGAATGACCATTCCTCAGACCGATTGCGTCGAATCCCGCACGACCAAAATATGGGACATTCACAGCATCTTCCGACCCTGCATTTCCGACCCAAAGATCATCGAATCCCAAGCTACTTAGATCATTCATAAGTTGAGGATTATAGATTAAGGCCCATAACACCTCAACATCCGCAAGAACCCTACCGGGACCTTGTTGATTTCTTAGTTGTTGGACCGATTGGTCATCGTCCGGGTCACCAAAATCAATTAGCTCCCAACTAACACCACCTGCAACATTATATCCAGGCCGATGCTGAAACCTCGTATAGTTTTCAAAATCAACATCACAATATGAACCGTAATGCATACTATTGATTACTTCCCAAAGTTTCCGTAGGCAGACACTCAACTCTCCAAAAGTCGGCGTAAGAACATATGCCTGATTAGGACGCAGTGATTTCAGATCTTTGTCATCAGGGGAACTTGCACCGTTTCTTAAATTCATCAATGGATGATTGAGACCGAATGCAACGTTGACCATTTGCGCAATATTTACTTGCGCCTCCGGACTTGGCAGCAAACTTTTTGTCATCAGAATCTTTCCATCAAAAAGGTTCTGTAACATTTCAGCGACCACTTTAGGAGAAAGAGTACCTTCCTTCATCCTCTCTCCTACAGCTTGCCATCGGCGAAACAAAATAGCTGTGTCACGGTCAGTCAAGGGCCTTTGATCACCACGTCTCTTCGTCACTCTGAATCTTGGTTCGTGACCAAGTAATGTTTCCTCAGCCTTTGGTTCACCGGTGCCTGTTTCAACACCTGCACTGCCAGCCATATGACCACTATCGTAGTTTCCGTTACTCATAACAGAATTTTTTCTATTGTTTGCCCGTATTTCTACAGGCGGGTTAAAAGGACAAATAACAGCAACGTGCCGTAATTCTGACCTAAAAAAATAGTACGCCCCGTGTGGCGCTTTGTCAAAATGATATAAACAAAAACACATCCAGTTGAATGAATGTGTTTTTGTTTTTTCTGTGCGTAGGGCAGGATTTGAACCTGCGTAGCCCAATGGGCGATAGATTTACAGTCTACTGCGATTGACCACTCCGCCACCTACGCATAAGAGCAGTGTATATTATTTTTGGTTTTTTTTCAACAAACCGGTTACCCTATACCATTTTTTCCCAAATAAAAAAGCCGCGCAAAGTGCATTTCACACAGTGCGAGGCTTTTTTATTGTCTATCAGTTTAGGTAAGACTTTCCTACTGAGCAGTAGTTTTCGCCTTTTTTGGTGCAGATTTTACCTCTGGCTTTGCAGTAGGTTTTGCATCTTTTTTGGATGAAAGCTCTACACTTGATTCTTCTGCGATATCTTTTGCACCAGATCCAGCTGGAGCTTTTTTGCCTTTTTTGACTTCAAATGTAAATTCACCATTTGCGACATGCTGGTATCCAACATCTCGGAAACCTGATGATTCCCTTTCTGAATTCTTGCTTGTGATTTTTCCGTCTTTGCTTTTTGGATCTAATTTGAAACCAACCTGTACAGTGCCACCACGAACAACATCAGAGTTGATGATGAGTGATGCCATTGGAGTGAGAATTCTATTTTGAATAAGTCGCTTGAGTGGGCGTGCTCCGTAGTGTGGATTGTAGCCCTCTTTTGCCAAAAATTCCATTGCCTCCTCTGTGATTTCAAGTTTGATTTCCTTGTCAGCGAGTCGTGCACGCACTTTATCCAATTCAATTTCTACAATTTTTCGAATTGCATCTTGAGAAAGAATGTCAAACAGCACAATCTCATCGATTCGGTTCAAGAACTCAGGTCTGAAATGATCCTTGAGCGCTTCCATAACTTTTTGTTTTGAAGCTTGGTAATTTTCTGAATCACGATTGACATCGCTCGCTGCTTTGTCAGATTCTGAATCTGTATCGAAGCTTGCATTGAAGCCAATTGACTGCATTCTATCGATATACTGTGCACCGATATTTGAAGTCATGATGATAATTGTATTCTTGAAGTTAACAGTTCTACCTTTTGAATCTGTAAGGCGTCCATTGTCGAGAACCTGAAGCAAGATATTGAATATTTCCGGATGCGCTTTTTCAATTTCATCAAAAAGGATAACAGAATATGGTCTGTGCTTCACAGTTTCTGTGAGTGAACCACTGTCTTCGTGGCCAACATATCCTGGTGGAGCACCGATGATTTTTGAAACTGTATGTTTCTCCATATACTCTGACATATCAACTCGGATGAGTGATTTTTCATCATCAAACATGAATTGTGCAAGCGCTTTTGTGAGCTCAGTTTTTCCAACACCGGTTGGTCCAAGGAAAATAAACGAACCAATTGGCCTTTGCGGATCATTGATACCAGCGCGTGATCGCTTGATTGTATCTGCAACTTTTGATACAGCCTGATTTTGACCGATGACAGCCTTTTGGAGGTCGGCTTCCATGCGTGAGAGCTTCCCTGCTTCTTCTTCAAGCATTCGAGTCACGGGAATACCAGTCCATCTTGCGACAACTGTCGCGATGTCATTTTCAGTAATTTCCTCTTTGAGAATTCGGCGTGAGCTCTGGAGTTTTTTGAGGCGCTTTGTTTTTGTGTCGAGGTCTTTTTCAAGTCCCGGCAATTTTACATATCGAATTTCAGCAGCCTTTGCAAGGTCAGCGCTTGCTTCTGCCTTTACGGCCTCCTGTCTTCCGCTCTCAAGCTGTTTCTTGATATTTTTTATGTCAGAAAGAGTCTCTTTTTCATTAATCCACTTCGCTTCTACCTCAGCGGTTGTAGCACGTAAATCTGCAATCTCGGTTTCGATTTCCTTAACTCGAGCTTTTGTTACTTTATTTGATTCAGATTCTTTTTTCAAAGCTTCTTTTTCAATTTCAAGACGCATGATTTTACGATGAACAATTTCAAGTTCTGGTGGTTTATTTTCGAGTGCAATTTTGAGTGTAGATGCTGCTTCATCGATAAGGTCAACAGCTTTGTCCGGCAAGAATCTATCAGTGATATATCGACTTGAAAGATTTACCGCAGCGATAATTGAATCATCAGTAATGCGCACACCGTGATAGAGCTCATATTTTTCTTTGAGACCTCTCAAAATAGCCACAGCATCTTCTGTGCTCGGTTCATTAACATATACAGGCTGAAAACGGCGCTGTAATGCTGGGTCTTTTTCAATATGTTTCTGATACTCCTTGAGTGTTGTTGCACCAATTGCGCGAAGTTCACCTCGTGCAAGAGCGGGTTTGAGCATATTTGAAGCATCAAGTGAGCCTTCTGCGGCACCAGCACCGACAATGGTATGAATTTCATCAATAAATAAAATAATTTTACCATCAGACTTTTCAATTTCTTTGAGAATATTTTTGAGTCGTTCTTCGAATTCACCGCGATACTTTGTTCC
>CAZVIP010000010.1:16921-18400 GCA_964627085.1 uncultured Candidatus Saccharibacteria bacterium | reverse complement strand
CCGGAAGTACCGACATCCTTGAAAATACAAAAAAACAATTTGCGGAGATACAGAATTTATACCCAAAGAAAAAAGTACTCCTGTACGAGACAGGTTGGCCAACAAGAGGTTTCCCCTTTGGTAATTCAATTCCTTCTGCAGAGATTCAAACTATATTTCTACACAAGCTTGCATCAGACACTGAAATTCCTCGTCCATTCAATGTGATCGAGGCTTTTGACCAACCATACAAGATCACAAAGACAGATGAGGGTTTAACAGGTGCGCAATGGGGCATCTGGGATAGTTTGCGATTGCCAAAGAGCAATAGAGTTGCATATTACTTGTATATTTCTATTCTGTTATCGACACTATTATCTCTTCTGTTTTCTCATTTCTCGAAGATTGTTCTTTTCAAGAATTATTTACACACACTGTTGTGGTCTTTTACACTAGTGGTCTTTAATATTTTGGGAATCAGTCTAGCTTTTTCACTTATTGAATACATGATCTATATACCAGGCGGGCAATTACTTGTTGTATTACAGCTTTCACTCACCTGTATCGTACTCTGGACCATAAAAACTGCTGCGATATCACTATTTGTGGATGAGGATAGTGCCATAGGCCTTGTGAGTGGCCATATTGATAATTCAAGGTCTAAAGTGATGAAGCTGAAGGCGGATGAGGCTCTTTTGCAAAAAATTAATGAAAACTTTAGCCAAAATTTTGTTTCAATTCATATCCCTTGTGCAGGTGAAGCTCCCGAGATACTAAAAGATGCAATAGAATCATGCCTCAAACTTGATTACCCTGCTTTTGAAATATTGGTTGGTATAAATAATACGGACTCAAATAAATATAAAGAATTATTTGATTATTATTCAAAACAAAATAAATTATCTGATAAAAAGACTGTACACTGCTTCGACTTCGGAAAAATCACTGGTGCAAAATCCGGTGCTCTCAATTTACTTCTCCAAAAGACAAATAATAAAGCAAAATACATAGCTGTAATCGACTCTGACTATATTGTTGAGAGCAATTGGCTAAGTACCATGATGCAAGAATTATTTATTGCAAATATTGATGCAAGACAAACAAGAGTAAAAACAAAAGCAGCAATGGCCAGACAGCACTATATGCCAAGTAATCTCCCGATCCGAGCCGCTGCAGAACTCGAACAGGTACTCTGTTTCTCCCTCAACCAAAGAGCAAGACAGTCGCAAAACTCTGTCCTCCTAAACGGAACAATGTGTGTGATAGAAAAGAAAACGCTTGAGGATATTGGTGCATGGCCGATGAATAATATCTGTGAAGACACCGAGATTGGTATTTCTATTCAATCACTCGGTCATCGTGTCTTATTTATCGACAAAATTTTGGGTGGAGGCATTGCCCCTTCAACTTTTGCTACATTTGCAAAACAGCATTCGAGATGGGCGCATGGAGGTGTGACCAACATGAAAGTATTATTTAAAAATTATTTCTTTAATACAG
>CAZVIP010000010.1:0-16821 GCA_964627085.1 uncultured Candidatus Saccharibacteria bacterium | reverse complement strand
CATGGAGGTGTGACCAACATGAAAGTATTATTTAAAAATTATTTCTTTAATACAGAATCAAGGCTGACTTTTAGACAGCTCAGTGATTATTTCATGTCTTGGTCTCCGTGGTTTTTGCAGGCTTTCTTGATTGTCTTTTTCCTCGGTAGTTTGTTTGGGAATTTCTTCATGTATCAGTCATATAGACTGTTTCCTACACCAACCATGCTCATATTCCCTTTTGCATCGTATATTTCCTACTATATATTCTCACTTCTTATTTCTAAGCGGATGTCTGAGTTTACGTATCGGCAGATTGCTCGCTCATTTATGTACTATATTGCGCTCTCTCCGTATATCGCAGACGGTATTCTTTCAGGCATATTTGGATTAAAGCGCCCATTCAATGTGACTTCAAAATCTAAAAATAATGTGAAGCGAGAAAAAATTAGTTCGCTTTCAGTTTTCTTCATATTCTCTTTTATTGCTGAAATATATTTTATCGTGAGCAAATACGGGCTTAAATATACAGATATATATGTGTGGATTCTATTCCTACTCACGATTACATTGCCAGCTTTTGCGGAGCTTTGGATTGTGAGTCTGTCGCCACTCTTTGCCAAAATGACAAAAACCGCCCGTGAAAAACACGTGCGGTCTAATTAAATTGATTGTGTCAGCAAGCTGACGAAATGCTGATTAGAAACCAGCAAATATTCCGATCAGTCGGAAACTCGCCTTTCTAGTATCCTTGATTGTTCATAGGATAAAAGTCAGGCATTGGTGCAGGTTTTGGAATGTAAGACATTCCAGCTGTTTGTCCAGATGTTACTGGACCTGTGCCGAGATCACGGAATATGGCTGTCGGTGGATGTGAGAATATCTCACCTGCGAAGCCAAAGAACTGAACTGTTGTTGCTTCAAATGCATGAAAAGCAACGGGAAGGAAAATTCTGACTGCAATGAGACTGATGACGAAACCGATAGATTTGAACATAGCGGTTTGAAATTATGGGAGGACATTTCAATACATACTGACTAAGTATGCACCGTCGGCTCATTGCCAACTCATCCTCCCCCAAAAGAAAATATCTTTGACAGGGTACCCGAAGCACCGAGATACATGCTCTCGGGGAAGGACGATCTGTCAAAGATCACATCTATAATATAACCTAAATATCTACCCTTGACAATAGTTTACTTTTATAGAAATAAGGAGCATCATTTATACAGGTATCTAGTCAAGCCTGGCACTACCGCCTGGCCCTTCACAATAAACAAGTAGAAAAAACAGATAGATGAAAACGAAATCGTCGGTCACCGGGCGTTTGCTCGGTTTGTTTGCAGCGATGTTTTTATTGTTGCAAGTCACTACCCCGTCAACACTGGCGGAAAATGAAGACAAAGATCAGTGGTCCACAGAGGATCACCTTTTCCCAGAGACACCCTTTATCATGAAGAGCGCAGATGTGCTTATCAGGGTTATTGAGGGTCTTCAAAAGCTGAATACGTGCAAGACAGTCGCAACAGGAGATGAAGTTCTTCTCGAATCCAACTTCGGTAAGACACAGGTCGCACCGGGACTTGATCGCTTTGCATTTGATGTCACCGAAACGCGAATCATAAATGGAGTCGAGGGCAAGAAAAGGAAAATCGTAATAATCACCGTAGACCGTGGCCAAAACGGAAAAGCCATAAAGGTTGTCGTCAATGCAAATGGCAGGCCACGTCTTATCAAATTCGCAACAAACAGACAGGCGAAGTCATTGCATTTTTCGATTAGCCCACCTCCCAAGGCAGATGAAATCGAGGGATTCAATGTGGAGATTGCAAATAAGCTCATGCTCCACCATCTGGTTCTCGCTGGCAATGCTTTGCAAGGCTTTCGATTGGCAGCAATTGAGCAGAGGAAACTTATTTTTGATGATAAAGGAAACTTGAACGAATTCGACATCTTCGACTTATCGCCATCAACCAGCGAAAGAAAAGGACAAGAGAATTTGCCAAAGGGACCACCAACAAAGAAAGAAACTCCGAAGCAAAAGCGTGCACCCACCCCACGTCGTGGAGCACCATTCAACCCTCGAGACCTGGCTTAGACCAGCCGCTTCACAAAGATTGCAGAAAAGTTAAATGGCCGCACCCAGCAGGGTGCGGCCATTCCCTATTTATAAATTAAAGATTAGAAATTTCCAGTTTCTGTATAGTATGCATTCTTTTGCAAGAAATTAATTATTTTCATAGCATCACCTTCTCTGTTTTCACTTTTGAGCAATGTAATGGCAATCTGTCTCTTGCCACCTTTAGCCATAACAATTTCAAAAGTTGAGGCTGTAGTCCATCTCGATTCATCGATATAACCATTTTTACCCCCTGTAAATAATTCAGTATTTAAAAATCTGTTTTTGTTAAGCCATTTATGCTTGAGGATTGCAAACTCACGAACTCGTGTCATATCGAGGAGTACTGGCGCTTTTTCCTTAATATATTTCACAAGTTTAAATAAATCCTCTGAGGTAGAGACATTTTTTGGGTTGAGACCGCTCGGATCTTCATAGTATGTATCATGCATGCCGAGGAGTGCGGCTTTTTTATTCATTTCAATAAGGAAATCAGCACGCCCGTATGACTCAGCAATTACCTCTGTGCCATCATTGCTCGATTCCATAAGGACAGGATACATAAGGTCACCGAGCTTGATTTTCTCACCTGGCAATAATTCACCTTGCGCCCCGTATGTAGCATATGAATCCCTTGAAACGACAACAACTTTCTGCAAATCCATTTTTTCATATGCAATAACTGCAGTCATTAATTTTGAAACAGATGCAATTGAATACACACCGTTTGGATTTTTAGCCACAATTCTTTCTCCAGATTTGAGATCTGCTACATAAAAACCCTTTGCTGTAATACCTAGATTTTGTATTGAATCAGCATTTGCAACCTTATACATCGGCGTGAAATTAAGTGTGGCCTCAGATGTTGATTTTCCATCGTCTGAACCAAGCGGTTCTTGTTGACCATTTGCTGTGTTTGACTGGTTTTGATTATTATTTGAAGAATTGTTCTGGTTATTTTGATTTGGTGAATTCTGAGCAATTATATTTGGTGAAAAGAGCCTGTCCTTAACCAGCAGAATACCCTGTGTGAGTGAAGCCATGACCGAGATAATGACAATAACTGTGAGCGCGCCCCAAACAGCATATCTTAGTGGTGACACAGGCCCGACAGTATCAGTTTTGACAAGCTTAAATGAATACGAAGGATGGCTCGCTGATTTTATCGAAGCAATTGATTTGATTAATGGATCATTAGAAAATGAAGAACCATTGATGTTCCCCACCACCTCATGGTCTTCATACTCTCGCGGCGCACCTAGGTGCGCGAAATTTGGACCAGTGTTAGTGTTTTCGCCAGGTATAGATGTAGACGTACTTTCATTATCTACCTGACTGTCTGTCTGATTATCTACCTGTGTCGATTGGAAATTTTGGTCTTCATTCATTGTTTCTTATTATATTGAAAAAAAGCTTTTTACACCAGAAAATTATCTTGGTTTTGTGGATGTAGAGACAGTGACGGGCACTGAGGTTGTGGCTGACCTTGAATTCGACACGGTTGATGATGTGCCTTCACCACCCTTTGCCTTATAAAATATTTTATTTCCATAACGCAAATCAACATATTCAAATTGATTCTTTTGCAATGCAGGTATTTCAAGTGCCACTTCAAATCTATCCATAGCAAGCTCGAGATCATCAGATACACGCAGAAGTATTTTCGCACCATCTTGCAAAATTACATCACAATCATTTGGTGTTGAGCAGTTAATATTTGAGACTAGCATCTTTTTTTCACGTATAAATTTGAGGAAAGAGACCATTTTTTCGAGCGAATCCTGATTTAGATAATATTTACCAATTGGTTCATTAGTCATAATACCTTTGAATATATATTCTTTATGCTCCGTACTTGAACCGAAAATAAGTCCGTTTGCATCAATATCAAAACAGCTTTCCCTGGTCTTTGTCTCAATTGTCACAGGTGTTGATGTCGAAGTTGATACCGTACTTGTTGCAGTGCTTGATGCCAGCACATTCCTTGTTGGCACACTTGCTGATTGCACAGCCGTCCCAGTATTCAAACTTGCATCACACCAAAGTGCCAAAGAATTTCTTTCCTCAATAACAATCTCCAATTCACCCCCCATATGACTTGCCACACTGACAGATTTAAGCCGTGGAATATTCGACAATAAAAGATCTTCAATTTTTTTATCTGAAATGACAAAGCTACTTTTTGGAGATACAAGACCAAAGAAATGTTTCTCTGCATCGATTTCATCACGAGCTATTTTTTCTATTTGCACAGCGTCCGCTTTTTTAAGGCCAACAATTTTGACTTCTTTGAGCGTAAATGTTTGGAGGTTAACAATTTTCACAAAACCTATCACAGAACATACCAAAAGGATCACAATAAGAATTGTGAAAATAATCCTTTTCTGCTTTCTCTTTCTCCTGATTTTACTTGAGTCGAGAAATCTTTTTACATGCGTAGGTGATGGTTTTCGCCTCTTTATCATGCAATTATTATGAATTCTTTTTTATGAACTCTCTGCCTTGCATGTATGGTCTTAGTACTTCTGGAATTTTAATTGATCCGTCCTCTTGCTGATTATTCTCAATAAGAGAAATCAAGAGTCGTGGTGTTGCAAACGCTGTGTTATTTAATGAGTGTGCAAATCGTAGTTTTCCTTCTGCATCTCTATATCTGATATTAAGTCTTCTTGTCTGGAAATCATGGAAATATGAAGATGAATGAGTTTCACCGTATTTTTGTTCTGTTGGAATCCATGTTTCGATATCATATTTCTTAACCTGACCAAGCCCAAGATCACCTCCACAGTTAACTACCACATGGTATGGAATACCAAGCTCCTGGAGCATTTCTTCTACATTATTTGTGATTTCTTCATGTAGTTCAACAGATACCTGGTGATTCGCTTCACACAGAACCACTTGTTCAAATTTAAAGAATTCATGTACACGATATAGACCTCTTGTGTTTTTTCCATGACTTCCCGCCTCTCTTCTAAAGCAAGGTGAAAATGCAAGGAATTTCTTTGGGAACATTGATGATTCGATAACCTCATCACTGTAATAACTCATAGTAGCAACCTCGCCTGTACCCGCGAGATAGTCACCGTCTTGTGTTTTGTACAAGTCTTCTTCACCTTGAGGAATATATCCAGAACCCATAAGAGTTTCTCGACGTACAAGTGATGGCACAATCATTGGTTCAAACCCCTTACCAATCAATTTATTGATTGTGTACTGCCAAACTGCAAAATTGAGGAGCACAGCATCGTTTTTGAGGAAATAACCTCTGAACCCTGAAACCTTTACACCTCGCTCAAGGTCTACCATATCGTGCGCTTCCATGAGATCGATATAACTTTTTGGAGCAAAAGAGAACTCTGGCTTTTCACCCCATGTGCGAACTTCGACATTCTGTTCATCGCTTTCACCTTCTGGGACAGACATATCAGGGATATTTGGCACCGCAACCATGAGTCTCTGCCATTCCTTCATAATTTCTTGATACTGTTCTTCTTGTACTCGAAGAGTTTCCTTGAGATCCTTCATACTTGAAATCAAAACATTTTTTTCAGCATCATTATCACTTGCAGTGATACGAGCACTGGCTTCATTTTGTTTAGCCTTTTTTTCTTCAATTAAAGTGAGGAGAGCCTTTCTCTTGTCATCAACCGAGATCAATTCATCAACATTAAATTGGATGCGCTTCTTTTGTGCACCAAGCTGGATAAGGTCTTTGTTTTCTCTGATGAATTTTATATCTAACATGATAATTTAATTAATTGTTGATTTTGTATTAATTGAATAACAAATTGGTTGATGACAATTTATTTTCGGGTATTTTTGGGCAAAAGTTGACACTTTTAGCTTTTTAAGTTGAATTCAAAAAATCATAAAAATTTGAACTTAACTTGACCATTTCATAATAGCAAAATAGATAGTATTTCGCTAATGAAACAAATAGAACCAAAAAATCATAAAAATCCATTAAAAAACATATTCAATTGCCCTGCCAAGCTCTATATACGTGGAGACACTGACATTCTTGATCTTGATTGTCTATATATATGCATAATTGGCGCACGCAAACACAGCGAATACGGCAGACAGGTCGTCAGGGGTATTTTGCGTGAGATCAAACATTATAATCCTATTGTTATTTCAGGTCTTGCAACAGGTATAGACAGTATTGCACTACAGGAATCACTAGAGCTCGGGCTTCGCACCATTGCAGTTCTTGGAAGTGGCCTGGATGATGAATCAATTTATCCGCGAACAAATATCCGTCTTGCGAATCAAATTATTGAAAGGGGTGGTTTACTACTATCCGAGTATGCACCTGGTACTTCCGCACAGAAATGGACATTCCCTCAGCGCAACCGAATTATGGCAGGACTATCGCATACTATTATAGTGGTCGAGGGCAACAGACAATCTGGTACATTAATTACTGCGAGACTCGGTCTCGAATTTGGCAAAACAATAGTATCTGTGCCTGGATCGATTTTTTCACCGCTATCGGCAGGGCCTTTATCACTTATAGCGGATGGGGCCATTCCACTCACCTGTCCCGAGGACATACTATCCATCCATAATCTGGAGAAAAACCAATTGGCACTCCGTGATCGCGCAGATAGAGACATGCTTTATTCGAGATGTAATGCAGACGAATTAATCTTGCTTGAAAAATTAGCCGAACCAAAAACTAGAGATCAATTACTTGTCGAAACCAAGTATACTGCAGACAGATTACAGATAGTAATTCTCACTTTAGAAATAAAAGGATTGATTGAAGAAAAGATGAGCAAAATTGTACGGAGGTAGATTTTATGCAATACTCTCTACTATATATGCCCAAATTGAGCACAAAGCCCAAAAAAGCCACTTCGACAGAAAGCAAAACAAAAAAATCTGCGAATCACGGCAAGTACATACTTCTTATTGTAGAGTCACCTTTCAAGGCGAAGACTATTTCAAAATACCTCGGTGATGAATATCGAGTAATTGCTTCTGTTGGACATGTGCGCGACCTCCCAAAATCAAATAAGGGTGCCATTGATATCGAGCACGGATATATTCCAAAATATATTATTTCTCCTGGTAAACAAAAGGTTATTTCTGATATCAAAGACCTTGCTGACAATGCCTCTATTACCCTACTCGCGACTGACCCCGACCGTGAAGGTGAAGCAATCGCTTGGCATGTTCGCGAAGCAGCCAAACTCAAGAACACTAAGCGTGTGACCTATTATGAAATTACAAAGGATGCAATCTTGGAGGCCCTCAAGCACCCACGCGAACTTGATGACAACTTGAGACGCGCACAGGAAGCTCGTCGTGTACTCGATAGACTTGTAGGTTATGAACTCTCTGGTCTTATCTGGAAAAAGGTCCGTTATGGCCTATCTGCCGGACGTGTACAGTCGCCTGCACTCCGCATTGTTATGGAGCGCGAGCGTGAAATACGCGCTTTTGTCCCAGAACAATACTTCATCCTCACAGCAGACTTCGAAGCAAAATCTGGCAACGCAAAACACAAACTCACACTCGAATGCCACGAAAAGCCAAGTACTATCGAGCGAGCAAATGAAATTCTAGAAATTGGGAAAAAATCTAATTGGATTGTGGGCAATATCGAAGAAACAGAAGTAAAGCGAAGTCCTAAAGCTCCGTACACCACCTCTACACTCCAACAATCAGCAAGTACACGTCTTGGATATAGTCCATCACGAACTATGATGGTCGCTCAAAAACTATACGAAGCTGGACATATTACATATATGCGAACTGACAGTACCTCACTTTCAGCTACAGCAATTTCTGAAGCAACAAAAGTTGTTGAATCCGAATACGGCAAGCAATATGTAGAAATAAGACAATTCAAAACAAAATCAAAGAATGCCCAGGAGGCTCACGAAGCAATTAGACCGACAAAACTTTCACTCGAAACTGCAGGTGCAAATGATGATGAAAAGAAACTCTATCGCCTCATCCGCAACAGAACTCTTGCATCACAAATGTCGGATGCAAAAATCAGCAGAACAAAAATAACTGCAAACGCGCTCACGGGCACCGGATCTTCAAGCGATATCAATTCAAAGATCCCAGACTTTAATCTCACAGGTTCGAGAGTCCTTTTTGACGGATGGCTAAAGGCTGACCCTGATTCAGTTGGTGAAGATGTTATATTGCCAAATATTGCAGTTAAATCACCTCTTGATTTACTCGATCTCATTTCTACAGAAAAATTTACTGAGCCACCCTCACGCTATACAGAAGCCGGCCTTATCAAGGAACTCGAAAAACGTGGCATTGGCCGCCCTTCAACATTCGCGAGCATTATCCGCACACTCGAAGAACGTGAATATGTAGAAAAACTCGGCAAAGCCCTCAAGCCAACAGACACCGGCGACGTAGTCTCTTCTTTCCTCGAACAACATTTCGAAAAATATATCAGTGACGATTTTACCTCAAAAATGGAAGACAAACTTGATGCCGTCGCTGAAGGCAATGCAGAATATGCTGAGACTATCGATGCAGTATACAAGCCCCTGCACAAGGACATCGGTGAAAAAGAATCCCTAGACAAAGCCACAACACTCGGTGACGCTGATCCTAAATTCAAGTGTCCCGTTTGTGGAAGTCCTATGATTATCAAGCTAGGACGAACTGGTAAATTCCTCAGTTGTATTACATATCCAGACTGCGTCGGATCACTCACAATTGATGGTCAGGAAATCAAGAGCGATGAGCCAATCGGCATCGACCCTGCAACAACACTTCCTATTTTTATGAAAGTTGGCCGATTCGGTCCATATGTACAACTTGGAGAAAAGGAAAAGAAAACAAATCCAAAACCTCGCATGGCCAGCATTCCAAAAGAAAAAGATCTGACCACCGTCTCACTCGAAGATGCACTTCACTATCTCGCACTCCCTCGCACACTCGGCAAACACCCAGTGAGTGGCAAGGATATCATTGCAAACAAAGGTAGATTTGGTCCGTATGTCATGCATGATGGCGACTTCAGATCACTCAAAACAGATGATGTATACGGAGTGACATTTGATAGGGCTATGGAAATCCTGAGCGAAGAGAAGAAAGTCTCAAGACGCGGTGGTTGGGGCAAGAAAAAGAAAGCTGAATAATATTTCAATCCAAACTGACTTTAGCACCCCTCCTTCACTGCCCCGTTTGAAACAATCAAAACAAAAACCACCGACTCCCGCCGGTGGTTTTTGTTTGTCCGTATTCTTTATCTAGTATTCAAACTATATACTAAAATTCTTAATCGAGTATATAGCCTCATCCTCCCCTGCATCTGATTTTGTTGAGTCATCAATCGGCAAGTCGGTGCCTGCGACTGTTATACCGGCTTCGATATCCTTTTCAGCGGATGCAGATGCAAGTGGTGCAGGTGCAATAGGTGCTGTTTCGAGAGGTGTAGCAGCAGTTAACTGCCCCATCATTTCTGCAACTGAATTGTAGTTGTGGAGGCTCTTTACTTCATGATTTGGCTTCTCTGAAGCAGCGCGAGCCTTGCCCATGAGTTCGATGAGATTTCGCACATCACTTAGATCGAAGAAGTCGATAACTACCTTGCCACCCTGCTCTTTCTTTTCAATGAAAACTCTTGTGCCGAATGCTTGATTGAGTTCTTTTTCAAGATCACGGTACTCTTGGGTTGTATCATGCTTGCGCACACGCTCAACAGCAACTCCGCGAGCAATTCGCTCAGCCTCACGTACTGTCATTTTTTTGAGCATAATTTCACGGAACAAAACGTCCTGCTCCTGCGGTCTGTCTGAGAGCATGAGTAGAGGTCTAGTATGTCCCTCGGTAATTTTTTTGTCACCGAGCGCATCAATCATATGCTGGGGTAAAGCGAGCAAACGAATACTGTTCGTCACATACTCGCGACTCTTACCCATTTTTTCTGCAATTTGCGCATGCTTGAGACCAAACTCATCAGCAAGTCTCTGAAATGAGCGAGCTCTATCAACTGGATTGAGATCTTCGCGCTGTAGGTTTTCGATAATTGCGAGCTCGAGTTTTACTCTTGCATCTTCTTCACCCGCACGAATGATGACTGGAACCTGGATGAGACCAGCGAGCTTTGATGCACGGAGTCTTCTTTCTCCTGAGATTAATTCATATTGCACAGCGAGACCTCCATCATCCTTGAAAATTTCTCTTCGAGTCACAACAAGTGGCTGCAAAAGCCCATACATACGAATAGAGTCTGACAAATCCCGGAGTGCATGTTGATCAAATTCCTTGCGAGGCTGATATGGGTTTGGAACTATTTTTTCTACCTCGATCCAAAAAATGGAATTATTAAAATATTGAGATTTTTTTAAAGCCTCATTGATTTCTGGATTTGATGTTTGTGTCGGAACAGTACTTGGTGTAGTACCAAGTGCATTTGTATTGTTGGCATTTATCGACGGATTGTCAGTGTTGGCAGGTATCGGTGAATTAGTTTGTCCGGCAACCTGCTCCTGAGATTGAGACTGAGTGTGCTGCTCAGTTTGCTGAGGGGCACCCTGAGGTTGCGTACTAGATGAAATTACCGGGTCCGCACCAATTGATTGATGGTTGCTACTCACAGTAGCAACTGGGTCAATCACGGAGTTAAATGTTGGGCTCATATCTGGATTTTGTATTGAATTATCTGGGTTTTGTGTCGGGTTCATGCAGATATTTTAGCACAGTAATACAATATTTAAATTGCCAAAAAACCTTAATTTTGTGAATAAAATGTTGATAAAGAAAAACACCGACCTTTGTGTTTCAAAAGGTCGGTGCTCGAGGGTTTGATTCATCTTAGAAAGAAATCTGCGACTAATTGCTTGTCCAGATTATTTATTGTCAGAATCACTAGGTATCGCCGGTGCGACATAACGGACAGTTATTTTGAACTTGGCGCCAATATCTGGTCCGGTCTTATTCACGGCACAGCTTACCCATCCAAATGCACCGAGATAAGGCTTGAGCGCCGATTCAATCTCCTCAGCGGTAACACCAGGATAATCCTCACTGACAAGAAGGCATTCAGTGGCCCAAGACTCATCAAGCGCCTTCTTCATTGCCTTGTTAATTTTATCTTCAAAGATTGTTGCGAAATCACTCAGGGCATTCTTGAGAAAACTCATTTTCATCGCAGCGGCGTGAAAATCCTGTAATGTAGTTAGCCTCGGGAGACCGTCATCTACAAAAACTTTTTGTTGTGAAGTTAAAGCCATAATATTAGTCTATTGAGCAAAATCACAAGATGACCAAACGGGGTCACCTAGCGAAATTGCAGGTTTTTGAAGTTTGGTTTTGTTCCCTGTTTTTGTGTTTAGTTTGATTTGAACAGGTTCCAGAGAGAATATTATCCGGTCTTTAAACAATGTCAATCTCTTTTAATTGATTAGGACCTCCCAAGACTAATTGAAAAAAAACCTGGTTTATAGTACTATTCCGATATGCCGGAGTGGCGGAATGGTAGACGTCCACGACTCAAAATCGTGCGAGGGCAACCTCATGAGAGTTCGAGTCTCTCCTCCGGCACAGATATACAAACACCCCGCAGACCACTGGGACCACTGGTTTGCGGGGTGTTTTGTTATTTTGATTGCTAAAAATAACAAACATATAAATCAAATACGCCACAATACTAGACGTTGACAAATCGTTTTTATGTGTGAATATATCAAAATAGTTCTTTCATAAATCCTAGTATTCTTGCAAAGATTATATTTTTCACCATAGCAAAGATTATCTCAGTCTATCAGTCTGACTGGGCAAATATTTGCTGTGGTGAAATTCCGATCCACGCAACAAACCAAAACCCATAGACAATATGTCGACAAACACAGATACTGACAATCCCAAACCCGCAAAGGACATCGCTGAACAAGCCGAACCTGAACCGGTTCAAAAAAGGAACTGGAACCACCTTATATGGCTCATAAGAAAACTGACCGCCACCAACATGCCGGAGTGGCACGAGATACACAAACTACTAAACGCCCTCCTACACAGAGGGCCTCAAGTAATTGCACAGCTCCTGAGGTCTATTCCAGGACTCAGCATACCGACTTGGAAAAGCCTAAGGTTTAAACCCACAACGTTTCCTGTCATCCTACAAGATCTCGAACACTTCGAATCAGAAATAACTCTGGCAAACGAAGACATCGAACCAGTCAAGGCAAAAGGCGTAGAGCTCTCGGGCTGGGTCACATACCTTTTTGGAGGTGAAGCAAAAGGACCTGTTCTACGGACCGCATGCGTTCACGAAAAAGCGACCTTTGTCTTCGGTAGCCTCAAAGACTTATTCAGCATAACTGAAGCAACAAGTCCTGCTGTGGTTTTAAACAGAGAGTTTTTGGCGAAACACGGATTAACTTTTGTCTTACCATCTGACATCTTTCAATTGCGTCGCGCCCTAAAAAGGCAAAGACAAAGTGAAGAAGTGATCATAGGGACCGATATGATTTATCTCGATAAACTTGAATCGAGGCAACATGAATCAAGATACATCCTGTTTACGCTTATCGTCACCGAATATGAGAGGGATAAATTCCGCCCAGCCATCAGCGGACGGAAAATCCTAAAACACTCCTATCGGGCCGAGAACGCTGGTTTGGCAAACAATTACCAACAGTTTGACCCAAAAGTAAAATGGATTTTCAGGAGGATTCTTCCTGATGAGGAAATAGACTAGCAGCACCGAACCCATTTGCTCAAGTGCAATAACGGCTTAATTGCTTTTTTTCGATACACCCCGCAGACCACTGGTTTGCGGGGTGCTTTATATATGATTTTTGATATGTTAGAGTGCATGAAAGTAAATATCCAAACCCGCCCCGCCAACAGACATATAAATACATAAGTATTAAAATCTTTTTCAATCAACCCTAACCATGTCACAGCTAAATAAAATAATTGCCGTCGTCGGTCCAACTGCAACTGGCAAGAGCGACCTTGCAGTCCAAGTCGCTCTCCACATGAAGCAGGCTCACAATATTGAATGTGAAATTATTAGCGCTGATTCTAGGCAAATCTACAAAGGACTCGATATTGGTACGGGTAAAATCACAACAGATGAAATGCACGGCATCACTCACCATATGCTCGATGTATATGAGCCGGCAGAAAAAATAAGTGTTGCGGAGTACAAAATCAAAGCTGATACTATTATTGAAGAAATATACAGCAGAGGCCATTTCCCTATTCTCTGTGGCGGTACAGGACAATACATTGACTATGTCGCGCAGGATATATCCCTGCCTCAAGTACCACCAAATCAAGAGCTTCGTGACAGTCTCGAACATAAGTCATTACCTGAGCTTCTTGCGCTTTTTCATAACTTGAATAAAGAGCAACCACACTCCGTCGACCTCCAGAACAAAAGACGTGTTATCCGCGCAATTGAAATTATCACAGCACTTGGACATATCCCGAAAACAATTACATCGGCAAAATTCGACACGCTCTATATCGGACTGGATGCTGACGACGAGACAGTCAAAACAAAAATCAAAAGACGCCTCGACACACGCATAGAAGCAGGCATGATTCAAGAATCAATTACACTTCTTGAGCAACACAAAATCACACATGACAGAATGCATACACTCGGCCTTGAATATGCACATATTTCAGATTTCCTGGAAGGCAAGAAAAGTATGGAGGAATTCAAGTCTGAACTCTTTTTTGCAATATGGCATTACGCCAAAAGACAAAGAACATGGTTCAAAAAGAACAAAGACATACACTGGTTTTACCCAGAATATGACAAGGGTGCAATGTGCAAATTGGCAGAGAATTTCTTGCTAAACAAATAACCACAGCAGCAATCCCGACCTCAACCGTAACCTCAATATCAAACCCAAGCTCAAGTGTGAGTGCAAGTAAAAAGCACAGCAATGGCCACCACTAACCACTAACTCCCTTTCTTTACATGCAATAGCATTTCAATGGCATTTTCCATTGATCCAGCCTCTGTGACTGTGCCACCATTAACGAAATAGATAACATCAGCATCTTTGATTGTATTTAATCTGTGAGCGATGATAACTTTGGTTGTCGCGCTAGGAAGTTTGCGCAAAATTTCTTCGAGGATTTGTTCGGTGACTGTATCGATATTTGCTGTGGCTTCATCGAGAATTAAGACATCAGGTTTTCGCAGTACCGCACGCATAAATGCCAGGATTTGTCTTTGACCAAGACTCATTGCATCAATATTTTTTGGTACCATTGTTTGTACGCCATTTTCAAATGTACTTAAAAGGTGTGAGAGATTCTCTTTTTCCAAAATTGTTTCTAATTTTTTCATTGATTCATCACTGCCACCAAACTCTGCAAATGAATCATTTCCATACATAATATTTTCACCAACAGTACCTGCAAATACAATTGGTTCTTGCAAAATAAAGCCGATTCTATTCGCGCGCTCTTCATCTCTGTATACGCGGATATCCTGACCGTTTAGATAGACAGCACCTTCAGTCGGATCATATAATCTAGCCATAATCGAAGCGGTTGTTGTTTTACCGCCACCAGTTGGTCCAACAAGCGCATATGTTTTCCCTTTTTCAAGATTGATATTAACACCACTCAAAACCGGTCGCTCTGCATCTGCATAGTGAAAAGCGACATTATCGAATTTGATAACTGGACCAGTGTTACCAACATTTTGCACACCGTCGACACCTTGCACACCATCAACATCTCGCTTAGTTTCAGCACCACCCACAACATTCGCACCAGCAGGGTTCGCATTAACCAGATGTGCATCATTGGTCTTTTGCATAATCAACAAATCTGATTCGAGAGATAGAATAACTTGGATTCGGCCAAGCGCAGCAATTGAGACTTGTGCCGTTGACCATAACTGTGCAAGTTGTCGGAGCGGGCTATAAAACTTTTCTTCATAAGCAAGGAAACTGACGAGGATACCAAGTGATAGCGCTCCTTGTGAAATTAAATATATACCGTATACAAGCACGATAAACTGACCAATATTTGCAGCAAGGTCATACATTGGAGAAAAGATACCATTCCAAAGTCCAGCCTTGAAACCAGCCTTATAATTAGCCTCATTTATCCCTTTAAATCTTTCTCTAAAATAATCTCTTCTATCAAAAGCGACGATGACTTTGAAGTTTTGAATACTTTCCTGAATTTCCGCACTAAGTAATCCAGAGGATTTGAGCCCCTCGCTATTTGACTTGCTTACAAACGATGCGATGAAATATGTAAAGATCCAAATAATAATCGCAGGTAAAAGTGTCACTGCGCCAAGCTTTAGATTTACGATAAGCAAAAGCGCTGCCGCTCCACCAATCATGACCACACTACCAAAAAGTCTTGTTAATGTTTCAGAGAAAAATGTACTCAATTTTTCAGTATCACCATTAATTCGAGCGATCAAATCCCCTGCCTTGTTTTGATTGAAAAAAGCCAACGGTAATTCTTGGATCTTTTTGAAAATCTTATTTCTAAGTGAGAAAAGTGTACGTTGTCCAACCCCGCCCATAATTCTAATCTGTAAGAAGTTTGAAATAAGCGCAACAATAAATACCACTGCAAGCAATATTGAATTATAGAGCAAACCAGATATGTCCTTGTGTGCAACATAGACATCAATTGTCCGACCAATGATATATGGACCAATAAGTGTACAGGCACCGTTTACAAGAAGTGCAAAAATTGCCAGTGAGATATTCTTTGTCTCACCTTTTGGAAGCATCTTGAAAACACCAACAAATGATTTGAATGTTGATTTTTCTTTTTTATTATCGCTGAGGATTTGATTAAGATTGTAGTTCATATCTGATTGTGCTTTTTTGTGATTCGTAAATCTGTACATATTCTGGTGATGTATGGAGCAACTCCTCATGTGTACCCATTGCCACAAGCTCGCCTTCGACAAGAACAATAATTGCATCATATTCCTCAACTGAAGCAATCTTTTGAGTCACAGATACAAGTGTCACCTCAGGGAATTCTGTCTCGAGTCTGTGCAATATTTCATGTTCAGTTGAAGCATCGACGCGCGCGGTAAAATCATCCAAGAACAAAACTTTTGGATTTTTTGTGAGCGCACGAGCGAGCATGATGCGCTGTTTTTGCCCACCAGAGAGCGACATACCGCGTTCAGAGACAAGTGTGTCTAATCCTTTAGGCAAAGAGTTGACGAAGTCAGAGAGCCCGGCGGTGTGTATCGCTTTATCAAGAAAAACCTGATCAACATTACCTCCAAAAGCAATATTTTCTCGGAGATTGAGGTTGAACAAAATACTATCCTGAAAAACTAGGCCAATATACTTGTAGAAATGAGTCCTATCGAAATCAGCAAGCGGATGATTATCATAACTAATCACACCACTATCGGGTGCAGTGAGGCCAGCCATAATATTGAGCAATTGCGTCTTCCCTCCTCCTGTCGGTCCGAGGATTGCGATCTTTTGCCCCGCCTTGACCTCAAAAGAAATATTATCAAGAGCCTTTTTTGAACCAAAGCTAAATGAGATATTTTTGAGTGCAAAATTACCTGATATCTCATCTGTGATTGTGCCGTCTGATTTTTTTGTTTCAGTGTCGAGAATTGCTTGGATACGAATAATTGAGGCTTTTGCTTTTCCAATAGCACTTGTTGTAAATCCAATAATGAAGATTGGCAAAATCAAAATTGAGACATATGTATTAAAAGCAGCAAATGTACCAAATGACATACTGCCTTTAATGACAT
>CAZVIP010000009.1:1436-18926 GCA_964627085.1 uncultured Candidatus Saccharibacteria bacterium | reverse complement strand
GCTTCGATTTCTTTGTCACCGATGACGAGTACATATGGAATCATTTCACCCTTTGCTTCGCGGATCTTTTTTCCAAGACCATCGTTTGATGAATCAAGTTCGACTCGGATATCTGCATCAAGTAATGCTTGATAGACTGAAGTTGCATATTCCATTTGTCTTTCACCAATTGGAACGACTTTGACTTGAACAGGTGAGAGCCATGTCGGGAAAGCTCCGGCGAAGTGTTCGATCAAGAAACCAATGAATCTCTCATGAGTACCAAGTGGGGCACGGTGGATGACGGCTGGGGTTTTCTTTGTCCCATCATTGTCGACATATTCAAGTTCGAAGGCTTTGCCCATGTATAAGTCGAGCTGGTTTGTAGAGGCTGTGAATGATCGGCCAATAGATGAATAAATTTGGAAGTCCATCTTTGGTCCATAAAAGGCAGCGCCTTCTTGAACAACTGTATATGGTACGCCTGATTTTTCCATGGCCTCAATTGTCATGCGCTCTGCATCTTTCCAATCTTCTTCGTTACCGTGATATTTGTCCATCTTGGCAGGGTCGCGAAGAGCGAGTTCCATTTGGTAGTCCTTGATACCAAGCATCTTGTAATAGTATTCGTGGAGTTTGATGACCTGAACAAATTCTTCGACAGCTTTTTCTTTTTGGATATAGATATGAGCATCGTTCATTTGCATGCCTCGTACACGCATAAGGCCAAAAAGACTTCCTGAGTCTTCATATCTGTGGCACCAGCCGTATTCAGCGACTCGGAGTGGGAGTTCTTTATAGCTTCGCATTCGTGCTGAGAAAATCTTGTGGTGGAAAGGACAGTTCATCGGTTTGATGTAGTAGTTCTCTTCTTCAATTTGAATAGGAGCATACATACTGTCTTTGTAGAGTGGAAGGTGGCCTGATGTATAAAAGAGATTCTCTTTTGTAATAATAGGTGTAGTGACACTTTGGTAGCCCCATTTTTTCTCAGTCTCTTTTGCCCATTTTTCTAATTCTTCCTTGATTACATTTCCTCGTGGAAGCCAGAGAGGGAGGCCTTTACCAATTGATTCTTCAAAACAAAATAGATTTAGTTTTTCACCGAGGAGTCTGTGATCACGCTTCTTTGCTTCTTCTTGCTGTTCGAGGTATGCGTCGAGTTCTGCTTTTGTGTCAAAGGCAACTCCGTATACACGTGTGAGCATCTGATTTTTCTCATCACCGCGCCAGTATGCACCTGCGACTTTTGTTAATTTGAATGAAAGAGGGTCAATGTCAGCGGGATTAGATACATGACCGCCACGACAAAGATCTGTAAAAGCGAAATCACTTCCATCGCCAGAGACATATAATGTGATGTCTTCGCCTTTGTTTGCAATATCTTTAATTAGCTCAAGCTTGTATGGATTTTCTGCAAAGAATAATTCAGCGTCTTGTGCTGAAACTTTTTTCTCTACAAAACCTTTGTCTGCGCCAGGTGCTTTTGACCAAGCAGAGAGAATGTCTCGCATCTTTTCTTCAATTTCTGGAAGGTCATCTTCATTGATAGTCTTGCGACCGGCGCTGATTTGTTTTTCGGTAAGAGCAGATGAAAAATCAATATCATAGTAGAAACCATTTTCAACAGCTGGGCCAATCGTCACCTGTGCGGCCTTGTACAGGTTGATAACAGCTGCAGCAAGTAAATGGGCGAGGGAATGGCGCTTGTGTTCCAAGGCCAAAACCTCTTGTTCTGTATGTATATTTTTCATAATATGGCTATATTAGCATGTTTTTTTGGTTGAGTGTACTTCTTTTGCGGGTATGGGTTTGTGACGATGATGTATTACGCGTGATTGACATGTATGCACCATTTATTGTATTTTGTTTGCAGAAAGGACCTGTGTTCCAATGAATGAATCATTGGGATTATGGGAAATGTTCACATGAATGAAACTGAAGGGGTTGCAGCTGACCCAAATGAGCTGAGCAATAGGACACTTGTTGAAGTTGCTGAATTACTCGATGTGTTTCCGGAGGATGTCAGGTTTGCACTTGGTTACTACAACGAGCTTCCTGTTTTTGGGAGTGTCGAAGAAGCAGAAGCGGCCTTTAACAACGCCCCTGAAACAGGAGGCGACGAAAACAACGATGGTTTAATCTTCCTTAGCTGGTTGGGACTCTGCTCAAACTTCGATGAACTCCTTAATCTCTACACGGGGAGCAGATTGAAGTATCATCTGCGTGCACACATTGAAGAGAGACTTGTCTCATTTTGCAAAGACGTGGCCCAGACTGAGAAGTTGTTTGACCTGATAGATGAAAATCGCTATGCCAACTATCTCCTCGGTCAAAGAATGGTGTCATTGGCTAGTGAAAAGTCTGAGTTGTTCCAAATTGCAAGTGGATCCACTACAGGGTTATCTTACGAACTGCATTGCAAAGCAGCAGAGGAGAAACTCTTGCGGTTGCCGCTTGATAAAGATGAATTAATTCAGCTCCTCGAAACCGCTAGCAGTGTTCAGACTACCAAAGATGCGATTCAAGGGCTCTTTTTTTTGGTGAAAGCCGAGCTCGAAGCTGAACTCAAAGCTGAATCTTGATCACAGTTGGTATTCTCTACTTGGCAATGATGCCCTGCGACACAACGTCGACAAACAAATGCATATCGCTCGGTCCTAAAAATGGATCGAGCGATGTTTTGTTTTTCTCTGTAATTTTTACCTACCCATTTATTTCAACACTCTAACACTCTCCAAAATCAAACTCGGTGTTTCATTTCTGAATGATGTTTTTACTTCCATGATGACGCATTTGTCGACTTGAAGTTGTTCTTTGAACTGCTCGTATATTTTAGGGAAAACAACCATTTCGATTGAGCCGGTGAAGTCTGCAAGTTTGAGGAAAAGGAGTTTCTGTGTCGGGTCTTTTTTTGTAGGAATTTCTTTCGTCTCTTCGATGATGCCTGCGACATCTTTGATTGTCTTTGAATATGTTTCTTTGCGAGAAAACTTTCCATTTGCCGATTTTACTGGTGCGCTCGCAGCTGTGTATTCTTCGCTGTATTTTTCGCTTTCTTCCAAAATATTTTTCTTAATTCTGTCGATTGTTTTTTCACGGCGCTCTTCTTTGTCGAGAATCGGTCTGTATTTGTCGAGTGGGTGGCCAGATACAAAAAGTCCAAGGAGCTCTTTCTCCCAAACAAGTTCAACTTCTTTTTTGACATGACCTTCTGGCACAAGTCTGAGGCCATCCATACTCGCACCACCAGCATCAAGAAGTCCTGCAAAAAGCGATACTTGTCCAGCAAGATTTTTTTGTTGCTCCTTATTGAAATGGAGGAGGGCTTCGAGATTGAATATCATCACACCTCGATCACCGAAACTATCGAGCGCACCTGCTTTGATAAGGGCTTCGAGTGATTTTTTATTTAAATTTCTGTCGCGCACACGCACGAGAAAATCTTCAAGGTCCTTGAATTTGCCAGCTTTTTTGCGCTCTTCGATAATTGCTGCAGCGATACCTTCACCGAAGTTTTTGATACTGTGCATACCGAAGCGGATTGTTGCTCGCTTTTTTTCTGGATATGTTTCGCTCGACATCTCACCTGTGATTGGGTCTTTTGTCTCAATAGTTTTTGGTGGATCCATCACATCAACTACTGTAAAGTTTCCAAAACTTTCATTGATATCAGGTGGCAATACTTCAATACCAATTCGTTTACATTCATGAACTGAGACTGCGATCTTTTCGATATCACTTGATTCATGGGTAAGAACCGCACTCATATATTCGGCCGTATAGTTAGCTTTGAGATATGCGGTGATATAGGCAACCCAGCCGTATGATACCGAGTGAGCTTTGTTAAAACCGTATGAAGCAAAAGGTTCAATCCATTTCCATACTTCTTCTCCACGAGATTCCTCCCAGCCGCTGTGCTCTTTACACCCTTTGATAAATTTCTGCTTCTGCAATGCCATTTCTTCTGGAATTTTTTTACCTACAGCTTTTCGGAATTTATCTACTTCACCCCAAGAGTATCCTGCAAGTTTATGGGCCATCATCAAAAGGTCATCTTGATATACGAGTACTCCATATGTACTTTCGAGAATTGCATAAATAGCGGGGTCAATATAAGGGATCTTACTTGCATCATGTTTACGTGCGATATAGTCAGGGATGAATTGCAAAGGACCTGGACGGTATAAGGCAACCATCGCATTGATGTCGTGAATACTTGTTGGTTTAAGTTCTTTGAGAAAGCGCGTCATCCCATCACCATTGAGCTGGAATAAGTCTTCAGTCTCTCCGCGCTGGAGCATTTCAAAAGTTTTTTGATCATCAAGTGGAATTTTGTCGAGCTCCAGATCAATACCGTGACGCGCAAGGACAATTTCAAGTGTGTCCGCAATAATAGAAAGGTTTTTTAATCCAAGGAAGTCAAATTTAAGTAGACCTGCATCCTCGATTGAATACATGTCGTACTGCGTAATGATTTTATTTTCACCTTTGGTATCAAACTGGAGCGGTGTAAAGTCTGTAATTTCAGTTGGTGAAATAACCACACCGGCGGCATGCACGGAGATATGTCTTGCTGACCCTTCAATCTTTTTTGCCATATCAATGATGCGTTTTGTATCCGCTTCGTTGTCATAGATTTCTTTGAGCTCAGGCACTTGTTCAAGAGCGAGCTCAATAGTCATTGGGAATCCTTGTTTTCCCATAGGGATCATTTTTGCAAGTCTGTCACCGATAGATACGTGAAAACCAAGTGCACGTGTCACGTCACGAACTGATCCACGGGCGGCCATTGTACCGAATGTACCGATCTGGGCTACTTTGTCTCGGCCATATTTACGACGTGCATATTCCACCATTTCATCTCGTCTGTTATCAGCATAGTCCATATCGATATCAGGAGCAGATGGACGGTCAGGGTTTAGGAATCGCTCGAACGGAATTGCATATTCGATTGGGTTAATGTTTGTGATACCGGCAAGGAATGTAGTAAGGGACCCAGATACAGACCCTCGAATATTTGAAAGGATTTTATTTTCACGTGCAAACTTGAGAAGGTCGGCTACTACAAGGAAGTATGGTGCATATCCTTTATTGCGAATAACTTCGAGTTCATATTCGACTCGTGTAAGCATTTGTTCTGATTTTGGAACATTTCTTTTTTCAAAACCTTCATATACAATTCTGCGAAGTTCGTCATCGTATGGATGTGCGCTGATAAATGTCCCGTCAGGGTGTTTTGGTACATTTATATCAATAGCAGGGAATACCCATTTTCCGAGTTCAACTTTTACATTACATCTATCAGCGATGATCCTTGTATTGGCAATTGCTTGTGGTAAGTCACTAAATAGATTTTCGACTTCTGTCGGGCTCAAAAAAGAGAAATCACCTTCATCATCTTCTGCTGCAGTACCGAAACTTTTTTGTACGGATAGGAGAGTGGTGCGCGCTTTCTTGTCGTCTTTTTCAATATAGAAAATATTGTGAGCAGCAACAATTGGTACAGAGGTCTCTTGTCCGAGTTCGACTAGGCGACCCATGGCTTCATTGTGATTTTCAATATCCTCATGTTTTGTGATCTCAATAAATACATTACTTGTCTCTGGGTCTGCACTTTCTTTGTCTGTCAGCCCTTTATTGAAAATTGATTTGTAGTATTCAACCCACTGTTTTGCCTCTGCTTTATTTCCAGCCTTGATACTGTGAATTGCCTCACCGCCAAATGATGGGAGTATTGCTATGAGTCCTTCCGAATGTTGTTCAATTAATTCTTTGTCAATTCGAGGTCTGTAATAAAAACCTTCAAGGTTTGATTTTGTAACAAGTTGTACGAGATTTTGATACCCGACCAAATCTTTCGCGAGCAAGATTAATTTGCGACTTCGGTTGTCGATTCGTGGCTCTTTGTCATGTCTTGTGCGGATTGCAGTGAAAAAATCCACACCAATAATTGGCTTGATTCCATATTTTTCACTGTCCTTAAAAAATTCAATGGCACCATATAGATTACCGTTGTCGGTGAGGGCGAGGGAGTCCATGCCGAACTTTTTTGCCTTCTTCACCATAAGGTCGATTTTTGGCAATGCTTGAAGTAGGCTGTAGTGACTATGTGTGTGTAGGTGTATAAACGGAGAAGGTTTAATTTCTGTGACTTCTGGTGCTGAGCTCGCTTTTTTGTCAGTTTGTTTAGGATCTGCCATGTGACATGTAGTTTATCAAAAATTGATGATTTCTTGAAATCTAATAACTCGAATATTGGGATTTTCCTAGAATAACCTTGATTTAAGGGGTATAATGGAGAAAACAATGTCGGAAAATCGAATGTGTAATGTATTGGATTTGTGATGTAACAGCGAATTTGTAATGTAATCAGTAATGACCGCAACAATAATGACAATGAAGAAAAATTCAAATAAAAATAAAATTAAATATATAGTCGGTGTCGACGAGGTTGGGAGAGGGCCACTCGCTGGCCCTGTCACTGTTTGTGCGTCACTGGTCTCAATACATTTTGATTTTAAAAAGTTTGTAAAAAATGCAGTCATAAAAACAAAATTCACTGACTCAAAAGGTCTTACAAAAAAACAAAGAGAGTATTGGAATGATATGTTTATCCACGGTTCAGGAGACGGACTAGAGGGCTGGTTAAATGAAAGACCGGGCGATGACAAGCAAATAATTTTTTCTGTCAAAAGTATGTCTGCAAAAGATATCGATACATATGGTATTGCGGTTTGTATTAAAAAGCTTGTCGATAAGACAGTTATAGAGGTTGTGAAAAAGGCTAACGCAAGTCCGGAAGTGTGTCATATATATCTCGACGGAGGTCTATATGCTCCGCAAGAGTTTGTGTCACAGAGTACGCATGTAAAGGGCGATGCTCTTTACCCCATAATTTCATGTGCATCTATACATGCAAAAGTCAGCAGAGACACACATATGGAAAAACTTGCGAAAAAAGAAATATATTCAAACTACTTATTTGATATTCATAAAGGCTACGGAACCAAAAAACATATAGATGCGATAACCAAATTTGGCATAACAGATATGCACCGGAAAAGTTTTTGTAAAAATATTTTAGGCAAAAGAGTTAATCACCAAAGATAATCTGGTTTTTGATATTTTGACAATCAATCCCTAAAAAGCTTTAATGGCAAACGGAAATCCGCTTTCTTGCCCGGGTGGGCATAGTTCAAGTGGATGAGCGGAATAATCCGTAAAAGTTCAAAATCAATATAGAAATATAGAAAGGAGGATGTATGAATGATGTAATAGACTTTGGTGACGATGAGTCCAAAGAAAGGACGGCTGGTGCATTTCTAGCAATCACACTCCTCAAAGGAGAAAGTGGCCAGACAGGTCTAGGTGCGGTTATGAATATGAGGAAGACCAATACTCTTAGTTTGCCGCGACTATTCTTTTCTCGAAAGGAATGTTTGCCTACTGAGACTAGTGAAGATGTTCCTAGTGAATCTGGTATCTCAGGGTATACCACTCAAGATGTTCGAGAGATGATCACAAGGACCCTCCCAATGGAACTATCAAAAGTTCAACTTGCTGGTAGTTACACTGCCAAGATGAGGAAGACTTGTTTGAGTAGTCTAACTAAGGTGAAAGTATTCAGTGAGCTTCGTCATGTCTTTGTTGCCATGGTTTCTGGGCAACATAATTCGATACCTGCTTCTTCACTCCCAAGGCGTGAACGCCGGAGCATTAGAGTCTTGGTCACTTTGCAAAAAGCAGTGGAAGATCTTGATCCTGGATATTTCAAATCCATGCAAATAGCTCTTGAGTGTCTGTGCCGAGATGTTAGCCTTGGGCCGTTCATTGCTCCATATTTGGAAACACTGAACCAAAGGATTACCGGTGCACAAGACAAAGGGGATCCGGAAAAGGAAGCGGAATAAGGCACAAAATGTAACTTAATCGATTGGTCTGTTAAAAGCGGACAATATTATAGAGCGCGCCGATACTACTGTCGGCGCGCTTTTCCTGTGTCTGCCTAGAGCTTTTGGTATAAGTGTTCCCTTAGCTTTGCGTAAGTTTTCCCTTAGCCTTGCATAAGTGTACCCTTAGTTGCCTTTTACTAAAATGCATGTATAATATGACCCTATATGGTTAATCACATGAGACACACTTCGGGACATACCCGAAATCGCCGAAGTCACCACGCCCTCAAAACAACAGGTACTGTTTTGTGTGAGTCTTGTGGCAACCCACGCCGAAAGCACGTTGCATGTTCATCATGCGGAGCATACAAGGGTAAAAATGTCCTTGAAAATAAGGCTAAAGTTGAGAAAAAGGCAGCAAAAAAAGCAAAAACTAAATAATTTTAATTTCGCTAAACTCTGATGAATGCACAGGAACACTTGCATATGTCAGGGTTTTTCGTTTACAATATAGTTACATAAATTAAAGCCCTGTTTTTACGGGGTCATGTACCACATTACGCACATTAAATAATTGTTCTTTATACACAAATCAAATGGCCAATCGTCATCTTGCAAGATCTATAGTTCTCCAATCTCTCTTTGAATGGGATTTTCGTAGTCTAAGTGATAATCAAATCAGTGAAGTGGTTGCTCGAAATGTATCAGAGTTTGCACCTGGTCTAGGTGACTCTACTTTTTCAGCCAAGCTTGCAGACGGTATTCTCAAGAAACGTGCTGATTTGGATATGATTATTGAGAAAGCGGCCCCAGAATGGCCAATCCCTAAGATTGCCAACGTTGATAGAAATGTATTGCGACTTGGTTTATATGAACTCCTTTTTTCAGATAGAAAAGAGGTTCCAGCCAAAGTAGCTATCAATGAAGCGATTGAGCTTGCAAAAACATTCGGCGGTGAGACATCAGGCAAATTCGTAAACGGTGTACTCGGTGCTGTATACAAAGAACTTGGCGAACCAGGAAAAGAAGAAACAACAGAAAGCAAGAAAAAGAAAAAAGACATTCCATTTGAAGAAATGCCAATCAAAAAACTTGGCGGTGCTGTTGTGTATGCAAAAGATGGCGATCAGATTTATCTCGCACTTGTGCACGATGTATTCGGACACTGGACATTATCAAAAGGAAAACTTGAAGCTGGTGAGGATGTCAAAGATGGCACAATTCGCGAAATGAAAGAAGAGATGGGGGTTGATGTGGTGATTGAGAGTGAGCTCGCTTTTAATGAATATGTTGCATCTCATCCTGAGGAAGGAAAAATCAGAAAACAAGTAACATATTTCCTTGCAAATACTGAATACACACCTCTCACACTTGGTCCATCAGGAGGCCTCACGGAAGCAAAGTGGTTTCCTATAAAAGAAATCGTGGGACTTAATTTTTATGATGATGTATTGCCAATTGTAACCAAAGCTGTACAAGCATTGCTAAAAGCCTAGTTGTAGGGTAGTCTCAGTGAAATATAAGACAAAAAAGACATGAATTTCGAAGTTTTTGAACAAAGCGTGCAAATAGACTTTAAAAATAAGGACTTGCTGAAGCAGGCCTTTACTCACCGTTCATATCTAAATGAACACCGAACCCTAGGCATCGATCATAATGAGCGATTAGAGTTTTTGGGTGATGCCGTACTTGAACTCGTGGTAACACACTTTTTATACGAAAAATTCCCGGACAAAGATGAAGGTAATTTAACTGCATATCGTTCAGCGCTTGTGAATACAAATACACTTTCAGAGGCTGCAACAAAACTTGGCATGAATGCCTTTTTACTACTTTCAAAAGGTGAGGCAAAAGATACAGGTCGCGCAAGACAGTTTATCCTTGCAAACACATTCGAAGCATTTATCGGTGCGCTATATCTTGATCAAGGATATGATGCAGCAAAAGAATTTATCTCAAAAAATATTTTTGAATTGATTGACGACATCGTCGAGCATAAAAAATTCATTGATAGTAAAAGTAAATTCCAAGAGCTCGCACAGGAACATACAGGAATCACTCCTGCATATAAATTGATTAAAGAAATCGGCCCAGATCACAATAAAATTTTCCAAATCGGAGTATTGATTGGTGAAGACGAAATCGCCCAAGGAGAAGGGAAGTCAAAACAAGAGGCAGAACAACAGGCAGCAGAGAAGGCGCTTGCGGTAAAGGGTTGGTAGTTAAGGGGTCAAAACGCGCTGAAAAAAATGTTTACAAAAAGGCCACCCCTCGCGGGGTGGCCTTGTATTATTTGTATTCGCTCAGCTTTACGATTGTAAAAACAGCGCAATCACGCGCATGAAGGGAGACGACAGTGGATCAAAGTGACTCGTCTTAAACGACTTCTTTTTACTAGTGGAGACTACAGGAACCGTGATCATTCCTGCAGGGGAGATTTTGAGGAATCTCAGGTGCTCACGGCCAGGGATTGGCAACAAGCCTCCCACCTGCATGAACCCTCTGGAGATGGCCATTTCCAGCAGGGCATGCCGGAGCGCCGTCTCGACCAGCTTTCGGAGTGCTACTTTGATGGTTTGTATTGATTTCTCTTGTGCAATCAGCTCTTCGGTAGGGTCCGAGAGACCGAGTTCGGTGATAATTGATTTACAAAACGCTACCTCATCTTTGCCACCAAATTTCCTACCTGCCTCATTGCATTTTTCAATGAGCAGGGCTGGGTTTTCAGTCAATTTCATTTTTTTTCGCCGCCTTTCTATGCGGTGTGAGGTTGTTGCCTCGGGTTTTGGGATGTTTCCCGGTTTAATTTGTTGGAACTATTTGTGCAAGTTTTACACAAATATATTATAACACGTATTATATATGTGTCAAAGATAATGTGGTGAATTCGCATTATAATTTCCATCTAGCAAAAGACGTCTTTGCCATTAAAAATAAAACCCCGACCAGGAAAATTCATTTGTTCTAGAGGGGTTAAATCTGATAGAATAGAGCGTATATCATGCAACTCAAATCTCTCGAAATAAACGGTTTTAAATCTTTTGCCAAGAAGGCAGAACTCATTTTTAACCATCCGATTACATCTATTGTGGGTCCAAATGGATCAGGAAAATCAAATGTTGCAGAGTCATTTCGATTTGTACTTGGCGAGCAATCAATCAAGTCAATGCGCGGGAAAAAAGGTGAAGACCTCATTTTCAATGGAGGCAAGGACAGTGCGCGCTCTAATCGCGCTACCGCTAAGCTTGTATTTGATAATGCGATCCAATCAAATGGAGAGAGAATTTTTAATATAGATTTTGATGAAGTTGCAATCGAGCGTGTCGTACACAGAGATGGGGTCAATGAATATTTTATCAACGGTACACTTGTGCGACTCAAGGATATAAGCGAGCTTCTCGCACATGCAAATATCGGTGCATCAGGTCATCATATCATTTCGCAAGGTGAAGCCGATCGTCTATTGTCCGCTGCACCAAAAGAAAGAAAAGAAATGATTGAAGACGCACTCGGTCTCAAAGTATATCAATATAAAAAAGAGGAAAGCGAAAAGAAGCTTGAGAAAACAGCAGAGCATATAAAAGAAATCGAACTTATGCGTCGCGAGCTCGCACCGCATTTAAAATTTTTGCGAAAGCAGGTAGAAAAAATTGAAAAAGCAGTCCAGCTCCGAGAGGATTTAGTGCATCAATATCAGCTCTATTTTGCACATGAGTCTGCATACATCGCAAATGAAAAGAAGCGCCTCGCAGATGCCTTTACTGCACCCCAACATGAGCTCGCAGAGCTTGAAACTACACTTGTGGCACATAGACAGAGACTGGCAAGTTCTGGCACTGACGACGGCGGTAAGACAAATCAATTACTTGATCTAGAAAATAACTTGCGACTCGCCCGTGCAGAAAAAGATAAATTAATGCGAGAAATTGGCCGACTTGAAGGTGAGGTAAGTTACCTCGGTCGCATCATCGAAAAGAAACGCAAGGATGCAACAGAAACAAATACAAAACAAATTTATTTCAAAGAAGTAGAACAAGCGCTTAGTACGACTGCCAAAAAAATATCTGAAATCTCTGTCTCAGAAGATATTAATTTTATCAGGCAAGGTCTTGCGGGTGTGGTTGACTCTTTAAACCAATTTATAGAAACACATAGTTCACATACAGAAGTCGATACAACAGATGAAGAATCAGATATCGTGCGTATTTCAGCTCGCATCAAAGATGTGGAAATCGAAATTTCATCTATTGGAGAAAGAGAATCCACACTTGTCACCTCATACAATGCAATCAAAGTTGAAATTGAGAAAGAAAAAGACAAAAATGTCGAAGCTGAAAAAGCTATTTTGACAATTATGTCTCGCCAAAATGAGCTCCACGGCCAAATCAATAATTTAAAATCTCAAAACGAAAGACTTCTCGTCGAAGAAACTGATTTGAATAGAGAATACGAAGAGGCGGCACTTCTTGTAGGAAGAAACGCTATGCAGTTCACTCAAATTGAACACGCACTCCTTGATCCGCGTACAGTCCAAAGTGACAGAAGAAGAGCAATTGAAAAAGTTAAAATCCGTCTCGAAGAAATGGGTGGTGCCGGCGGAGATGAAGTCATGCAAGAATACAAAGATACTGAAGACAAAGATGCATTTTTGGCGCGAGAACTCGAAGATCTTATCAAATCATCTGAGGGCTTGCGTGCTTTGATTGCAGATTTGATGTCTAAACTCGGAGAATTATTTGATGAAGGTATAAAAAAGATTAATAAAGAGTTCAATACATTTTTCGCACTTATGTTCGGTGGAGGTGGAGCAAGCCTTGAACTCGTGCGTGAGGAGAAAAAGCGTCGACGTAAAATTACAGACATAGAAGACGCCGACTTTGATCCTGAAGAAACAATGTCAGATGATGATCAGGTTGAAATACAAGAGGGAATTGAGATTGCTGTCTCTTTGCCTCACAAGCGCACCAAAGGCCTCATGATGCTCTCTGGAGGTGAGCGTGCGCTTACTTCTATCGCGCTCCTATTTGCTATGTCACAGGTTAATCCACCTCCATTTATTATTTTGGATGAAACAGATGCAGCGCTCGATGAAGCCAATTCAAAACGCTATGGCGATATGATTGAGTCTCTCTCTAAGCATTCACAACTTATTTTGATTACACATAATCGCGAGACTATGTCTCGTGCCGGAGTTATCTATGGAGTTACCATGGGGAGAGAGGGTTACTCTAAACTACTTTCAATTGCTTTTGATGATGCGCTTGCAGTGGCGAAGTAGTCACGACAAAGATTATAGACACGATTTGTAAATGCATAATGGCACCCCGGTTACGGGGTGCCATTTATTGAATTAGATATAGGTCGGGTTGGTTTAATTGTAAATAAGACGGCGAATATCTTCTTCCGAAAGCTCGTGGGTAATCACACCCGGGGCAAGATAAATGCACTCAAGTCTGAGGACTACCTGATTTTTCTTGGTGCATATCCAAAGCGTGCAGTTTGATGCAATTGCCTCAGCATAAAATAATTCAGGACTGAAGGCACTGTTCGTTGAGGTTGCCGGACCTTTACGTTTGAATACCTCTGCGAAAAATGCGGTTGATACAGCAAAATTTAGATCAGGTGCCTCGGTGCATACTTTTGCTTGGAGGCAGATTGACACATGCGGATGCGGGTTCCAGACTGTTTGCCAGAAGTTGATGCGGATATTGAGTTCTCCGTCGTTGCCGTTCGGTATTCTATCAATGTGTATTGTTGCTTCGGGTTGCAGGTTATTTGCTAGGCAAAGAACGTTTGTAGTCCTTTGACTGTGAACGTTCACCTTGACGGTGGTGTGTGGGGTGGATTCTCTTGCGCTCAGTCCTGTTGTGATAACAGATGTTGTTTGTGCGGGCATAAGTTTTTTTTGGGTTTCGGGTTTTCTGAATTGTTTTGTTTCTGATTTCAATCAAGCAGAGTATTACTTAATTTATTCCAGGCATAATATGTGCTTATTTTATTTTTATGTCAAGCAAAAAAAGGGGGGTGTGGTTGAAAAAATAGTAAAAAATAGGGACGGAAGGCCGGTTGTACGGTACCTCCTAAACTATTGACACAATCTATCGCGATATGTATAGTTTATATTGGAGACTCTGAAAGATTCTATATAGATTTATACCGCAAAAAGATACAGGGCGTGTTGCTCTGGAATCCTATGTGGCCAATGAATATATGTAGTGTGGAAAATACTCACCCTTTGTGCGCGTTTGTACAAAGGACTAATAAAATGGCAAGGAATTGCCACCGCGATGCATCTGTGAGTTTTGGTGCTTCGTGTTGAACATAATGTTCTTTCCAATATCGATCAGTTTTATACCATGCCAGATAATAGAAAAAGTAACAATGAATTCAGAGCCGGTAGAATCACTTTCACTGTGGTCTCGATTGACCCAGTGGAACGCAGGGCGGTTCTAAAGCCGGTTGAGACGAGTTCGGCCCTCAGGTTCTTGATGAAACTCGAGACCTTGCCTGGGCACCTGAGTTATAATGAAGGGATCGTTGAGTTGCGTAACAATTGCCCGTGTCTTATCCAACTCCCGAGCTTAAACCAGGTCAGAATTGTCGAAGGAGTGACCTATGTTGGCTACGGGAGGTTTTTTGTGGAGAGGCAGACCTCAAATGGACAACCAATCCGCCTAAGTTGCATCATGGTTAACAATGAATTCAAACGCGCTGAAAGTGAGTTAAGGCAGCAAAGCGGAAATCTCCTTGGAAATGCCCTCAACCAAGCTGGTTTGACGCAGTCACCTGAACCTCCGCCGTCGACACAAGTCGCCGTGGCAGGTCAAACGGCGATGGACCCTCATAAGCCAGTGGGAATTATCCCGCCCGTAAGAGCGGTCGTGTCTCCGGACGTGGCCGCAGCTGATGCAGCGAGGCTGCAAAAGCTAAAAGACAGGTGGCAAAAGGGTGCACCCTTTCGTAGGCAGCCCAAGGCAACACTGCCTCTGGTGGTCAAAACATAACCTGCCACAGCACAGCCCTAAACCGACCTTTGCAAAAACTTTGCACTGGTATGGTACGCACGGATAAACTATCTGTGTAAAAGACGCGGAGCCGGAGACATGTAAAGCATGTACCCGGCTCCTTTTTTTTATTCTATTTTATCCGAGCTTACTATTCGGCTTGTTTGTCTTCGCTTTGCTCAATAATTTTAAAATCAAGCATCTTGTCCTCGAGGTTTGCACCTGCAAGCAATACATGGAGAGTGTCACCAATATGGAATTCCTTTTTCAATCTTTCTCCAACTATTTTGAATCCCTTTGTATCGACGATGTAGAAGTCATCTGGTTTCAAATCTTTTGTTCGGATAAGTCCTTCAGCCATGGCGGTACCTTCTTGAACAAACATACCGAAATCTGAAATTCCAGAAATAGTGACATCGAATTCTTGTCCGATCTTATCAAGCATGAATTCTACTTGCTTGTATTTGATAGATGCTCGCTCTGCATCCGCAGCCTCGATCTCTCTCTTGGTTGAATCTGCACAAATTTTTTCATACAAGGCACTGTTTTGTGGAGGAACAGTTTTGCCTTCGAGAAGAAGTGAAAGTACGCGGTGAACCATGAGGTCAGGATAGCGTCTAATCGGTGATGTAAAGTGGGTATAGTGTTCATATGCAAGACCAAAGTGACCAAGGTCATGTGTTGCATAAATAGCCTTTGCCATTGAGCGGAGCGTGCTGACTTTGACCATTGTCTCTTGAGGTGTGCCGATGACTTCTTTGAGCAAAGATTGAATTTGTTTTGGTGTCACTTTGTTTGCATTTTTGTCATCGATAGGGAAGTCGAAACCAAGTGCACGCACAAAAAGTCCGAGCTCTTTGATGCGATCTGGATCTGGTTTGTCGTGTACTCGGTATACACCAGGGCGTTCTTGTTCGCCAATTTTATTTTTTTCTTTGGAGAAAAGAGCCACCTCACGGTTCGCGAGAAGCATGTATTCTTCGACGAGGCGATGTGTGTCGACGCGCTCTTTTTTATACACTTCGATTGGAACTCCGTGTTCATCGAGCTTGAATTTAATCTCTGTTGTTTCAAAGTCGATTGCGCCATTTGCCTTTTTCGCAGCGAGATAGTTTTTGGCAATACGGTTCATTTCGAGGAGCTCTTTTGCATATGGAGCCTGATGCCATATCAGTTTGTCTGCCTCCTGTTCGAGAGCGTCACGTAATTCAGTTGATGTGTCTGCAAATTGTGGATACTTATTTCTGTACTCAGTCAAAACCTCCTGGGCACTTTCATAACTAAATCGCATATCAGAGTGGATGATTGTTTTTCCAAACCATTTGTCCAAGATGTCGCCATTTTTCTTCACAACAAATATTGCAGAAAAAGCAAAACGGTCTTCATTTGGATTCAAACTACATGCACCATTTGAAAGCACAGAAGGGAGCATAGGGATAGTTCGGTCAACAAGATAGACAGAGAATGCACGCTTGCGAGCCTCTTCATCGAGTTTTGTTCCTTCGCGAACATAGTGGGATACATCGGCAATGTGTACACCGATTTCATATTCAGCGTCTGCGAATTTTTCTTTTTGCTCTGCGGTCACTGGTCTAATCGAGAGGGCGTCATCAAAGTCCTTGGCATCAACTGGGTCGATGGTACAAGTGAAAACTCCGCGCATGTCTCTTCTTTTTGCTAATTCTTCATCTGTGACTATGGATAGATTTTTGCCAGCATCTTCAGCTTCGGCAATGATTTCTTTTGCAAAAGTAACATCAAAGCCACGCTCAAGAACGATGGCTTCCATCTCAGTATTGTTCTTACCTTTTTCTCCGATGATTTTTACTAGCTTACCTTTAGCGAGTCTGACAATAGATAGATCGAGGATGGCGCCCTGAGGTGTAATCTCAGATGATTCACCCGGGCCAACTTTAATAGCTTGAGGATTTTGAGATTCAAATCGTTCTCGATTTCTTTTTGCTTCTCTGGCTTCGCGAGAAACTTCATGTGGAAGTCTGGTCCATTCTGTGAGTTCAACTTGAACTTTGAGATTTTCATTTAGTTTAGAAACTAAATCAGCATCACAATTTCCATTGCATAGTTCAATGATGACATTGGCCCTTTTGTCATCTGGCTCAAAATAAATACAGTTTGGATTTGTAGGTTCTTGCACGAGGCTACCGACAAATAATCTTTTCTTCGCTTCAACCACGTTCATAACTGCAGCATGTTCCATACCTCTATATCCGTTATAGAGTTCTACTTCAACAACATCGCCTTGCATTGCTTCGCCGATATCTTCTGGTTGTACGGGTACATCACCTTCACGTCCGAGTTTTGCTCTTGATTCAAGTCTGACAAAACCTTTGCCTCTTGAGTTAATAGAAATAGTTCCAATTTGTTTTTGCATATGTTGTTTATAGTAGCAGGGAAAGAGGTCGGGGTAAATCGGTCGAAGAATGGAAGGTTTGTCGTCTGGTTTGACTTCTTTGGACATAATTGTAGGATATATATCCAGAGGCTCCGGTCTGTGTACTGGGTGGATTGTTCTCAAAAAAAAACAAACATAGAAAGGGAGACACACTATGTCTCAGCGAATTAGAATCCGCACTCGGCGGTCAAGATGGCAT
>CAZVIP010000009.1:0-1336 GCA_964627085.1 uncultured Candidatus Saccharibacteria bacterium | reverse complement strand
CATTTGCCAATATCGACTATTTCTGTTAGCATTGAGCGCATGTTAAAGATTCGACTACAAAGAGTAGGAAAGAAAAACGAGCCATCATTTAGACTCGTTCTTATTGAGCACAAGGCTGCGGCCCGAAGTGGAAAAGCCAAAGAAACTCTCGGCTTCCATGATTTTCGAAAGGACGGCACAATCATCAATAAAGAACGTGTTGAATACTGGATGAGTAAGGGTGTACAGGCTTCTGACACTGCTCACAACCTTTTGCTTGCACAAGGTGTGATCAAGGGCAAGAAAATCAACGTCCTCCCAAAGAAATCTCCTGCGAAAAAAGAAGAAGCAAAGGCCTAATCCTATAGCCTCACTTCAAACTATATCTGTGGATAATGTATGCGCTTTGTTAAAATAAGTGTATAATTAAATTATTAGCTAACATTGGTGTTAGTAATTAACATTTTCAGATAAAACATATGGAAAATACTGAGCAGCAGTTTTTAGAGTACATTGTAAAGTCACTGGTAGAATTTCCAGATGCAGTCAAGACTTCACGGACAGTCGATAATCTCGGCGTTCTTGTGGAGCTAATTGTCGCACCTGCGGATATGGGTAAAATCATCGGTAGAGATGGTCATACAGCCCAGGCTATCCGAACTATTATGAAGGCTTTCGGAAAGAAGCATCAAGCAAATATCAGTGTTCGAATCAAGGAACCAGAGGGTGCTGAAGGCGCTGCAAAATCAGCAGATTCACGCTCACTCGAACAGGCGGTATCCGATCTTGGAATGTAATCTTTTTGATGTAATCCACATTATATTTTTATCATCGAATTCACCGGTGCTCTTCATGGGTCCAAAGGGTGAATATGACCAAACAATAAGACCTCAGCTCAGGCTGGGGTTTTGTTGTATGTAATAGCCTGTGATCAGTTTTCATTTTGACGTGTTCGAGTTTTAGGTATCTACAGAGGTCGTGTATTGCCAAATATCAAATTTTGATGAATTATAGAGTAACTATTTATGAAAAAGAGCCCAGCCACAAAAACATCACTTATACCAGTCACGAAGGCTGTGCACTTTCATATTGTCTCTCTTTTTCCTGAAAGCTTCACCTCATATATTTCCGAATCAATAATTGCTCGCGCTCAAAAAGAAAAAAGAATCAGCATCAATTTTTATAATCCAAGAGATTTCGTCAAAGCAGGCAAGTCACAAAAAGGAAAAGAAAAACCATATCTACGTATAGACGACAAACCATACGGCGGTGGTCCGGGCATGGTCATGGAAGCATTGCCAATTGTCAAAGCAATTGAATACGCACAAAAACAAATCGACAAGCGCATTCAAAAAGA
>CAZVIP010000008.1:0-21920 GCA_964627085.1 uncultured Candidatus Saccharibacteria bacterium | reverse complement strand
GCCTCCTCTTTTGCTTTTAGTGCATCTGCATATCCATCACAATAGATCTTTTTCTTTTCGATACATGCTTTGAGAGCGGTCTCGGCATCAACCTTTGCTTTTAGCGCATCCTCATACATCTTCTTTGCATTCCTAGCAACAGTAATCAACTTTGTCTTTCCGCCAGTAGCAGGGTTTGTTACAAGAAAATTAGGATCACCGATTCTAATTAACTCACCAGACCAATAGAGATAAACTGACAAGTATGATTTTAGATTATTTTCAGCCGTTGACAATTCTTCCTCTTGTGCACTACAATCCGGACAATTTGGCCCATATGTATCTGTATTTGTTGTTTTAGTTGTATTTGCCTTAAGTACCGCTGCAGCATTCTTTGCTGGGTCAATGACATTAGATTTGATAACGAGGAATCCCACTATTGCGATAAGGGCAATAATACCAATACCAGCAATGAGTGCGAATCCTGATTTTTTGTTTTGTTTCATATTGTGATTTATATGTATTTTATGAAAGTATAGATTCCCTTTTTCAAGGCTCATACCCCTTATACTTCTGACTACATTATTTTAGCATATACAAAAATTTACCTTACCTGCAACCATATTTTCATGGGGACAAATGCAAATTGAATAAACAGTGATCTCCTAAATAATACAAAACACCGGCTTTTGGCTGGTGTTTTGTATGGGTATCACAGATATTCAACCTAGGAATGAACTAGGTGGGTGTCCTGCCAATCTGACCAAGGCCACATCGGACGCTTATATACAAATAAATTTGCAATAATACTACGGACTCCCTTCTTTAAAAATTAGCTAGATGAATATGTGCGATACCTGCCATGATTATATCACCAACTTTTATTTTGCAATCTTTACAACTCAAGTAAAATTGTCTGTAATCGACTATATTTTATGTGATATTTTTCTTGTGGATAATTCAAGCCCTTAGAATAAAGCTGTAAATTATTTTTCAATATCCAATATATTCATGTCCTGACTATATAAGATCTGTTCTTGAACAATTCTGTATTCAAATAATTCTGAAGGTGAAAACCAATGTGCAATTTCATCATTTGCCTCCCCTACTGTCCCTGATGCATGTACAAGATTGCGCACAGACCGACTATCAGTCTCTGACATTTCATATGAATCAAGCATAAAATCACCTCGTATAGTACCAACATCACTCGTGCGAGGCTCCGTACCACCTGTGACTTTGCGAATAACAGCAACTGCATGTGCGCCTTCCCAAACCATAGCAATTACTGGACCTGCTGTAATGTATTTTTTGAGACTAAGCAAAACCTTTTCTCCGATAGCAACTGGATCAGTCTCAGGTTCAACTACACCGCTTGCGAGGGCCGCCTTTTGGCGCTTTTCTCCAATAAGACGCTTCCAATTTGGATCGATTGTATAGTGCTTCTCCACCATTTCCGCTGTAGGTACCATCATCTTGATTCCAACAAGTTTAAGACCAATGCGTTCATACCGTGTAATTATCTCCCCGATCAGCGAGCGCTGAATACCATCTGGCTTGATAATGACAAGAGTGCGTTCATGTTTGTGGTGTTTTGGTGTAGTAGTCATGCATTCATTGTAGTCTAAGGGAACACTTATGCAAGGCTGAGGGCACACTTATGAGGGGGCGTGGAAACACATATACAGAGCTGTGCGCACACTTATACTTAATTATGAGAAAGCGCCAAAAGGGCGCGAGACACCTTGATATAAATTACTATTCATTTAAATTTCCAAAACCTAAATACAAGAGGCGTGCCAGCGCCTACTTATTAAGATCCTTAATCAAATCATCCACATTATTGAACGACTTGAGTTTACCTGTCTTGTACTCAAAATACCCCTCTAGAATAGCTTTTTTCAAAAAATTACTGATGTTTGGCATAGTCTTTTTTCGCATATTCAAAGTATATACCACAGACATACACCGTCAATCAATACCACTGACCCTATCGCCCACTTATCAATTTCTTATACACTTCATTGATCAAGACATAGACAAGAACAAGCGAGAAGATTGTGGTCATAGCAGTCGAATTGAGGGCTACCAGTGACAATTTGGCACCAAATACAGGAATATACATACATGCAAGCGCTGAGCCGATAGATAGGACCATGCCTACAAATAACAAGAGCGACATCCTCGGAGCCTTAAATATAGAAAGCTTCGATCTCAAACTAAAGACCAAGACAAGTTCACATAAGACACTAAAGATAAACCAGCCGGTTCGAAGCACCTCGAGACTTTGGTCTTTAAACAAAAAGAAATAAATCATATCAAAAACCGAACTAATAAGAGCAAAGGCAAACATTGTTTTGAAAAATTCCTGGGCAGAATGATTGACTGGTTTATCATATTCAGACTTAGCCAAATGATCTGTCACCAAAAGAATCAGAGGTACATCAGTTAGCAAATTATTAAGCAGAATCTGTATCGGAAGCATGGGCAAATCAGTCCAAAACATTGCTACAGCCGTGAGCGAAATAAGGGTTCCGACATTTCCTGTAAGTGTACAAAGCAAATATGTAGAAATATGCGCATATGCGCGTCTACTTAGCCCAATAGCCGTGATGACAGGATTCAAACTATTCTCCGTGAGCAAAATATCAGCAGACTGTCTGGCTACATCACTTGCATTCATAACAGCAATACCAACATCTGCACGCTTGAGTGCGAGCGCATCATTTATCCCCTCTCCCATAAAACCAACAGCACCTAGTGCAATATGTCTGTCTATCAGTTCTAGTTTTTGGTCCGGCGTACACCTTGCATACACTCTATCTGTTTCTATTTCTTCTTGTGTGAGTGCGGCTGCTGCTCTTTCTCCCAAAACATATACATTTTTTTCATCTAGCTTATGATCGAGGCGTGACACAACGTATTGCGCGACGAGTGGCGAGTCCCCTGTCAAGACCTTGACTTTGATGCCCAATTTTTCGGTAGCGATAAAAGACTCTGATGCATCAGCCTTGAGCGGGTCTTCAAATACAACATAGCCAGCAAATGTGTAGGTGGTGTGATTTGCACCTCTGTTTGAGTTTGAGTTTGTTTCTGCGTTTGTGTTTGTATTTACCGTTGCGCTTGCGCCGCTGTATGCACCTGCACTTGCCTGAGCACTTGAGACAGAAGCCTTCGCAGGACAAGTTGCATACGCCAAGACTCGCAAACCCTTTGATTCGTGGGCGATATATTCTTTTTTGAGAGAAAGAGCCAAGCTCTCATCCACAAATAGTGACTGATCAAACACGGCCTCGAATTGACCGCGAATGATGACCGTGTCCCCAAAATCAAACATTGCATAGCCTTTCTTATTTGAAAAAGGTGTGATGACAGGCCTCTCCTTGTCACCTTTTTTGAGATTATCATCATCTGCCCCACCGCCGGCCTGCTCGCCAATATACATCACAGCTTGATCAAAAGCCTTATCCATGGGACTACGCTCATATTCACTTTCCAATATTCGCAGTGCCACATATGACAATCTGGCAACATTTCGAGACTCGGCGAGTCTCACGGTATTTTCGGTGAGTGTCCCAGTCTTGTCGGTCAGCAAATAGATAATTGAACCCAATTGTTGTAGTGCGGCAAGGTTTTTCACGATTACACCCTCTTTGATCAAAATCATTGCCTCCCTTGTCAGCATAAGTGTGATTATGAGTGAAAGAGATTCAGGAACCACACCAACAAGCATTGATATCGCAAACAATAAATATGATGCACCATCGTATTTACCCTGAATAAATACCGAGACAACAGCTATAAGCGCAAGACAAATAAGAGTCGCAAGCAAAATCTGTATACTTATTTTCTTGATAAAAATATTGAAATTATTTTCTTTTTTTACTTCAGCAAGCTTTTTTGAATAAAGCATGAGTGAGTTTTCTTCGCCGACAGCCGAGACCTGGGCAAATGCTGTCCCAGCTGAAATACTAGTCCCGGCAAAAAGTTCGTCGCTCTCATTGCATGGGCGCGGAGCGCTTTCTCCTGTACGAATAGACTCATCTACAAATACACCCTCCGTACTTCGCAAAAACATATCAGAAGCAACAACATCTCCAGGTACGAGATGCACAATATCCCCCATAACCAAATCACCACTATCAATTTCCTGAAGACGACCATCGCGAAGCACAGTAACCGAATGCGCGATCAGCCTAGAGAGCATGAGACCCGCCTTCCCCGCGCGAAACTCCTGAAAAAAACCGATGAATACATTGAGCAAGTTCAATACTGTAAAAATAATTGAATCAGTTGTATTACCCAAAAAATATGAAAGTATTGCAGAGATAAGAAGCAACACAAAAAAGATAGATTTTACTTGGTTCAGAAAAACACTAAATGCCAGAGCAAGATTTGAATCTACTTTTTTTATAAAATTCTTTTTGAGTAAAGAGAGTTCCTCTGTTTTTAATCCTGTTCCAATATCCGTGAGTTGGTTTTTCATTTGTGTTTCAAGTGCTGGAGACTATATATTCTGATCAGTTGTTTGAGTCGTTTGTGTATTGGCCGTCGGTGACACTTGAGCCGCACCTGATTGAGAGCCTGGAGCCATATTTGCCCTAAGTGCACTGGTTGGGAGCACCCCTGCCGGAGGTGTTGAAAATGGTGCAGGTGGTGGCGTAATTGGGTCTTTTTGGTATTTACGCATGATATCCTTCTCGACAATATCTCTATCATTTCCATATTTCAAATATGAAAGTTCTTTGAGTGCTGTGACTATCCTTTCATTTCCTGCTTCTGGCCATTTGAACTCAATATTAAAAGGCTTGGTTGGCTTACCCTGTGCAAGCATTTTGATATAACAATTCATATTATCAATATTCATAAGGTCATGTGCTTCGAATACTGGTGCAAATTGTTTCTGCAAGAATTCTGCATCCTCTGCACCTACACGGAATACCGCCATAGACCCAACGTTACCGAAAACAGCGTCTTTTATCTTTTCATCAAGCTGTGAGATAAACTGATGGGCCATTGTTAGTGACAATTTATATTTTCGAGCTTCAGATAAAATAGTGGCGATAGAAGGTGTAGTGATGTTTTGGAATTCATCAATATATAGATAAAACGGTGGCATATCAGTACCAAATGAATCCACGCGTGAGAGCGCCGCCATCAGTATCTTTCCTACAAGAATAAGACCAATGAGCGAAGAGTTAATATCACCCAGTCTTCCCTTTGCAAGATTCACAAGAAGAATTTTCTTGTTATCCATTATTTCGCGGAAATTGAAACTAGATTTTTCCTGCGCGATAATTGGTCGCATAATATCATTGGCCAAGAATACATCGAATTTACTTGTGATATACGGCACCATGTTTGCAAGCGCACCTTCCCCTCCCGCCTTTTCGGCAATTTCTTTCCAGAACTGAACGACGACTGGATTTTTACATCTTGATATTTTGAGGTCTCGGAATTTTTTGTCAGACATCACACGCGACACATCGAGGAGTGTCGAGCCACTGTCCGGATCTTCAATCACGAGCATAGTGGCATTTCTAAAATACTGTTCAAACATAGGACCCATTGATTCTGGTACCCCGCCATATAGTTTTTGGAAAATACTAAAAAGTTCATTCACAACAAAAGTCTTTTGCTCTGGATACATGCGATTGTATTCGAGCATATTGAGAGCCATCGGTCTTTCGATATGGCTTGGGTCGAAATAGATGACGTCATCAAATCGCTCTTTTGGAATATGAGAAAGAATATCCTGAACATCAGAACCGTGCGGATCAATAAAACAGACACCATCACCATTTTTGATATCCTGGATAATCATTTTGCGGAGGAGCGTAGATTTACCAGTTCCGGTCTGACCGATGGTGTAGAAGTGGCGGAGTCTGTCCTCTTTTGCCAAATAAATAGGCGTCTCGAGGTTTCTATGTCTATTTAGACCAAGTTCTAGGCCGTGGTTTGCAAGTCCCATAGGTGCTGGTGCAGATTTTGCAACTGACTGCTTGAGTTGAGGCTGTGAGTGAATACTATCGCCCGGGAAGTGCATGATAGTGTTGAGCTCTTTGATTGAAATCGGGAGCGCACTGTCTTTATCAAAAATTCTAAACGCAAACCTATGCAAAAGATTGCCGGCTGAGGTACCTGCAAGTCGCTTGAATTTAAAACTATTACCCAGTGCATTTTCAAATTGATTAAATGACGACTCAATATCACCAATCATGCGCTCTGCCCTCTCGCGATTCGCACCTGAAACAACAATTCGCAAGTTCATCTCTACAATCGGAGTGCTAATTTTTTCGGTGATTTGCTGTGCCGCAACTTCATCAATGAAATCTTTCTTTGAATCTTTTTCCTTATCTTTGTCTTTGTTTTTTGATTTAAAGAATTCATCAACTGCCTCCTTGCCGATATCACTGAAGGCCTTTGTAAAACGACCAGCAAATGTATGCCTGATATCTATGGCTTCTTTTACTTTTTCACCTTTGCGGATACTGTCGAGGGCACGCTTATATTCCTTCACATAATAATCACCGACTGGATTAAAGACGAATTGAATGGCGGCGCCCTCCCCTTCTTTTTTAATTTGGGTCAATGTATTCAAAATCACATTGAGTGGATCGAGATCAAACCCTTCATATGTTTTTATCGGATATATGTCATTTTTGGAAAAAGAGGCCACACTGCAAACCGCCACCCCATCATTGTTGAAAATATTGAAGTCGTCTTTCTTTTCAAAAATCTTTGCATCAGGGTAAATACCCAGAAACTGTTTTTCAAATAAATTTTTACTTATATCCGGTACAGAGACATAAAAGACAAATTCCTCACTTCCCTCAGATACTGCAAGCTCAATCGCAAACTGATCCATGAAATTTTCTTTTCCATCTGCTTTTGTAATCGAAAGCATACCTGAGTAGAATTGCTCCATCGATGAAATAATTTCCTTGAGGGTTTTGTTTTTACCATCCTCTTTTTTCTCAGGCAATACTACCTCGAATAGGGTTTTTCTAAGGGCGCCGGCCTCTGGAAGTGTTTCTTTTAATCCAGGTGTCGGGAGGCCTTTTTTAACATACTGCACAAGAAATCTATGGAAATCATCTTCCATGTGAGGGTTATTTTGAGCCTTTACATACTGAATGGTATTCAAAATACCCTCGCTATGCATGCGATTAATCATTGTCTCTATGAACCTATCATGTGTCTCCGGATTCAAATCAAGGACGATTTCACTCTGCTCTGCAGTCTCGGCCTGTAGCTCCCGTGCAAGTGCTGGTGCACGAAAATGCTCATGCAAAACCCTGTCTGCATCCTGCTTTGTATAATGTTTAATTTCATTTGAAATTAGTTCCTCCCTCTCTACAGATCCAGCATATTCATTTCTAATTTCATGCGTTGAAAATGGAGAATTTTGAAAAGCTTGTTCCTGAGCGGTAATTCTAGATGCATCAGTATTTTGTCCAAAACTATCAATTGTACTTTTTCGAGCCTCATCAATTCTTTGACTCAAAACATTTGCTTCTTTTTGTGCAATTACTTTACGAAGATAGTCGAGCTCCTCTTGCGGAGACTTGAATTTTTTACCTTCATATATATGCGCGAGTTCTTCCATTTCACATATTATACTGCGAAGAACACTCTCGTGCTAGTGTGTAATATATTTTATTGAATACTTTTCCTCAAAACAAAACACATTACTTGCAATTAGCAATGTGTTTGTGCAAATGAAATTAAATTTTGAATTAAACAATTGTCAGTATTTCTGGTCCATCCTTTGTAATCACAACAGTATGTTCGAAGTGGACGCTGCGTCCATCGTCTTCGGTATAAATAGTATAACCATCTTCCCCGAGCACTATTTCGCCGCTTTTTTCATTTATAATTGGCTCGATGGCAATAACAAGACCCGGCTCAAGAACCACACCTTGATTCGGTTTAGAAAAATTTGGTACAAATGGATCCTCGTGTACTTTGTGACCAACACCGTGTCCCCCTAGTCCGTCGGCGAAATTAAAACCATATGTTTTATTATAAAATTCGAGAGTCTCTTCGATGGCGTGACCAATATCTCCTGTCTTGGCACCAGCCTTTGCGGCAAAGATGCCAGCGTCGAGACATTTAGCACCAGCCTCGAGTAATTTACGTCCTTTTGTATCGATATTTCCTACACCGACTGTAATAGCAGAGTCAGTTATCATACCTTTGTATGTGAGACCCATATCGAGTGTGACGAGGTCGCCATCCTGAATAATATACTCCTCTTCGTGTGGGATGCCGTGCACTACCTGATTATTAATAGATAAGCAAAGAGCGGCAGGATACGGCCTATCTGCCCCACGTGGCGTATAATTCATAAAAGCAGGCTTACCTTCATAGAAATCACAAAGCTCTCGAGCCTTCATTTCAAGAGCAACTGAAGACACTCCAACAGCTGTCATTTCCTCCAGGGCACGCAAAATAAGCGCTAGCCTACGGCCACTTTCCCTTAAAATTGCTATTTCCTCAGCAGTTTTTAGATTTACCATATATACAGAGTACACTAAAGTGTCACACTGTCCAATATGCTTTTTGTCACCTCCTCTACAGACCTTTCGCCATTGATTGGGATATATTTATACCCTCGATGGTTTTCATAAAACTTAATAGCTCGAACAACATCCGTTTCAAACCAATCAAGCCTTCTATTTATCTCACTTGATGACCTGTCATCAAGACGACCCTCTGCAACTGCCCTATTTTCAATATGTCTATATGACCATTCTCTAGATACATCGAGGTGTATGACATATGGCTGCTCTCTTTTGTAAAAATTCATAGCTGAATCGAGCACTAAAGCCTCCTCGTATGAGCGAGGTGTACCGTCAATAATCAAATGCTCATGCCCTGACATTTGTTCAACCATAAGATGCGCCCAATTCCATACTGCAAGGAAGTCAGGCTGTCTACCACCCTCTTTGTACAACTCATAAGCTAATTTATTTGAGACCATGTTCCCTCTGATAAATTCACGGAACATAACACCAGTCTCTATATACAAGACAGGCGTATTAGGTGAATGAACTTTCAAAAACTGTTCAAGGATTTTGGCTTGTGTCCCCTTCCCGCAACCTGATCTGCCGGTTAAGATAAAAGTTTTTGGTTTGTTCATTTGATTAGATATTGTTTAAAAGAACATAAATAGCAAAATTAAATATTTATGTAAATTTGTATTTTAATTATATACCATAAATAAAAAAACCATCAGGGGTTTTCCGCAGATAACCACTGATGGTTTTTTTAAAATAGTCAGGCATATTGCCTTGTGTAGAGATAGTACTTTTAGTACTCTCGCATCGCGAGTTGTGCATCGAATTTCTTTACCATTTCGAGAACAACTGATACGACAATCAAAAGTGATGTACCTCCGAGTGTAAAGCTTGCAATACCTGTGGCCGCAGAGACGATAACAGGAAGAACAGCAATAAGACCAAGGAACAAGGCGCCGACGAGTGTAATTCGAGTCACCACACGACTTAGATACTGAGTAGTAGAATCACCAGGTCTGATACCAGGGATAAAGGCACCACTCTTTTGTAAATTCTCAGAAATTGCATGTGGATCAAAAGTCACAGCTGTGTAGAAGAATGTGAATAGGAATACAAGGATAAAGTATCCAATTCCATAGAATAGCTGATTCTGCAATATACCATTTATAAAGGTAGCAGCTGAAGAAACCCAAGGCCAGTTAGTATAAGAAAGAATATTAACAATCATCTGTGGAAATACCAAGATAGAGAGAGCGAAGATGATTGGCATAACACCTGACTGATTAAGTCGAAGAGGCAAATACGTAGATGCACCACCGTACATTTTCCCTCCCCTTACCTGCTTTGCGTATGTGACAGGAATTGGTCTTTCCGCTTCTGTGATTTTTACAACAAAATAAATAACTGCAAGTGCAACAACTGCGAATAGTACATACATAGCAACCATTGATGCATCGAAGTTAACTGAGAGAGCAACTACCTGCTGTGGAAGCTGAGCAACGATACCGGCAAAGATAATCATTGAGACACCGTTTCCGATACCAAATTCAGTCATGAGTTCTCCGAGCCACATAAGAAGCATTGAACCTGCAACAATCACAAACACAGTAGTCATGAGACCAAATTGTGACAAATCAGAGATTACACCTTGCTTCTGAAGCAAGACGACGAAACTAAAGGCCTGAATAAAAGCAAGAGGGACTGTAAGCAATCTTGAATACATCGAAATCTTCTTTCGGCCATATTCCCCTTCTTCTGTAGCCATTGACTTGAGCTTTGGAGAAAGCACCGTAGAAAGCTGCATAATAATAGATGCGGTAATATAAGGACCGACACCAATCATAACGATTGAAAGTACAGAAAGACCTCCTCCAGAGAAGATATTCAAGAGACCCAGGAATTGATTTTCATTGAGATATTTTGCAAGCTCAGCATGGTTTACACCAGGAACCGGAATAGCTGACAAAAAACGGAAAAGTGCAAAAATTCCGAGTGCCAAAAATAATCTATTTCTAAGCGATCGGTCTCCTACGATTGCTTTGAATTTAGTGAAAAATGTATTCATATTCGTATTGTACTACTTAATAGTTCCTCCCGCACTAATGATTTTCGCTTTTGCTGATTCAGAAACAGTACAATTTTCGATATTCAATTTGATAGAAATATCACCATTGCCTAGAATTTTTACTGCAGGGACACGACCCTTGTATGTAGAGATAATATTTTTATCAATAAGTGTAGTAGGAGTTACTTTGTCTCCCGCTGCAAAGACACCGAGTGATCCGAGATTAACAACAAGTGGCTTAACAGTCAAAGACTTGAAAGCACTGATACCACGACCTCGAAGTTTCGGAAGTCGCTTAATCATATCTCGAATTTCAGGTCGAATCTTGTGTCCAGCTCGCGCCTTCTGACCCTTTGTACCACGGCCAGATGTCTTACCACGCTTACCACCACGGCCAACCTGTACCGCCATTTTTCGCTTTGTTTTTCTTTGTAAATCGTGAATTTGCATGTTATTTAAATTACCTTTTGTTTAATATCTCTTGTTTGCACCTATCGAACAGATCGTCTAGCTGATCCTTTCTTTACTGTAGAAAGAGCAGCGAGCGCCACCATTGCATTGTTAAGCTTGTTCTTTGATCCAGATCGGATTTTTGCAACAACATCCTTTACACCAGCAAGGTCGATAACGTCTCGGACTGAACTACCAGCAGCGATTCCCTTTCCTGGAGCTGGCATAATTTCTACTCGAGCACTTTTGAACTTCGCAGAAACTTCATGAGAAATACTTCCAGTCTTTGTGAGATTGAGATTAATCATGTTTTTCTTTGCATTTCGGAATGCCTTTTCAACTGCGAGAGCTGTGTCACCGCCTTTTCCTGTACCTACACCGATCTTACCTTTTCGGTCACCGGCTACAAGTGATACCGCAAAACTAAATCGTCGTCCTCCAGCAGCAACTCGAGTTACTCGTCTAATATCAATAATCTTCTGATCAAACTCAGGTTTGATTCGTGCTTCTCGTCTTGGACCACCACTTCGTGATCCGCCTCGTCCTCGTCCTTGTGGACCTCGGTCATTTCCTCGTGGGCCAGAAGTTCTAGCTGGTGGAACATATCTAGGTGCAGCAGCAACAGTTGCTTCTGCCACTGTAGCAACAGGAGTACTTTCTACTTGTTCAGTAGTTGTATCTGTGGCAGTTTGATCGATGATTGTTGTTTCTTCAGTAGTCATATTTATTTAGATTAAAACTCTAGGCCAGCTTCTCTAGCGGCGTCTGCTAATGCCTTTACTCGGCCAGTAAAGATGAATCCACTTCGGTCGAATACAACCTTAGAAAGACCTTTTCCTTTTGCAATCTTTGCAATTTCTGTACCAACAATTCGAGCAGCATCAGTTTTGTTGCCTTTTGTTGCCTTAAGTGATGATGCTGATGCAAGAGTTACGCCTGTCTCATCATTGATGATTTGTGCATACATAGCCACATTTGATTTGTAGATAGAAAGTCGTGGTCGCTCTGAAGTACCCTTAACCTTTGCTCGGATTCTTTTTCGTCGTCTCTCTCGTGGAGTTAAAATGATTGTTCTTGTCATGGTTTTATAATTAAATTACTTCAAAGGATTAAGAGGCTTTCTTACCTTGCTTTCTTCTAATAACCTCTCCATCGTATCTGAATCCTTTACCCTTATATGGTTCTGGTTTTTTGAGAGCTCGAACCTGTGCAGCAAACTGTGCAACAAGTTCCTTGTCAAAACCAGCGATAGTTACTACACCCTTTTCAGATGTAACAGCGAGACCTTTTGGAATATCCTTTACGACAGGATGAGAGAAACCAAGAGCAAGGTTAAGCTTGTCTCCCGCTACCTCAGCCTTGAAACCAATACCTTCGAGAATAAGTTTTTTTGTAAAACCTTCAGTTACACCAAGGAGCATGTTCTCTACGTGAGAAGCATACGTTCCCCAGAGCGCTCGTGTTGAGTTATCCTTTTTGTGTGGGACAAAAGAAATCTGATTGTTCTCGATTGTAATTCCGATTACAGACTTGAATGATCGCTGTAATTCACCCTTTGGACCTTTGACAGTCAAAAGACCATCAGCAAGTGTAACTTGTGTTCCAGTTGGTATTGTAAAAATTTGCTTTCCTACTCGTGACATAAAATTTTGATTACCAGATTTTAAATAATGCCTCACCTCCGACCTTTTCCTTTCGTGCTTCGTAATCTGTAATTACACCTTTTGGTGTAGAGATTATGAGCGCACCAAAACCTTGTCTTACAGGATGTGCCTCTGCAGACTTAACATACATTCTTCGAGAATATTTTGAGACCTGCTTTACGTCGTTGATTTTTGAAACACCATCAACATAAATGAGTTCTACTTCGAGAGATTTGATAACTTTCTTACCCTTCTTTGAGATTGAACCAACGAAACCTGCTTTTTTCAAAGTTTCGAGGATAGCCTCTCTAAATTTTGAGTAAGGAAAAACAACAGATGCTTTGTGGGCATTACTACCGTTCTTGAGACCTATGATGAGCTGTGCGATTGTGTCTACCATGATGATTTTCTAATACCAGGGATTCGTCCCTCGTTTGCTAATTCTCTAAAGCAGATTCGACACATATCGAAATCTCGCATATATCCATGCTTACGTCCGCATCTAAAGCAACGTCTTACGACGCGACTCTTGAATTTCGGCTTCTTTAGTGATCTTACGAATGTCGATGTTTTTGCCATGTGTCTTTGCTTTACAAAAAATAGCTCGTCATTGAGCTTTGAGCATGCTAACAATTTTAGCGCTCAAAGTCAATAATTGTACTAGATTAATTATTGATTTTCTTAAAAGGAAATCCTAGATATGTTAATAATGCTAATGTTTCGTCCTTTGACCCTGCAGTTGTCACAATTGTGGCTGCAAAACCGAAGACGTCCTTGATTTCTTCGTCAGCAGTTTCAGGGAAAACTGTATGCTCTTTGATACCGAGCGTATAGTTACCCATCTGGTCTACTGATTTCTTGTCGATACCGCGGAAGTCTCGTGTTCGAGGAAGTGCGACATTAACGAGTTTTTCGAGGAAACTCCACATTCGCTCCCCGCGAAGTGTAACCTGCCAACCCACCGCATCTCCCTGACGAACCTTGAATGATGCGATAGATTTCTTTGCAGACTTGATAGTTGCCTTCTGACCAGTGATTTTTGTGAGTCTGTTGCCGATAAGTTCACGTTTCTTTGGATCTTTGATTGAACCTGTAGTCGAAGAGATGACCACTTTTGTGATTTTTGGAGCCTGAAGTTTGTTCTTGTAGCCAAATTCACCCTTGAGAGAGTCGAATGCAACTACAGATTTTTCTTTAATAGTTTTGTGAGTCATGGTCTTTACTTATTCTTAATTACATTAGAAACATGAATTGGGGCAGCCATTTCAACAACCTGACCCTTAGCACCCTGCTTTCGAGCCTTCTGGTGCTTCTTTTTCATATTTACATGTTCGACTAATACCTGATCGAGCTTAGGGAAAGCGCGCAAGACTTTACCAGTCTTACCCTTATCTTTACCGATTACAACCTTCACTGTGTCGCCTTTTTTGATTTGCATAGTAGTGTATATATTAAAAGAGATTAAACGATTTCAGGCGCCAATGAGGCGATCTTCTGATAACCCAATTCTGCGATTTCTCGTGGGATTGGACCGAACATACGACCGGCAATTGGTTCATTTTTGTTTTTATCCAAAATAACAACTGCGTTTTCATCAAATCGAATATAAGAACCATCCTTTCGTCTGAAAGCTTTTCGCTGTCTTACAACTACTCCTCGGAGAACATCCTTCTTTTTAACAGATTTTCGAGGTTCAGCCTTCTGAACTGAAACCACAACGATATCGCCGATTTCTGCATATCGCTTACCTGCTGCACCTAGTACCTTGAATACACGCACAATCTTTGCACCTGTATTGTCTGCTACTGAAATTACTGATCTTGGTTGAATCATATGAGTAAATTAACTTATAACCTTGAATCGCTTGTCTTTAGACATTGGACGACATTCTTCGATTGACACAATTTCTCCGACCTTTTTTGTGTTTCCGGCATCATGAGCCTTGTAACGCTTTGTTCGAGTTACATATTTCTGATACTTTGGAAGTTTAATGTATCGTTCTACAAGGACAACAATTGTATCTGTCATTTTGTCTGATACAACGGTACCCTTGAGGATTCGTTTTGCACTTTTTGTTGCTGTGATTGTAGTATTCATAAAGGTTTAATAATTAATTTTCTTTTGGCAAAGAAGTGATAGCGGTCATAATTCGGGCGATATCTTTTCGGATATTTTTGCCTTCTTTGACGTTCTTTACTTTTGAGCCAGCTCCACCAAATCGAAAAGCCTGAAGAGCTTCTTTCTTCTCACCGAGCATCTTGAGTAAATCTTTAATTGTTTTGTTTGTAAGTTCTTTCATGGCTTTTGATTTATTTAAGATTAGGCAGTTCCAAGCTCAGCTCGGCTAATAATTCTCGCCTTGATTGGGAGTTTTGTACTTGCCTTTCGGAGAGCTTCTCGTGCAACAGCTTCTGGTGCACCATCAACTTCGAAAATAACACGTCCTGGAAGGACTTCGAAACAAAATCCTTTAGGATCTCCTTTACCCTTACCCATCGGTGTTTCTGCACCTTTTTGTGTATATGGTCTGTCAGGGAAGATTCTAATCCAGATTCTACCAGTTTTCCCTAGAGTTCTAGAAATAACTTTTCGAGCTGATTCAATCTGATTTGATGTTACTCGATAAGGTGTAACAGCCTTGAGACCAAATGAACCGAAGTCGAGGTTTAAGCCTCTTGATTCTGTACCAAGATTCTTAGGATTTTTTCGGGCTCTTTGCCACTTTCGATGTTTTACTTTCTTTGGGATTAACATGGTATTTTCGTTAACTACTTATTAAAAACCTGACCCTTATAAATCCAGACTTTAATACCAATGTTTCCATATGGCAAGTGAGCCTCATATCTCTTGAAGTCAATGTCTGATCGGAATGTCTGTAGTGGAATCTGGCCTTTCTTGAGGTTTTCTACTCGTGCCATTTCTGCACCACCGAGTCGTCCGCCAAGATAGATTCGAACTCCCTTTACTTCTCGACTAGCCATAACCTTTTCTACCATCTGCTTCATAACACGTCGGAATGGCATTCGTTTTTCGAGGCCTTCTGCAATCATCTGAGCAACAATAGAAGCACTCGCTTCTGGAGTTTTGATTTCTTCGATTTCGAGTTTGAGATCAACCTTCGTGTCAGCATCAAGTTTCTTGACGAAAGCTAGGATTTCACCCTTTAGCTTTATAGCACCTTCACCATTTCGTCCGATAACCATACCTGGTCTTGATGTTTTGACGATGACGCGAAGAGTGTTCTCACCTCGCTCGATTTCGAAATCACCGATATACATGCCTCGCATTTTCTTTTCAAGCCATTCTCGCAGAAGGACATCACACTTGAGATCCTTTCGGAATCGTGCGTCAGTTGAAAACCATCGAGATTTCCATCCCTTGATGATTCCGATTCTATGTGCGTATGGGTGAACAGAATGAGTCATGTTATGTATTAAAAGTTATTATAATTATTCAGTCTTTTTTGACTTCTTAGTAATTGTTTTTGCGGCCTTTGGTGCCTTTGCTTTTGCAGGGGCTTTCTTTGGGGAAAGAGCTTCTGCTACAGCCTTTGTTGAAACCTTTGCAGAACCACCTTTTGTTTTCTTTTCACTAAGTGAAAGGATAACATTACTTGATCGCTTGAGGATCTGAGCTGATGAACCTCGAGCTCTAGGCATCATACGCTTAAGTACAATTCCCTTGTCTACTCGAATCTCATTAACAAATAATTCCTCTGGCTTCTCAATACCAGCGTTCTTGGCATTAGCAATAGCACTTCGAAGTAATTTTTCGATAGGATTACTTGCGCGCTTAGTTGCAAACTGAAGAGCAACGAGTGCGTCTCCGGCCTTCTTGCCTCGGATAAGACCAGCTACGAGTCCGACTTTTCGAGGTGATTGTCTATAATTTGTTAGAATTGCTTTCATAGTCTTATCCGTTATTTATTATTTTTTAGCGCTTACAGATGCCTTGGCAGACTTAGCAGCATCAATTTCAGCCTGCTTCTTAGCCTGATCAAGGTCCTTTTGCATTTTACCTCCGTGTCGAACGAACTTTCTTGTTGGAGAAAATTCACCGAGTCTATGACCTACCATTTCCTCTGTCACGAGAACCTCAACGTGAGTTTTGCCGTTATAGACACCAAAGATAAAGCCGACCATTTCCGGAGAAATATGACAAGCTCTATACCATGTTTTAATAACACCAGTTTCAGTTGGTTTTTTACCTTCAATCTTTTTGAGTAATCGTTCGATTACTAGTGGACCTTTTTTGAGTGATCGTGACATAATTTATGCGAAAAATAATAGCTCAAAGAGAGCTAGTGGTGGTTATAGTAACAAAAAACAAACGAATGTCAATAAGCTTTTACCGATAATTTAACTAAGTCCAATATTTATCTAGGTGAGGTGGTATTTTTTAGCTCTTTTTCCCAAATCTTTACCAAAAAATTCATGAAATCAAGACAAAATCACGCTTAAAATTTGATTGAAATAAATTCCACACCTAAGTCTAAGGAGCCCACTGAGCAGATTAGATAATTATGCCGCGTCCTACAGGGTAATAAAGGATAAAAACACAACAAACGCACTAGATAACCATAACAGCAGGATCATGCCCTATATACCCCATCACGATAACAGTGAGGACAGTGAACAAAACCACAGCCATAAATATAGATTTTTTGTGGTGTCTATGATATTCAACAAAACCAAAGCCGATAACAACAATGTTTATAAGCAATAAAAAGAATGCATACAGCACAAGTGAAACTGCATGTGGATTTGAGGCAATACTCCATGCTACTAATTTTGTATTTGAAACACCTAGATTATGTGGTCTATCCTGTGACTCTGAAGCATTTTCTACCAGATTTGCATCACCCATATTGTTTGCTACAAATGTACTAGTGGCAACCGTCACAGAGCCGAGAGCGGACACTGCCGTAGATGTAGACATAGATGCTGTGGCAGAGGCGATTTTGCTAGGTATTTTTTTGGTAGAAAGAGACTTCGTCTCCCCACTCAAACCACTATTTTCTGTCGCTTCGGCCTGATTAGGCCCTGTCTCAAGACCAAGGACCTCCGATGTGCTTGCAACTGCCAAAGTGACCGGTGTACTTGTCGATGTTGAAGCTATACCCTGATTCGTTGTTTTTATGGTTTTTTGAGTAGTATTTGATGTTGTTGCTGTGGCTAATTGTGGCCTTGTTTGGGCAAAAATTGCCTTATTCGCGGTGTTTGGCGTCATTTTCGGACTACCGAACATTTCGACAACAAGGACACTCTCCTGGCCGTTTACAGAGGTTGTAGCTACGGCAATACCGACCTCGGTATAGTGTGAGTTGAGGATATTCGCCCTGTGTCCCGGACTATTCATCCATGCAGTATGTACATCTATAGAATCAGAGAAGTTTATAGCGAGGTTTTCTCCAGCATATTCATATTCATATCCATTTTCTCGAATCCAGTCCCAAGGTTGTTTGCCCCCAGGTCCAACATGCGCGAAATATGATCTTTGAATCATGTCCGTAACCTTTGCTTTTGCAGCATTCTCGAGCGTTTTACTATATGTAAGTGTATTTAAATTTTCAGCTTGTCTCCCCTGGTTCGTAAGTGTGGCCACAAGAATAGGATATACCTCCCCAAGTAGGGAGCTATTTTTATATATTGTATTTCCTGCAAATTGGAAAAAAGCGAGCCCTAGGACAAAAAATAAGATAAAAGCCAAAGCCACCTTTTCGGTCAAAAGATGTGGTTTAAAATCATTGTGATTTCCAGCAACAAAAAACCTTTTTATATGAGCTTTTATTCCTTTGTTTTGATTATTTTGCATGCTCTTTTTGTAAAAAAATTATATCACACTTTCTTAAATTAAGCAAAGCCTCCCCCTTTTTTGTGCCGCTCCACTTTTTTACCCTGTGGTATTAGTTGTGACATTAAGTATACCCCATAAATGTAAAACGCACCGATGATACACAGGAAAACCTGTATACACATCGGTGCGGTAGATAGGAATAGAACCTATATTCAATGGTATGGAAAACGAGTTCCAATCATTGTTCGCAAGGCATTTAAGCCAAGCTGTTGATTTTTAGAGCTGTTTTTCATGCAGCTGTGTCGGTTTGTGGTGGTGTTTCAGTTTTTGGCTCTGCCCCCTCTTTTCCATCAACTTCGTCCGCTACCGTTTCCTCTTGCTGATCAGGCAAAACGAAACATGATTTTGGTTTTGGCTGATGTTTTGGTGGTGGGCCATTTTCTGTTTCCCACTCTTCCACTGACATGAAAGTCAGAGGTTTCGGAGATGGCTTGCCACCAAACGGGAGCCACCCCGGATGTTCTGTGCGGTTTTTATCTCCGTCTGCTTTGCCGGTATTACCGAGCTCAACTGAGAGCGCGGCAACAATGGAATTTGCAAGTAGATTCAGATCAACTTTTTTCCCGCTTGGAAGTGGGATGTTAAGTGTGATCGGGATAGTCGTTGTATCTTCCGCAGGGTTTTTTGGACCCAGGCTAGTTGATGGTAGTTTATCCGGAGTTTTCCTTGCCGCAGGTATGACTGCCCGAGCAGAGGCTTTACTTAGCTGCAGATTTTCCTCGGGGGTTCTTACCAGCCTGAATGTATCACTAACTGAAGCTTGGGAAGATGTGTCAGCTTTCGCTTTTCCATCTTTTGGCTCCCCATTTTTTGGATTTTCATCCACAGTGAACGGTGATTCGAACTTTACTTTGGCAGGATCTTCTACCACTACCACATCGGGTTTTGGAACACCTCCATCAACAGGTAATGACTCTTCTGCTTTCGCAGCATCAGAGGTTAGTGCTGTTGGCGTGGGCGCCATTTCATCTTTTGCTTCAGGCTTCGCATCTTGTGCGGAGGCCGTTTGCTCTGATGCTACAGGAATTGAACCTGTAGTTTCCGATTTCTGTTCGGGACTTAAACTAGCATCTGCGCAGACATCAGCATTGGCTTTTACTTCAGCTTTAGCGGAACGTCGGCGTGGCTGCAGTCTTTTCAAACCAGCTTTTGCTAATGCTCTGAATGCTTCAGGATCAAATTTCCTTTGGAGAAAAGTTTCCCGTGGGCGTTCAAACGGAACAGCATCCAATTGCTGCTCTCGGGTCAATGGTTGTCCGAAGAAGGCAAGCCTTAATTTATGACTCAAAATACCGCAGCGATATAGCATGGTATATAGCAGGACAACAACGAGTATCATTCCTAAGAATATCAACCCAGCCGTTGTCTTTGCACTACCTCCAAGCGATCCACCAACGCCAGCGAGCATCAGATTATTCTTCCGATCCGGAGGTTTAATCGACGCAGGAGCGTCTGTTAATGGAGAAAAAATTTTTCCATTAACCGCATACTGTTTTGTAATCATCTCCATTGCAGTCGCGAAGCTTGTTTCATCAGTCGCTTGTGGCGACCAAGTTTTTTCAGCTTCGCGTATTGTGTTTTGCGCAACGACAAATGGTTGGTTTGATTTCCTCATGATCGAGCCATTAGTGAACTCATAGGAGTCCCCTTCAGCGCTCGCCCACATTTGAACTCCATCCACACTCTCGCTTGCAAGGAGGGTGATTTCGTATTCCACCGGAGCAGCACCGGCATCGTCTTGTGAGACTTTGCCTGATACTGTAAGTGGATAGCGGAAGTATGTTGCCAGAGGTTCGTCTTTGAGGACAAGGCCTGACCGCATATTTTCTGCTACGATTTCACTCTCACGGTTGAGTTTGATGAACTCTCCATCAGCTTGACCTTTTGGACCAAATTTGACGTAGAGATTGTCGCTCCCATTGTTGATCGGTCTGATGACCAACTCACCAAGGCTCACGCATTCGGTATTGGGTAGACCCAAAACCTCAAGCGTGCTCCTGATAAGAAAGCCATTGCTGACTTTACTCACCGTAGAATTTTTTGGTGAAACAGTCATTATCGGCCTTGTAAAAGTTGTGGAGGTTTTAGGCTCCGGCGGACTTTCTTTCGACACGACTATGGCTGGTTTGATCTCAATGGCTGGGGTCGGGATTGGTGTCTCGATGGTTTGCATCAAGGTGTCTTCGGTGGGTGTTGCATCTGTTTCTGCTTTGGCTAATGCCGCGGCTTGTTCTTCTGCAATTACTTCCGCGCGAATGCGCTTAGCTTCAGCCAGTTGCCTGGCAGCAGCATCTTGACGCTCAAAGATGAGCGCCCAGTGATACTCGTAGTCAAATGAGGCCTTTGCCTCAATCCTACGAGCATACTCAGGGTCTTCTTCGATCACCTGTTCCATGAATGGACGGTCATCGTCGATGCTTCCTTTTGCTTGCATGGCTTGTATGGTCTGGGCCTTCTCACCAGTTGTCGCGGCTTTCGCTGCGACCTCTGGAAGCTCGACCTCAGTCTGCCGAAGCAAGAAATCATCAGGCTTTTAGCCCTCAGGTTTCCCTTCTTCCATCGGCGACATCGGCTCATCCACTGCCGGAGTTGGTTGATCCTTATAAGCTACAGACGCCGGGGTTTCCGTTTGAGGAAACAGCGCGGGATCTGGTTGCATTACTTCTGGGTCAGCCTGAGCTTCAACATCCGATTTAGCGACTACCTCGACTGCTTTCACAGTTTTGGCGGTGCTCATTTTTTTAGCACGACTTGCGTCTTGCTTAGCACCAATCTTGTTGGTGACTTTTGACAGTTGAGTTTTGTTGCCCTTGGTGCTTGTGCATGCCGTCAGGCTTGCAATGAGCATCAGAAGAACAAAAGACAATAGTCTTTTTACCAGGTTGATTCCTGGTAGTGTTTTTGTTTTCATAGAACGATTACTGCTCGGATATTACCCTTGCAGTTGGGTTTGTTGTTGTTTGGGTTTAGGGGGTGTCGGTACTGGAAGTTTTCCAGACCAACGATTAACAGGATCGCAGTGTTACAATGCCCGAATCTACCATTAATTTAACACTATTTAACGTTCTTTGTCAATAGACACAGATATGAGAAAACGTCCACCCCGGCAGGGCCAGGATGGACGTGAGTTTTCATTTCAGTGCAGCAGATAAACATCTACCGCCTCTGATCGTATTTTGTGAGACCTTGTTCAGGTCATCACTTTAGCCGCATTGTAGCGACTAATTACTGCGCTTGCGGCGCAGGGCAACCATGCCGAGGGCGGGCAACAGTGCCAGGATGTTGGGCTCCGGGACCGGAGCAGCACCAACCATGGCGACACCAGAGCCACTAACAGTTCCGCCAGCGTAATTCAGAGTGACGGTGAATGTTCCGGTCTGTGTCTTGGTCTTGGTCCCCTCTTCC
>CAZVIP010000007.1:0-46993 GCA_964627085.1 uncultured Candidatus Saccharibacteria bacterium | reverse complement strand
GAGGAAGGCTTTCGGTCGGTATTTTCGAACCAGTAGCTCTACCCCTGTAATGATAAATCTTACCACTAGTCCTAAAACTATTTCGGAGAGAACCAGCTATTACCAAGCTCGATTAGCTTTTCACTTCTTACCACAAGTCATCCGAAGGAGTTGAACGACCAACCGGTTCGGGCCTCCATAGTTCTTTCGAACTACTTCACCCTGCTCATGGTAAGCTCGCTTTGGCTTCGGGTCTGATATGTACTACGATCGCGCTATTCACACTCGGTTTCCCTGTGGCTCCGCCCTCTCGGGCTTAGCCGAGCAGTACATATCAACTCGTTGGCTCATTCTTCAATAGGCACGCCGTGACGGATCGTATAAATACGTCCGCTCCGACTCCTTGTAGGCATATGGTTTCAGGTCTATTTCACTGTCCTCACCGGACTACTTTTCACCTTTCCCTCACGGTACTAGTTCACTATCGGTCATAACATATATTTAGCCTTAGCAGTTAGTTCTGCTGGATTCCCCCGAGCCATTCGTGTCTCGGGGTACTCAAGAGTGGAAACAAGAGATACTTCGTTTTCGTTTAAAGGACTATCACCCTCTTGGGTTAAGCTTTCCAGCTTATTCAACTAACGAAGCATTTTGTAACTCTTCGAACATAAATGTCCAGTTTCCATCTTACAACCCCAAGCTACCCCATGGACAAAAGCAACAATTTAACTTGCGTTAATTCGTGCCATCGTCCGTAGGAAAGCTTGGTTTGGGCTTTTCCCTTTTCGCTCGCCGCTACTTAGAGAATGGTGCCCCAATAAAGGGGCTTGTTTTATTTTCCTCCAGGTACTGGAATGTTTTACTTCCCTGGGTGCGCATCTAGATGAAACTAGATAAGGGCTCATGTCCCTTGGGTTTCCCCATTCGGAAATCTCCGGATCGAAGGTTGCTAGACACCTCCCCGAAGCGTATCGTCGTCATGCTACGTCCTTCATCGCTATGTTATGCCAAGGCATCCACCATATGCCCTTATATCTCCCATTAGGAAATATAAAGACCACAATCACTTTTATTTATTACCTGCTTGCACATCATGTTCTACTTGAGAAGAACATGATGGCTGTTGTTGGAATACCCAAACAATTTATATATCCTGGTAGGAAAAATTATTTAGGCCGAGCTTACTAACTCTTCCAACAACGTCTACCTCTAACAAAAGACCCAGAATGATTTTCAATTTCTTTCGAAATTAAAATCAACTGAAAAGTTAGGATAGAATGAAATTTTCAAGTAACAACTGTGTTCTGAATGGTTCCTGTGAAATATTGTTTGGTCTTCTAATTAAAGAAGACCACTTTTTTGGAGCGGTCTTCTTTAGCATGCACCTTTACGGGCTTGCTTAAGAAATCCGCTCTAAAAGATATTTACACATAACTGACTGAATAGAGGCTATTATACGCACTCGCGGAGCATTGTCAACTGTATTTATTAGGGAAAAACAATGGACCTTTCAGACCCTTATTTGACAAGGCTTTTACTAGGAAAAATGGACCTAAAATAGGAAAATCTATGATTCCTGGCATCAAAAAACCACCCTCAATTGAGGGTGGTTTTTTTCACAAATTAACTAAAATGCAAATAAATGTATTTTATTTTTAAATTAATTATTTGAATTATAGTCTTTTGCTTTGAAATCATTTAATACACGAGTAGTGATTTGTGAAGCCGCATCTTTTCCACCTAGACCAAAAGCAAGTCCAAAGGCAAGCGCAAAAGCAACCACAACACCCATAAACAAAGTCTCAACGAGCGATGCTGCAATGCCTAGCTGTACAAGTGAAGCTAAGACAGCAAAAATAATTACTGCCCACTTTGTTAGTCTGCCCAACCCTTGTGCATGCTTGATATGTGCCGCTGCCGCTGTCGCGATGACTGCTTTTTGCAAGACTTCTGCGACAACTGTTGAGACAAGCAAAATCAAGATCGCAATAATAACCTGTGGCAAATACTGAACAGCTACTGCCTGCATAAATGCAGTTACAGACGCAAGACCTAGTACATCAAAGACCGCAATCAAGAAAAGGATAATTACAAACCACTTTGCAATACCCCCAAAGAATGCCCCTGAGTTCAATTTGTAACCACCTCTTCGAAGCGCTTGCTCAAGACCTATCTGCTTCATAGCATTATCAATCTTGATAGACTGGAATAATTTTTCAATAACCTTACCAATCAAAACCCCTGCTACCCAACCGGCAACAAAGATAACAATTGAAACCAATAAACGTAGTCCGAACTGTAAAAAAGCCGGACCTACACCGATATATGCACTTGCAAGTGCGTCTCCCCATGTTTGAAACATGATATTTAATGTTAACCGTTAATGGTTATATTATAACGCAAATTTAGGCTTACAATTTAAAAAGCACCAATCCTGTCGATAACTATTTCGTGAGGATAGTCCAGAACATCTCTAATTAATCTATCCCCTACCCCTAATCTATATTTAAAATCCTGTGAATCGAGAGCGCAATATCTAATCTCTCGTCCAACCTCAGCTTCGATTGTCTTAATAACTGAATCAAGTGCTGTTGCTTTGACATTATCTGCAACGATAAGCATGTCAATTCTTGCCTCCCAAATTTCTTTGAACAGACCAGATAGAATAAGAACCTTCACCCTTCCAGTCTTTGCCATCTTCTTGAGCATATCAGATCGGTTAAGCAAACTTGTCTCAAGTAGTAATCGCTGGAATTCAACTAGAAAAGGAAATCGCTCATTGAGTGACCATGAGTTTTTATTGTTTGCACGCTTTGCTCTTTTGATTAATTTAACACTGTTCAAGAACGCCAATTCTTTCTTCAGTTTATCTGTGGCAATTTTTGATCTATCAATAATGTCTTGGTGTGTAAATGAAGTATTTGGATTAAAGAGGAAAAGACGCATAAGTTTGACTCTGGAATTTCCGCCTAAAAGTTTTTCTAGGATATGGTTCATATGTATAAATATATCATATTTTGTTGGTTTTTTGGATATCAGACTGAGATATGACCAATGATATAAGAACCTGTTCAATATCTCGCGGTACCCCGAATAGCTTCTAAGCCCTACAAATACAAAAAGCGCCCTTTCGAGCGCTTTTTGTATTTGTAGGGCTTGTGGCCGGCTTATTATTTAAGCTCAACTTTAGCGCCTGCTTCTTCGAGCTGCTTCTTCATTGCTTCAGCATCTTCCTTCTTTACTCCTTCTTTGAGTACAGATGGGGCTGCGTCAACAAGGTCTTTTGCTTCCTTGAGACCAAGTCCAAGTACTTCCTTTACAACCTTGATAACTGCAATTTTCTGTGCACCAGCGTCAGCGAGGTGTACTGCGAAAGCAGACTTTTCTTCAGCTGCTGCACCACCGGCTGCTGGAGCCGCTACTGCTACTGCTGCTGCAGATACGTCAAACTTCTTTTCTAGGAATTTAACTAGTTTGTGAAGTTCAAGTACTGACATTTTTTCAATTGCTTCAACAATCGCCTTAAATTCAGCGGGTGTTTCTACAACTTCTGTAGCTTCTGCTACAACATTTGTTTCTTCAGTCATAATATTATTTTAATTTATTCTAATGTAATTATTTGATTTGTATTTGTGAAAAAATTCACAATATACATCTCGCTTAGATAACCTAGTTTGACTGCTCTCGCTTTTCGGCGATTGCGTTCAAGCCAAGTACCAAACCTTGGATCGGAGAATTGATAAGGTTGATAAGCTGTGCGTACAAAGTCTTTCTTGGTGGAATAGATGCAATTGTCTCCATTTCTGCTTTATTCATCAAGGCACCTTCAAAGATACCCCCAAGAATAGAAATGCGACCATCTAAAGTCTTCTGGAAAGAATAAATCTCTCGAGAAGGGGCCAATAAGTCATCGCCGTATACAAGCGCAACCTCACCCTGCAAGTCAGGAACCTGTCCTGTTACAGAACTATCGCCCAAAGCTATTTTTGTGAGAGTTTTCTTTGCTACGTAAAACCCTACACCGTGACCACGTAGTTGCTTGCGGATGATTGTAGCATCAAGCACAGATACTTTGTGAAAATTCACAAAGACAACTGACTTTGAGTTCTTGATGATATCAGAAACCTTCGCAACTATGTCTTGCTTTTTTGTTTTTGAAATTGCCATAGTTTTTGGTGCTTATAAGAAAGGTTATGAAAAACGCCAACTGGATTCTTGCGAATCTGGTTGACGCTTCAAAGGAGTGGTGAGATTTGGTTTCATATCAGATATATTGAGTTACCTCAGGATACCTAGATATTTGCCAGCTCGACCTCTGCATAGGGCTTATGTGTTGCCTATGGTCTTTGAAGCCTTTCAGTTAGTGATATTAACATGTTTTTGGATAAATTCAAGTACTTTCGATTCAAGTCTAGACATGGCTAAAAATGCCTGGCCAAGGTCGACTCTCCGAATATTTGCATTGTTTATTTTAAGTACCGTAAGCCTATCCATAAAACCAAGTTGTTTGACATAGAACTTATCGAATTCCTCCATTTGAATAACTGCTTTTTGTATCCAGGTATATTGCATCAATATTTCGTTTTTTTCATTTGCTGAAAGCAGGTTGTTTTTTGGGTATTTGTCTTTCATTACCCTGCTCTCAATTGAGAGAACTTTTTTTAAGACTAAGTCTAAGGTCTTTGAGTATATATCTCTATAGATGAATAAATTAAGCGTGTTGATTTTTTGTTTTGCTATCAAAATCTCAGCCTTGATTGATCTTAGGTCAATTAATAAATCCGTAGTTGTCGTCGATACAGTCGAGGATGCTGTCGTCTGTGGAGTTGATGATGATATAATCACAGGGTTCGTGGTCGTACTTGTCGTGCCTTGTGACGTGCTGGTACTGTTTGAATTTGAACCACCCCCTGAAGGTACGGTATATATGTCATCGACAGTGCCATTTCCGTCGTAGTCAACAGTCACTGCCGTACTTGTCCCGCTTGAGTTTTGCTGAATGTTGCCTGTGCCAGCACTAGTGGCCCACCCTCCAAAATTTTCTAGCTTGACTATCGATCCAATTGTCACAGGGATTTCTTTTGTATATGAGCTCTGTGTACCTGATTCTGTCATGGCAGTTTGATACTGAATATTTATTTTTTGAATAGCAGGACTTACAAATTCGACTTGGGTATTTTTTTCTTGAGTTGAAATATATACCGATTCACCTATTTTATCGATTGAGGTATTTGGGACATTGTTGATATATGAGAAATTACTGTAATTATCCAAGATAATTGATTGATAAGAAGTCGTACCATATACAGCAGTTATTCCTCCTAAGACATTGCCTGTTACTCCAATTGTAACTATGTCTTTTGGTAAATAGTATGAACCATCACCAATATAGATATCACCTGAATTATTTATCACCTCACCTTTCGTCAGTATTTCCTGTATTGCTTGGATAATATATTTAGATTCGAGTATGTTTCCATGATTGATGTTTATTTTATCTCTCTGATTCGCCTTTGATAAATCAATTTGAAGGAGTTGTCCGAGTCGGTTTTCTTTCGCATCAAAAATAACTGTCCCGTCTCCATTTGTAGACATACGCGGAAGCATGGTTAATTTACCCACTCCATTACAAGAGCCAATAATGCAAGGTGTAAATTCGTAATCCGCACCTGACATAGTTTGAATACCAAGCCCTATTATTGACCAAGTCTTGAAGGTTTTTTTAATCATTTGGTCCGCAACACCCTTTGTCCCTTCGTGTAATTTATGTTCATCAAATAGTATTTGATTTTCAACAGGGTTTCCATATGCAGAGCGAGAGCTAAGTGAATTGAATATATTTGTTGTTTTTGAAAAAGCGATCTTTTTGGTTTGTGGCAAAGATTCCAGTATTCTGTCTTTGAGCCACATCGAGATCCGTGGTGAATGCATCAGTTCGTGATTAGCCAAATCAATTGATTTCACAAGCGCGAGTGCACCTTGTATGGCTTTAAAACTCAAGGTTATCCTGTCTTTATATTTCGTCGAAGGCAGAAGTTCATAGACCGATGGCATATTCATTGCCAAATCAGAAATTACTTTTGAGTTCGTCAGAAAGTTCAAGATCTGACTATCAGTATATCCGTTCATTAGCGTAAAAATAGGCATAGGAGCACCTGTTTCTGGGACCGCGACCAATATTACATGATCGATCAAATGCTCCTTATTTATCGCTTTGAGCCTTGCTAATAATTCTTTTGCAACAAAACCACCATAGCTATGCGCCACAATTGATACCCTGCCATTTTCAGAGCTTTGAGCGAGAGTAATTATTTTTTGAACCATTTCACTTGTAACTATGTCACCCTGCCTTTGTCTCCAGTCATATGGCCAGACCGCAAAATCAGCTATGATATGTCCGCGCTTTAGACCATATAATGACTCAATAAATGTTTGGTATATCTTTTTGCTAGCAATAGTACCAAATAGATTAGAGCTCGTGATAATGTCCTTGGTATATATACCCGCATCTATCGACTGTCCTGTATTGCTCATAAACATTTTTTTAATATCAAACGGACTATTTGATTCCCAAAGCTGATTCTCTCCGGTCTCTTTTTTATATAAACGACTACCAAACAATCCTGGGATAAAGAGCACAGACGAACAACAACTGATATCTGCATACGATACGGTACTCACTGAATTTCCAAATATATATTCAGCCTGACTTGTACAACTCGGTCTATTTAGCGACCCGGTGATTTTTGAATCTGAATAGACCATCAGCCACTTTTGACATGAGAATATATTCGCTTTTGAAAAACCACCTTTTGATTTTTGGTAGATTGAAAAAGTATTGTTTGAATTATTTGAATATATTTTTGATTCAATTAAACTCAAGCTACTACTTGAAAACACTTGAAACAAAGATCCGATCGCTGGCTCACCCACTCCCCCTTCATTGTCATGGACAACACTATAACTAAGTTCAAAACTCGAATCTCCAAATACCGAAAATGCAGAATTGGTTTTTGAATATTCGTCAGTACCAACTCTGCTAATCTTTGCATTTAGGCCAGATATTTCTGCTGTTGATTTATTGTAAGCTTCAAGTACGCTGTGACCAAAAAAATTCGTATCCACCATAATGAGACTCCCTCCATTTAATTGAATAAATGGTTTGCTTGAGCTGGAAAATATTTGCACCGTACGGGTATTAGCGGGACTTATGACCAAGGATGAAGTTGCAGACGTACCCGAAGTAACGCCTGGGGCAGATATACCACCTGAACCATTTCCTACAGTGGTATCGCTCTCAGGCTCACCTATACCAACAAACACTGTCCCCTTTGAATATATATAACCCTCGGGGCCTGCAACAATTTTTGTTCCTGGGAGGATTTTTACAATATCATCTGGACCAACATACATAAATGAATCCAGCCTATACTCACGTGTCACCGGATCATTCTTGATATCTATATATTTCGCATCGCAGTATTTTGGGAATCCAAAATATATAAAAAGGAAACAAAACACCAGAGAAAACTTTCCAATATTCCACCCTATTCTCTTTTCATTAGACTGCCTTTGTGCCCAAGGATTATTTTCATTGTTTTTTTTCATGCATGAATATTCTCAAAAACCAGCTTAAATTTATTGCAATTATTTATAAATAATTTTGAAATAAATCTCACCCTTCGTCCTTTTCAACAAATTAGATATACAAAAAACCACCCCTTTCGGAGTGGTTTTTTGTATATCTTAATTAACCGAAGTTAGTCTTGATATGTAGTTCACTAAGTAGATTACTTAATGAAGTTAGCAGCTGAAGCTGACTTGAAGTCATCCAAGCCCCATGTCTGTGTCTGTGTTACAGAACCTACAGTCCATCCGATAGATGCAATGTAAGCGTTGTATAGACCAGAGTGAGTTACGCCTGAAGCAGGAAGCTGAGCTGTGACTGTTACGTCAGCAGTTGAACCGTCTGCGATTGCATTGTTAGGGATTGTAACAACACTTACACTGTTCGCAGCGAGCTGTGAACCTGCAGTTGATGTAGCAAATCGAACAACGAAATCTGTGTTTGAAGGCTGTGTCATCTGACCACCCTGAGCTGTAACCTTGAATGCGAATGTCGCTGTCAAAGCTGTACTTGAACCGTTCTGGTTTGCAGTACCTGCAGAGATAGTTGGAGTAGCTGCCAAAGCAAACTGAGGAGCAGCTGTAAACACGTAGTGGTTTACACCTGATACAGCAGAACCAGTGTGGTTAGCTGTAGCACCTGTTGGCTTGTCAAACTTAACAGTTCGGATTGTTGTTGAAGCGAATGAACCTGATGTAGCATCAGAAGCCCAGTCAGCCTTAACTGTCAAAGTCTTTGTAACATCCTTTGATACTACGTATGAAAGGTTATCGAATACAACGTTACCTGTTGATGAATCAACTGGCTTAGATGCAAGCAATGTAGAACCTTCGTACAAGTACAATGTTGTTGGCTTTGTTCCGTCAGCTGTTGTTGAAGCGTGTACACTTGTGATTTTAGCATCACCAGTTTCAGCCTTAACGTTGAATACAACTGTACTTACACCCTTAGCTCCTGATGAAGCCTGGATCTTGTTGTTTGTAGATCGTAGAGGTGAAGTTGCAGCTGAAAGTGTCAAAGAAGAGTTACCAGGCTTCTTAAATGTGTGACTCAAAGAAAGAGAAGACGCATCGTAGAAACTGTTAACGCCATTACCTGAAACTGTTCGAACTGAAGTAGTGTTATATCCACCTACAACAACTGTTCGGTTTGAATCCATACCATTTGTTGAGAATGAGAATGTCAACACCTTTGTAGTGTCCTTAGGAACTACGAAGTTGATACCAGAGACTCGGAGGTAGTAGTTGTTGTTTGAATCCTTTGTAAATGATGAAAGACTTACAGGGATTGTAGCAAGAACGTTTGAACCGTCCCAAACCTTGATAGTGTTGATCAAAGTTCCAGGGTTTTCTGCAGATGAGTCTGATACGTTTGTAACAGCAACCTTAAGGTCAACTGTCTGTACAGCTACATCAGCAATCTTTCCTCGGAATTCGATACCTAATACAGGTACATCTGTCTGAGTCTGGATGTCTGCGTTTGAAGCAGGAGTAGCAGCAAGTCGAACGTCAACAGAACCTTCAACGCCAGAGTTTGTGATTGGAGTCACAGGATTTGGAGTTGTAGGAGTTGTTGTTGAAGTTGTTCCTTCAGCTGATACAGCGGCTCGAGTGATCGGACCGAAGTAACCAGCAGCTGGCTTGATACCTTTCATTGACTGGTAAGCAGCAAGAGCACTTCGTGTCATAGCACCGAAGTATCCTTTAGCTACACCAGCAGGGATAGTAAGAACTCCTTTTGATTCAAGGAAAGACTGTAGGGCTACTACGTCTGCTCCTCGAGCACCAACCGTAAGGTTAGTATTGAATGTGTAAGATGCAGATGTCTGCGCAGAAGCTGCTACTGGAGCAACTACTGTAAGCGCAAGAGCAAATGCAACTACAGCTGTCGTTATTTTCTTCATATATGAATTTAATAGTTGGGTTAAAGATTTGAAGTGATTAAGCCATTACGTATAAAGGTAATAATGTGGCGTCACTCCAAACCTCCGGGTTTTTAATACTGACTTCGCAGACCCGCAACAATACTTAATTAGCGTGTGGTTATCTGAATCCTCTACCGAACCATTATCTATATTCTATATATAGTAATGATTAGGATTAAGAATTATTGTGGGTCTACGAGGTAAGTTGAATCTAAATTTGTGATAATTGTGAATCACGGGCAGGGCTATATCTATATCTGTATATACGGAAAACTGAATTATCTGCGTTAAAGATAACGAAACTTTTAATCTATGAAATTTTCAAAGTTCGGTACACATCAACGGTAGACAACAATAACAATCAGCCTGGATAACAATCATGACGGTGTACGGCTATATATATTACAAAAATACCCCCGAAACGTCAATTACAAGGCTTAAAATGAGATTTATCAAGTGCCTGATTTTTTTCTCAAAAATAGCCGTTTTTTCAAACAAAACAAAGCTCGGAAAACACTACTTTTGAGGACTCTACGCCGAATACCCCGGGACAATATCAATCAAATGAACACGAGGGTGTCTTTTATGAATCTGGGTGCCATATACTGATAATCCCCCAAGTGAGATCATTGAGGGATTATCAAATAAGCATTAGATATATGGTTATTTCGCAGAATACTTACTCCATCTTCTCTCCCCTTCCTTGAGAAGCATCCCTGCGTCAACAAGTGACAAAAGATCTCTCTGGATGGTCTTTTCACTACAGCCCTGGATCTTCCCAACTAAATCACGAATAGTGAGTTGTCCTTTATTTCGAATCTCACGAATAATCAGGTTTTGACGGTCAGAAATACCTGTGGATAGCACCTTATTCACATTGCCTAAATTCTGGTTTTCAGGCTTTTTCTGCACCTGACCCATATTTGGCAACTGCCCCTTATCTGCCATGGTCTGACCGCCGACAGGGCGCGCAACTTGAGCAGGTCGACCCGCTTCTGAGATATTTTTCTGACCAACTTGGCCAGCGGGAAGACGATCTTTGTTGTCTCTATTTATATTATTTTGGTATACAGAATTATTACGTAGAGTACTTGGATTTTGTATCTGTGGTACACGTGCAGATGGTAATGAATTTGATGTTGTAATCCTCTGAACTCCGTGGTTGGCAGAATTTCCACCAGTACTTCTATTTGGATTTCTATTCATTGAAACTACAGAGTGCTCAACATAATTTGAGCCATGGACATCCTGCCCTGTTTGATTCTGATCAAAATTTTCTGCAAAAGTTTCACCAACAAAATCTAGCATCAAAACTTTTCCGATACTTACCGCAAGGTTTGCGGATGAATTTTCAGTGTCCTTTAATGTGCCTTGGATGTGTAAAATCTCTGAATCAATAATGCCGACATTTTGCTTTGACATCATTCCGGTGATGCTGGCGATTTTCAAAAGTGAACGGATATGGGCAAGTCTATCGAAAATAGTTTTAGTAGAAATGTCTGATATATTGATGATTTCTTCAAGGACAATTTGAGTGATTTCTCGGACCTTCAGTTTTAGGGGTTCAGATTCAGGGAGATGGTTTGTAACCAAATATAAGGCGGTTGCAACATTCTCAAATCTTGCATGTGTTTGATTTATTTGTCCTACATCATTGATGTCCTTTTTGATAGTTTCCATAAAATTTTAATTTTTAATTTGTCCCTTATAACCTGCCTCGCCCGCCCTGATTTTGTCCTTAATATTTTTCAAAAAAATTTACATTTCTTTTAAGACAATCCTGGTGGGCACCATTATATATAAGACAAAGCAAATGGCAAATTTAGAATAGATAGGTCATCGTGATAAAATCACAGCATGTCAAAGAAGGAACGAAAAAAACAAACCGAGGAAAAGGTGCGGGGCAAGCTCAACCCACTTAGCAACCTACAAGAATCAACTATGGAGAGTGTCTGGGGAGTATTACTATTTGTAATCTCCATATTCTTTTTATTAGCAGCGTTTAATTTAGGGGGTAAAGCGGGCAACCTATTCTTTACCTGGTTTACAAAATTACTTGGCTACGGATACTACCTTTTGCCAGCAACACTACTTATACTATCTACCTCATTTTTTGGTGACAGGAACCGAAAATTTACACTCTCAAAGGTTATTGGAGGCCTACTCTTTATACTCTCTGGATTGGGCATATTTGACCTTATTAGCGATAACACTGGGGGCTTTGCTGGGAATATCTTTGCATCACCTTTGGTTTCCCTCTTCGATAAACCTATTAGTTTTATCTTCCTTATAGCTGGCATTGCCATCTCACTCATCATAATCTTTGATGCCGCACTCAAAAAAGATCACATACTATTCTGGAGGAGAAATAAGTCTGATGAAATAGATGATGTCGATATTGTTGATAGCACATCTTCAAACACCAATCAGAAACAAAAAGATAAAAAAGTAAAGGTTTCAGACGATGCTGATGAAGAGGCAGATGATGCAGATTCTGAAGCCGAAGAAACAGATAATGAGGCAGTCAAAAAGACATCTGTCCTTGATAAGATAAAGGACAAAGTCGCAAATAAGCCTACAAATAACGATGGTTCAGAAAATGAGTTCACACCTCTTTTTGCAAAAAAGACAGCATTGCTCGGCAGAGAATATATTGCACCACCCCTTAATTTACTCGAAACTGATAGTGGTAAACCTGGTGTTGGTGACATCAAGGCGAATGCAAACATCATTAAGAGAACACTTCAAAACTTCGGTATTGATGTGGAAATGGACGAAGTTTCAATTGGTCCATCTGTCACTAGATACGCACTCAAACCAGCAGAAGGTGTGAAGCTTTCAAAGATTCTCGGACTCCAAAACAACCTCTCACTCGCACTCGCTGCTCACCCAATCCGAATCGAAGCACCGATCCCTGGTAAGTCTTTGGTTGGTATTGAAATCCCAAACACTGTCAAAACAAAAGTTGGTCTCGGCTCACTTCTTGCAAATGAAGAATTCAAGAAATCTGATAAGCCACTTTTTGTTGCACTTGGAAAAGGTATCTCTGGAAAATCTCATTTCGGAAACCTCGCAAAGATGCCGCACCTTTTGGTTGCCGGTGCGACTGGTTCTGGAAAATCAGTGACCGCACACGCACTCATCACTTCCCTACTCTATCGCAACTCACCTGAAAATCTTCGCTTCATCATGATTGACCCGAAGCGAGTTGAGCTCACTCTATATAATGGAATCCCGCATCTCCTTACCCCTGTTATTACTGATGCAAAGAAAGCCATCATGGCACTGCGATGGGCAGCAAAAGAGATGGACCGACGATATGATTTGCTCGAAAAAAGTTCTGTTCGCGACATTGATTCATATCACAAAAATGTGATGATGCCAGCTCTTGAAAAAAAGAAAAAAGAAATCAAAGTTACAGGCCTTGAAACCGATGATCATGTACCTGATATCAAAGAAGAGATTATCGACCCGATGCCATATATAGTGGTAATGATTGATGAGCTCGCGGATATCATGCAGGCATACCCAAGAGAGCTTGAAGCAGGAATTGTTCGGTTGGCACAGATGAGTCGAGCCGTTGGTATTCACCTTATCCTCTCAACTCAAAGACCATCCGTGAATGTCATCACCGGTCTTATCAAAGCAAACGTTCCAGCCAGAATCGCTCTCCAGGTAGCATCACAAATTGACTCAAGAACAATTCTTGATATGCGAGGTGCAGAAGAATTGCTCGGAGCCGGAGATATGCTCTATTTGTCAGGAGATATGTCTAGCCCTTCAAGAATCCAATCGGCATTCGTTACTGAAGGTGAAATCAAGAAAATTGTTAAACACTTGAAAGATAATATAACTGTCCTTCCAGATGAGATCGTTCTTGGCGCACAGACAAGTGAAAGCGCAACAAATGACCCTATCTTTAGTTCATCCAATCAAACAGGAGGCTTCGGAGGAAACGATGATGATGCCGACGATGATCTATATGAAGAAGCCAAAGATCTCGTCGTAAAGGCAGGCAAAGCTTCGACATCATATCTACAACGTAAATTGCGAGTTGGCTATGCACGAGCCGCGAGATTAATGGATATACTTGAAGACAAAGGTGTTATCGGGCCATCAGATGGGGCGAAACCTCGTGAGATTATCGGCTATTCAGGCAGTGACGCAGCAGATGAAGCACATGACGCAGAAGAAAACCCAGAAGACATGCATTAATTTATAAATTATTTATCAGAAATTAATATCCAATAGTTATGATTAAATCGTACGAAGATGGAAAAATGGCCCTCAAGGTACTTGTTACCTCCCTCTTTGTATTGATGTTAGTTGGATATAGTATCTATCAGGCACACAAAATTATTATTGGCCCGGAGATCAATCTTGCAAAATCATTTAACCCTACCGTCACTGGTGACAATAAAATCAATCTTCGTGGACAAGCTGCGAATGTTGCCTTCATTTCACTTAACGATAACCCTATATTTATCGACGAACAGGGTGAATTCAATGAAAATTTGTTGCTATATCCAGGCTATAATATAATTAAATTGTACGGAAGAGATAAGTTTGGCAAAGCATTGACCAGACTTGTCGAAATAACTTATAAACCCTAAATATCAGATATGGCTAAAAAAATCAAAAAAACAGAAGATCTAGAAAAGGAAGTTCCCGCAGTTAAGGATGAAGCTGAAGAATCAGCTTTCGATGATGATGTTGTTCAGACCTCAGGCAAGAAAGGTAAAAAAGGTGGAGATAACGACCTTTCAATCTCTGACACCATCGCACAAATCAAAACAAAATTTGGTTCAGACGCAATCATGAAGCTCGGTGAAAAACCTCGAGTAGATGTTCATGCGGTCCCAACTGGATCAATTGGTCTAGACGCTGCACTTGGCGTAGGTGGACTCCCAAGAGGCAGAATCATAGAAATCTTTGGACCAGAATCATCAGGTAAGACTACCCTCACCCTACACGTCATTGCCGAAGCGCAAAAGCTTGGTGGTATCTGTGCCTTTATTGATGCAGAGCATGCGATGGACCCTGATTACGCTAAGCGCATCGGAGTAAAGATTGATGAACTTCTTATTTCACAGCCAGACACTGGAGAGCAGGCCCTAGAAATTGTAGAGAGTCTTGTTCGTTCAGGAAAAATTGATGTCATTGTCATCGACTCAGTTGCCGCCCTCACCCCTCGCGATGAAATTGAGGGAGATATGGGTGCGAGTCACATGGGTAAGCAAGCAAGACTTATGTCACAGGCACTTCGTAAACTCACAGCCATCGTCGCAAAATCAAAGACTATCGTAATCTTTATTAACCAGATCCGTATGCAAATCGGTGTCATGTTTGGTAACCCAGAAACTACTCCAGGTGGAAAGGCCCTCAAATTCTACACATCAGTAAGACTCGATATCAGACGTATTGCTCAAATTAAAAAGGGTGAAGAAATTATGGGCGGACGTGTACGAGTAAAGGTTGTTAAAAACAAAGTCGCTGCACCATTTAAGCAGACAGAATTCGACCTTATGTACAATGAAGGTATCTCAAAAGAAGGTGAAATGATTGCTCTTGGAGAAAAAATGGGCATAGTCACAAAAAGTGGAACAAGCTATTCATACGGTGAAATCAAACTCGGTAGAGGTTATGACGCCACAAGACAATTCCTTCGAGAAAACCCAAAGATTGGTACTGAAATTCTCAAGCAAATCAGAGCAAAACTTAAGGAAATTTAATCCCCATATATGCCATCACTTCAAAGACTAAAGCAGTTCGCACGTATCCTCCTTATTACCCCTGCTACACAGCCATTTTTTGAGTCACTGCACGCATTCTCTGTCCGAATGATGAACTACGGCAATGCTTTATTTGAGAACACAGGAGAGATTAAGGCCTATGAGACAGTACTAAAACACTATATCAAGTCCCACTCGCCTGCTTCCGCAAAATTTGTTTCTCTTGATGTAGGTGGCAATAAAGGAAATTACGCGAAGGCGTGCCTTGAAATAACAGAGAAAGCTCAAGTGCCTTATACTTGGTTCTCTTTTGAGCCAGCTCCAAATACATTTGAAAAATGCACTGAAACAATTCAGGCTTTTTCTGGTGCAAAGGTATTACAAGTAGCACTTAGCGATAGATCTGGTACAGCGCGTTTTCGTGTATCAAATAGCGATTACCTCGGAACAAACGGCCTCCTTGCAGACAATGAACAAGTCACTGCAACAAGTGATGCACGTGAAATTGAAGTACCAACCATGACCCTTACGGAATTTGCAGAGCAAAATAATATTTGCCAAATTAATTTCCTCAAAGTTGACGCTGAGGGTTTTGATCTAAATGTACTCTTGGGTGCAAAAAAGTTAATTGAGAACAAGCAGATTGATGTCATTCAGTTTGAATACGGCTATTCAGCAAATAGTCATTTTCTCAAGGAATACTTCGATCTCCTCTCCCCTTACTATACTTTTTACCGCATCCTTCCAACCGGTATTCGTTTGGTTAAAAAATACAACCTCGATCTCGAAATTCCACACGGAATAAACTATCTCTGTTTCAAAAAGTAAGCTTTGGGCCAATCCAATAACGCCACCTTGATAATAGTTCGAGGATATTTAAGTCTGCCTGAATAGTGGACAATGGCCCTATAGTGGCATAGAATAGCCATATTATGTTAGATTACAACGAAATTGTCGTACGAAAATGTATCGTATTTGAAGGTGAACCGTTTGAAGTATTAGACTCACATGTTTTTCGCAAGCAAATGCGAAAGCCTGTAAACGCTACAAAAATGCGCAGTATGGTTACTGGCCGAATTGTAGAGCACTCTTTCCATGCAACTGATAGAGTTGAGGAAGCTGAGCTTGAGGACCGAAAAATCAAATTCCTTTACAAAAACAAGAATGAATCTTGGTTCTGTGAGGAAAACGATCCATCTAAGCGATTTATAGTATCTGATGCAGTTATTGGTAATGCCAGTAAATATATCCGAACAAATGACCTCGTAGATGTTCAGACTTATGATGAAAAAATCATCAAGTTTAAAATCCCAATCAAAGTAGAACTCAAAGTAACTGATGCCCCACCTGCAGTACGTGGTGATACAGCAAAGGCTGGTAACAAAGTTATTACTCTCGAGACTGGTGCGAACATTAACGCTCCTATGTTTATCGCAGAGGGTGATATTGTCCGAATCAACACAGAAACTGGCGAATACGTAGAAAGAGTTTAATTATCCGAAAAAACAGATAGTTCAAGCAATTCAACCAAAATGGATAACACTCAAAAAGCTCATGTCTACCACGGTTCACATGAGCTTTTTGATATTGTTCAACCAAAAAGAAACCTTAGATCAAAAATAGACAAAAATGGTAATGAGGAGATTATCTATGACGATATCTCATTTCACGCAACTCCCTATTACTGGATAGCTTTGGCATATACATATACACCAAGAAGCAAAACCGTTGATGGCATCGTCAGACGATACAATATAGGAGTAAGTCTATATGAGCTCGACAAAGTTATTGAAATAGAGGGTTTTGGTAGCCTCGAGGAGAGCCTCACTGAACTATATGGTAATAATGGGTACGTATACACATTTAACTCAAAAGACTTCTTCCACACAAAGGGACTAGGTAACCTTGAGGTTGTGACAAAAGAAAATCTGAAGCCAATAAAGATTACACATGTCGAGGATCCGGTTAGTGAAATGAAGAAAATCGGAGTTGTTTTCAGATTTAAAGACCTGTCTTCAGAGTAGATGATAAATTTGTCCAACATCCACATACGACAACAGAAGAAAATGCCCGCCCCTGTTTTCAAGGGAGGGCATTTTTGTGTGTTTAGAATTGATGCCAGCTTTGTTACCAATTCTTATGTTTTGCCAAGTAAGCTTCTGCAATCCACGCATCCTCGTGACCATAAATCATTTCCCCAATAGTTTTGATATCAGGCTCTGATTTACGGTGCTGCGCGACAGGTATCAGGCTTTCAAGCATTTGCTGCCAGAAGGTTTTAGACACCGCCTTGTTGCGGCGTGAATCCAATACACCACTTAGGGCAAACATGATTGACGCCCGATGTTCTCTGGCTTCTGCAGACCACTCACCATCGCTGGCTATCGCGACAAGGGCTTCGATTGCTTTATCGATCAACATCATACCGGCTTCAATGAAAGCACGGTGTTCAGGTAGTTCGTTAAGCACGTTTTCGAAAAAACGCTTGTGCATGGCCAGATACTCTTCTGTTGTTAATTTCTCTGCCTGCATCAGCCGGGGCACCATTTCTTCGGATACCCACTTAATATGTGGCCAGATATGAGCAGTAAAATCAATTACAGTCTGATCTGGCAAAGCATACCCCCATGTCCGGATAAGGTGCTCACCAACATTAGGAACCGTGTTATGCATGTGCTTGGTTTTGTCTCTCATTTTTTTATACAAGCTTTGAATACCTTGTCTGTTCCATGGGTTCATGAGGAAGTGCATGTAATGAAATGTTCATCTGACAGAAGTATATTCACAACATTGACTTATGTCCAAATATATTGCATTATCATATATATAGTCAAATAAAATTTGACTATAACACTCTCTGAGGTATATAATTAATACACACATATGCTAATTTCAAAGAAACAAACAATTGAAGACATCATCGTGGAATACCTTGCTAAAAGCCCTAATACAGATGGACCCAGCCTTTTGAGACAAATACACCAGAACAGACCCGCAACTACAAAACAGGCGATGTATTATTCCCTATCCAATCTTCTAAATGAAGAAATAGTAGTGAAGGCAAAGAATAAATACTTTCTGAGTAAAATATGGTTACTAAAACTACAAAAACTCTGTAACATACAAGAAACAACAAATGACTCTGTTTTCAAACTCAAAGACGGTGAATCTGTCACATACAAGTTCCCAAACCTATTAGTCGCCGACACGTACTGGGCACATATTTTTCAAACATTTGTTGAATGGATCCCGAAAGACAAACCTGTCTTCGCTTGGTATCCTCATGACTGGTTTGCAATTTGCAGACAGAAAATCGAGCAAGCCATATTCCAAGGATTCATTCATAATGATAAAAGAAAATTTTTGGGCATACACGGGAAGACAGATCTTGATAAGCAATTCAGAGAAAATTGGAAGAACACACATGTTTCTATAAGTACTGGTGTTAGTGGTATTTTTGAATCAAATATATACATAAATGTTTTTGACGACTTTATAATTAAAGTAATTATCGACAAAGATACTGCTGAAAAAATAGATATGTTCTACCATAAACATAAAAACTTAGACGACATACACATAGATGCATTGACCGATATTGTTTCCACGAAAAATCCAGTTAAGATTGTTATCTATCGAAACCACAAAAAAGCCACAACGATAAGAAAACAAATATCGAAAGAGTTTGCGATTCCTGCCATGTTCAAGATATAGACAAATTGACACAGCTTATCACCCTCTCTCACCCCCCCACAAACTCCACAAAAACAAAACACCACCCTCGCGGATGGTGTTTTGTTTTGTATTCGCAGATAGATTATTCAGCAACGAATGGCAAGAGAGCCATGAATCGTGCTCGCTTTACAGCTGAAGCCAACTTTCGCTGGTTCTTTGCTGAAACACCTGTTCGCTTTCGTGAAAGGAGTCTTGCGTGTGGATTCAAAAACTTCTTGAGAATATCGGTATCTTTATAGTCGATATGCTGAATATTGTTCTGTGAAAAGTAGCACTGTTTTGTCATATTTATAATATTTAGTTTCCCTAAAAAGTCAGAAGATGACTAGAATGGAATGTCTTCTGGATTAATTTCCTCAGTAGGATAATCTACTGAATCAAGTGAGTCGAGAGGATTTTCCTGATTTCCGTTATCTTTTGAATCACGCGCAGGTGATGATGATGGATATGAGCCACCTGTAGGTGCTCCGTTTCGAGGACCAAACTGGATTGTATCTGCGATAACTTCAGTTCGGTAGTTCTTTTTTCCATCAGGACCATCCCATGATCGTGTTGTAAGTCGGCCTTCTACGTATGCCATTGCTCCCTTTTTGAGGTATGCAGAAGCTGTATCAGCCTGACGTCCGAATACCACAATATTGTGATAATCAGTGTTTTCTTGTTTGACACCGTTCTTGTCTTTGTAGACTCGATTGGTAGCCACAGAGAAGCTTGCGACATTGATACCTGAAGGCAAAGCCTTAAGTTCAGGATCGCGGGTTAAATTTCCAATAATGAATACTTTGTTTAAATACATATTATTTAGCTTTGAATATCTTCTAGGGCCTCTTCTGCTACTGGAGCTTCAGTGGTTTCTAGGGGTAAAGCTGTATCTGTATCTTCTGAAGATTCCTCAGAAGTATCTTGAGATCGGTTACTTCGGCCATTTCTTTCGCGCATACTGCCAATTACTGTATTTTCACGTACAGTAGTGATAAGCATATATCGAAGGATGAAATCGTTTAATTTCACTTCCTTTTCAAGTGCCGCTACATCATCTGGAATAAGAGTAAACTTAATCCATCCGAAATAAGCGTTTTTATACCACTTTTTCTGACCCTTGATAGTCTTTGAGATATCGTAGGCTAGACTTATTGGCTTCGGCGCATCCTCAGAGATGAACTCGCCCCCGAGCTTTTCAACAATTGATTTGAGCTCAGAAAACTTAACAGTTACATCATCTTCCGCAAGAGTAGGCACGAAATGAAAACCGAGCTCATATACTTTGAGTCGTTCTTCTCGTTCTATATCTCTGTTATGTTCCGTTGACATGTCAAATAGGCTACCATAGGATGGCGACTTGTGCAAATCAACCCACTAAATTAAGGCCAAAAACCCTCTCAGCATTTTTAATTAGCTGCTGGCTGACCTGTTCTAGAGGCTCACCCCTGATTTCGGCTATTTTCTTGACCACTTCAATGACATAGGAAGGCTCACAGCGCCGTCCACGATGCGGTACAGGGCTCACAAATGGTGAATCTGTCTCAGACATCATATTACCCAGAGAAATCTCTCTGATGGCCATTTCATAGGCCTTGGCGAATGTAATAACTCCCGTAAAAGATACAGTTATACCCCTATCAAGAAACATTCTTGCTTCCTCGCTTGTACCAGCGAAAAAGTGAACATTTCCCCGCAATGATATTCCCTTCGAGATGAAACGGTTATCAAGAATAGATAAAATTTCACTATAAGATTCTCGAGCATGGATCATTATTGGCTTACCAAGTTTGAGAGCAATTTCAATCTGCCCCACAAATAGCTTTTCTTGCAATTGTAATATTCTGGGAACGAAAGGCTCAAAGACTGTCTCAAGTCTAAATATATCAATACCACATTCCCCTATTCCAACCACACTTTTATGCTCTGCAATGACTGCAAGTTCAGCAAGTGTTGTATCTATGTCTTCCAAAATCTGTTCTTCTGCAAATTGAAACTCTTTTACAATATTTTTATTAGCGATATGAAAAGACTCAGCTGTAAGTTCTACCTCGCTCGAAACCCCACAGATAGGACGGAATATTTCGAATAGTCTCTCGCGGACGAAATCTGGATGTATACCAGGAATTGCATATAGGTGCGGGTGTAGATTCGAATACTGATCATGCATCTCTACTGTCATACGTGAACTCTGGATATCTACTCCGATATTTATTATCGCCACTTCATTTAGGCAGGCACGCGAAATAACATCCGCTCTGTCGGTATCGTAATCTGGCATTGAGAGATGTGCATGTATATCGATATATTTCACTTTTGTTATATAAATTTTTGATTAAAGTAATGTGACAAATTTAGAAATTTTTAGAAAAAATTTATTACAATTTTATCCAGACTTATTTTCTGAGGAAAAGAGGCTCCACAGGAAAAGTTTTTGTTTCAAGCAAGTCCATTATCTTTGCAGCGGTTGCTGGCAAAAAAACCTGCAATGCATATGCAATTTTGTAGAGCTCAGCGAGCAAGAATCGTATATCAGCGTGCGCACCATCCTTGTCGACTTTGATTTTTTTGAATGGTGCTTGTTCTTGGATAAAGACATCGAGCTCCCCTATTTTTTTCCAAACAATATCAATGGCTTCGAAGAAATTAAATTTCTCAAGTGGGGCTTGGATTTTTTCAAATACTTCTGTTTTACTAGGATTATCACCCGTTGCACCATCAAAAGAGACCTCATATGAAACGGCCATCTTGAGGATACGGCTTGTGAGGTTTCCAATACCATTTGCAAGCCCTGTATTGTATGAATCCTGGAAGCGATCCATTGTAAAATCACCATCCTCGTATGCTGGCATCTGGTGGAGCAAGAAATATCGAAGCGCATCAGCACCAAAGTCATTTACGATATCCTGAGGGTCAACGACATTGCCGAGTGACTTACTCATCTTTTGGCCATTACTATTGATGAAGCCGTGGATGAAAATTTGCTTGGATGTTGGGAGCCCTGCTGACATAAGCATAGACTGCCACATAGCAGATTGTTGTCTCAGATTATCCTTGCCGGCAACCTGTGTCCCTGGCCAAAATGTATCGAAATTTGAGCCCTCTCCTTGCTGTGGCCAATCAAGCACTGAAACATAATTAACGAGCGCATCAAACCATACATACATGACATGATCTTCATCACCTGGTACTGGTATTCCCCATGGCATTTTGTCTTTTCGTCTTGAGATACTGAAATCGCGAAGGCCTGACTGGACAAAACTCTTTATTTCATTAAATCTTGTTTCTGGTACAACAAATTCTGGATTTGCTGTATATAGATTAAGGAGTGCTTCCTGATATTTTGATTGTCGGAAAAAATAATTTTCTTCTTTAATGATTTGGATTTCAAGGTTTGGATGGATAGAACATTTTCCATTTTCGAGTTCTGTGTCATGCTTTTCGAGTTCACAGCCAACGCAGTATTTTGTTTCGTATTCAGCCTTGTAGATATCCCCTTTTTCATTACATCTTTTCCAAAATTCTTGAGCAGCTGCAATATGATTTTGATCTGTTGTACGAATAAAATTTGTATAACTTAGATTAAGGCTTTCTTTGAGGGCCTTAAATTTGAGTACATATGCATCAACATATTCCTGAGCGGTTTTGTTGTTTTGGAGCGCTTTCTCATAAATTTTTGCTCCATGCTCATCAGTTCCTGTCGTAAAGAAAACATGTGCACCCTGCAACTTCTTGAACCGCGCAATCACATCTGCCTGAATAATTTCCAAAGCAAAGCCGATATGTGGATCGGAATTAAGATATGGCAGTGTCGTTGTGATATAAAAGTTTTCTTGTGACATATTGTCGGGATTATATTGTAAAGATACCTTAAAATGCAAATCTTTCATACCCAACCTTATTCTATTTTGTGGAATTGTGAATTATATAGAAAAAGCGCCGCTTCCCGAAGAATCGAGAAGCGGCGCCCATTTGTCCACTTATGGACTTGTTTGTCAGTCAGATTCTGTCGCAGGTTCGTAATCAAGCTTAGTCCATGCAGCATCAGCCTTACTACTTGCAACAACAGCCTCGATGAATGCCATGCCACGGACGCCGTCGCGAATCTTGGGATAGTCGAAGTCATCTGGAAAGCACCGGGCTGAATCCAACACACACTCAAGATGATTTGTGAACGCCCTGTAAACATTGGCGAAGGCTCCTAGATACCCTTCTGGATGGCCGGACGGCAGTCTCGCTGCGGATCTGGCCACTTCAGTCAGATAGCTTGCGCCGGTGCGGTAAATTTGCGTCGGCTTGTCCAGGGTTTTCACCAATAGTGTGTTTGGCTCGTTTTGGTGCCATTCGACACCTCCGGTTTCGCAATAAATACGGATGTTTAGGTTGTTTTCCTCGCCCACAGAAATTTGAGAGCAGTGAAGCACGCCTTTGGCACCTCCTTCAAAACGAAGAAGCACGTTCGCATCGTCATCAAGTTTGCGACCAGGAACGAAGCTAGTGATGTCGGCAGCGAGTTGAGAGATCTCAAGACCTGTGATGTATTCGACCAGGTTTTCAGCATGCGTTCCGATGTCACCTACACAACCTGCCGCACCAGATCTACTTGGATCGGTGCGCCAGCCTGCTTGTTTTTGTCCATCCAACTCAAGTCTTGTGGCGAGCCATCCTTGCGGATATTCGACAACAACTTTTCGTATTCTTCCGAAATTACCACCACGGACCAATTCTCGGGCCTCTTTGACCATTGGATAGCCTGTATAGTTATGTGTGAGGCCGTAGAGCAAACCAGTCTTCTGAACGAGTAGTTCTAGTTCCTTGGCCTCGGCCAGGCTAAAACAGGCAGGTTTGTCTGAAAGAACATGGAAACCGCTCTCGAGTGCCAATTTAGCAACCGGAAAATGCAAGTGGTTCGGAGTCACAATGACAACGAAATCCATCCGTTCACCCTGTGGCAACAAAGCTTCTTTTTGGAACATTTCCTGATAGCTCAAATAGCAACGGTCACGTTGAATATGAAGTTCCACTCCGGTTGCCAGAGCTTTACTTTCATCTGAAGAAAATGCCCCGCAGACTATTTCAAGGTCACCATCCATAGCTGCTGCGATGCGATGAACCGGACCAATAAAGGCACCGACCCCACCACCAACCATTCCGTATCTTATTTTTCTTTTCATAGTAACAAGGCGTTTTTGCTGGTTGCCCTCCAGTGTTTGTGTTTTGGATTGTATTGGGCTTTATGCCCGTTTTGTTTTGGGTTTTTGACCCTGTTTTGTTTTTGGATCGCGGTCTGTTTGTGCAGACTACGAGATGGATTCCCTAGACGAGGGATGCATATGCATTTGGGTTTTGTCCTACTTAGCAATAGCTCACTGGATACCTTTGAAATAAATTTGAATCAGAACATGTTCAAGATCTCGCGGTACCTGAGATGAAAAGGCATGCAATAAGCTATTGCTAAATAATTGGACCAGCCAATTTATACATTTATATAAAGGTACTTTTATGGTTCAAAATAGTACCTTTACTCTTTTAGTTTGTAAACCTCTTTCTCCTATCTAAATCATCTATAAATTCAACTACAGCCACAGAGATTGGCACTGCCAGAAGTGCACCGATAAAGCCCGCAAGCTGAGCACCGACAACAAGGGCGATAATGACCAGTAGCGGCGGCACACCAACAACCTTCTTGACTACAAGTGGATAAATAAAATGGGCTTCGATTTGCTGGATAATAATATAGGCAGCGACAACGATAAGTCCAAGTCCAATTCCGCCATCTAGTGTTGCGAGGAAAAAAGCAGGCACCGCAGAAAGCGTCATACCAATAACCGGTATAAGTTCAAACATAGCGGCGAGAGCTGCGAGGAGGAGTGGATGCTTTACACCTAAAACAAGCAAAGCAAAATAAGTAAGAAGTCCAACAATACATGCAAGCAAAAGCTGTCCCTGCATCCATTTACCAATTTTATTTTGTGAACGGCGCCAGAGGTTTTTGACATAAGCCTCATGCTTGATTGGTGTCACTATTGAAAGAAATTCCCCTACTCCATCTTCACGTACAGACAAATAAAATGAAATAACAAACATTAAAATAAAGCTGATTATTCCGCCAAAAAATCCTGACACTGTTCCAAAAACTCCACCAGAGAAATTTGTCAGCGCCTCAGATCCAAGACCGACAATATCCCCTACTGAAATTGTAGTTGGCAGTTCTGGGAAAATTATACTCGCGCCTTTGAAGGCTTCATTATGTGTGCCGCCAAAAAAATCAGCAGTCTTTATATATCTCGGCAAACTATTCATGGCCGAAATTGTTTCTGTGAATAATGGTGGTAAGACGAAATAAAAGACAGCGGTTATTGCCGAAATCAATATTGCATACATTAATATGGCAGAAAGAGCGCGTGGAATCTTGCGCCTTACAAACCACCGTGTTCCTGGCTCGATAACTGATGCGATAACTACAGCAGAGAGAATCATGAGGACAACACTCGTCAATTGCCAAAGCGCATATGCAGCCAGTACAAATACCCCTATTTTGAATAGGGCTGTAAAACTGATGTTTATTAATCTTGGCTCATGGCTATGTCCTTCTTGCATCAACAATAGAATAACAGCTTTTGAGTTCTGGCACAATTTAAGGGAACACTTATGCAGAGCTGAGGGAACACTTAAGGGTACACTTATGCAAAGCCGAGTGGTTTGCCTGGCCGGACTGGTCGACCTTAGCAAACTCTCGCAAACGCAGATAGGACTAATTCCCTTCTACCAAATTTTCAATTTTTGAGATGAGGTCAGAAACAGCGAGGCGCTCCTGAGTACCTGTATCACGGAATCGAATAGTTACAGTATCTTTCTGTGCGCCATTTTCACCACCCTCAATAGTGTCAAAATCAACTACGATACAAAATGGTGTACCGATTTCATCTTGTCTTCTATATCTTTTTCCGATATTTCCATTGTCATCATATGCAACTCTGCCAAATTTCTTCTTGAGAGTTTTGTAAATATTTCGAGCATATTCTGCGAGTTCTGGCTTATTTTTGAGAAGTGGAGAAACGGCAACAAGTACTGGTGCGATTTTTGGGGAAAGCTTTAGAAATTCACGCTTCTCACCTCCGATTTCATCGATAGTGTGAGCTGTTGAAAGCACAGCAAGCACTGTTCGGTCGAGACCAAATGATGGCTCGATACAGTGTGGAAGGTAGCGCTCTTTTGTCTCCTCATCGAAATATGAAAGGTCTTGACCTGAATCTTTGGCGTGTGAAGCAAGGTCAAAATCAGTTCTGTATGCGAGACCGTAGAGCTCTTTTTTTCCAAATGGATAATCATATTCGAAATCTATAGTTCTCTTAGAGTAGTGCGCTCTGTCTTCGTCTGCAACTTCAAGTTCATGAGTTTTTGCAGCGTCGAGACCAACGTCTTTGATAAAAGCGTGCACCTCATTTCGCAAATGTTCAAATACTTCTTGCCACTTGCTTGGATGAACAAAATATTCAATTTCCATCTGTTCGAATTCTCGAGTACGGAAGATAAAATCACGAGGGGCGATTTCATTTCGAAAAGCCTTACCAATTTGTGCAAGACCAAAAGGAATTTTTGGGTGCATAGAGTCGAGAACATTTTTGAAGTTCACAAACATACCTTGTGCCGTTTCAGGGCGCAAATACGAGATAGAATCATCGCTAGCGACTGGACCAACACTTGTCTGAAACATCATATTAAATTGACGAACATCACCAAGTGCATTTCCTTCTGGACTCTTGATTCCCTTTTCTTTGATAAGAGCATCCATATCAGCAAGCTTCAAACCTTTGACATCGATACCAATGTCTTCAAGGAGATGATCAGCTCGATAACGTTTTTGAGTTTTTAAATCTTCTACAAGTGGATCAGAAAATCCCGCGACGTGACCGCTCGCTTTCCAAACATTTTGATTCATCAAAATTGCAGCGTCGACACCATACATATCTTCTCTGTCGAGGACGAATCTCTTCCACCATACTTGCTTGATATTGTTTTTGAGAGCAACGCCAAGTGGACCGTAATCCCATGTACCTGAAAGACCACCATAAATCTCTGATCCCTGAAAAATAAAACCCTTTCTTTTTGCGAGTGCGATTATCTGTTCCATATATTTAGCTATGTTAGCAAATATGTGGAAAAAGAGAAACCCGTCCTAAAAACTTAGTTAACCACCTTTTCCCAATTGAGCTTATATTGTGGGTCAGTTTCGATATTTGTTCCTAGCACCGGAGCTATGCTTTCTACGATAGTTTCTGTAAAGACATCAGTACCTGCAATTCTCTGTGGATTTATGACGACTGGCACTTGCCCAACCTGACTAATACTTGGCGTCATTGCGACTTGGAAAGAAAATTCCTTGGCACTCGAATTGTACCCTGTACCAGGGGCAACATCTCCTAATGACCATGTCACCTCTCTTGTATCTTTATTGTATTTTACATTTACCCCAGAATTTTCTGGATAGACTTTGTCAAGCCATGTCACATATGAAGGGAGCGTCGTTTTGTATGTGACGTCTTTTACATTATTGAATGAATTTGAAATAGAATTGATGACAGTATATGTTGTTGTTTGCTCAGCGCGAGGCGGTACCGGACCTGTATTTTCAAATGGACCTACATTTCGCACGAGTCTTGAGCTGAGATTGAGACCTGTAGCAATTTTGACTGATTTACTTGCTGTTGATTTGATTTCTTCAGGGACATTATTTTCTGTTAATCTTTTTGCACGAACAGTGAGTTCTAGATTGACACTTTGTCTGCGTAGATTTGAATTATTTTGAAGTGTTGGAGGAAGCGTGCTGAGTGCGAATTGTAATGTACCAGACTGATTTGGCACAATTTCTTTGAATTCATCCACCATGCTTTTGTTCCATGTAATAAGATTATCCTGAGAAGTATAAAATCCAACACCTGACTCAACGGTTTTTTTATCAATAGTCTGCCCCGTCACTTTCATTTCCAAAATTAAATCATAGAGTGGTACATCGAGATTGTTTTGCCAAACAATTTCTCCACGAATAGGCTGTCCTGCAGTACCGGTGTATACAGCAGAGCCGACTTTATTGAGTGAAAAATCTGCCGCAAGGAAAGGTTTGCGTATCAAGACTTTTTCTTTTGTCTCTACAATTTTGACAGCAATATTTGAATGGTCGAGTGGATCCTCAGTACCTGCGATAAATCCAAAATATCTTTCTACATTTGCATCTCCGACTATCTTCCCTTTTATCTCTATTTCTCTCTTTTCTCCAGGTGAGATATCGCCGAGTGTCCAGACATTATTTCCAAAACTTGCTGATGGATCAGACTTTTCAAAACTAAATCCAGATGGATATTCAGCCTTAAAAACAAGGTTCTTTGTGATTGTCTTTGAGTTTGATGTGACTACAGCTTTGAATGACATAGTCTGATTTGGCACCACTTCTTTGAAGTTAGTGATATCGATAGTGACTGGCGCTGAACCAATGAAAAGTGGATATATCTTTTCTTTATGGAAAAGCACTACAGACCCTGGCACCTTGTACTCAGCTGTCACTTTAATTTCTTTTTTGATATTTTCCTCACCAAATAAAATAACCTGTATACGTCTTCGCTCAGTTTTCCCCTGATCGATATCGCCGATAGGTAGTCGATCGCTTAGGAGAACAGTTGAGCCATCCTCTGCTTTTCTAGTGCCGTCTGGATATTGAATAATCAAGTCAACTGCTTCGATTTTTTCTGGATTATTGTTTGTGACATCAAAATCAAGCGTCAATGTATCCCCTGCAGGTATAGATACTGGTCCTGTAACTTTAATATCAATATTGTCTCCAGACACATAATTACCCCCAGTTGCAAACATATACCATGCAAAAATTCCAGCTGAGATGAGTGCGAGGATTGATACTGCGAGTATTCTTTTTAGAATAGGACTTTTATTATCTTCTGGAAAAGCCTTTTCAATTGGGACCACAGGTGTGTCGAGCTCACCATCAACGCCAGACCAACTACGCGCCACCTGACTCGCATGTGGATGTAATCGACTTCTATGCGAATGACCTGCATCATCAGCAATTGAATATAATTTTTTCTTTAATTCCTCTATTCTTCCCTCGTCATTTACCATGCAGAAATTATAACACAATGAATATTATAAATGACTCTCTGTCATTCCTTTATCAATTACTTTCTGGATCTTGTGTAGGGTGTCCGGTTCCAGCAGTTTGAGAACCATTTCTTGGGTTATTTTTTTGTCTATATATGCGCCGATTGTCTCTTGCTCTGATTCTTCATTTTTTACATACCCAAGATAGTACAAAACATTGAGCGTGAAATAATGCTCGATTGATGGAATATATGTGAGCACAAAAGGATCGTTTGACACCTCTTTGAACACAAAACCTGCAATCTGCTTAAGCAAACTAAATACTTCATCCTCGACTTGCTCTCGTGGACAAAAACGCTCAATGAATAAAAGCATCCTCGCAAACAAAGTGCGCAATTCTATATGCAGACGATTATCATAAAGAGAAATATGTTTTTTGACACTTGTCACCCTCCAGACCTCCTTGCCTTTGACGAGTGAGATACGCGAAAACGACATGGTTTGCAATGCAAAACCAAGTTTTGTTTTTTGTGCACGTGCGGATTTTGCAATGGCATTGAGCAAGCCAAGCTCCTCAGTAAAAATCAGCACCGAAAGATCAGCGTCTTTTGACTGCCTTGTCTTTACTACAAATGCATCTGTTGTATAGATTTTATATGTCATGTATGGAGGACGCTGACTTGATGCACAGAACTTCTAAGCAGAAATATCCAGAGTTAGAGTGAAATCACAAAAGACACATCACCATCCAAAAATGGAACAGTGACCTGGCCGACTCCATCAACAAGTGAAGCGAGAGAAACATCTTTCGCTGAGACTGTTTCTTTAATCATATTTGCGAACTCTTCAATTACTGCAAACTGATTAGCTGTCGCCGCAAATGTAACTGTTATCAAATCTTGTGGAACAAGGTCTTTGTTTTTTCTTTCTTGTTGAATAGCTCTGATAATTTCTCGAATAAAGCCTTCTTTTTTGAGTGAGTCAGTTATATTTGTGTCGAGTACTACAGTGTTTGACTCCACAGCCCCCTGTCCTTTAATCATTGATTTTACATTGAGTTCGTCTTGTATAATCTCCTCTAATTCACTACTGAGTACAGTGTCACTATCTGCGAGTGTGTATGTGGCACTTGCAAGCGGTTGTCTTGCTTTTATTTTGACCGCAGATCTTTCAGCGAGTCCTCTTTCAACCAAATCTCTCACAACCTGCATATCAGAAATAATATTTGAATATGTACCATCTCCAAATGTAAATGTCTTTGGCCACGAAGCGAGACTCGCACTTAAAGTATTATTTGTTTTTACCTTCTGATACATGTGCTCTGCAATAAACGGTGTCACAGGATTCATGATGAGTGCAAGCTGTTCGAGAACAAATCTTGTCACAAATATAGCTGAATCTTTGTCGGACACATCATCAGATTTAAACCTATCTCTTGATCGCCTCAGATACCAAGTAGAAACCTCATCGATAAATTCCCCTATCGGACGAGTAGCTTTGTCGATCAGGTATTTATCCAAACTTTCTGTTACATCAACGATTAATTGATTGAGTTTTGCGAGTACCCAAATATCAAGCGGATGTTTAACTTTGCTCAAGTTTTTATCAATTTCATCTTGAGAAAGCGCTCGTCCCACATCATCTATTCCATCTGTATACATAACCAAAAAAGAATAGATATTTTCCAATCTGTTAAACACTTTCTTATTTACTTCATCGAGAGCTTTTTCTGTAAAAGCCACCCCTTCACCGTGCACTGCAGGTGAAGTCGTCAGAAAATATCTGAGCGAATCAGCTCCAAATTTTTGGATTGTTGGCCATAAATCTGGATAATTTTGCAAACTCTTTGACATCTTTCTACCATCTTCTGCGAGGATCAAACCATTTACCACAACATTTTTGTATGGAACGGCATCAAAAAGTCCGACACCGAGAGCAAGGAGTGAATAAAACCACCCTCGTGTTTGATCGAGACCCTCAGAGATAAAGTCCGCTGGGAATAATCCACCGCCATTTGCTTCGAATGTATCTTTATTTTCAAATGGATAATGAGCCTGAGCAAACGGCATAGACCCGGAGTCATACCACACGTCGAAAACATCAGGTACTCGTATCATACGCTCACCTGTTTCTGGATGTGTCCATGACACCTGATCGACATATGGTCTATGAATATCAATTTCAAATGAATCATTGTGAGGTAAAGATTTCCAATTCAAGTCATGGAGTGATGCAGTTGCATCTGATTCATCGCTCCAACCGATGCGTACAAGATCACGAGCAGTTCTACCGAGAGAGGTCTGCATAATCATACGAAGTGGTAAACCATGAGTCACGATTAGTATTTCTTCATTTTCATTATTTGCATCAATTTCATATAAAAATTCAGTTATTCTGCGCTTCACATCTGCAATCGACTCACCTTTTGGGGCTGATTTGAACATCTTTTCATATCTATTTGCGAAAAACGCCCAGTGATCTGCCCAAGTACCACCATCAAATTCACCTGCTTTGCATTCACGCAATCTGCTATCAAATACTATTTGATCTTTCTCAACTCCAAGTGCTGCTGCCATAATCTCCGCCGTCTCACGTGTTCGTCTAAAATCCGAAGCGTAGATTTTTGTGATCTTTTTATTTGAGGCAGAATATTTTTCACTCAAAACTTTTGCAGAATGTTGCGCTTCACCTTGGCCTTTTTCTGTAAGACCGTGTTCATTGAGGACATTTGAGCTGATAACACCGAGAGTATTCGATGTCGACTCTCCATGTCGCATGATTGTAAATGTATTTCTTTTTGGTACATAGTTTGCAAGGTTAGCAATAGATCCAATCACTGTGATAGCACCAGTTTTCTCACCTCTCCACACCGGGAGTGGTGCACCCCAAAAACGAGCACGGGATATATTCCAGTCTCGCAAGTTCTCAAGCCATGATCCAAAACGCCCTTTACCAATCGTCTCAGGTATCCAATTTACAGAATTATTTTGCTCTATGAATTTATTTTGTAGTTTTGTGACCTCGATAAACCATGCAGATGTTGCAAGGTTGATGAGTGGCGTATCACATCTCCAGCAATGTGGATATGAGTGCATGATTTTTTCTTTTGCAAAGAGTAGCCCAGCATGCGCAAGAGATTTGATGACATTTATATCATACGTACTGTTGTCACCTTTTGATTTTACAACTTGATCTGCAAATGGCTCACCGAGTTCTGTGCGAGCACGTCCATTGATGCCGATATGCTGAATAACAGGAAGATTATTTTTTTCACCTAATTTATAGTCATCATCTCCGTACCCAGGTGCAATATGTACCACCCCCGTACCATCATCAGCCGTAACGAATTCTGCACCGTAGATTTTCCATGCATTAGCCCGTCTTGCCTCGTGGTCTTTGATTGGAAATTCTGCACCAGATTTAGAATATGTGTCGAAGACTGGTTTATATGAAAGACCTACAAGATCAGCGCCAATCACAGTGTCGATTATTTCATACGGATCTTTGAGTATAGACAATCTGCTTTCAGCCAAAATTACATATATATCTTTTGAATCACTATCTTGAGATGTCGGAGATTTCATGCGAACTTTTACATACTTGAGTTCCGGATTGATTGCAAGAGCCACATTACCATGTAGTGTCCACGGAGTAGTTGTCCAAGCTAGTACAAAAGTTTTGATCTGACCATCATGAGGTGAATCAGCCAATTCAAATAGCGCATATACCGAAAGGTCAGATACATCTTTATATCCCAACCCTACTTCAAAGTTTGAAAGCGTTGTCTCACACCGCGGACATACCTGCATCACTTTGAAACCTTCATATACCAAACCTTTGTCATGGAGAGCCTTGAAAGACCACCACACTGACTCTGTATAACTTGGATCCATTGTATGGTATGCATTATCCATATCAACAAATCTACCTAGGCGATGGATGACAGTTTTCCATTCTTTGTCATATTTAAAAACACTATCTCTGGCCGCTTTATTGAATTTATCAATACCATAATCAATAATCGCCTTTTTATCTTGTAGGCCGAGTTCTTTTTCAATTAAGTTTTCGATTGGCAAACCGTGACAGTCCCAACCCCATTTTCTTGAGACATGGAAACCTTGCATGGTTTTGTAACGTGGGATTGCATCCTTGATTGTAGAAGGTAGCAAATGGCCATAGTGCGGCATACCCGTCGCATATGGTGGGCCATCATAAAAAACGAATTCGCCTTTTGGTGATTCTTTTGCAAGAGTTTTTTCGAAAATCCGCTGTGTGTCCCAGAAATGTAAAATGGCTTCCTCTCGTAATGTTTGAGGGCTTTTAAATTCTTCTTCTGTGGTTTTGTCTTGTGACTGTGTAGAATCTTGTGTCATGAAGTAAATAATTAGTGGTTGTTATAGTCTTTGATTATTTTGCAATCGCACCATTTGTAATTTCCATATCTTTGAAATATCTATCAGCTGATCTACCCTCTTCTTTGCAAGCTTTTGAGCACCATACATATATATGATTCTGAGCACAATTATGGCAGACGAGCATATGTTTGTGGCATTCATCGTTTACACAATTATCGAATCGCTCTGTTTTTTCTTTGCAAATATCACATGCGCCGATAATTTCTCTGTCCTTTGTGAAGTCCATAACCACTCTGTCATCGAATGTGAAAAGTCCACCTCTAAAGGCTTCGCCCTCTTTTCCCTTAAATTCTTCCATGTACATATGCATACCTCCATCAAGTTGATATACATCTTTGAATCCTTTTTTCATCAAGTAGCCAGATGCTTTTTCACAACGGACACCTCCTGTACATACGGTAATTACTTTTTTATCTTTAATATTTGGAACCTGCTCGATAATTTGTGGTAACACCTTTGGTAATTCTCTGAAATTTTCCATTGGTGGATTGATAGAATCCTTGAAGTGGCCGACTTTGAATTCATAATCATTTCGCATATCAATGACAACGAAGTCTTCATTGTTGTCATACATTTTTTTGAAATCAGCGGGCTTGAGATGGATACCTGTGAGTTCATTTGGATCGACATCTTCTTCGCCGTATTTTTCAAGACCCAGTGCTACAATTTCTGGCTTTACCTTTACTTTTAATTTGCGAAAAGCTTTGCCAGTACCAATACTTGTCTTAATCTCAACCGCGCTTAGGTCTGCGAATTCTTGATTTCTAATTTCCTGAATGAATTCTTCTGTGGCAGAAGTTTGGCCCTCGAGTGTGGCATTAATACCCTCTTTTGCAATAAGGACACGCCCTGTGAGACCGAGTTTAATGCAAAGCTCTTTTGTCCATGCAGTAAAATCCTCTGGTTTTTCAACAGATGTGTATTTATAGAATAAAACCACTGTAAATTCAGGGTTTAAGGGTATGTCTTGGCACTTTTTCATATGAATGTTTTATACCATGAAAAGGTTTTTTTCTCTAGTTTTTTAGAGGTCAGCATTGATGCGAAATCCCGGTGGTTAAGTTGCAGAAATTTGCTGTCATTGCCGTTCGGGATTTATTTGACAAAATGTCATATTGTTGTATAAATACAAACAGAAAAATTGTTTTTTCACACTTTTCTACACTTGGCATGTCGCCAAAAAATAACCAATAACCGTAACAATAGAAAGGAGTCCGCATGGACCCGAACACAAATACACCAAAACCAGAGAACAACTTCACAGCACTCAGCCAACTACCTGATTTAGTAGCGAAGCCATTTCCAGAACTTCAGAACAGTTTTTCGAAAAAAGGCATCTTTCTTATCGGTGACATTGGTGACAGTCTTGATCATGTTTCTGCTCAAATTCTTGCAGCAACAATAACAGGCTCGAGCACGCCGCTCTATTTCTTGATTGATTCAGCTGGCGGTAAAAGCACCACCGGCTGGGCCATTCATCATGCGATAAGGAATTATCCCGGACCTACCATCGGGATCGTTGTAGGTAAAGCCTATTCAATGGCATTCCTCATTTTGCAAGCCTGTTCCTATCGCTTTGCGATGCCGGGGACATCAGGGCTTATACATAGCACGAACTCAAAACCACTTATCACTGCCTACAATGCAGCGGAAATTAAATTCAGGCAAGAACAAGTTGTGATCGGCGCCAAAACGATGCTTGAGCACCTTTCAGTGCACGGTAAGATGGGTCTTGCCGAACTCGAAGCCCTGGCTCGGCTCGATGAACCGTTTTACTTCACCGAGGGAGATAACTGGTGCGACGGGATTATTAATTTCATTCCGCCATTTTACCCCTTGCCCGAACCTTGGAACGGTCAGATCAAGGAAGGCAAATTGAATCCGAGAAACGCACCTCAACCACCCCACTCACCTCGGGCACAAGTAAGTGGAGAAAATCAAGGCTGAAAGCCACCTCGCCTAAAAGCAAAAATCGAAATCCCTTCTCGCACAGTGTGCGCGAAGGGATTGTTTTTTTAAAAATTGTTTTGAAATGGATATTGACAAACCTACATCTTCTCCGGAACCACAATACCCAAAAGATACAAACCATTTGCAAGCACTTGTTCTACAGCTGTGGTGAGTGACAATAGCTGTGCTGATAGTGCGGATGTGTCAGCGTTTGTATTGTCGACGATTTTGTTATTTGCATAAAAAGCATTAAACATACCAGCAATTTCAATTAAATATGTCGCGACAATATGTGGGGCATTGTCTGTATATGCACGTTCGACAATCTCTGGGAAGACATATACTTTTCGTGCGAGCGCGTTTGCGCTCTTTAGCCCATCATCATTTATTTTTAATTGATCAAAAGAGAAATCCGCCGCCACAATTCCAGCCGCTGTTGCCTTTGAAATAATTGAGCGCGCGCGCACTGTTGTGTATTGTAGATATGGACCTGAATCACCTTCAAATGACAATGCTTTTTTTGCATCATAGATGACGTCCTTGCCTGAAGCTTGTCTCAGGATGAGATATTTAATACCTGCAATTGCGATTTGTTTTGCAATACTTTCTTTTTCCAAATCATTCATCTCTCTGTCCTTCATAATTTCGAGAGTGTATTTTTTTGCAGATTCAATCATTTCTTCTGCCGAGAGTACATCACCGGTTCTCGAAGACATCTTGCCAGTCGGGAGCACCATCATACCGTGTGAAATATGAGTATTTTTGCCTGCGAGTTCTGGGAGAACAAGTGATTGAGCCTTGAGATTTACTTTGAAATATTGATCTTGTTCATTTGCAGTGACCACAATCCCCTTGTCATATGGATATGCCTCATATTTGAGCTTGGCGAGGCCGAGTTCCTTTGCATCATATGTAGGAAGCCCGAACTTAGTGAAGAATACACGTGTATGTAATTTTTCACCTTTTTTTCCATCGATGTCAGCGTCTTGAAACTTTTCGCCTTCAAATACAATTGCACCATCACTCTCGGTGAAGATGCCATCTTTTTTTGTAATGGAATTAAAAATGAGTAGCTCGGCAGGTTTGACGCAAGCGCTTTCGAAAAAATATCTATCGAATTTTGTACCAAGCAAATCATAAAGTGTCTCAAAATACTGAAGGGACCATTCAAGACCAAGATCGTATATTTGATTTATTTCCTCATCACTTCTTTCATATAGTTTTCTATTTATATTTTGGACGTCCTGTTCGAGACCTTCTTCTGTGTCTTTATGTTCCTTGAAATATGTCGCACCCTTTGCATATGAGGTACCCATATAATACATTCGCTCAACAAGTGGCATAGCTTCGCCTTCTTCGCGTGTAGGAAATGGTTTGTCCATTAATCGTAGTCCATAAACAAAGAGCGCAACATGTCTACCAAGATCACCCTGATAACAAAAACGCTTAATTTCAGCGCCGGTATATTCACCAAGTCTTGAAAGTGATTCACCAACAGTGTTTGCCATGAGGTGTCCAATATGAAAAACCTTGAATGGATTTGGGTCGGTATATTCGTATGCTATCTTCTTACCAACATTAATTTTCAGTGCTCCGTATTTTTTATCAGCAACCGCAGTACGGAGCTGATTTTCGATAACAGAATTTTTGAGATAGAAATTTATGAAGCCAGGACCTGCAACTTCTACTTTTGAAATTATGTCGGGGAGAGATTGATTGACTACGGCCGTAATGGCAATTGCTGATTCGACTGATGATTTTGCAAAAAGTTTTGAACCTGTGAGTGCAACACTTGTTGTATAGTCCCCTTTCTGAATATCTGCAGGTCTATCGATTATGTTTTTGTGGAAAAGAGCCTCCACCTCCGGCATCTGACCAAAAATCGAAAACACTGCTTTTTTGAGAGCGTCTGTGATTAATTGCTTGATTTTGATATTAGTTTGTTTGTTTTGATCCATATGAATGTTGCCCGACTTTGTGAGTACCTATAAATGTAGCATATTGACAGGCAGAGTCCAAAATCACATGATATAGCTGAGACATTTGTGCATCCCGCTCAAAATACTCATTGTTCTTTCAAATTCATTCAGTTATGACGACATCTACCCCTGCCCGCTCCGGCGGATTTGACCTAACCCTACGAATCTTATCCAACTTCAAACGGTTTCTCTATCGTAACAGAGGAAGGATTACACTTGTATTCTCTGGGGTCACACTGCTGTCTCTGCAAATATTTGCCTGCATCCAGCTTTACCCAAAAATCCATCCTGCTCCACCCGACTCTTCCAACATAGTATTCATGACCATAGTGGTTTTAGTTACCTCTTTTGCACTGTGGATGCTCTGCGTCAAGCTACCGCTCGACACCATATCATCTACAAGGTTCGATTTTTTAGGAGGACTATGTGCGCCGACTTTATTTGTGACATTCACCACGGTTTCATTCGCGTTGTATTTTTCAGTCTTCAGTGTCAATCGAGACATGCACCACGGCAAAGAAACAGCACTTATTATTGATGGGACTCCAATTACAAGCGCTTATCCTATTTGGATAAATCCATTTGTTCGGATACCGGATATACAACCTGTTCCGATGGACTGGAGCGTAAAAAACATCGTCTGCACTGGAAAGACCGCGGAAGGTATCCCTGTTCAAGGCTTAGTCAGTGTGTCACTGCGGCGCTCCCCTGAACCTAGTCAATGGAAAGGTTTTGTTTCTGGGCAAAGTGAAATTATTGCCGTGATTAAAAAAAGCTTTGAAGTTGCTTGTTCCAAAGAATCTAGCTCAAGCCAGATTTCCCGCGAAGGCGGATTTAGCATTGCAGCGAAAATGTTCTTGGACGGGCAATTACAGCAAAACCTACCAAAAAGCGTCGTTCTTGACGGATCAATTACCGTTAATGAATTCAAGGTCTATGTTCACGATGCTCGACACTAGTTGTCTGGCCTCTTGTGCAATTGGATTATGCAAATGTTGGCGGCACCGCAAGGTGCCGCCAATTTCTATTTGTGAATTTATGCATTATTTTCCAAATCACAAATTCGCGAATCAAATTTACTGTGTTCTGTTGCATTTTGGCCGATATGTCTATCCAGTCGCTCAATTGCTTTGTCGAGTTTCCTATTTAGATGTTCAAAAGCATCAAGCATTACTTATTTGAAATCATCGAATTTACGATCAATTTTAGCCTCAAATCTTATTTCAAATTTATTAAACTCAATTACAAGCTCCTCTTTGGTTACGTATTGATTTTCTTTTTTGTCTTCCGCCATGTATGTATGAAGTATTTAAATTAATAATTACAAAAATTATACGTGATGTGGATTAATTTTTCATAAATAAAAACTCAAATTATGTACATAAACTGTTGAGATCATGTGCATAATTTGAGCCTTATTTTAAAAGCTATTTTATTTTTTGGACTTTTTTAAAACTTTTTTGAACTATCTAGCTATTTAGCTATTTAATTTCTGCCCGAGCCTTTCTCAAAATTTCATCAATTTTTCGTGCAATATTTATGAAATCTTTTTCTGTGCGTCCGCGAGTTGTTTCAGCAGGAGTACCCACACGAATTCCAGATGGATCAAATGGACTGCGACTTTCACCTGGAATAGTGTTTTTATTACAGATAATGCCCGCTTTTTCAAGTGCTGCTTCAGCAACTTTGCCCGGCACACCACCGACAATTACTGTTTCAGTTTTTGCTTTTACACCCTTTGTCTTATCGCTCGCACCTTTATCTGCCTTTCCGTTAGTATTTGCTTTTGCTTCAATTTTTCTGACAACTGTTTTACCTGTACCACCCATCCATGTGTCGACGAGCATTAAATGTGAATCGGTACCACCTGAAACAACTTTCCATCCTAAATTCATCATTTCTTTAGCAAAAGTTTTTGAATTTTTAATGACCTGTGTTGCATACTTCTTGAATGCCGGTGTTTTAGCTTCGCCGAGGGCAACTGCAATACCAGCTATATGACTCATATGTGGACCACCTTGGAGACCTGGGAATATTGCCTTGTCGATTTTCTTTCCCAAATCATGGATTTCATTTTTCTTTCCGAAGATGCCCGCTTTATCAATATAATTCTTTCGAGCAAATATGAGCGCGCCACGTGGACCGCGGAGTGTCTTGTGAGTTGTTGTTGTGACAACATCAGCATGAGGAAATGGAGATGGATACGCACTGCCCGCAATAAGACCTGCGAGATGTGACATGTCTACCATAAGGATAGCACCGCATGCATCAGCGATTGCACGGAACTCTTTGAAATCCACTGTGCGAGGATATGCAGTAAAACCAGCGACAATAATATTTGGCTTTTCTTTGAGAGCTAGCTTGCGGAGTGCAATATAATCAATCACCTCAGTGTCTGGGTCAACACCAAAACCAACTTGTTGCCAGAACTTACCAGTCGCGGAAACTTTTTGTCCATGTGTGAGGTGACCCCCTGCTGTGAGCGTCATACCCATAATTTTCCCAGGCTTTGTAATGACCTCTCCTGTTGCATCGAATGTTGCATGTGGTACAAGCGCTGTATATACAGAAAGGTTTGCAGGTGAACCTGAATGTGCCTGACAATTCACATGCCAATCAGAAGCCTTAAGCTTAAATAAATCAAGAGCTCTTTTTTGACAAAGAGATTCCACCAAATCAACTTGTTCATTTCCTCCATAGTATCTCGCAAATGGATACCCTTCTGCATACTTGTTATCAAATACTGATCCAACGGCTTCGCGCACATCATTTGAAACGTAATTTTCAGATGGGATCAAATTAATAACTTTCTTTTGTCTCACTGTCTCTGCTGCAATTATCTTCTTGATTTGTGGGTCTTTCATGGTTTGTTTGGGTTAAAAGTTGGAGAGCATTGTTGGAATGCATTTTAAATATGACACCCCTTGGCCACCAATAACTAAATAGTAGCACATGCATAATATTGAGACACTATTTATTTGGTACTAGCCAGATAGGTTTTATTCGACTATATTACTGGCAGTCAAACAGTTCCTCGACACCATCGAAAACCTGTTTTTGCTTGTAAAACAACACCCTCTTAGCTTGACGTCAATATGTTGCCGGCAAGAAATTCAAACTGAGATACGATATACTTAAACCACTACAACATAATTAAAGACTATGAAACCATACAACGAACGCACACCAGACTACCAATACCAAAATCTGCTAAAACAAATTTTGGAAAACGGGACTGATGTAAATCCTATCCAAGGAGAAGGCGCGAAAATGATATTTGGTGCCCAATTTAGATTCGACATGAACAATGGGTTCCCTATGATCACAGAGCGAGATCTTTCAGGTAAAATGATGCTTGGCGCACTCGGCGAACATATCGGCTTCCTACACGGAGCAAGAACTCACGAAAAACTTTCTGAGTATGATTGTCCGTGGTGGAGTAAATGGGTTACAAAAGAAAAGTGTGAAGTCTTCGGTCTTCCAGAAGGAGACCTTGGGCCTGGATCATATGGTGCCGCTTGGACAAACTTCCCTACTGCAGAAGGAACACCATTCAACCAGATCAAAGAAGTGGTCAGACAAATCAAAGAACGACCACACCTACGAACACATGTCATCACCCCGTGGATTCCACAATACACAATTCAACATTCAGACCTCCAGCGAAAAGTAGTGGTTGCCCCGTGTCATGGCTGGTTGCATGTATTGGTCTTTCCTGAGACAAAGGAAATTTCATTGCATCACACCCAGCGATCAGGTGACCTGCCTGTAGGTGTAGTGTTCAATATGATTCAATACGCCGCATTTCTCATGATGCTCGGACAAGTGACTGGATATAAACCCAAAGAATATATCCACACTTTCTCTGATGTGCACATGTATGCCGGTCAGATTGAAAAAGTTAGAGAACTCATTAGTCGTGAACCCTACCCGTTCCCGACAATGACACTTGACCCAACAGTTACGGACATCTTCGATTTCCGACCTAATCACTTCACCCTCACCGATTACAAGGCACACCCTAAGATGCTCATCCCGACACCGGTTTGATTCATTAAGGAACCCTTAATTTAACCCTGAAACACACATGGCAGAAAAACCCCGAGAGCAAGAGTTTGTTGACCCTAATAACGCAAGACCCGGCACTGATTACCAGGGAGTTATTGAGCAAATAAACAAGGATGGCGTCTGTCCGTTTTGCGCCGAGCAATTGGCCAAATACCACAAAAAACCAATCCTCGAGGAAACGAAGTTCTGGACGGTAACTGAAAATATGTATCCCTATGTGGGAACGAAGCATCATCTGCTTTTAATCCACCGTGAACATATTCAAGACATGTCCGAAATTTCGCCGGAAGCATGGGTAGAACTCCAGCAAGTGGTTCTCAAGCTCTGTGAGGAGCGAGGCATCACAGGTGGAGGGTTCATCATGCGATTTGGAGAAACCAAGTATACAGGTGCCTCGGTGACACATCTGCATGCACACCTTCTCCAATCTGATCCAACAGCACCTGGTTACAGCGATATCAAGCAAATACCTGGTGTCGCAACCAGGATGGGATAGTACCAAAGTTAAACCAAACAAAAAACCGCCATGCAGAGCAATCTGCTGGCGGTTTTTCACTTCCACCCCTTACCCTATTCTTCTTTGACTAAAATAATTTCAATGCCCGCACCCTTTAGAATATCTTCTGCGTCAAGTATTGAATATCCTTTATTGTAAAACACCCTCTTCACACCCGTTGCCCGAATCAATCTCGCACAAGTAGGACATGGAAATGTTGATACAAAAAAATCAGTCCCTTTAAGGCTTTGCCCATCTTTGGCGGCGTTGGCAATAATATTTGCCTCTGCATGAATTGTGGTTACGAGATCAATTCTAATACCTGCATCAAAGTTACCGCGCGGATCACCAAAAGTGTCGACATAAAACTTAGAAGGAACATTTTCGTTGAAAGCAGAATACAAAATACTTCCATCTTTGACAGCCAATGCACCCACTTGTCTCCACCAATCAGCGCTTTTTTGCCCTGTTTCGATAGCTTTAGAAATCAATTCTTTGTCCACACTTGTTTCACTAATAATTCTATCGGCAGGAACTGCAAATTCTGTGGTCGAAATTTGTTTATCCCATCGCAAAAAAGTTGAGACAAACTCAATCCTTTTGTCTTTAAAATAAGTCTCAGCAATCACTCGCGACACATCTTCATCTGGCATAACAATTGCATCCGCTTCGATAGAGCCTACATTCTCTTTGTTTAAAATCTTTACCTCCTGAATTATTCCAAGTGCATCAATTGCCTTCTTAGTAAGATCAGGATCAATGACGCGCAAATCTCTTGTAATCGAAGTGAAATCCTGATTAATTTCATTTCCAAATATATAGAGTGTACTATCTGGATATTTCTTAAAAAAATTTATATACCCTTGGTGTAAAACTGGTACAAATGCAACTACAACTTGTTTAGACATTTTTAATCTTGTTTATAAACTCTCGAGTAATCTTTGAAATCTCAGCCGCTAATTGCTCCGCACCTTCAATGGTGAGGTTTCGGATTCGTGCTGAAGTTGAGGTAACAGCCTGTGGTGGCAATACAATTACTTTTCCGCACCATTTTTTATATTCAAGTTGTTCTTTTTTACTAAAATCTTTTGTAGAACTTGATGTAACAAGTACATCGGGTTTCAATAGTTTAATTAAGTCCCCGATTCCGTGTTGCACATCACGAACAGTGACAATATCTACATGGCGTAAATGTGTGAGCATCTTCAATCGCTCACCTTCTGGAACAATTGGTCTGTTTGGGCCTTTTCTCATTCTTGTTAGTGCATCGGAATCAACACCTACAACAAGTAAATCTCCATAGGCCCGAGCCTTCTCAAGATATGCTGCATGTCCTTCATGGATTAGGTCGTAGACACCTTGTGTGAGGACAACTTTTTTACCCGCCTTTTGATGAGCTTCAACTGTTTTCTGTAAAAGAGTGAAATCTTTGATAAACGCATCTTTAAATAGATTACTTCCAGCCCCTTTAACCGCCTTTGATTTTGTGGATTTTGAGATCTTTTTTTCTGGCTTACTCAACTTACCCTTTGCAGGTTTAGTTTTCGGTATCATATATGTTTTGGAAATGGATATGTCTTGAAGTATAATTAAAAACAATAAGTCGGTCAAAGCTCAAAACTACCCAAATTACCTGATTTTGACACCTTTAAACACCCTACAAAAAATGACATCACCAATACCTCCTAGAATAAGCGCTATTGTAGCCATGAATAAGGATAATCGTGCAATAGGTGCCAACAATGGACTATTATGGAAGATCCCCGAAGACCTCAAAAGATTCAAAGAATTCACCACTGGACATCCAATTATCATGGGGCGCAAGACATACGAGTCGATCGGACGTGCCCTGCCCAATCGCACCAATATCATTATCACGAGAAACCCTGATTTTACAGCCGAGGGTTGTATTATCTGCAAAAACTTAATCGAGGCAATCAATATTGCAAAAGAAAAAGATATGCAAGAAATATTCATTATAGGTGGCGGTGAGATATACAAAGAAGCACTACCTCTTACTGATCGTATCTATCTCACTTTAGTTGATAGTCATGCGGATGGTGATGTCTTTTTTCCAGAATATGAGAAAGAGTTCATGACAATAATATCTAGAACAGACCACAAAGATCATGATCCAAAATTTGAATGGGTCACACTTGATAGATAAATTTTGTTGCAATGCACCTTCGGCAGCTCAGGTAAATAACTTCTAAAATTGTGCAACAAGTAGAAACAGCCTCCGTCCGAAGACAGGAGGCTGTTTTGATGAGGTGCACAATAACATGATGTTAATCATGTCGCCGGTGGAGTAGGTGGAGTAAGAGGCCTTGCCGTTGGCAACCCGATAGGGTGCAGTTCGACGATGCTCCCTGCTGTATCCCATGAGCAATTACTGTGTGCGTAGTATCCGCGCTGGGTTGACACATAAGCATCACCAGAGACAATCGCCTGCCTGCAAATGCAACAAAACGATTGCGTCGTAGCGAAACTAAGATGCAACAGTAGGCTCGGATTACTCCGTAAATCTTCGACTGAAAATGTCATAGGACAATATTTTTGAGGTTGAAGAGAAGCAGAAATTACATTGAAGAATTCGGGCAATACTGATACTTTCAGAAACGCACACGAACCCATACAAAGAGCTTATACAAATATGGTACCACTATTTAATAAACAAAACACCACCCTCGCGGATGGTGTTTTGTTTATTTCAAAACTTGTTCAAATCTATTATAGGAGAAACCTTCTCGAGGAGAGAGATTTAGTATCAATCAATTATTGTTTTTAGCTTGCGCAAATCACAATACATAATAGATATAAAAAGATTCCTCCTACATTAGATTCGAATTAAATAATGCAAATTAAATTTAGTTGGTTAAGCTGAGCCAAATATAGTAAGCCAAACTCAATAAATGTAAGATAACACACTGTGTAATTGTTTACTAGGTATTTCACTCAAGCACTTTTGGATACAATCGAAAAACTATCAAAACACAAAATTCTAGCGAAAATTACATTTTGAATAATTTGAGGGAAGACTTACGCGCTTCCCTCAATTGTCCACCACGGACACGTCGGAGAGATTGAATCTCCGAAACCAACTGTTTGTTTGCCAACAAATGAAACTCACCACTTCGCAGGTGACGCGGGGCGTTATTGACTTTTCTCTTTTTGTCTCGCAAGTGCAGCAATAACACTCCTTCGAATGTTTATTCGATGAGCAGTCATTGCATTACCCTTATAGACCTCCAGCCGAGAGTTTGGCTCCAACTTCATCCTTGTCTCAATGAAGTGGTCGCACGCCCGCTGGGTTGCATGCTTACGACTAGACCCCATCCCACCAGTTCCACCCCCCGAGAAACAATTCTCGGGAATTTTGTATGTCCCAACTATCCAATGCCATTTGTATGGCCTGGATTTCTTGGGTCGGAGCTTTTTCGGCTTGAGGTGTGAGACCCTTTTTAACCACTCATCGAGAGATTCCGCACCCCTGACAATCGGATATTTTTTCATCCTCTTAAGGAGCCCTTCAATGGTGTCGCCGTCTTCCAGAGCTATCTCATACCTTTCCACACTGTGCGAAGCGGCCTCTGCTGTCACAGGTGGAGAGGCGTATGCCTCCTCGAACGACGAATAGAAATTACCAAGCTCCATCCCTATGAAACTGCCGTTGTGATTTATGCCTTGGTATAACGCAAGACATCTGTAAAGCAAGACTTTCATACCGTCCAAAGGATCTTCCCCTTTGTACCCGCGATTGTATCCGCGTGGTCGATTTGATTTGACATAGGTTTTCATCCTACAAATTCACAATACATCGGTCTCATATCATTGAGAGCACATATATCAGTTTGATAACATGCATACTTCAATTTTTGTGAATTTGATGAGATGCCTGAATTTTGTTTGTGCTCAGGCAGCACTTTTATTGACTCAGAGTAGAGCGAGTATATCCATTGGATACACACCCATATCATGAGCATCGACATACTTTTTCAGGTGAGGATCAAGGGTATAGATCACCCTTGCAATCTTTACTGAATTGACATCAACACGGACTTTTCTAAATCCATGAGTAATGCAGCGCTGAAGTGCGGCTTCAAAAACCATTCGTGAATATTTCCTACCACGAAATTGCGGACATACATACACGCCTACAATAGTCACCTCTCCATCACCCGCTTCACCCAAGAATGAAATTGAGACGAGAGCAACGACTTGTTTTTTATCTTGAAGCACAACAAATTCATCACAGCAATTTAATCTATCTCCTCCCATTACCAGAACAAAGAGGATATCGTCATTTAGGTTTAGTTTTTTTATTAAACTAAACATTTCTTCTTTTTTTAATATTTCAATTTGCATAACCCTAAAGACTCTGACTTGAACCCTTAGGGTTATGCAAATTTGATAATAACTATCAGGATAAAAACATTACGCTTTCATCCTGAATAATTTGAGGGAAGACTTACGCGCTTCCCTCAATTGTCCACCACGGACACGTCGGAGGTATTGAACTTCCGAAACCAACTGTTTGTTTGCGAACAAATGAAACTCACCACTTCGCAGGTGACGCGAGGATATTATTCAGGGAAGGATTTGTTTATCCATTCCCTGATGTCTTCCATTGTTGTTCCTTCTTTTACGAGAGCGACTACAGCCCCTTTCAGGTCGTGGCCATTTTCGTGTATATACCACTCTCCAGCCAACCAATCCACCCTGGCAGGCACGCTCTCAAGACTGGACAACCACCTTCTGATGTATTGCCCATGTTTCTCCGTATCCACAACAGCCCCCATTATGAAGCCGTTATCAGGCGTTCTTGGAGCACTCAGATACACCGCCTCCACGAAGGGTGGATATGGCAGCTCTGTTTTATTTTTTTTACCCTTTTCATGATAAGGCCATAAGAAAATTTTTTTTAAGAAACTAAACATACTCTCATTCCCCCTTTATTTCTCGACGCGGTTGAAAACGTCGTTTCTTGTTTTTTGTAGGA
>CAZVIP010000006.1:0-47499 GCA_964627085.1 uncultured Candidatus Saccharibacteria bacterium | reverse complement strand
TAGGTTTTTGTTTTAAATAGTGGACTCGAGACAGATCAGGATATGGGTAACTATGAGCGATTCATGGGAAATGATATCGATGAATCGGGTTATATGACGAGTGGTCTTGTGTATAAATCTGTTATCGACAAAGAGCGTGCACTGGCATTTGGTGGACGCTGTGTGCAGGTTATCCCTGATCTTCGTGATGAAATCATTGGCAGAATCAAAAAATCTGCCATGAATACAGGATCAGATGTCACGCTGATCGAAATTGGAGGGACAATTGGTGACTATGAAAATATCATGTTCCTCGAAGCTGCGCGTGTGATGAAAATTTGGGAGCCAAACAATGTGATGTTTGTTATGGTTTCTTATCTACCTGTACCAGGTAAACTCGGAGAAATGAAAAGTAAGCCAACGCAAAATGCTTTGCGACAGCTCAACTCATCTGGAATTTCAGCTGACATTATCGTGGCTCGAAGTGAACAACCGATGGACGATAAGCGCCGAGAAAAGATTGCGGTCTCATGCGGACTCCGACCCGAAGCTGTCATTTCAGCACCTGATGTAGATAGTATCTACGATATTCCACGAAACTTTGAGAAGGGAAACCTTAGTAAATTAATTCTCAAGCTACTCAATCTCAAAGAAAAAAGCGGCAGCATGGCGGCCTGGGACTCTTTTGTCAAAAAAACAAAGAGCGCAACAAAAGAAGTGAAAATTGCAATCATTGGTAAATATTTTGATTCAGGTGATTTTACTTTGTCAGATTCATATCTATCTGTTATCGAGGCAATCAAGTTCTCTGGATACCACCTCGGCCTCAAACCAAAAATCACTTGGATCAACTCAAAAGAATATGAAAAAGAAGGCAGCCTCAAAAAATTGCAGGAGCTAAAGGATTTTGACGGTGTCTTGGTCCCTGGTGGATTCGGCGAAAAGGGCATTGAGGGAAAGCTCGCAGTTATCAAATATGCACGAGAAAACAAAATTCCATACTTTGGACTCTGCTATGGTATGCAGTTGATGACTATCGAATACGCACGAAATGTCTTGAAACTAGCAGATGCAAATACTGCTGAAATTAATCCAAAAGCTAAACATTTGATTATCGACATCATGCCAGACCAGAAAAAGAAGCTCTCTGAGGGCAATTTTGGAGGTTCTATGCGTCTTGGTGCATACCTTGCACACCTTAAACCAGGTACTATTGCAGAAAAGGCATATGGCAAAAAAGTTATCACAGAAAGACACCGACATCGATATGAGGTCAATCCTGAATACAAAAATGCAATCGAAGACGCTGGGCTTGTGTTCTCTGGTACATCACCAGATGGCACACTCGCAGAAATTGCCGAGCTCCCAGCGAAGGTTCATCCATTCTTCCTGGGTACACAGTACCATCCAGAATTTTTAGCAAGACCACTCACTCCACATCCATTGTTTACGGAGTTTTTGAGGGTTGCGAGTAAGGGGAATAAGTAAGAAAGCTTGAGTTAGTCATACATAACGCCATATTCCTTGCTTATGGTTCTCAATCTTTATGAAATTGGTTGTTAAATTCATGTATTTATAGTACAAATATTTTGTTCTTTCAAATTATGAGTCACCCTTGAGACCAGACTTTTAAGGCTTGTGCACCATGACTTAAAAGTCTGGTCTCAATCAAGGGCAAGACGTCACCGAGCGTTTCGGAACCCAAAACCATTATAACCAATGAAACTATTGAATGAATCTACGGTGCAAAATGCATCCGAAATTCTTGGTGCTGATTTCGTTACTTGCGAAGAAATTATGGCAGTAAGTAAAATCAGTTATACACAAGATCAGATCCTGGCACTGGCTGAAAGTCTACCACCAGTAGACACACTCAGGTGGTGCCGAGAAAATGATTACGCTCTTATTCCTGCACCACCAACAGCAATGTCGCTCATTGACCTTTGGAAAATTAAATTTATCTGCTTAACCACGAACAATGGCGCATGGTATTATTTTGATCGACCACTTTGTCGCGAAGAAAAGACAGGATCAGGCTGGCTTATGATCAAGAAAACCCCAGTGTTGAGCTCGGAATCAAAAACATGGGACGATCAGAATAGACTGCTCTCCGAGGTCGAAGTAGTGCCGAATACCGTGGAGCTCAGTTGGCTTATATTTACCTACCTCAAGGTTAGGGATATTCGGCTTTTTGAAGACGGTTTTGTTCGGACCTCCAGCTCGCCATCAGAAGGCAGCCATACTGAAACTGGAGAATTCAAAACCCAAGAGCTTTCGGTAAATTTACTCCACGATGATTGTCACCATAAAGATCTTAGGGTTTCTGCCAAGAGGAAGGCTGAGGCTTGATGTCTCGATGACTCGTTTCCTTTAAACACCCAAGCCCTCGCGGATTTTTTTCGCGAGGGCTTTCCTGTAAAAACACAAAATTTTAATAATAAACGCCGATTTTAAACTAGTGTTCAACTTTAAAAACCCCTCAAAACCTGCTATAATCCCTAACTATGAAATCTTCAGAAATTCGTAAGCGTTTTTTATCTTTTTTTGAAAAAAGAGGCCATGCAATCATAGCCTCAGCTCCACTCGTACCTGAAAATGACCCTTCAGTATTATTTAATACTGCCGGTATGCAACCACTCGTACCATATCTACTCGGCGAGAAGCACCCGCTTGGCACAAGACTCGCCAACTTCCAAAAATGTGTGCGTACAGTTGATATCGAGGATATCGGCGACAATACCCATGCGACATTTTTTGAAATGATGGGGAATTGGTCACTTGGTGATTATTTCAAGCGCGATGCAATACAGTGGAGTTTTGAACTCCTTACTTCAAAAGATGATGGTTTTGCTCTCGACCCACAGCGCCTCTACGTCACATGTTTCGAAGGTGATGAAAATGCACCACGAGACGAAGAGTCTGCCGCAATTTGGCGAGAAATTTTTGAGAAAAACAATGTTACTGGAAATCGTATCTTTTTCCTCCCTGCAAAGAATAACTGGTGGAGTCCTGGCGACAATGGACCTTGCGGACCTGATACTGAGATGTTTTATGATGTCTCTGGTCTTCACGGAGGTGCAGACGGCCTCACACATGAAGAATTCCTCGCGGCGGACGATAAACAACAGGTTGTAGAAATCTGGAACGATGTATTCATGGAATACCAGAAAAAAGATGGGGCAGTTACAGGTAAACTCACAGCTCAAAATGTAGACACAGGATCTGGATTTGAGCGAGTCACCATGGTACTCCAGGGCAAAGACAATATTTTTGATACAGATATTTTTGAAAATATAATTGCTGAAATTAAGGCTTCGTATCCTGATAATTTTGCGAGTCTCAATATAGATGCAGTTTTGGAAAAAAGAGCTGTCAGAATCATCGCAGACCATATCCGAACATCGGTACTTTTGATTTCAGATGGTGTTTTGCCTGCAAACAGCGATCAGGGTTATATTTTGCGACGCCTTATCAGACGTGCAGTTCGTTTCGCTGATACACTCGGTCTCAAACCAAAGGCACTATTTAGAATTGCAGATGCCGCATGTGAACTATACAAAGACGTATACGAAGCTACAGGCAAACAAAAAGAAACAATCAAAATCACTATTGAAAAAGAAGAGCAGAAATTCCGAAATACACTCAGTCGCGGTCTGAAGGAACTGAATTCAATCATCGAAGGTAAAACAGTACTTGCGAGCGATGAGGCTTTTCTCCTATACGAATCATATGGTTTTCCAATTGAGCTCACTCAGGAAATCTGCAAAGAACATGGAGTAAATGTTGATATGTCAGGTTTTGCTGACGCACTCAAAAAACACCAGGAACTCTCACGTGCTGGTGCCGCACAGAAATTCAAGGGAGGCCTAGGTGACACAAGTGAAATGTCAGTCAAATACCACACAGCGACACACCTTTTGCATCAAGCACTCCGCACAGTACTCGGCGATCATGTCTCACAAAAGGGAAGTAATATCACTCCTGAGCGACTTCGATTCGACTTCACTCATTCACAAAAAATGACAGATGAAGAAAAACAAAAGGTTGAGGATATTGTAAATGAACAAATCAAAGCCAAACTCCCAGTTGAAGTTGTTACATTACCAAAAGAAGAAGCTGAAAAAACAGGAGCATTACATTTCTTCGGTGATAAATATGGCGACTCAGTGACCGTATACTATATTGGCGAATCAATAGATAATGCTTTTTCAAAAGAATTCTGTGGTGGACCACATGTCAAAAACACAGGTGACTTAGGTGTATTCAAAATCCAAAAAGAAGAAGCCGTGGCACAAGGAATCAGACGTATCAAAGCGGTCTTAGAATAATACTTAATTTAATGTCATTCGAATCAAGTAAAAATCCACTTTTAGATGCCAATTTCGGTGACATAGAGCACCTATATGCCACAGATCCTGTTGCAGAAAAACTTGTAGCAGATATTGTTCATCAAATAAGTCAAGAAGGTGAGGATATACCTCAAATCATGACGAAGGTTTTTTCGGATTCAAGACTTTTTAATGCCCTGCCAATTGCTATACGTGAAAATGCTGAATTATTTGGTGCATACCTAGTTAATTCATCTCGTTTTTATGAAATCCTAACGAATGAGCAAAGAAAAAACTTTGAAGGTGAGACCAGAGGTCTTTTTGGTCCAGTGATTACCCTAAGTCACGGAACTCATGCAAACGGAAAGCCTCGCCGCACAGAGGAGGGTTATGAAATTAATGTTGAATATCTGTCTTCACAAAATATCGACCCAACAAAAGTGCTTTTTTACAGAAAGACACAGCCAGGCACAGACCCGAAGCCTGAGTTATATTGGACAAGTGATTTTTATCAAACTCAGGTGGGTTTGCAAAAGGAGATAAGTGGTGATGCGGCAGAATCAGCTGTTACTTTGGTTTGTGATTTATCTACAATCAACAATAACGACGGTCTAATACAGGATGTAAACGATGATAGTGGACTTGCGGTGAGACAAAAAGGCATTGATACCTTCGACCAAAAAAATTGCTTGGCAATAATTGGGAATATAAATCAATCTTCATAGATTGTAAGAGCGCTGTTCACAACCTGACGTATCTGGACTTCAATGCAAATGATATACTAATGAGTAATGAAGAAGCTCGTCTCTTTGTCTATTGCAATATCAGACACATCTATTTCCACATCTTTAGTGGAGCGCTCTTTGCCTAAAAAAAAGGACGACAAAACATTCCAGAAACCCATAATCAAAACATATAGATTCAAGTCAATTAATCCAGAGCACAAAGACATTACGCAAGAATACCTAGAGCAAAGACTAGAGGTTTTGCTTCGCACAATCCTAAACGACACCAGACATCAGGATGTACTAACCGCTGGTTATAATGTCGGAGATATTGAACATATTTCTATTTCACTTTCTGCACCGTGGTTTGAAGGAAAGGCCGTAACAAGTCATTTTAATGAAGCAAAGGAATTCAAAGTGACCCCAGCAATCATCAAACAATCTTTTGATACAGAGATTAAATCAATTTCTGGTCAAGACAAATTAGAAATTGCTATCCTCGAGAGTAATATCCTCAGCTCGACACTCAACGGCTATACAATTACAGATCCTATGGGCAAAACTGCAAAGTCTTTGACCCTACATGGATATGTGAGCTATGTAAAAATGAGCACCAAGCAAATGATTTTGGGTCTTTGTGACTCTTTTTTCCATGAAGTCAAAAATATAGTGATAAAGAGCGAGCCAACAATATTGCTCAAAGCGGCAATCAAGGAAGCGAAGCTCAAAAATTTCGAGAACAATTATGCAATAATTCGTGTCAATGAAATCTTGACTCATATCCAGATTATCAAAGACGAACATATTCGCGAGCTCGGCACAATTCCAATTGGCCTCAACCATTTACTCAAAGAAATGTCGACCACAAATAATATCACCTCAGATGTGGCATTAAATCTATTGAAATTATATGTGGAGAAAAAACTACAGCCTGACTTTGAGGAAAATTTAGGCAAAGTAATCAAAAGCTCATTTGAAAAATGGCGAAATGCTATCAAGGAATTTTCTAGTATCGCGCTTGTGTCGGGGCGCTTTCCTTCAAATGTATTTCTGTCTTCACCAAGCGTCATTTCTCATGTCCTCAAAGATTATTTGCTAAATGATAACTACCTTGATCTCACAATGTCAGAAGAAAAATTAACTATTGAAGTCCTCGACAGAGCATCCCTTAATGATTTTGTTGATATCGGAGTAGAGGTCAAGCAGGAGCCAGGTTTTCTCACAAAGCTAAGCGCGCTTGAATAAAATCCTGTGATACAATAACAGAAGTATTTGATTATATTACACCTATGAATTTACATTCAAAAAACACATTTGAAAAAGAGAATCCAGACGACATCACACCAAAGTCTGCACCCAAACGTTCGATTCGAAACATTCCTATTCACAGACGAGTAGAGAATGAAGGAAGTTCATTTAATGACATAGATTCAGCATCAGTTGCTGAGGCAAACAATGTGGCTAGTACTGACACTGATGACAGCCAAAGCGCACACGATGTAAAACATATCAAATTGGGCAACAAGCGTTCAATTTCACATTCTTTTGACGGAGAAAGCGCTAACCAGGAATACCCAGCACCAACTGTTTCCCTTAGCTCAAACCATGGCCTTGAACAAGACACAGCCAAATCACCTAGAAAATCTGTATCCGCTAACAGCAAACAAAATATAAGCGGCATCAAAACCAAAACCACAAAAATAAAAAGAGAGCCAATTTTTGAAACCAACGATGAAGGCTTTAGTGATTCTGTACTCGAGCAAAAAACAGATTCAAAACAAATAGATGAAGATTATGACGATAATTCATCTTTTGCACCAATCAGAAAACCAGGCAGCAAAACACATACCCTTAGAAACACTTCTTTGGCAGTTATACTACTTGCAATTACTGGAATAACTCTCGCACAAACAGTTTTTGCAAGTGCCTCAGTTCGCATCCATACTACAACTGAAGACATCGTAATTGATAGTCAAGTATTACCTGAAAAAATCCCATACCAATCATTCACAAAAAATTCTGAGAAGACATTTGTAGTAGGAAATGTAAAAACAATTTCTATAAATAAGAAGGCGACAGGGGAAGTAGTCCTCTATAATAACTGGAGTACAAAACCATACGAGCTCGTTAAATCAACACGACTACAAACAGCTAATGGATCTGTCTTTAGACTCTTGGCTGATGTGAATATACCCGGCATGACTACCACAAATGGAAAAAATACCCCGGGTACTATTTCTGCAAAAGTGGAAGCTGATCAAGCAGGATCTGAGTACAATGCAGCGGGAGGTCTCGAGCTCAGACTCCCTGGCCTCATCGCTGGTACACAAAAATACGTAAAGATTTACGCTAAAACATCAAGTAATTTCACTGGGGGATCAAAAGGTACAGCACCAGACACAGGCGCACCAGAAATACAATCACAAATACAGAAAGAAAAAGCAGATGCTGAGGCAAGTGCAGTATCAAACATCACACAAGACAATGCAAACCTGCTTTTACTCAAAGACAGCATCAAATCCGCAAGTACAATTGCAAGTATCAAACAGGATAACGGTCAGTCAAAAGTAACAATCAACCTAACCACTAAAGCCATTGGTTTGGACAGAGATGCTTTGCTCAAAAATATTTCATCAATCTTGAGTACACAAAATATTCAACCGGACGTGACAAGCATCGAAACTCTAACATTCAAAGTAAAAGAAACCCCTAGCGCATCTATTCTAAGTGGAGTATTTGGTATTGAGGCAAATGGAACAGTCTCAGGCAGAAGAAGTGTTGACACTGAAGTCTTGAAAGATAGCTTTGTCGGCAAAAGCACTGCTGACGTATATAGTGAACTAAATATGCAAGTACCAGGTGCACAAGTCGAGATATCAGTTTGGCCTTTTTGGAAGAAGTCTTTGCCGTCAAATAAAGATAAAATCTCAATTACTTTAGAATAAATATTGTATATAGTCATAAAATCTGTTAATCTGTATAAAAATATGTCAAACCCCCCAAAGCAAATAATCCAAGGTATTGTTATTGAATCACTCCCGAACGCTATGTTCAAAGTTAGATTTGAGAGTCCGGAAGGTGAAGCAAAGGAATTGCTCACATACCTAGCAGGTAAAATGGTCTATAACCGTATCCGTGTACTCATCGGAGACAGAGTTAGTGTAGAAATCGACCCATACGGCGGAAAGGGTAAAATCGTCAGGAGAGGATAAAACACCCGTTTCTCTATTGTTAAGCTACTTTTGACCAGTATTTCACCCGAAAAGCTGGTCGGTGTCTCGTCGGAGTGTCAAAATAGCCATTTTTCGGCCTTTTTCCATAGATGTCCCCAAAATAGGCCGAAAACGGGCTTTACATTAAGGTTTGTTTATAGTAATATCACCTTTGCATTATTAATTATTAAATTTTGTCGTTTATGCGAGTTAGAGCCTCAGTGAATAAAAAATGCTCACACTGCAAAGCCGTCCGAAGAGGAGGGGTTTTGTTCGTTATATGTAAGGCTAACCCTCGCCACAAACAGCGACAAGGTTAATTCAAGTCAAAAATAAAACACATGCGTATACTTGGTATAAACATCCCTGATAGGAGACTTGAGATGGCTTTGACTGCTCTTTATGGCATCGGTAGAAAGCGATCACAAACAATCCTTCAGCAGGCAGGTGTAGAGTTCAGTAAGAAAACTTCAGAACTAACAAGTGATGAAGAGAATAAAATTAGAAACATAGTTGAATCTTTTAAGCTAGAAGCAGACCTTAAGCGAGAAACTTCAGGTAACATCAAGCGCCTAAAAGATATCAAAAGCTACCGCGGTATGCGCCATGCGCGCAGACTCCCGGCTCGAGGTCAGCGAACTAAAACCAACTCTCGTACTCTCAAGGGTCCTAAAAAGACTATGGGTTCAGGACGAAAGAAGGAAACTAAGAAATAATCCGTAATATTATGGGAAAGAAAAGAATCGCCTCAGGCGGAAACGCTGACTCGGGTAGTAAAAAAGGATCTTCATCAAGTTCAAAAAGAAAGCTTGATGTTGCTATTTTGAATATTCAGTCAACATACAACAACACAAAGGCAGTCCTTACAGACTCAAAAGGTAATGTAGTTGCTTGGTCTTCTACAGGATCACTTGGTTTTAAGGGTGCAAAAAAGGGTACTCCATATGCAGCCGCTAAAGTAGGTGAGGTTCTCGCCGAAAAAGCAGCAGCCATGGGTGTCAAAGAAATTTCAGTCGTTATCAAAGGTGTTGGTTCTGGTCGAGAATCAGTAGCTCGTGCATTTATTGCAAAAGGTTTCGGTCTTACATCAATTAAGGACACTACTGGTGTTCCTCACAATGGTCCAAAGCCAAAGAAGCCAAGACGCGTCTAAAAGCCCCTTGGGGATTTTAGATCATCAATAGAAAAAAAGTCTTACCACAGCATTATAAAAATATTATGAAATTAGGTCCAAAGTATAAAATTGCGCGACGACTCGGAGCTCCAATTTTCGAAAAAACTCAAACTGCAAAGTTTAAGGCCCAGATCGGGGAAAAGAAAGGAGGACGAAGAGGCGGTCCAAAGAGTGAGTTTGCAAAACAGCTCCTCGAAAAACAGAAAGTTAGATTTATGTACGGTATTTCTGAAAAACAGTTCAGCCGATATGTAAATGAAGTAATTGAAAGTAGGTCACATCAGCCAACTCTTAAATTATTTGAAAGACTTGAGACAAGACTTGATAACATGGTCTGGAGATTAGGTCTCGTATCTACTCGTAGATTTGCTCGTCAGGTTGTAGCTCACGGTCACATTACTGTGAATGGTAGAAAGGTAACTATTCCATCATTTATGGTTAAGCCAGGAGACCAGGTTGGTATCCGTGCAGGAAGTGCCGGAAACAAGATCTTCGACGTTATTGAGCAGAAGCTCAAGGATGTCCAGATCCCATCTTGGGTTACTTGGAACAATGAACGAAAATCAGGATCACTCCTCCGATTGCCTACTCTTGAAGGTCAGGAATTGCTGTTCGATTTAGGTGCAGTGTTGGAATTTTATAAACGATAATAATTTAACGTACACTCCATGTCAGAAACATCAATCCTATTACCATCAAAGCCAAAAGTTATCAAAGAGACACCAACTCTTGGACATTTTGAAATTGACGGTCTTTACCCAGGCTATGGCCACACTCTTGGTAACTCACTCCGAAGAATCATTCTTTCTTCACTACCGGGTGCAGCTATCACAGTAGTAAAAATTGAAGGCGTAGGTCATGAATTTACAACTATCAACGGTGTAAAAGAGGATGTATTAACAATCCTTTTGAACCTTAAAAAAGTTCGATTTCTTGTTTCATCTGATGAAAATCAGACAGCGACAATCAAGATCAAGGGTGCACAGTCAGTAACAGCTGCGGATATCAAAGTCCCTGGACAAGTTACTGTTGCAAACCCAGAACAGCACCTCTTTACTATCACAAATGCGAGTACTGAAATTGAGATGGAAATCACAATTGAGAAAGGTATCGGCTTTGTTCCAAAAGAACTCATCCACAAGGACCGAGTTGAAATTGGCGCAATCAGTCTTGATGCTATCTTCTCTCCAATACTCCAGGCAAACTACGATGTAGAACAGATGCGAGTTGGCGACCGAACAGATTTCAATAAGCTCAAGCTTATGATTCAAACTGACGGTACTATCTCACCAAAGGATGCTCTTGAAAAATCAATTGAAATCATGATTACTCAGCTCAAAGCAATTATCGGCTTTAAGGAAGAGGAAATTATTTCAGTTAAATCAGAAATCAATTCAATCCCTACAGAAGAAAACCATGCAGACAAAGAAGCTCTCGATGATGTCCTCAAGACAAGAATCGAGTCACTTGATATGTCACAGAGAACTGCAAATGCTCTCGTAAATGCAAACATTCGAACTGTTGGAGGTCTTATTCGAAAAAAAGAAGAGGACATCCTTGATCTTGCTGGTCTCGGCCAGAAAGGACTCGATGAAATAAAGTCGATTTTAGAAACGCTTGGCTTATCACTCAAGGCATAGCACTATAGCCAAATAAAGAAATTACTATGAGACACCATAATTCAAACCGAAAATTCGGACGAGAAAGAAATCAAAGACGTGCTCTTTTGCGCTCTTTGGCTCGTGAACTCTTCTTACACGGAAGAATCGTCACTACCGAAGCAAAGGCAAAGGAAGTAAGACCGTTCGCTGAAGAATTGATTACTATCGCAAGAGAACAATCAGTAGCAGCGACACGAACTGTAACTGCCAAGCTTGGTAATAACCCAATCGTTCCAAAACTTATCAAAATTGTTGCACCTAAGTATGAAGGTCGAGCAGGTGGCTATACACGAATCATCAAGCTAGATAGGCGACCATCTGATGGTAGCAAAATGGCTGCGATTGAACTCGTATAACATTTCATCAATAAAGTACTATCATGACAAAACAAGTAATTGACGCTCAAAATAAAAAACTAGGTAGAGTAGCAACTGAAATTGCTATCATACTTATGGGCAAAAACACACCTGCGTTTCAGAGAAACGATGTTGCTGATGTTGAAGTTGAAGTTATCAACGCTTCAAAGATGGAACTGTCACCAGTTCGAAAATCTGGAAAAACATACCGCACATACTCTGGTTATCCAGGTGGACAAAGGGTCGAAACTCTCGATGCATTGATTGACAGAAAAGGACACACTGAAGCCCTCAAACGAGCGGTCAAAGGTATGCTCCCAGACAACAAACTCAAGGCTCGAATGCTTACTCATCTAAAAATTACTGCATAATATATGTCAACATCAACATATTTTGAAGGTATCGGAAGACGAAAAACAGCAGTCGCGAGAGTTCGTATCACACCTTCAACTAAGTCATCAATCAAGATCAATGATCTCGAACTTGCAGGATATTTCAAAACTGAAGACCTACAGAAGAAAGCAATTGAATCTGTAGCAACAGAATTTGCAAAAGACCAAAAATTTGATATCACAGTCCATGTAAATGGCTCAGGTACAAGTTCACAGTCTGAAGCTGTACGACACGGCATCGCTCGTGCTCTCGAAAAATTCGATCCTACACTTCGAGCTGAGCTCAAAAAAGCAGGTTTCCTTACACGAGACCAGCGAGCAAAAGAACGAAGAAAGTTCGGTCTCAAGAAAGCCCGAAAGGCTCCACAGTGGTCGAAGCGATAAAGTAACAAAACTGCTTTTGTTACTTTATCAGCTGAGACAGCCGGAGCGATGTTTTGCCAGCAGGCAAAACACGTGAGGCGGGGTCGCAGAAATTTCTGAGCGACGGCGAAGAAATTATCTGTGACCTAAGCGTTAAAGTAACAAAACTGCTTTTACGCAAAATCACATTGTTTTTACAAAAACACTCCGCAAGGGGTGTTTTTGTTTTAGTGATGTCGGTGTGCTTTCTGGTTGTCTGCTGTGCGATTTTATCTTTAGTTTATGGGAAATTAACCTAATACTTGCATAATTCGAACTATCAATTAAAATACAACACACTATGGTACAAGACGATCAAAATCTACAAAGCAATCAAAATCCAACAGATGATATGACAACAGCTGACGACATAAATTCAGACACTGCAACTGAGCAGGTCTTGGATTTGGATGATGCAGACCAGGACGCTGAGGATGATATCACTTTTGAGCAAGATGCTGAGACTAGAGAGAACAATGCTCCTGATGCAGCAGCCAAGGTTGCAAAACTCAAGTCAGAGATTGAAAAATTAAAATCAGAAAAACAGCAATACCTCGATAACTGGCAGAGGGACAAGGCGGAATTCATCAATGCACGTAAGCGCGACGAGGAAGCAAAAGCTGATTATATTAAATTTGCACACGTCAACTTTGTAGAGGATATGCTCCCTGTTATCGATAGTTTTGAATCTGCGCTAAGGCACACTGCAGGTCAACCTACTACAGAGGACAAAGACACAACAGGAATGTCTCTCATCTACAACCAATTCAAATCAGTTCTCAAAAAATACAATGTTGAAGCCATAGGAACTATAGGTGAGGACTTTAATCCAAATCTACACCAAGCTATCGGAAGTACACCTTTAACGGGGGATGCCAAAGACCACACCGTTTCAGACATTATGCAGCTTGGATATAAGTCAGGGGACAAGGTCATTAGACCTGCCATGGTGAAAGTTTTTCAGGCTTAGTACGTATTAATATACAGCAGACTATCCAACCCCACCTGTCTCAAGATCCGCCCAAGAACCCACGTAAATCTTGACAGAAATGGTATAATTAATTTATAAAATAAACATGATTGTAGAGCGAAAACAATATGGATGCATAACGATGATTTTTGTCCAGATTGGTCTGGTGCTCTTTGTTATCGTCTTATTCTTGGCTCCACAGGCAGACGGCAGGGTACGTCCGGTTGTCCTCAGTGTCCAAAAAGTTGCAGAAGCTCGCACAGGCACAGCTACAAATTTCTCCTCACAGATTGAGTCAACAACACTCAAGCTCGAAGCTAAACTTACAGAGACAGGCCACATAGACTCAGTCAATAACCAAGACAGAGCTATTTCATCAATCAGTTCTTCAGATCGTCTTGTGATTGAAAATACAATCGCGGATCAATTTGTTGCAAAAATCACAGGTAGACCAACAGTACAATTATCTGCCTTAGGTGAGGCGACAGAAACATCAGTCGTGTCCGCTATTGCATCTCGCACAGTAGCAAATCCAATCGATCAACCTCACTCAGTTGAATCATCAATTGTCGCGAGGTCTGTAGGGAGAATCTCTTTTTCAATATATATAACAGGTACTAGTCCAAGAGCGCCGTCTGTATTAGGTTAATATTCAAACTATTAATTAACCACGTATTTTCTCTTATTATTTTAGATAAAGAGAAAATGCATAATACAAACATATATGGCAAAAATAATCGGTATCGACTTAGGTACAACAAACTCAGCAGTGGCTGTAATGGAAGCAGGTGACCCACGAATCCTCGAAAACACAGAGGGATCACGCACAACCCCTTCTATTGTTGCAATCTCAAAAACAAACGAAAGACTTGTAGGTCTTCTTGCAAAAAGACAGGCAGTTACAAATCCAAAAAACACAGTCTATGGAATCAAGCGATTCATCGGACATAGTTTTGACGAATCAGGTGTACAGGAAGACAAAAAGACAGTTCCATACGATGTCACAAAAGCATCAAATGGAGGCGTCATGATTAAACTCGGTGACAAAGAATATAGCCCTGAAGAAGTCTCAGCGATGATTTTGACTAAAATCAAAAATGACGCAGAAGCAAAGCTTGGTGAGAAAGTTACAGAGGCAATCATCACAGTACCTGCATATTTTAACGATGCACAAAGACAGGCGACAAAAGATGCCGGTAAAATCGCAGGTCTTGATGTGAAAAGAATCATTAATGAACCAACAGCCGCAGCTCTTGCATACGGGTTCAATAAAAAGAAAGATGAAAAAATTGCAGTATTTGACTTTGGTGGAGGTACTTTCGATATCTCTATCCTCGAAGTCGGAGATGAAGTCGTAGAAGTGAAATCAACAGACGGTGACCACAGACTTGGAGGTCGAGACATCGACTACAAGGTCCTTAATTGGATTGCAGAAGAGTTTAAAAAGGAAAGTGGCATCAATGTACGAAATGATGCACTTGCAATGCAAAGACTCGATGAAGCTGCTGAAAAAGCAAAGATTGAGCTTTCAACATCAGCTGAAACCGAAATCAATATTCCATTCATCACTTCTGACGCAAATGGTCCAAAACACTTGGTAATGAAAATTACACGATCAAAGCTCGAAGAACTTGCTGATGAATTCGTAGAGCGAGCAATGCAGATCACTAAGCGCGCACTCGAAGCCTCACCATTTAAGGCTACTGATATCAATGAAGTAGTTCTCGTCGGAGGTCAGACTAGAATGCCACTTATCCATGAAAAGGTAAAAGCATTCTTTAATCGTGAGCCAAACAAGTCTATTAACCCAGACGAAGTAGTGGCGCTCGGTGCTGCTATCCAGGGAGGTATTATCGCCGGAGACGTAAAAGATATCTTGCTCCTCGATGTAATCCCACTTTCTCTTGGTATCGAAACAATGGGAGGTGTTGCAACTAAACTTGTTGAGAAAAACACAACAATTCCATCATCAAAATCTCAGGTATTCTCAACTGCAGCAGACGGTCAAACATCTGTAGAAATTCATATCGTACAAGGTGAGCGCGCAATGGCAGCAGACAATAAGTCTCTCGGGCGCTTTATCCTAGATGGAATTCCAACTGCACCACGAGGCCTTCCACAGATCGAGGTAACATTTGATGTTGATGCGAACGGTATTCTCAATGTAAAAGCGAAGGACAAAGCTACAAACAAAGAGCAATCAATCCGTATCGAAGCAAGCTCAGGTCTAACTGATGCTGATATCGAGCGAATGAAAAAAGACGCTGAAGCAAATGAAGCCTCAGACAAACTCAAAAAAGAAGAAATTGAAGTTCGAAACACAGCGGACCATGCAATATATTCAGCAGAAAAAGAACTCAAGGATCACAAAGAAAAACTTACAGCCACACAGCCAGAGCTCGCTACAAATCTCGAGGCCAAAATCGCAGCGCTCAAAACCGCAAAAGACGGCACAGATGTAGAAGCAATCAAAAAGGCAACTGAGGAAGTCTCAGCAGACCTCATGAAATTTGGTGAAGCTGCAATGAAAGCTGCTCAGGCCGCAAATGCCGGAACAGCAAATACTGAGAGTGCACCAAACGGCGACGCTCCAACAGGAGACGCTAGTGCCGAAGGAAATGTTCGTGACGCTGAAACAAAATAGTTAGAAGCATTTTGAGCCAGCCACGGTATCAGACCCGTCGACAAAATCGACCAATAATCTGTGAGTAGGAATGCAATTGAGTACCGCCAAGTACTAAGCTTGGCAAAAGCACCAAACTTGGCAGATACTCAATTGCAGAACGTGCTCGCAATATCAAACAAATAAATTTATAACCCCACATAACCAAAACAAGCATGAGCAAAGACTATTATAAAATTCTTGGAGTCGAAAAAACCGCATCACAAGATGAAATCAAAAAAGCATTCCGAAAACTCGCACACCAACACCATCCCGACAAACAAGGAGGCAATGAAGCAAAATTCAAAGAGGCAAATGAGGCCTATGGAGTTTTGAGTGATGAAAAAAAACGCGCACAGTATGACCAATTCGGCAGTGCGGGACCAGGAGCAGGGTTTGGTGGTGGACAGGGTGGTTTCGGTGGGTTTGAAGGCTTTGACTTTAGTGGTTTTGGTTTCGGTGGACAAGGTGGTCAGCAAGGTGGATTTGAATTTGACCTGGGGGATATATTCGGTTCAGTGTTCGGAGGTGGGGGACGTAGAGGACAATCTCGTGGACCAAAAAAAGGTAGGGATATCCAAGTTGATATTGAGCTCTCATTTAAAGATTCGGTTTTTGGTGTGGATAAGGAAATCTCTTTGACCAAAAATTCTACCTGTACACATTGCAATGGAACAATGGCCGAGCCAGGCACTGAACTAAATACTTGTGGGACATGTAATGGTAAAGGTCAAACAATTAAACAACAGCGCACAATACTCGGCGTCGTGGAGAATGTTGTCACATGTGATAATTGTCACGGTACAGGGAAAATTCCAAAAACAAAATGTAAGACTTGCAAAGGCAAAGGTATTCATGAAAAAAGAGAAGACATACAAGTAGTTATCCCTGCCGGAATCGAGTCAGGTGAGACCCTCCGCGTCCGCGCAAAAGGCGAAGCTATTGTTGGTGGTGAAAACGGCGATTTGTATATCAAAATTTATGTCAAAAAAGATAATAAATTCAAGAAGCAAGGACATGATCTGTATGCTGATATAAACATATCAATCCCCGATGCAGTACTTGGTGGTGAAGCAAAGTTCGAACACCTCGATGAAAACTTCACAGTCAAAATTCCAGAGGGAATTAGCCATGGAGAAATACTCCGCATAAAAGGCAAGGGTGTACCACATCAAAACAACTATCAGACAAATAAGCACGTCTCAAGAGGTGACCTAATGCTCAAAATTAATATCAATATTCCACATAAACTTTCAAAAGATCAGAGGAAGTTGTACGAACAGCTCAGAAATATATAGCTAGGCACTACGTCTTACGAACATATCGAAATATCTAATGCAACCCGAACTAATAACCAAACTCCAAGCCCTTTTTGAACAAGACCAAAAAACAATTGGTCTTTTCAAAGAAAAAAAGATCGATATCACTGAACTTATCAAAAGACAAGAAGAAAACACCCAGGAATTTCTAAGTATGGTCGAGGCATATGGTTTTCCATATAAAAATAAAGTACCGCATGATCTGTATAAAAAAGCGGTTACATTGGCACTGCACACATCGCCTGATAACTTAGAAAAATTTGAGGCGTCATTTAAAGATATTGATAGCGAGGAATTAATTGATCTTGAACACAAAGCGTACTTTATTGACAAAGTACAACTGTCTAAAGGTGAGCCACAAATATATGGCACCCAGTTCGACCGAAACGAAGATGGGACAATTGTTTTCAAAGAAATTCTGAATGTAGAAAATGTAGATGAACTAAGAGGGGAATTAGGTATGCAGAGTCTGGAGGATTACAAAAAATTTGCTAAAGGAAAATAAACCGACCACGCCGAAATCCCACATTGAATAACTTCGCTTTTTCAAGTATCATGTCAATATATGACATCCATTGAAGAAATACGCGATGAACGAGCAAAAAAAGCCCAAGAATTAAGTGCGAAAGGCATTGCTCCTTTTCCAGTTGAATCAAATCTAACACTCACAAACAAAGCCTTTTTGGCTGATTTTGCAGATTTAGACAAGGACCGCAAGGTGGTCACTATTGGTGGCCGAATTATGTCTATGCGCAAGCAGGGCAAGGCTGGGTTCATTGATGTCGTGGATGGTACTCTTTCTCCAACAGAAAATAATCCGCAAGCAAAAGTTCAGATATTCGTATCCGCTGAATCACTCGGAGCAGGTGATGTCGTAAAAGGCGAGAGTCTGCATGAGGAACTTTTTTCAGCTGTAGATAGTAGTGACTTCATCGAATTTACAGGTACCGCATATATCACTAAGCGTGGACACAATAGTCTCGAGGCAACATCGTGGAGACTATTATCAAAAAGTTTGCGACCGGTTCCAGATGCATGGTTCGGTCTCAAAGACGAAGACGAGCGATACCGTAAGCGATATCTTGACCTTATTCTCAATCCAGAATTGCGCGAGATGATTAAACGTCGATCAATCTTTTGGAATACAATCCGAAACTATCTTCTCGAGAGAGATTTCATCGAAGTTGAAACTCCTGTCATTGAGAACACAACAGGTGGGGCAGATGCACGGCCTTTTATCACGCACCACAATGCACTCGATATTGATGTATATCTTCGAATTTCAGCTGGAGAATTATGGCAAAAGAGACTCCTCGTCGCCGGCCTTCCAAAGGTTTTTGAAATTGGACGAATTTTCCGAAATGAAGGTATGTCAGCCGAACACCTCCAGGACTATACACAGATGGAATTCTACGAAGCATATAGTGATTATGAGAAAGGTATGGTCATGATTAAAGACCTCTACAAAACTATTGCCCACAAAACATACGGCAAAACAAAGTTCGAAATGAAAGAACACACTTTCGACTTGAATGATGACTGGGCAATATATGATTTCTGCAAAATCCTCAAAGAGTCATACAATGTCGATCCACTGCACACAACTGTAGCTGAAGTAGAAGCATCACTCAAAAATGCCGAGATAGAATATGACAAAGCAACAATCAGCGTCGAGCGTGGTGTTGATTTACTCTGGAAAAAAACTCGCAAGACACTCGCTGGACCAGGATTTCTAGTAGGTATCCCAGTATATCTCGAACCTCTTGCCAAGAAATCTCGCACGAACCCAGAGGTTGTGGAGCGTTTTCAGATTATCCTCGCAGGTAGTGAGGTTGGTAAAGGCTTCAGTGAGCTCAATGATCCAATCGATCAGAAAGAAAGATTCGAGAGACAGCAGGCACTCCGTGATGCAGGGGACGATGAAGCACAGATGGCTGATATGGATTATGTCGAAGCAATGGAATATGGTATGCCACCAGCATTTGGTTTTGGTATTTCAGAGAGACTATTTAGTTTCCTCGAAGGCAAGCCAGTTCGTGAGGCACAGATTTTCCCATTGATGCGAAAAAAAGAAGACAATCAATCTGATCATCAGTCAGAAAACCAATCAGATACTGATAGCGAATCAAACAAATAGATAGAAAATAGACCGACATGCTAAACAGAATAAGAATAGGACAAGATATTCCTTTCACAATATTGCATAAGGATATATAATTTCTTTATGCTTAGTTTAATTAATATCATAGTTGTTGTTTTAATTATCATCTTCACGCTCCTTAGCCACCTCAAAGGTGCACGTATCACACTTACATCTATCGTAAGTTTCTATCCAGCGTCAATGATATACGCTGCAATACCAAACAAAGCAAATATTCTTTTTCTTGGGACAAAGGGTGCGGGATTATTTTATTCTCATGCGCTTGTGTATGGTGTTATTTTTATTTTGGTCTTTTTCTCCATTGTGAAAATCATGCAGAATGAAAGCCTTCATTTCGGAATCCAACGTTGGGTGAATGCTATTTTGATTAGCACGTCATTTGTTATTTTACTTGTCGCACTTTCACTTCATGTCCTACCGACATATGATATTTTTGAACTTGGTACAAAGGCACAAAACTTCTGGACATCAAATACCGGATATCTCATTTCACTCATTGCTCCAATATTGGTTATCTGGAAAGTTAGTAGGGCATAGGCAGCTGCTTTTTCGCCTAATTTGCGAAAAAGCCCAAACTAATACATAATTGAGGCACTAATACATTTTTAGGATATTTAAAGTAAAACAGAAATACGAAAGCAAGATGCCTACAGAAACAAAAGCACAGCCAGAACCCATAACGGATGTAGACATTACAAAAACTACAATAAACCCCGAAACAGCCACTCAAGACAATGATTACAGCCTTGAGCCTAAAACTGTCCCACAACAAAATACACTCTCACACGGAATCGATGACTCTATGGTTGTCGATTTTTCTCTAGAAAAATTCAAGTCAATCACTTTTTCAAAAAAGAAAAATCTTGGCTTATTCTTTGAAGATACATTTGCATATTTTACACAGAGTTTCTTCTCACCAATATTCAATATTTTTTTCAGAACTTACTTCACGATTAACATATCAGGCAAAGAACATCTAAAAGACAAAAAAGGACCACTTCTTTTTATTTCAAACCATATAGGCATGTACGATGCGTTCTTATTCGATTTGTTTGTCCCTCCTTTTTCAAAAATACTTCCATTTAGATTTATGGGAACAAGAGTATTTCGAGTACCGGTTCTAAAAGTCCTCAAGAAAATTGGTATTGTCGACATCATCTATCTTTTCTTCGGGGTATTCCGAATTACACCAGGCGAAGGTGCAGAAAAATCACTCAAGAAAGCTTATGAAATAATCAAGCACGGCGGAACTGTCTCTATGTATCCAGAAGGCAGAATTTGGCGACCAAACAGTGTAAACCCAGATCCAATTGGACCATTTAAATGGGGTGCAGCTATTTTAGCCAAGAATACAGATGTAACAGTCATACCAGTCGCATTTAAGCGCACAGCAAAATTTGGCATGCTACGTCCAAAAATTGAAATCCAAATCGGAAAACCTTTGAGCACAGACAAAACAAAATCCCCGGAGCAAATTGCCGAGGATATGCGAAGCGCTGTTGTTGGACTCTATAATTTAAACTAGTTTTTCTGCCAGCCAACCATTGAATTCTTTGAGCTATTTGAGCTAATTTTTTATCTGACTTGTCTAAAACTACAAGCTTATTTACTTGCAATACAGACAGGTTTTGCTGTAGCAAAGTCTGTGAGAGTACATGTATATGCAGTAATGGTAGGAGACAACAAGTCAATCTCAGTGTCGAAGACTATGCTTTTTTCAGAATACTTTATATTGGAAAAAGAGATATCAGTCACACTATCTTGAGCAAGCTTGAAATCCTTACCATCTAAATTAAAATCGCAAAGCGCCTTGCTTGTGACCTGATTTTTATTTGTCTTTTGACTTGCAAGTTTAGCTGAATCCATAACCGTAACTAATACCGGGCATACGGAAAACTCAGTATTAGGTAATACAAGAATATAATTTGCATCACCAACAATAAGACTATGACTTCCTTCGAGGGCAGGAGAGGTGACACCATCTTCCATCTGCTGTCTCATATCTCTCGCGAGCATTTCATTTCTTGCTATAAGATCCTGTTCTTTTTGAACCTCAGCTTTAAAAAAGTTTTTATTATCTTGATATTTCGCACCGATAAAAAAAGTAATTATAGGCAATGCGATTAAGAGAACTATTAGTGATGCTAATTTTGAATACCATGTAACTTGATTGAATTGAATCATATATAAAATTATATCACTTAAATCACTGCGATTAGCGCATGGCTAATATTAGAGGTAAATTACATAGCAAAAATACCTACCCTCCACCATTCGGCATCGTATATTGACTTTTGAACACTTTTGTACTATAATATATAACGGAGTTAGGATATACACCTGACACAAAACACAACAACAAACCCAGAGGTACAGAAAGGACCTTTGAAAAAATGAACGTATTGCTTGTTAACGGATTGTGGTCAACACCCGCAATCTTCAACCAATGGAAACCTGTATTTGAGGGCGCTGGGCACCGGGTCGTAAACTTCGACCCAGCCAAGTGCACCTCATTTCATGAGGCAACGCTTCGTCTGACCGGAATGATTGCAGAGCTGAGCGAATGCGCCCTCATCGGCCATTCATTCGGCGGCCTACTCGCAAGAGAAGCCAGTGCATTCAGCAGCAGGGTTACACACCTCGCTCTAATTGCTCCTGCGGCGGCAAACCCGCTCCGGGTTCCATTCAAGTCAGCCATCAAAACCCTTCGCCCTGAATATCTGAAAATGATTTTGGGAAAGAAAGGCAAGGAGGAGTTTGTGCCCAGCCCTGCGGATTGTGAAGCACTATTCGGGAGGAAACTGCCCGTAGAGTGTATCGCAACAAGTCCCGGGAGCTTGGTCCGGTCAATCTTCCAATTCCACCGGATTTCGAAGCCACAAACAGATCGTCGGCTCCTCATCACAGGAATGGATGACCCTTCGTGTGGTCCCGCTACCCAAAAGTGGGCAACATTTCAAGGGTTCATGCACTGGGCACTCCCGTGCACGGACCACTATCCAATGTTGCCACCACTGGACAATCCTGCAGGCATCAATCAACACGTAGGTGTAGCTGAACGGATCATTCGCTGGCTTAAGGCCAAAGCATAAGAGGTCCGACAGGCACGATTCGAAATTCGAGGCACCTGACCGTATTCAGGGAACATGGCCCAGCGTTCGCGCTGGGCCATTACTAATACTTAAATTTTATCAATTTAAACAAAATGAAATTTTTAATGTTATTATGTAAATACATTTAATAAATTTCACAAAGCAGTAATACAGAAATGAAAAAATACCTAGAGCCACAAAGCAGATTTATCTCTTTTACATACTCACTTATTAGAAACACAGTCGGAAGACTAATCAGGTTTATTTGGGTAAAAGAGGTTGCATATAAAAACAAGAATTTACCTAAAAAGCCTTTTATCGTAGCTGCGAATCATCAGAGCTTTTTTGACTTCTTGTCATTGTCATCTGTTTTTCCGAAGAATATCCATTTTTTGTCTGCGGAGAAATTCTTTTCTCATAAATTGTGGCGAATACTAATGATTTCAACTGGTCAGATTAAAGTGCCTCGCACAGAGCAAAACAAAGATGCTGTGCACCAAAGTGTGCGCAAACTACTTGAACAAGAGAAGACTATAGGTATTTTTCCAGAAGGAACAAGATCACCTCACAAAGATGAAATGGTTAAGGCATATACTGGCGTAGCCAAATATGCACTCGAACATAAGGTACCTGTCGTACCAGTTGGTATTATTGGAGCATACGATGTTATGCCAAAAGGCGGAAAGCTTTCATTTAAAAAGCAAATTGGACTATATATTGGTGAGCCGATTGATTTCACTGAATATCACGGTAAGCATGATGACAGGGATATCTGCAGATTTATCACAGAAAAAATTATTCAGGAGATTGAAACTCTTTCAAACAAAAAATATCCACACTATCAATTTGATCACCTAGAGACGGCTAGAACTGGTGAGCTTAAAAAGATAATCACAAATGAATCAAACTAATACACAAGAAACACAGGAGAATAGTACTGATAACATTATCGCACCAGAAGAGGTGGCGGTTAAAAAAATTGCAGCCATAGATTTGGATGACTGTCTACTTGATGGACAATCAGGACAATTATTTGTTCAATATTTGAACAAGAAAAAAATTATCCCTTTTTTCTTTATGGTGAAAGTCTTTGTGTGGTTTATTTTATATAAAACCAATATCACAAATAGCGTAGAAAGTGTTTATGTAAAAGCTGTCTCTTTTTCCAAAAAAATACCGCTTGCGAGATTAAATGAATTAGCGGATGAGTTTTATCAAACAGAACTCAATGACAGAATCACGGACAAGGCAAAGGATTATATAAAGAATCTAAAACAAAGAGGATATGAGCTTATACTCATTTCAAACTCAGTTGAGCCAGTTGTGCAAGCTGTGGCTAAAAATAATGATATTTCAAGATATTTTTGCACGAAGTTATCTGTCGATGCAGATGCGGTGTGTACAGGAAAAATTGATGGAGAATTAATGTATGGCCAAGTGAAGGCTGACACACTTATCAAACTTGCAAAAGATGAGTCAATTGATTTGTCTAAATCAACAGCACTATCAGATCACTACTCAGATGTTGCAATGCTACAACTTGTAGGGGAGCCGGTTGCGGTTAAGCCTCGTATACTTTTAGAGGAATTTGCACATGAAGCGAATTGGCCTGTGATATACTTTTAATACATGAGTGCATTTAGTCTTTCAAGTCTCATACTATGTCTTAGTAGTATTGTATTTAGTACAATCGTTTACCGGTCTGATAGTAAGAACAATATCAACAGATCGTGGTTTGCTTTTTCTCTAGCATTTTCTGCTTGGGCACTTAGTCTTTTTGCTGTAACATCTACCGCCTCTGCGAGCGTAGCAACGGTTTGGCAATATACGCTCGATATCTCTGCAATTTTCATTCCGCTTCTATATCTACGATTTACATTTGCACTCTTAAATATTAAAAATGATTATTTACTAAGAGCGTCCTGGGCCGTGGCGATCGGGATGATTATTTTTTCCGCAACACCACTATTCAAACACGGAGTCACACAGCAGTTTGATTTCTACTGGATTAATCCAGGTCCATATTACTGGGTATTTCCGGCTTACTTTGCAGTGGGTGTACTTATTTCTTTTGGTTATTTGTTATATGGATATGTAAAGTCAAGAAACAGCATTCTTCAGCATGCACAAATTCGAAACACAATCTTAAGTGGAATGATTGGATACATTGGTGGGTTTACGGACTTCTTTCCACAAATTTTCAATATCTATCCGTTTGGTAACTACCTCATCATCATCTATATCATTTTCATGGTATACGGCGTGCTTAAATACAAATTATTAAGTACAAAAGTTATTTCTGCCCAGCTTTTCTCAACTGGATTGTTGCTCGTATTGTTATTTAACCTCCTTCGTTCGACACAGCTCGCAGAATGGACAACTAGCTTCGCAGTGTTTGTACTAGCCGGATTTATTACATATTTCTTGATTAGAAGTGTAAACAAAGAGGTTAAAATCAGACAAGAAGTTGAGACACTCGCACGCGATCTCGCCGTCGCCAACGACCGCCTCAAAGAACTTGATGCGCAAAAAACAGAATTCGTATCCTTGGCGAGTCACCAGCTTCGTGGACCACTTACTGCAATTAAAGGGTATGGTTCTATGCTTCTCGAGGGAGACTTTGGAGAAATGAGTGACACAGTTAAAGACGCTGTAGAGAAAATATATAAGTCCACACAGGACCTCGTGGTTGTAGTGGGTGACTATCTTGATGTATCACGAATTGAACAAGGAAGAATGCAATATGATTTTTCTACTTTTGACCTCAAAGAACTCGTACAATCTGTTGTTAATGAACTAAAGCCAAATGTTGAAAACGCTCACCTCACACTTGATTTCGACATTACAGCAAGCAATGACAATAAGCCATTTAGCATCAATGCGGATAAAGGCAAAATCAAACAAGTGATCAGCAACCTTGTAGACAACTCAATCAAATATACGCCGACGGGAGGAATCCACATTTGGCTTTCTCCTAAACAAGGAAATAAAGTATTGGTCTCAATATCAGATACTGGCGTGGGAATTCACCAGGACGTACTTCCAAAACTTTTTGCTAAGTTCACGCGTGCACCTGATGCATCAAAGACAAATATCCTGGGAACAGGACTCGGTCTCTATGTTGCAAAGAAAATGATTGAAGCCCATAACGGTAAAATTTGGGCGGAATCACCAGGTCAGGGCAAGGGTGCGACATTCTTTATCGAACTCGATTTGGTATAGACCTCTATTTTAGGGCGCTATATAGCCAGATTTTGACCACATAGCCCATACTGGGCATTTTATTCTGTGTTTCCTTGTGCTATATTAGATTAAATTTAAACATATATATGAAAAAGATATTTCTCACCGGCATACAACCAACAGGCAGACCACACCTTGGTAACTATTTTGGAACCATGAAGCAACTCGTGGACAAACAAACAGAATATGACACCAGAGCTGTCATTGTAGATTTGCACGCACTCACATCAATTCAAAACGGACCAGAGCTTGCACAAAATACACTCGATCTTGCAATTGATTATCTTGCAATCGGCCTTGACCCAAAAGAAGTACTTATCTTTAAACAATCAGATCTTCCTGAGGTAACGGAGATGGCTTGGGTTTTGAGTTGCATTACGACTATGCCATATCTTTCACAAGCACATGCATATAAGGACAAAGTCGCACGGGGCAAAGAGGCAAATGTAGGGCTTTTCACATATCCAATACTTATGGCAGCTGACATATTGATTCACGGTACAGACATCGTGCCCGTAGGCAAGGACCAGCGTCAGCACGTTGAGATGGCTCGCGATATAGCAGAAAAATTCAATAGACAATTTTGTGGCGTACACGCAAATGCAACCGAAACCGAAAAGAGGGGACAGGGAGTCTTCATCGAACCGGTTGCCATGATACTCGAAGAAGTAGAAACGGTCCCAGGTGTTGACGGGCAAAAGATGAGCAAGAGTTACAATAATCACATTCCTCTTTTCTCCAGTGATGAAGATATCCGCAGACTCGTCATGTCTATCACAACAGACTCAGGCTCTGCAGCTGACATTGCATCTGGAAAAATCACAGGTATACCAGAAAATGTATACAATATTCACAAACTTGTACGAGACAAAAACTCTCTCGATGAACTCTACAATGCAAATAAAGGGAAGTATAAAATGCTCAAGGAAACATTGATTGAAGACTTGATTGAATTCATCAAACCAATGCGTGACCGAAGAGAAGAAATCGCAAAGGACCCAGAAACAGTTCGCCAAATGCTTCGCGACAATGCAGAGCGCGTCCGCAACCTCACCGCAGACACTATGCAAAAATTCCGTGAGAAGTGTGGGTTGGTGGTGTAATTGCACTACTATGAAAAAATTCATTGCACTAAGTGCAGACAAATACAAATTAAAAAAGAATATTCAAGCCATTCCTTTGTCGTGGAAAACTAAGACTATTCAAGGTTGGTGTGACCTTGTGCAAGTTTCAAAAGACGACATTCTTATTGGACACTCAATAGGTGGAGCAGTCGCACTTATGGTTGCGAGCAAGACACCACCAAAAGAATTGCATTTGTATTCACCAACTCCAATCTTTTTTGAGTTTCTCGAGTTATACAAGAAATACCCGACCAAGAACATGAAGGCTAGGTTTGTGGAGTTTGTTCCAATTCCAAATGTGAAATGTCCAGTTTTCATCTACACTGGCGGAGACGAGGATCCTTTTATGAAAGTTGGCGCGCAGATTATTGCCAAAACGATCAAAGGCTCAAAACATAAAACCATTAAAGGTAAAGATCACATGACTGTCATTCCAAAATCTATCGCGGATATGAGTAAATAGTAGACATTTTGTTCTACCTAATACCCGAAGAATTAGATGCAGTTCTAGAATATAGCAGACAAAAAAAAGACCAGCTCTGTGAATTAACACGCGCCGGTCATTTTGTTTCAATCGCTTGAAACAAATGGGGTACTAACTAATTACTGTGATTCTGCATCACTCCTTTTGACTAACCATTCTCTTGAAACTAAACCTGAGTAAATCTTTTACAATTTACCAAAACTAACCTAATTACCAACCAAGATCTGCGAAGTATTTCGCCTCTTGTTTAATCAATGCTCTCTTAAGCATCAATCTGGGAATTATGATTTTGAGCATTTTGATTTGCTCTTTGGCCTTGCTTATCTCACCTTGATAGATGAATAAGCCATTTGCTTCTTCTCGAACTGATGAGAAGAGGCCAACCATTGTCTCACGATCACTTGAGTCTTTTGCAGTCCTGAACCATCTTTTTTGATCTGAATACCATTTCAAATCTGATGGGAGAGACAGCTCTGATGCATCAACATAATACTCTAATGCTTGGAGTTTGCTCCTGAGACGGTCAAGTCTCATCGACAATTTCTGGCCTTTTGACTTGTAAAATCCATATTCCTTTTCTGTTTTTTTCATGGTTGTGGGTGCCACGAGGGTAGTTACACATGGCTCGAAATAATCAAATTATGATTACTTTGAGCCATGTGTAACGATGCAGAAGTCAAAGAACTTTACATATATATAATACACCATATATGTGATATTGTCAATAGAAGACATCCTAAAAACATCTGTTATACTTGTATACATACCAACAACCCAGCTGACACTGGCGAGGTAGAGGGAAGAAAATATGGCCCTACAAAGCCGTACAAGTAGAACCCTCCGGACCCGATATCCTGCATATGCTCCGACATGCATACATAAGCAAAAAACAGGGTGGCACCGCGACCACAATCGCCCCTGCGAATCTATAGACTAATCAACTTTTGATTATTCAAACAGGTTCGCAGGGGCGATTTTATTTATAAAATTTTTACAAATATGAAAAGAATATATATCGAAAATTTAAACACAGAGACAGGGAACGAAGTATTGATCAAAGGCTGGATACATGTTAGACGTGATCAAGGTAAACTTGTGTTTTTTGAATTTAGAGACAAGACAGGACTCGTACAAGGTGTCGTACTCCCGGGCGTCAGCGATGAGCTCAAAGAAACTGTTAAATCACTTCGCGATGAATGGGTTGTTGAAGTGAAAGGTAAGGTTAATGCGCGCCCAGAGAGAAATGTGCAAGCTGATAAACAAAATGGCGCAATCGAGCTCGAAGTGCTCGATATCAAAGTCCTCAATGAATCAGAAACACCTCCATATGAATTACATAGCGATACACGCGAAGTCGGAGAAGAGACTAGACTCAAGTACCGATATCTTGATTTACGAAATGCACGACTAAACAAAAACATCAAGAACAGATACAGGGTAACAAAACTTGTACGTGATCTTTTGGATAAAGAGGGCTTCACCGAAATCGAAACACCTCTCCTTACAAAATCAACACCGGAAGGCGCGAGAGATTTCATCGTTCCATCAAGACTTGAGAGAGGTGCTTTTTATGCACTTCCACAATCACCACAGCAGTACAAACAACTTCTCATGACTGCGGGTTTTGAAAAATATTTCCAGTTTGCAAAATGTATGCGAGATGAGGACACACGTGGGGACAGACAGCCGGAATTCACTCAGCTCGACATGGAAATGAGTTTCGTTGAACAAGAAGACATCATGGCTCTCACTGAGAAACTTTTGATTGAGACAGTGGCAACTCTTTACCCACATAAAAAAATCGCTCAAATACCATTCCCACGAATCCCATATGCAGAAGCAATGTCAAAATACGGCAATGATAGACCCGATATCAGAGAAGGTGAAGACAAAAACAATCCAGACCTCCTCGCATTTTGCTGGGTTGTCGATTTTCCATTCTTTGAAAAAGATGATAAACAGGTAGTAAAGGGTGCAGACGGACTTCCACAATCTGGATGGACATTTACACATAATCCATTTTCAGCGGCACAACCAGCACACAGAGAAACACTTGCATCTGCAAATCGAACTGACAAAGACCTAGAGAAAATCCTCGCGGCACAATACGACATTGTACTCAATGGCTTTGAAATTGGAGGCGGAAGTATTCGAAACCACCAACCTGAATCATTACTCAAAGTTTTTGAAATTCTTGGATATGAGAAAGAGGCTGTAGAAAAAAACTTTAGCCACATGCTCCATGCATTCAAATCTGGTACACCTCCACACGGCGGGATTGCTTGGGGTTTTGACCGACTCATCATGCTCCTCGAGAATGAACCAAATATCCGAGAAGTGATGCCATTCCCAAAAACAGGTGAGGGACGTGATCCAATGATGGTTTCGCCATCTGAAGTAAGTACAGAACAACTATTCGAGCTCGGTATCTCTGTTCAGAAGAAAGCTGAGTAAAAAAAACCATATGACAACAAATACAATTAAAGTTAAAAAAGTGACTTCAGATTGGGGATTCATTATCAGACATATAATTGTTTCTGCAATACTTTCATATATCCTCAGTGCTGTATTTTCGTTTATCCTCGTGCTTGGCGCCACATTTACTGGTTTATCACCTTTGCTTCCAGGGGGCTTCTATACATTCTTGATTTTCTCTTTGTTGATAGTTGGACCAGTCTCTACATATCTAGGCGCAAAATGGTCAGTTATTGATCTATCAAAAAAATATGTAGCAAAGAGTAATGCAGTGATTGTGCAGAATTCTCTTTATACCAGAATTGCATTACTGCTACTATCTGTAATTACAACTATGGGCAAAGTCTCAAATATACCCGGCCCAGAACAAGAAGACTTTTTGGTTACCACGACAAATGCTATGGGTAACCAGTCAATTTACGCATATACACTCATCGGAGGACTTATCTCAATCTATGTATTTTGGCATGTCACAAAGAAATTCATTGACGCAGAACCAAAAGCGGAAAGCGTGGTTTCTAAGTAGAAAGCTGATTTAAAACAAAATAAGTAAAAAGTTACACCCTGTCCTCCGAAGAGAACAGGGTGTTGTAACTGTTTTGATGATTTGCTGTAGCCTGACGAGAAACTAGTTTGAGATATGGTTAAGCAGCTTCATCGTAAATCGTTGATTCAATTGCATGGATAATTGGGTCACCTTCAGTTGTATCAACTTGGAGCAGCTTCTTTTCATGTTCTTCCGTCAGGCCAAGAAGGTATGCGAAATAACATCCAACATGGAGAGTGCCCGGCAAGGCCATCGTTCGCATTCGCCAGATGAATTCAGTCCAGACACCAAAGTTGACAACAAAATAATCAATTTCAACGACTGGTATAAACAGACCTGGCGAGACTAGCTTGGAGTGAATAGCCAATACCTGAAAATGTGAAAATTCAGGCGAACCTTCGGCCCACCCAAATCTTTCAAAATATTCTCTATCGCCACTACAAGCAGGAACCAACAGATACCCACCAACAGAGGGCAGGGCATTCATAGATGTTTCCATCACAAATTTGATATTGCCACGCTCTTTTTCTTCACGTAAACCGCCGGTTTCATCGGTGGCAATTGATACATTGAATAAAATATTAACTTTCATAGAACAGATTTTGGTAATACGTGTTTTTCGATACATATGCAAACGTGCACATGATATTTATCTCAAACTACATCTGCATGTGTCGACATGCGTTTATCAGTGTTCAACTTTTGTTGACGTATTTTCCGTTTAAAACGGTAACATTAATAGTGTAGTCTGTCAATTTTGTCGTTATTTTACGGGGTAGATTTAAACACTAAATAGACCCCAATTCACAGATATAAACACTGTCATTTACCCGTTAAAAATCATATAATAGAACCTATGTCAGGTACTCACTCGAATCAAGACCAAACACAAATCGACCCTACCCACACAAATATAGGGGACGACAATACACTTCCTACTTTTTCTGAGAGGGAGGAATATCGCGCCATGCATGTCGATGGTCAATTGCAGTTCAAAACGCCTGTATTTGAAGGTCCACTTGATCTGCTTTTGAATTTGATTGAAAAAAGAAAACTCCTCGTAAACGATATCGCACTCTCGAAGGTGACTGATGAATACATAGAGCATATCAATAGCTTGCCTGAATATTCACTGAAACACCGCGCTCAATTTATTTTGATTGCTTCTACGCTTTTATTGATAAAAGCGAAATCACTTCTTCCAACACTCGAACTCACCAAAGACGAAGAAGGCGATATCAAAGACCTCGAATCTAGATTGAAAATTCTTGAGCTTATGCGCAAGCAGTCTGTTGTGGTGAAGCAGAGATTCGGTACACAAAAAATATTTGAAAGAGGTGACCTAGATGAGGTCATTAAAATCTTCGCACCGAGCAAAGACATTAACTCCGCATCACTCAAGGAATCTATCTTACATGTCTTGAACGCTTTGCCCAAAAAGACTATCGAACAAAAAGCTATTGTCAAAAAAGTCATCAGTCTCGAGGAAATGATGGACCGACTTGCTGGCAGAATACAGGATGCAATGAAGATGTCATTTCGAGATTTCAGCAAATCGAGAACTTCGGGCGGAATCGGTAATGGCTCTAGATTAAATGTACCTACTCGTGAGGAGCGTGTTCTTGTTATTGTCAGTTTCCTTGCGATGCTCGAACTTGTAAAACAAGGATCGATTGATGTGAAGCAAGACGCTCTATTTGATGAGATTGAAATGGAAAAATATGAGCTAGGCGTACCTCATTATAATTAGTATAATAAAGACAAATGGACACAAACCCCAACAACCAAAATACGTGGTCATATGGCCTTGAGGAACATATAGAGGCTGTTTTGTTTTGGCGAGGTGATCCGATGTCTATTTCTGCAATTGCCAAAATTACAGGGGCAGAAAAACCAGAAATTGAGACAGCGCTTAAATCTCTGAAAACCAAATTGGGCAGTCGTGGCATCGTACTTATTGAACATGACAATGAATATACACTTGGCACAAACCCAGAATCTGCAAAGTTAATCGAAAAAGTTCGCACCGAAGAATTGTCAAAAGATCTTGGTAAAGCAAGTCTCGAAACTTTGGCCATTATTTTATACCAGGGACCAATCCGCAGAACAGAGATTGATTATATCCGTGGAGTGAACTCAAATTTCATTCTTCGAAATTTATTGATTAGAGGCTTGGTCGAAAGAAAAGCAGACAAAACAGACAGCAGAACTTCAGTGTATACACCATCACTTGAACTATTGCGTTTCCTTGGTATTACACATGTATCAGAACTTGAAGATTTTGAACATGTTAAAAACGCAATTCTAGAATTTAAATCAAATGATAGTGTAGAGGAGGGTACAGTTGGTGCCGTAGCCGAAGCTAGTGTAGTTACCGAGGAAGAGACCAAGAACACAAGTGATAATATTGCTCATGCAGATATCATACAAGCAGACGCTGATACTGAGATAGAGCCCTTGAATCAAACTGCGAGTGAATCAGATCTCATGGAAGCTACCGTAGTGGCTACTGATGAGGAAGAAAAACAACAAGATGAATAATATCCAAAACAAAAAAATAGTAATCGCGCTTGGGGCACTCGTATTTTGTGCTTCATTTTTATCTGTACTATTTTTTGCGCCATTCAATAGTGGAACTTCAGCAGCGCAGATCGCAGGTTCAAGCCAGAATACGGGAGCAAAGAAAATATCCGCCATACTTCCACAGGTAGACAAAAACAATATCCTATCTTTTGCACTGAATAGTTTTAGTTTCAGTAATTATTTGCAAACCGGAAATGTGATCGCACAAGAGAAACTCACATATATTGTTGACCCGGCCAGAATCAAGGCGAGAAGTGTTTTGGTTAAAAATATTTCTACAGGAGAAATTCTTTTTGAGAAAGAGGCCGACAAAAAAGCACCACTCGCATCACTCACAAAACTAATGACAGCAGTCACTGTCGCCGAAATTCAGAAAAACTGGAAATCAATTCCTAGTAAAATTAAGCTGACTTCAAATGGCGAGACTTTGACCAAAGCCGACAGATCAGTCGCTGCAGGTGGTTATATGAATATATCCGACCTTGTGTCATATATGCTACTTTCTTCTTCAAATTTTGCCGCACATTCGCTTTCTCATGAAATGATTCCATATCCAAGTTTCATCGCCTATATGAATTTTAGTGCAAAGAAAATCGGCCTCGAAAATGCAAACTTCGTTGATAGTGTTGGACTACCAGTCGGGGAGGAAACAAAGAAAAAAACAAATCAAAATAACAAGCAAACTATTGCAAGTACAGTCGTAAGCCCTGCAACAAAATCCGCAATCTCAAACACCTCTAGTACAGCAAAAAACTCTGAGGCAAGTGCAAAAGATGTTTCAAAAATTATGGAGACAATCCTGACTGTATATCCAAAACTGGCCGTAGCTACACAAGCCGATACCGCATATATCACTGTGGATAAAAATGAAAAGATTGAAATTAAAAATACAAATATTTTGCTATCTAAAATCGACGGCATAGTCCTTGGTAAAACTGGATTTACAGATGACGCTGGAGGAAATTTGGCCCTAGTTATTAACAAAAATGGCGCGTACTACAGTGTCATCGTGCTCGGTTCGACAATAGATGGTAGATTTGATGATGCACTCTACTTAGCAACCGAGATTTAGTTTGATATAGTAAAGATATGATTACCTCAACCGCAATTAAAGTACTCCTACCTGCAATAATTTCATTCATTGTAGGGCTTTTACTTACGACATGGCTCACAAAGTACATGTATAAATACCGCATGTGGAAAAGAAATTCTCGTAGCACAGAAAATACAGAGCAGATGTCTGAAGCTTTCAAAAAGATTCACAATGAGCACGGTGAGAAAAATACACCTCGAGTCGGCGGTGTTATAGTGTGGTTTTCAGTTATTCTAACTGTGGCGATTTTTGCGGTCCTTTCATTTATATTCCCAAGCAATGCAACACTCAAATTGAATTTCTTAAGTAGAAGCCAAACAATACTGCCCCTTGCTGCACTTATTTTTGCTTCACTAATTGGACTTGTAGATGACCTATTGCAAATATATGGTAGTAAATTTAAAAACCAAAATTACAGTGACGGGATCTCACGAAGACTGAGGCTTCTTGTTGTGGTCCTAATTGGTGCAATTGGTGCATGGTGGTTTTATGTCAAACTCGAATATCTTAATATACATGTACCATTCTATGGCGATATTTGGCTCGGCTTATTCTTTGTACCTTTCTTTATACTTGTCATGCTTGGGACTTTTTCGGGTTCAGTCATTGATGGTATTGATGGCTTGGCTGCAGGTGTAATGGCATCAGCCTTTGGTGCATATGCCATGATTGCGTTTGAACAACAGCAATACGATATTGCTGCACTCTGCGCAACTATTATTGGTGGGACACTGGCTTTTCTTTGGTTTAATATTCCACCGGCAAGATATTATTTGTCTGAGACAGGTATGCTTGGACTCACAGTTACGCTGTCTATTGTGGCCTTTTTGACCGGACAGGTTTTGGTCCTTCCAATTATTGCATTACCGCTTGTGCTGACGTCTCTTTCATCCAGTATACAAATGTTTTCGAAAAAATATTTTGGAAAAAAAGTATTCAAAATCGCGCCACTTCATCACCACTTCGAAGCACTTGGCTGGCCATCATATAAAGTAACAATGCGATATTGGGTATTATCAGTTATTTGCGGTGTACTCGGGACAGTTATTGCTATACTAGGATAGATACATTTGCACAATGAAAAAGAAAGTCGATAAAACATTCCTCATATTAACGTTTGCGCTCATTATATTGGGATTTTTTATCTTTTCTTCTGCATCACTTGGTTTATTGGCGAAAGTATACGGCGAAGGGAAGTACCAGGCTGTGCTTTTCAATCAAATTGTCCTGGGTCTTGGAGGAGGTCTCACAGCCATGTTTATCACCTCACGTATTCCATATGCATTTTGGAGAAAGAATGCTTTCTACATTCTTATTGCATCTTTTGTCCTGATGACACTTGTATGGACACCGCTTGGTATTTGTACAAAAGGCGCATGCAGATGGCTCAGCCTTGGTGGTTTCAGTTTACAACCAGCTGAATTTTATAAGCTTGGTTTTATCATGTATCTCGCATGTTGGTATGCAGGTATCAAGAATAAAGTAATCACATGGAAATTAGGCACTTTGCCTTTTATCATTCTCGTTGGATTATCAGCAGCCTTGATCCTCAAACAACCTGACACCGACACATTCATGGTGGTTGTACTCGCAGGAATTGCAGTTTACATTACCGCGGGCGGAAAGTGGAGGGACATGCTTATCATGGGCCTCATCGGTATCCTTGGCCTCACAGCGCTTGTATTCCAGAGACCATATCTAATGAATCGTATTCAGTCATTCATAGACCCATCAAAGGACCCGACTGGTAGTAGTTATCAAATTCAACAGTCACTTATTGCGATTGGATCAGGGGGTCTTACTGGTAGAGGGTTTGGACAAAGTATTCAAAAATTTAATTTCCTCCCAGAGCCAATCGGTGACTCAATTTTTGCAGTAGCGGCAGAAGAGTTCGGTTTTGTTGGTTCACTCGTTATCATTACTCTCTTTTTACTTTTTGCATTTAGAGGATTAAAAATTGCAAAGTACTCGCCAGATATTTTTAGTATGTTACTTGTAGTCGGAATTATAACCCTCATCATCACTCAATCATTTTTAAATATTGCCGCCATGCTTGCCATTATTCCACTATCCGGCACACCACTTTTGTTTATCAGTCATGGAGGAACTGCGATGTTCTTCACACTTGCATCTGTCGGAATTATTTTGAATGTTTCTAAATTCCAAGTTAAGAAAAAGAGTAGCTAGTATTTGTAGCTCGACCAAACCTTAACAAGGTTTTTTCACCACTTAACTATTTGGCGATTATTTAATCAACCCAAAAACAAAGAACCCCTCTTCCACGCGCGAGGCAGGAAGAGGGGTCGATTCTTTTTTATCACACTTGCACCTAGGTGCCAGGAAGGTAACTAATGCGAGCCTTGAAGCGGATTCCATCCGCCAGGTTTTGGTGGTTCAGCAGAGGGCTGCTCTGCGCCGAGCAGATTGAGTGGACCGACGTCTCCAGGACCAAGGACGAGTGAATTAGCATCGCGGCAGACACCTTTTGTTAACAAGCCGATAAGAGAGGATGGTTTAAATATCATCACATCAACTGTATCGATCAAGAATGCGAACGTGTCGGCAAGTGCCTTGTTAAACCTTACATCAGTCTTGATAACCTTGATAGGAACACCTTGTTGACTAGTGGTTTTCGAATCAGCTATCGTCAAAGTTATTCCATGAAGACTAATCACTAACTGCTCATCTTTGTCGGTAAACTCAAATTTGATACCAACTGCATCAACTAATGCCCTTGCTGCAAACATTACCGCTTGTGCAATTTCATGCGCACCCCGATCTGCATTGCCACTTAAAGCATATACGACACAGCGCCCTGTCGAAACAGTATCGGAGTCTCGTTGCGCAAAAAGCTTAATCAGACCACACCCGGACCCTTGCCCGGTGTATTGCCTGAGAACTTCTGCAATATAGTCGCGACAGAGTTTTAGATCCGCGGGACTTAAAAATAGTTTCATTTTTTATTTTTCCTTCTATTGTTGTGGGCATTTGCAGCCCGGTTTATCTGAATGTTTTGAACTTCGGAGCAAGAAAGTGTTTCTTTTCCAAAAATAGAGTACATTTAATTATCTAACTTGTCAATATCCTTTGTTCATTTGAATATAGGCATAAGCCTGATAAAATAAACCATATGAAAATTCTAATGACAGGAGGTATGACTGGTGGGCATTTTTACCCAATCATAGCCGTAGCAGAGGCACTAAATGAAGTCTCAATACATGAAAAAATCCTAGCGCCAAAATTATATTTTATGGCACCTGATCCATACAATAAGCAAGAGCTTTTTGATCACGATATCGAATATATCAGTGCTATGGCAGGGAAAAGAAGGGTTAATCCAAAAGGTATTTCAAAAATCAGAAATTTCATTGATTTGTTCAAGATGGGGATAGGTATACTTTCTGCAGTAATTAAAATGTATTTCATTATGCCCGATGTCATTTTTTCAAAGGGTGGATTTGGAAGTTTTCCAGCACTTGTAGCTGCGAGATTTTTCAAAATACCAGTTGTAGTACACGAGTCCGACAGTGTGCCTGGGAGAGTAAATGTTTGGGCAGGGAAATTTGCAAATAAGATAGCGCTTTCATATAAAGAAGCAGCGCTCTTTTTCCCAAAAGATAAAGTTGCATACACCGGAAATCCTGTACGAAAAGACATTCGTGAACCGCTCACAAGTGGAGCATTCGAATATCTACAACTCGAAAAAGATGTGCCAGTACTTCTCATCCTCGGAGGCTCACAAGGAGGCAAGATTATCAATGATGCAATCCTCACCGCACTTCCATCACTTTTGGATAAATATCAGATTATCCATCAGACAGGTAAAAATAATTTAATTGAAGTAAAGCGCACAGCGCATGTCATCCTCGAAAACAATCAGTACGAGTCTCGTTATCACGTATACGATTATCTGAACACTCTCTCAATGCGAATGGCAGCAGGCGCATCATCGCTTATCATTTCAAGAGGAGGTTCAACAATTTTCGAAATCGCACTTTGGGGAGTTCCAAGTATTCTGATTCCTATCACAGATACAAATGGTGACCATCAGCGCAAAAATTCATATAACTATGCGAGAGAAAGTGGGGCAGTTGTTATCGAAGAGACAAATCTCACACCAGAAATTTTGGTAAATGAAATACAGCGCATTATCACAAACAAGGCGCTCACCATTAAGATGTCAGAAGGGGCAAAAAACTTCGCCCGCACAGACTCTGCAGAGCTAATCGCAAGAGAGATACTCAAGATCGCCCTCACACACGAGAAATAGCGATTTTAAGGCTATTTTGCTATAATCCTATCCAATATATATGTCAGATACACCAGCAAAAAACCAGAAAATAAAGGTGCGCTTTCCTCCATCTCCTACAGGGGAGTGGCATTTTGGTAATGTCCGAACCTTTGTCTTTAACTACTTATTTACCAAGAAAATAGGCGGTGAGATTGTGCTTCGATTTGAGGACACTGACACAGCACGAAATAAGCCAGGTGCTGATTTAGCTCAGATAGAAATTTTGAATAAACTCGGACTCCATTTCGATGAAGGTCCTTACTATCAGTCTGCACGGGGTGAAATTTATAAAAAAGAGCTCAAACGACTATTGGACGAGGGTAAAGTATATGAAGCTGAGGAAAACCAAGCTGGTACTGGAAAAATTATCAGAATCAAAAACACCGAGAGAAATATTATTTGGGAAGATTTGATTAAAGGCACAACAAAAATTTCTTCACATTCATTCAAAGACGACAAAGGGAATAGTGATTTTATTATTGCAAGATCAATCAATGATCCTCTGTATCACTTTGCAGTAGTTGTTGATGACTGGCTCATGAATATCACACATGTACTTCGTGGAGAAGACCATGTCACATCAACACCGAGACAAATTATCATTCTCGAAGCACTTGGCGCCAATGTGCCACAGTATGGCCATTTCCCAACAATCCTAGGTGAAAATAAAAAGAAGCTTGGCAAAAGAAACGGTGCGGTCCCAGTGCGTGAATACATTGAGAAAGGCTATGCACCCGACGCACTCCTAAACGCCATTTCACTACTTGGTTGGAACCCTGGCACAGATCAGGAAATCTTTTCAAAAGATGAACTTATTGAGGCTTTCTCTTTGCAAAAAGTACAACATCATCCTGCTATTTTCTATGGCGACAAATTAAATCACATTAACAAAGAGCATTTAAACAAGCTCTCTGCAGATGAATACAAGACTGAGCTTCTTAAATATGTTGAGAGTTATTTTGACGCACGTTCACAGGAGAAAATAAATTCAATTGATATCGACAAGCTAATCGGAATCACAAGAGACAGAATCAATTATTTTGGTGAATTAAAAACTATTATAGAAAATGATGAAATTGATTTTATCTTTTCTGCACCAAAATTTAATGCCGAAAATGTACAAGTACTTATTTGTAGTGAAAAAATGTCCAAAAACGGCCAAGGTGAAAAAATCACAGTTACAGCAGAAACAACAAAAAACATTTTGTCGCAGGTCCGAGAAATCCTTATCAGTATCGATGAAGCTAACTGGACACAACAAATTATCAAAGATACTTTATGGCCCTTCGCAGAACATGAGGGTAGAGGAGTGGTCCTTTGGCCTATGCGTGTAGCTCTTTCTGGCAAAGAGAAATCTCCAGATCCATTTAGCATAGCCGAAATAATTGGTAAAGAAGACGCACTCCAGAGACTTACGAATGTCATCGAAATACTGTAGAATAGACAGGTAATGCAAGGTTATAAAAAATCCTCAGTTTTATTTATTTTTTGCTCATTTGCACTCATCGCTCAAGCATTTTTCATACACTTTTTTGTTGGCCAAAAAATTGCTGAAGCACAGGTAGCTGCACAGACTGCAACTCTAAACACCACAGCAACCGCCGAGGAGCTCAGACAAAAAATCGAGCAGCAATCAAAAAACATTGAGGCACTCAATCGCGAGATTCAAGCATATTCAGAACTCAAGGACAAAACCACAGCCGAAGCAAAATCACTTCAATCACTCATCAAGGAGCTCGACAAAAATGCCAAAGTTCTCGATCTCGATATCAAAAAAACAAAAACCCAAATCGAAAGAGCCAGTCTCGAAATCACTCAAATTGGTCAAACAATCAAAACCACAGAACAAAAAGTTTCTGAATTCAAAAACTCAATCCTTATAAACCTCCGAGAAATTAATGGGATGGAAGATGTGAATTTCATCCAAGCTGTGCTTGCAAAAAAGAACCTCTCCGACACACTAGTTGAGATTAATGACCGAACATCTTTTAATGAAAAAATCCAAGAACAACTCTCAAACCTAAGGCAGGAAAAGAAAGATCTCGAATCAGCAAAACAACAAAAAGAAACAAAAAAGACCGAGCTCAGCCAATTCCAAACCGAACTGAACGACAAAAAGAAAGTCGTTGAATACAACAAGAGCGAGCGAAGTAAAGTTCTCGCAGAAACAAAAAACCAAGAGAAGACATATCAGCAACTCGTCGCAGACAAAACAGCTCTCAAGGCATCATTTGAAAAGGAACTCTTTGCCTATGAATCAGCTCTCAAGTATACGCTCGATCCAAAAAGCATCCCAAAGGATGGCTCTGCAGTTTTGTCATGGCCACTTGATAATGTTCGTATCACACAAAGATTCGGCAAGACAGTTGCTGCAAAAAGACTCTATGTCTCAGGCTCACATAACGGCGTGGACTTCGGCGCAAGTCTAGGAACCAAAGTCAAAGCAGCACTCAGCGGTACAGTTATAGGAGCCGGTGACACTGATTTGACCTGTAAAGGGGCATCATTTGGTCGCTGGATTATGATTAAACACTCAAATGGCCTCGCTACTATATATGCCCATTTATCTGTTATCAGCGTCTCTGAAGGGGATACAGTGACCACAGGGCAAACAATTGGTTATAGTGGAAACACAGGCTATTCAACTGGTCCACACCTCCATTTCGGCGTATATGCCTCAAATGCAGTCGAGGTCCAGAACAGGCCAAGTGTGAGCTGTAATGGCAAGGTATATAGAATGCCAATCGCACCTATCGAGGCCTACCTTGACCCTATGGTATACTTACCAACAATATAGACCCAAGGCAGTCTAGACATTCTTGCGAAGTTTGCAAGTCTGCGAGCTGATGAGTTGGTGAGATTTTATTTGGGACAAAGAGCAACAGATACATTATTCATTAATTAACAAACAACAACCATGTGTGGAATTGCAGGAATTTTCGGAAAAGAAGAAATGACAAAATCAGCAATCGAAAAGATGCTTGCTGAAATCATTCATCGCGGTCCAGATGATCAAGGTACACTCACAGAACAAGACTTTTCTTATGGCATGCGTAGACTTTCCATCATCGATTTATCTGGTGGACATCAGCCGATCTGGAATGAAGACGAAACTGTTGTCATTGTTTTTAATGGTGAAATTTATAATTATCTAGAATTATATGAAGATCTTGTAGAAAAAGGCCACACATTCAAGACAAAGAGCGACACCGAAACCATCGTCCACCTCTACGAGGAATATGGCAAAAAATCAATCCCGGACATGCTCACAAAATTACGAGGCATGTTTGGTTTTGCAATCTATGACAAAACAAATGGCAATATGCTCATCGCAAGGGATTATTTCGGAATTAAGCCAATATATTACCACGCAATTACGCAGGAAGGCACAGCAAAAAAAATTGTGGCTTTTGGATCAGAAATAAAAAGCCTCCTCAAAGACCCCGCCTATACACCAAAGGTCAACAATGAAGCAATACAAAACTATCTCGCATTTCAATTCAATCCACTAAACGAAACTTGCTTCAAGGATATTTTTAAACTAGACCCAGGTTCATACATGGTAGTTGATACAAAGACTCAAGAGTTTACCATCAATTCTTACTGGACATATGAATTCAAAGATAAAATCACTGCAGAGACAGCGGTGAGTGCTACCACAGCAAATACCATCACATCAATTGATGTATCAGCAGGAACTCAAGACAATATTGACAGTGCCGAGGATATAGAATTATTTTTCAAAACAAATATCAAAGAAACAGTAAAAGATTCTGTTGCACATCACATGATTAGTGATGTGCCAGTCGGAGCATTTTTGTCAGGTGGTATCGATAGTGCCATCACTGTAACCCTCATGCAACAAGAGCGACAAAGACTCGGTCTCGATCCAGTCAAAACTTTTACCATCGGCTTCGAAGAAGTAAGTGAGCACACAGCGGCACGTGAAGTATCAGACACTCTTGGTACCGACCACCACGAAATCAAAGTTTCATTTGATGAATACTTCGATGAGCTCCCAAAAATTGCATGGCATTTCGATGAACCTGTAGCTGATCCGTCGGCTGTAGCGCTTTATTTTTTGGCCAAAGAGGCCAGAAAACATGTCAAAGTAGTCTTATCTGGTGAAGGTGCAGACGAGCTTTTTGGTGGTTACAATATCTACCGAGAACCTTTTGCACTTCACACTGTTAGCATGCTCCCAGGCTTTATCAAAACAGGAATCATAAAACCACTCACAAAACTTCCATTTAACTTCTTTGGAAAAAATTATCTTAGACGCGCACTCACAGATTTCAACCACAGATATATCGGCAATGCCTACATCTTCAAACCAGATGAGGCGAAGAAACTCTGGCAAAAAGATATTGCAAGTAATACAACTGACAATCCTACGACAGTTGCATCAGCGACAGCCGCGGTCTTACCAGGCCTTGTTTTAGAATCAAAAATAAAGGGATTTGCTGATTTACCTGAATCAAGAAAGATGCAGTTAGTTGATATGAATTACTGGTTACCTGGAGATATTTTGGCCAAAGCAGACAAAATGACGATGGCTCACTCACTTGAATTACGTGTACCATACCTGGACAGGGAAGTAGCGGAGCTTTCAATGACAATACCAGATAACCTCAAGTACAAAGAAGGGAATACAAAGTATATCCTCAGAAAAGCATTCGAGAGCATACTTCCACAAACAACAGCAAATCGAAAGAAACTCGGATTTCCAACACCAATCAAACACTGGCTCAAGAAGAGACCAGAGGACGTAATGCGACTTATTCGCATTAACCCATATATTCAAGAAAACTTTAATACAGGGTATATCGAAACCTTACTCACTGAGCACTTATCAGGCAAAGCCGACCATGCCAGAAAGATTTATCTCTTGTTGATGTTGGCGCTATGGTATAATCAATTTATAGATCAAACCAAAAGCACTCAACATGCAAACTAAACATAACCAACACAACAAAGACGATAAAAAACCTGAGAAAAAGAAAAATGGCTTTATCCAGATTATTCTTATCATCATCCTTGGGCTTATCTTTTTAAGAGTTGCAGGCATAGACGTCGTTACAATCCTAAATAAGCCCGCAGTCAAAGAATTCGCCATCTATGTCAAAGACATGCTCGCACAGGTCACTGTAGACCTCAAACAAATTTTTAACTTCTTTATCAAGGCTTAGCAAACTACCAACCCAAAAATTCAAATCGCTTAGACGTCAAAATATGACGTCTTTTTTGTTAAATTTGTTCAAATATTTATGAATTCAATCTGACAACTAGTTAGTTAAGGTAAAGAATCTGTACAAGCCAAAGCTTAAGAACCTGGCTAACAAACAACAATAAAAACAATAATAACAATAGAATTCTTAGCCGCAATGGACTACTGAGAGACAATATCAGCCAAGGCCAGCTAAGCTCAAACAGCCACACAGGCCCTATTTGCCTATATAGACTGTCGCAAAAGATATATTGTGCGACATGTATAGTAGAGAGCCCTTTTGTTCCCTTAAGATACGAATCGTCTCAAGAGTTTCAGTTTTTGTTCCATCCTCTTTCTGTGATTTAAATCCAAATGAATTATTGAATCTTATCAGTCATAGATTAATCAATTGCTGATTTATTTATATTTTAAAAAAAATAAATCCGCGCACAAAGTATTTCTACTCTGGCGCGGACTGTTTATTTGATGGCTTATCTTTGGGTTTACACTTCCCTTGGATTACCTATTTGTTCACTTACTCAGCAATAATGCTGGGTCCCTGACCCGTTGTCACAACTTGGTAGTTATACATTTCTGCATATAGACCGCCTTTTGCTAGTAGATCTCTGTGACTGCCAAACTCAACAACTTTTCCGTCTTTGACAAATGCGACAAGGTCGCAAAGCTCGCAGGCTCGAAGGTTGTGAATTACAAGAACGACAGTTGAATTTGTGTCGAGGATGCCTCGAACAACCAACTCCTTGCTTTTTGGATCGAGTGCCGCGTCTGGTTCATCAAAAACCATGAACGGGCGCTCAGCAAAAAGTCGAGCAGCAAGAGCTATGCGTTGTTTCTCCCCTTTCGAGAAGTCTACACCGCCATATTCTGTTCCTATAACCGTATCAAATCCTTTCGTCTTTGACTCGATGACATGTAGAATATTCGCACGCTTGCATGCACGTCGAACTGCATCCATATCAACACCCTGAAGACCAAGGCAAATTCCGTGCTTGTCAGCAGGAATAGGTGCATCGTCGTCGTGGTTCCATATGCCATAGCAAATGGCTTCAAGGATTGTGACGTGCGGGATTGCATAGTCTTGCCCCATGCAGAGACAGTGATTAAACCAGTCTTGAGGATGAATAGAAGTAAGCGGAATATCATCTAAGAATACCCCACTCTTATCGTCATCACCCTCACGTATCGGATCATACTGCCTTGCTAGGAGCAATGCGATTGTGCTCTTACCACCACCACTCTCTCCAACCAGTGCAAGTTTTGCACCAACAGGTATATCGAGATTCACACCATTTAACACAAGGTTTTCCGTGTCTGGATATCGAAACTTCAGGTCCCTAAATGAGATTCGTTTAAATCCATCCAGGACAGGGTTTCCGGTCTGCGGAATGAGTGGTTCGAGACCAAAAAACTCACCAGTAATGACGTTGACGGAGCGAGCCGCATTCCACACACTAGAAAATTCAAGTAAGATCTGCTTCAAGTTTGCAGCAAATCGAACTGAAAAATCAAGTGTGATGATGAGCAGTGCCACATCTCTTTTCAAGACTGCAGTATAGATTGCTTGAATCACAACTAGAACCAGAGTTATTGCCGAAATGAATTCAGTTACCGTTGATGAAATGAAATCTCCGCGAACCAACTTTTCTTTTCGGACAATTTGGTCCCTCTGGTTTCTGCGGATTGCTCTATCGGCAACCTCGGCTTTACCAAAGAGCTTTAATTCATGCAATGAGATGACCATGAAAAAAAGCTGCGCAAAGACACCTCTGCGCTTTGTGTAGACCATTTCGTCATCATTGAATTTCCAAAACCGACTATTCCAGTAGAACTCACTGATTGCACGTGGGAGAATTCCAATAAAAAGTATTCCAGCATAGGAAGGATTAAAGTAGAATAGACCGAGACCAAAGATGATCAGATTAGCAAATTTTCCAGCAAGTTGCGCCAAAAGATTTGCGTAATCAGTAATTGCACCCCACCCATGTGCTTGCTCTTGAATCCTAATCTTCATATCCTCATACTTTGCAGAATGGAGACATCCAATGTCGAGCCTTGTTCGCTGTTGGCGAAGCATTGCATCTACCTCATGGCGCATCTTTGTGCCCCAACTACTTGTTATTAAATACTGAAACAGACCAACGAAAGCATTCGCACTTGCTAATATTCCATATGCAACAGCCAGTGAAAGTAGGTTTACTCTCATTAACTTTTGCAGAATATCGAGTAAACCACTGCTCTGACTATCACTAAATCCAAAATTTTCATTGGAGATGTGTGCACTTGCGCTTGTGACAACCTGGGCGTTTACCCAAGATACCCAAGCCAAGAAGAATGCGGATCCGAGTGAGAATAACATCAAAGCAATTGTTTGCCCCTTTGTCGCCCTCATACAGATTTGGTAGACCGATTTGGTTGAGGTCCACAAAATTGAAATCGCACCTCCCATTTTTGAGAGTGTGCCGACAATTTTTTTCATTTTCTTTTTCCCTTTCTTTTTATTGTTTGTTTTGAGTTTTTACAAGCACAGCCAATTGTTTGGAGCGACTTGAGTTTGTTTGAGATTTTATTGAGATTTATTTCAATGAGCGAAAAGTGAGGAACTAAGTCGGGAGGTGAACCCCTCTCCAATACTTTGGAGCAATACTATAATCCTAGACGGCGTAAGGCGGAATGTATTACACACCCCACCCTTTCACCTGTTCCTAGCCTCTAGTCTAGCCCCAGAGCATGGTTTTACTTACATCAGCACTGAGCCCGGCCAATGACCTGACTCAGTGATAGATTTTTCCGCCCTGACTATACAATATATATGCATTTATGTAAATACTACACATATGCTACATATCAAAAATACACCCAAAACAAAACCACCCTGTTTTACGAGGGTGGTTTTGTTAATTAGAATTATCGTTCTGCCAAAACTGAAGTTTCGCCAGAAACTGGCGCAGATGTAGTATTGAGAGCTGCTGATATTTCTGGTGCTACTTTGACCGGAGTCGAAGTGGCTGCATCGTCGGCATTAGAAATAACTGCTGTCTCAACCCTTGGTGAAGTAGTCACAATTACTGTTCGAGACTTTGGTTTAAAGTTCGCAGCAAGTGGTGACTTACCCCAACATGGATACGATGACGACCACGGCTGTGGTCCTTGTTCTTCGTAGAGCAATCTGGCATATGCCATATTACCTTGCAAAGAATGAACATCGTAACCCAGCTTCTGAGCACGCTTAAGGTGATATGTTTCATTAATCTGAAGAGCTCCAACGTCATTAGCGTTGATCTTTCCGCGGAAGATATCACCGTTTGGTTCAAACTGACGATACCTTGATTCACACTTAGAGATCTCAACCATTAAAGGAATATCAGCGAAGTACTCCCTAACGGCATCTTCAACACCAATGTTGTTGTTTATCTTCTGATTTTGTTTTGAAGAACCGACAGACTGCTTAGCGACCGACCCGTCTTTTGTTGTGGTGTTTGACGAGACAGAAGCGACAATCTGAGTTGGATTAGCGACTGAATTTTGAATATCTTGCTTCACAAAACTGGAATTACCCATTGTTCCTGAGACAAGCATCGCTAGTCCGATAGTGAGTTGTAAAATAAGCCGAAATTTATTTTGTAATGCGCATGTCCATGTACCGAAATTTATGCGCTTGCACTCAAATTAAAAAACACATCAATATGTGTTTACGTCTATAATCTTAGCACCAAGGGGTCCTTTTGTCAATGAAATTCGGCCTAAATGTGGATAAAGAACATGGATTAGATGGCTATAAATAAGGTTATTATTCATTTATAACCCTTTACACCTGAACGCTACTATTGTGTAGTTTTTTTGTTACGATTGTCGATTGGGACACATACCAGATTTAACCCCTTTTACCAGTTCGATCAGGCCCGGCAAGTGGTGAGTTTTACACAAATACCCTATTCAGACTTTGGGTCCCTGGTGTTTCTCTCAGCTTTTTTTGATGTTTTTGTTTTCTTTTTTTGT
>CAZVIP010000005.1:42886-86882 GCA_964627085.1 uncultured Candidatus Saccharibacteria bacterium | reverse complement strand
GGGAGAAAATAAGCCATATTTCACCGATTCATAGAAAAACACATATAATCAGCCCTGCTATTATGATACGCATGGGGGATAGCGTCAATCCATTGACAATAGGCTATAAATATGCTAATATAGTGGCAGTCCGTTCCTTGATTTTTTGGTTAAAGAGAAACACTTCTCCACCCAATGTGATTGCACTTCGATAACCTCGTAGTGTCCATTGAAACAAGACGGCATCACAACAACACAACCACAACAACAAACCCGGCCGAGAGGCCTTTCCGTTATGAAAAAAAATACTGCCAATTCTGCAAATCCCTTGTTCGTCTTCGCTGCCATCCTCCTTGCACTGTTCATCAGTGCGACGAAGGGTCTGGCACTGGTCCCGATCACCTATGAGGTAGTCGGTAAGTTGGACCCGACGGCTGATGTGACTCGCGAGAGTCTCGCTCAGCCTTGGCTTCCATACACCAAGACCATGAATGTTCCCATTGAAAAGGCACAGACATATTCGATGATTAACATGGGATTTGGTGTCTTGCCGAAAGTCGATGGTCAAATCGTTACTCTGGATTCGATCCAGATGACTGACTACCCACGATTCAGCTTGTATCATCTGAACAATGGTTTGCTCAGCCCTGTAACACTTCCCAGTGGAGTGTCGGTGCTCGATCAGCCTGTCCAGCGTTATACAAACGAGCTTGGTTTTGCCAGGCCCTCAATCCTGACGACCGGTCTTTTCGCGCCCAACCCTGAAATCCTCGGACCGATAAATAGTCCGAACGAAACAGTGACAACGCTTGTTCCAGTCGCAAATGTCAGGGCCATCATGGCAACCAAACAACGATATACTTGGGGTCAAATCCCAAACCTGTATCGCCCGGCCGTTGGTCAAGGCTATGTTGTTCGGTGGACAATCAAGTTCATCCCAACTTACCTTGGGGTGCAGTATCCTGAAGTTACAGTGCCTGTCGAGTTCACCTACAATGTCGTTGCGGAAGTCCCACAACCGTCATTCTTGGGCCGTTCAATCGGACCAAATGGTGGAGCTATGTTCAAGTTCAGTGGAAGCAACCTGGAGTTTTTCTGGTTGCAATATTCTACAGACCTTGTGACATGGTTTGACTACCCCTACGGGGGCGAAGGTGATAGCTATCTCGGTAGCGGTCAGTATCAATGGGAGCTATTTGATCCGCATTTCCCAAATGATCGGAAATATGCCGATAGGCTGTTTGTCCGACTCAATTGGGAACCTCGGATTGGTTTCAAGCGATAACCCGCTCAACACCGGTCTTCGGATCACGAATGGTTTCTCAACCAAAAAAATCGACACCCTCAGTTGCGTCATGCGCAGCTGAGGGTGATTTTTTTTATTTCATTTATATCCTTTGCGCCTGTGTCCTTCTTATTTGCGGGACGACAGTGGGGCACTGCAATACTAAGTGGGCTCAATATATTTATCGGCCGGACTTTAAATCTCTGCGGATTTCGCGATCGGTTTCGCGCTTTTTGATTGTCTCTCTTTTATCATGTTTTTTCTTTCCACGTACGATTGCAATCTCTAATTTTATTTTTGATTTTTTGGGATAAAGAGAAATCGGGACAACAGTCTCACCGCTACCTCTACCAATTTCTGAAAGTCGAATAATTTCTTTTTTGTGGAGCAGAAGTTTTCTGTTTCTTCTTTCATCATAACTGTCACTTGTATTGTTTTGCTGGAAAGGGGAGATGAGTGCACCGATTAGGAAGGCCTCGCCACCGCGCACTATAATATATGAGCCTTCGAGATTACCCATGCCTTTTCGGATAGACTTCACTTCATTGCCAAAAAGCTCGATACCTGCCTCGAGATTTTCTTTTATTTCATAGTTAAATTTGGCTTTCTTATTATGAATGAGTGACATGTTTGCAGGGCTATTATATAGCTTCTGGGGCTTTTTTGAAATGGGTTTGTGATCATTGTTTTTATTTGGATGAGTTCAGGGTTTGGCGGTTTGGTGTTTGATTTGTGGGTCTAAAGGAGGGTAGCTGAAGGTTAATTTAGATTTTTTTGATAGGAAATTCATCTCTATGTGTTAACATTAGTGCATGAAAGCAATTAAATCTTTTTTCTCAACATTATTCGGTTTGAAAGGTGCAAGACTTGCAAGACTCCCATTCTTTCTTTTGCATGTTTTGGTCTATGCAATAGCTTATTTCTCAATACAGTTTACTAGTTTGGCTGCTGCCAATGCAGGTAGGGTTTACAATTTGGGTGAGCTTGGTTTTACTTTGCTTATACTCTTTGTCACATTATTGCTCTCACCAGTTTATACAAGACGTGCGCATGATATTGGCTGGTCTCTCAAATATGTATTTTGGTGGTCTGTAGTACCTGCGGTTTTGCGCCTTGCACTGCTCGCTTTTCCACTTATCGCGCTTTTCAATCAAAACCTCATACTCTCACTTCTCAAAGTTATGCCGTACATAGGATTTGCATACTGGGTGATGGGACAGATACAGATTTTGTTTACTGTGATTTTGATGTTTGCACCAAGTACTGGTGGTCACAATCGATTCGCTCCAAATACGTCACGGTCATTCACTTTTACAGATATGTATGGGTTTACATTGATTAAGAGATCTTCAAAAAAGGACATAGAGACAAAGGGATAGGGGTGGGTGCGCTTCATCATAAGGCTAGGTTTTGTATAAAGTGTTCCCTTAGTCTTGCATAAATGTACCTTAACTCTGCATAAGTGTACCCTTAGCTTTGCATAAGTGTGCCCTTAGCTCTGCATAAGTGTACCCTTAGGTAAACTATGGCTAAAAAGACCATATATATGGTATAAGTAGTACCTAAACCTATGAAAAATAAAGAACATAAAAAGCCAAAGAATAGTACTGAGCAAGGTACAGGTCCAAATATGAGTCAGGGTGAAAATCAATCTGAAGGTCAGGATAAAAGCAAAAAGCCAAGAGAAACTGTCAGGGGTGTTCTCATGAATAATCTTGCGGGGACAATAATTGTCTTTGCAGTGCTTTTTGGTCTATATAATATTTTAGGTAGTTCTGCGGATGCGCCTGCAAATGTCTCTATTTCAGAGCTTGTGACAAATATTAATGCAGGAACAGTTAAGTCAATCGCAGTGACTGGTGATGTTCTTGATATTACATATACAGACAGTTCTGTTAAGGAATCAAAAAAAGAACCTGGTACATCACTCACGACTACACTCGATAATCTCGGTGTCGACAAAGAGAAATTGCGAGCGGTTGCTCTCGATTCAAAAGATGATCACGGGGTGGGGTATTGGCTTGGAAATATTTTGCCATTTCTTTTGCCTGTTATTTTATTTTTCTTTGTCATTTGGTTTCTCACAAGGCAAGCAAAAGGTGCCAATTCTCAAGCCTTTTCATTTGGACAAACAAGAGCGCGACTCGTATCACCTGATGATAGTAAAGTGAAAATCACTTTCAAGGATGTTGCCGGTGCAAAAGAAGCGAAGGCTGAGCTCGCGGAGATTGTCGACTTTCTCAAAAATCCTAAAAAGTTTATCGACATTGGTGCGCGTATTCCAAAAGGTATTTTGCTTATGGGTGCTCCTGGAACAGGAAAGACACTTCTTGCACGTGCGGTTGCAGGCGAAGCCGGGGTTTCATTCTTCTCAGTTTCTGGTGCTGAATTCGTAGAAATGTTTGTTGGTGTCGGTGCTTCACGTGTCCGTGATTTGTTTAAGCTTGCAAAGCTTGGTGCACCTGCAATTATCTTTATTGATGAAATTGATGCAGTTGGACGAGTTCGAGGTACAGGTATTGGTGGAGGAAATGATGAAAGAGAACAGACACTCAACCAGATTTTGGTAGAGATGGATGGCTTTGAACCAAATGAAAAGGTTATTGTCATGGCCGCGACAAACCGTCCTGATGTACTCGATCCTGCGCTCCTACGACCAGGGCGATTTGACAGACGAGTAACAATTGATTTGCCAGACCGTGCAGACAGACTCGCAATCCTAGAAGTACATGCAAAAAACAAACCACTCGCCGAAGATGTAAATCTCGAAGTGATTTCAGAAAGAACACCTGGTTTTTCTGGTGCAGACCTTCATTCACTTATGAATGAGGCGGCAATTGTCGCCGCTCGTGAGGATAGAAAAATGCTTGGTCAATTTGATTTGATTCAATCAATAGAAAAAGTCATGCTCGGTCCTGAGCGCAAGAGTCATATTCTTTCTAAAAAAGAAAAAGAAATGACCGCATATCATGAAGCAGGGCATGCGCTTCTCGCATCTGTACTCGAACATGCCGATCCTGTGCACAAGGTTTCAATCATCTCACGAGGTCGCGCCGCCGGTTATACAATGAAGCTTCCGCTCGAAGAGCGAAGACTGATGTCAATGAATGAATTCCTCGATGACATTGTTGTTTCAATGGGTGGCTATGTAGTTGAAAAACATATTTTCAAAGACCTTACAACTGGCTCATCGAATGATCTCCAAGTCTCAACTGCAATGGCAAGAGATATGGTTACAAAGTATGGTATGTCAGAAGAGATTGGTCCAGTTGCTCTCGAAGCTTTTGCCGGAAGAACAATCAGTGGCCAAGCAAGTGATACTCGAGGATTCTCAGAAACTGTCGGAACAAAAATCGATCACGAGGTTTCAACAATTATGAACAACTCATATCAGAAAGCACTCGCAATTATCACAGAGAAGAGAAATATACTTGATGCTATTGCACTTGCTCTCATCGACGCTGAAACTCTTGAACAAGAAGAGTATGAAAAAATTCTTACTGCACACGGTGTTAAACTTAAGAAAAAAGAACTTCTTTAATTCACTGATGTCAGTTTGAGAAGTCTTGGGAAGAGGGAATTGTATTTTGAAAACCATTGAACAGATTCTAAGAGCACGTATTTGCAGATAAGACAATTGTTTACGCACTTGTCAGTTTGCGGTATGATGCTCGTATTGCGAGTATAGCTCAGTTGGTAGAGCAGGCGTCTTATACACGCCCGGTCCATGGTTCGAATCCATGTACTCGCACACGAACATGGTGAGTGGAGAGTAGCAATTGCTAAATGCAATTGCGACATGGATTCGAAGCCTGATTGAGGTGTTTTATGATTAGTGGATAACTGATCTGATACAATATATAGTATGAATATAAACGAAAACACTCCGGACATTATCAAGACTGATAGTGAAATCCAGGCGGAGGCTTTGAAAAAAGAATCTCAGAAATGGGGGTATGTATATCTAGTATTAGTTATCTTGGGAATAAGGCTCGCTGGTATTGGTGGTTTAGTAGCTGGAATATTTATGGCGTATGGGCTAAGTCGTGTGAATAGAAATGCGCTTTATACCAAATCAAAAAAGATCCTATATTCAATCTTGTATGTTGTCGTTGGGGTATGTATAGCGATTGCTATCTCTACTGCATTAATGTATACGGTCAAAACTTTTTACCCGGAGCTTGGAATGAAAAAAGATATTGAATCTGGGTATCAGATACCAGCGGGATATACAGCATATAAAAATGCAAACTTAGATATTAGCTCACTCGCATTTCCAGAAGGGTGGACAATTAAAGAGGGTAATAAAGAGGACTATATGGTCAATTTCCAGTCGCCTGACAGAATTGCAAATATTACTGTCGATCTCGTATTGCTTCCAGAAGGCCAATCAATTGATTACAAAACGTATTCAACTGAGATTACAAAAGAGCTCACCGCTGATCCACGAGTAACTTTTGAACAAAAAGGAGAGATGGTAAAAGATATCAACGGCAGAAGTTGGTTATTGATTGAGGGGATTATTGGTTTCAAAGACGGTGACGTTAATAACACTTACTACAACAGAGGTGGAATACTCAAAACTGGCAAAGGGGAAGGAAGACAGTTTTTCCAGTTCCTAATGGAAACAGATAAAGAACATAGCGCAGAAGATTTCGCTATTCTTGACAAAGTAATTGAATCAGCAAGATTCTATAAATAAGACTCAGAGAATATTTTTGGAGTAGATCTATTTGTCCCCAGATGGAATATCGGATAGGTCTGGAAAAAGTTTGTGTACGATCTGTTGTCCTGCATGTATGAGGTCGGCGCTATTTGTACTTGATACAAAAGTCTCGACGTGTGCATAAAACTCTGGGTCATCTTTTTGTATTCGCGGAAAGGCGATGTAGGGGGAAGGGCAGAACTCTTTTTTCATAAATTGATACCATGAGATTGTGATTCTGGTATAAAAATCAGTTTTCTTGTCGAACATTATGAGTGGGTTGTCTGCATAATTAGCGATGCCATCAAGGGCTGATAATAAATATGCACGACGAGCGATGCGATCAGCTTCGGTAAAAGATTTCCCTTTTTTGTAAAAAACATCAATTTGCGCGAGTAGTTTCTCGGTTAAATGTTCAGGGTCATAAAGTACTTTTGAGTTTTCTGTTCGGTATTGAAATGGATATTCTTTATCCTCTGATATTGGTAGCTTGATTTGTGAATATTCGACATTCGCTCCAAATATAATTTCTCGATGTGGCTTTGCTACATCGTCTGTGAGAAGAAGAATGTCCCAGTCAGAATGCTCTCTCGCCATGCCATTTGCGCGTGAGCCGTGAAGGATGATGGCACGTGGCTTATATGTTTGAACGATATAATCGGTGATTTGGTCTTGAATAGATTTTTGCATGGGGTAAGTATAGCAAAACATTCATTTTGATACAGGAATACATGTGATGGATTCATTGAGGGATAGGGATGTGGCAAGAGGGATGTATTGCTATTATTCAATAAATGTGTTACTGTATTTTTATGCATAACAACGCATTACAACTACATATTCAAGATATTTCACCTTTGCACGAAGGTCAGCGATTTTCGTCTGTCTCTCTCAAGTGGAATCTTGATAATTCACACATGTCACGACGTGTGTCATTTGGCGTTGCTCTAAAGCAGGTAATTAATACTTGTGATACCGCAAATCAGTATGCATCTCCTGCATACATGGCGCCGGGTAGCTGTAATTTTTTGAATCAATCTACACTCATACATATATTTCAACCAATACAAATATAACTATAGATAATGATATTTCGAAAAACCTCAGCTGCTCAGGGCTGAGGTTTTTTTGTTAAAACCTTATTTCTGACAGTTATAGTTCTTTCACACAAACAAACAACAAACATATATACCGAAATGAAAGCTAATTCAGTAATTCTTACGCCTTCAGAGAAAGAGGTGATTGCAAGAAAAAATGTGAAGTGGTATCAAATCCATCAAACATTCTGCGAACCATTTTTCTGGGGTCCAATCCTAATCACTTCACATCAAAAACTAGCCGGCATGAATTTGTCGGAAATCTATTGGTGCGAAACAGTGGCAATTGCAATCTTATTCTTGCTCAACATAAAAGCAGGGATATGGGCAGACAGAGCAGGACATAGAAGGGTGATGGTAATCGGAGAGTTAATTCTTTTCGTTGCCTTCCTTGTATTCGCTGCAATGTCGGCTCCATGGCATGCATGGCTTGCTAATTGTCTATGGGCAATTGGTTTTGCTTTCGTGCATGGTGCGGATCACTCTTTTCTCCATGAAAATTTAAAAGTTCTAAAGAAAGATGATGAGCACTATATTAAAAACATTGCATCGAACCAATATCGTTTTGCACTTATGAGCGTCACATGCCTCGCTACGGGTTTCATTGCAGAGATTGATATGAGACTTCCGCTGATACTATCGATTTTTCCAATGCTTATATCTGTATTCGCGCTATTCAAATTTGTCGATCCACCACGGATTGATGGAGTTGAAACGGAAGGTGAAAGTGGTGGGCAGGGCGGTGATGTTCAAGCGGTCGCTTGCAATGCCGTAGATAATGCAGCCGATGAAAAAACCGTGAGTGCGCAAGGTGAAATACCTTTATCCTCAAAACAGGTTTTCATCGAAGCTATTGGCACTATCAAAAACCACACGGTAGTAATCTGGGCGGCATTGTTTCTGATTGTTAGTTCAGTCGGGTCCAAGGTCTACTTTTTTACCTACAATGATTATTTTGCATTTGTTCATTTGCCTCTATGGGCGTATGGACTGGTGTTCTTTCTCATCAATGTGGCCAGTGCACTTATCGCTCGCTATGCAAAATACATAGTCCCAAAGGGCAAAGAGATGACAGGTGGTATCATGCTTGTTGTCATTATGGGTATTATTCCTGTTTTGCAGGGTATGTGGCCATGTATGATATTTGCATTTTTACCAGTCCTTCAAACATTTAGTTGGTGTTTAACGGATCCGATTGTCAGCCACTTGATACATAATGTCTCAAAAGACTCATCACGTGCGACGACGCAATCAGTTATTGGTAGTATACGCGATGTTGTAAGTATTATAGTCCTCGCAATATTTGGCGTGGTGACAAAAATTCAAAGCATAGACAATATTCTCATCGGGCTTGGCATTGCCATTTTGCTCGGTGGGGTAGCACTTATGTTTGTGAATTCTAGAATCCATAAAAATAAGCTGCAATGAAATAAGTCGGCTCGCCAAGTTGAAACAAAACAAATCGAAACCCGCACCTTAATTGGTGCGGGTTTTTCTTGGTCAATCTCAGCCAGGGTTATATGATTGCTTGAAAAAAGGGAGGTATGTGTTTTACTCAAAATGCACACTCTCTCTCACGGTAAGTTCACCTAAGATATCTCTGTTATCAGGCAGTCGAAGGTCTATATCTTGGCTGACAATCTCGTGAGCTTCTTTGCGAGCGGCTTCAACCATTTTGATATTTTTGATAGCGTCCATGGCGATGTCTGAAACACCCCATTGTTTTGTGCCGTACAAGTCTCCGGTACCTCGCATCATGAGGTCCATCTCAGCGAGTTCGAAACCATTTTTTGCAGTTTTAATTGCAGTCAGGCGTTCGGTTGATTTTGCATTATCTGTTTCTGTGGCGAGATAACAATATGGCTGATGATTTCCTCGGATGACACGACCGCGTAATTGATGGAGCTGTGAGAGTCCGTATCTTTCTGCATGTTCGATAAGAATAATACTCGCATTTGGAACATTGACTCCGACTTCAACTACGGATGTGGCGATGAGGATGTCTATCTCTTTGTCCAAAAATTGATTCATCATTTTTTCCTTTTCAGCAGGTTTCATCTTGCCGTGCAAAATTCCAATATTCCATTCAGGGAACACTTCCTTTTTGAGTCTCTTGGCTTCACCGACAACAGACTTCATATTTTTGATTGACTTTGCTTGTTCGCTAATGAGGGGGTTGAATAGGCTGTCTTCTTCAGCTTCTTCGATGCGAGGACAAATAATATATGCTTGTCTTCCAGCCCGGAGTTCAGTACGAATATGTTCGTATGCACTTTGATGCTTGTCTGGTTTTACAATTTCTGTGATTGTTGTTTTTCTACCTGTTGGCATTTGATCGAGTACAGACAAATCGAGATCACCGTAGAGCGTGAGGGCGAGTGTGCGGGGAATAGGGGTGGCGGTCATCGAGAGAAGGTGTGGAGTGATATCGTGTTTGCGTGCGAGTTGTTGTCTTTGGTTTGTACCGAATCGGTGTTGTTCGTCGATGATGACAAGGGCGAGATGTTTGAAGGCGACATTTTTTTGGATTAAAGCGTGCGTCCCAATGACAATGGCAATCTCACCATTTGCCACCCATTTGCTGAGCTGTGATCTTGAAATAGAAGTCCAGCCGTTTGGATTTAGTTTTGAGGGGAACTTGCGGCACTCTTTGCCCGTGATGAGTCCAATTGAAATTGGTAAATGTCTAAACAGATTGATGAAAGATTCAAAATGCTGTTTGGCCAAGATTTCTGTTGGTGCCATATATGCAACTTGTAATGTGCCAAAGTTTTGGTTTTTCGGGCGCTCTTTTACTACTGTATATGCACCTGCTGCCGCGATTGCTGTCTTACCTGATCCTACGTCACCCTCGAGAAGGCGAGACATTGGATATCCTTTTTTCATATCTTTGAGAATGTCATCAATTGCACTGAGTTGTCCCTCGGTCATTTTAAATGGCATGCGCTCGATGAAGTTTTCAGCAGATGCTTTGTCCTGGATGATAAAACTTTTTTCACGCATCGCTTTTTGTTTTTCGATTTGTGATCTGATTTGTATGAAAAATATTTCTTCAAATGCAAAACGCTTGCGCGCAACTTCGGCGTCTTGTTCTTTGTTTGGTGTGTGCATCCAGATAAATGCAGTGGATAGAGTAGGGAGGTTGTAGGTCTTGCGAATATCGGCCGGTATCGGATCGATGATGTGCTGAAAATCTGGATCTGAAAAAACTTTTTTGAATGCATGATAAAACCAGAGAGATGTAATGCCTTTGGTCTCAGCATATACAGGTGCTATGTGTTGTATGTCACCAGTTGGTTTTGATTCAGATTTTGAATCAAGTTTTGAATCGATCTGATTATTTGGATTAAAGAGCGGCTTCCCGACATGCTCAGGGATAACACCTACGGATTCAATTCTTGGATTGATAAATGTGCGGACGCCATTTTTCTCACTGACTTTACCAATGATTTTAACGAGACTGTCATTTTGAATGAGCTTGGCAATATACGGCTGTCGCATCCACAATAATTTGACGGTACCACTATCATCTTTGAGTGTGGCACTTGCCATCGGGATATGCGTCTTGAAAGTTTTGCCAATTTTTAAATTACTGATTTGACCAAAGACGACATGCTCATTTGAATCATTTTCAATATTAATAACAGCCTCAGCATCACTGTTCTGTGTATATTTTTTTGGAAAATAATACAAAAGGTCATAGACATTTTTAATCCCAAGTTGTTTGAGGGCTTTGGTTTGATCAGGTTTAATCCTGAAGTATTTGTGAACCGGTGTCTGTAGAAGGGTGGTCAGCATGGCTTTGTTTTGTATCAGTGTCGATACCTTTGTTTATAGCATGCTTTCGAGTTTTTGTGGGAGCTTTTATAGCTGGACTTTTCTTATGTGCTGTTGTGCTTAGTTTTGTCTTCTTTGTTGTGTCAGTCGAAAGGTCGAGTGATTTTTTTGTCGAAGTTGTTGTCCGGGATGCACGAGGTGTCCGAGTAGTGCTTGATGTGCGAGGTGCGCGTACTTTTTTTGCTTTGGTAATTTTCACATCAGCTGAATCTGTATTGCTTGCAAGGCTCGCTTGCGCACCAGGTGTAATAGGTAATGTTTCGAGTTCTGTTTCGGTAACTGGCTCATCAACGAATTCATATTCTTCGAGAGGTGCAGAAACAGGTGTAAATTCTTCTTCACTTGAATTTACGATGGCACTGAATACAGAAGGGTCGAGCTTAACAGGTTCATCTGAAGTTTTTGCCTCAAGAGAAAATTCATCGTCAAAAGCATCCTTGTTTTCCGCCATGTCTCTTGTCTTTAAATATTCATCGCCATTTGATTGTACGTGCTCCAATAGATCATCATCAGCAAATGCGACATTTCTATCTGCGCCATATGGACTGTATCGATGTTCGTCTTCGTCTTTTCCATTTATTTCTGTGATAGGTTTTTCGATACCGTACAAAGTTTCTGTATTATCTGCTGCAGATTTTTCCGATGCATGATTGTTTGTTGTTTTTTGTGTAGAAAGAGGTACAGTCGGCGCGATCTCTGTATCAATTATTTTTTCAGCGCCAGCGCTTGCACTTTTGGTTTCGGCAGTTTTGATGTTTTCAGTTTTGCTCGCCGCATCAGAATTTTCATCATTCTCAGTATCGTCGCCCTCAGCTGGGGGAGCGATTGGGACAATCTTCATTTTCTCCTCACCGTTTTTCCCAGGAATAATTACTCGAATTCGGGGGTAGTACCTTAGTGAAAGTGCAAGTGACATACAAAAGAGCGGCCATGCAATCGCCAAAAAGGTAAGAGAACTAATGTTTGTGAATATACCGAGCAAGAGTGCGATGGCATACGTAAACACTGCAGCGAATTTATGCTTGGCAGAGAAAATCCATATAGACAAAAAAAGTGCTATACAAGCACCAAGGATTAAAACAAATAAATCGCCGAATAATGAAATTAAAAAGTTTGGATAATAAGAAAGAATGTCGGATGCCCGAAAGATGGACAGGACGGCAAACATAATTGATGAAAGCGATAGTCCAATTTTCAAAATAAGACTAATTGCAGAGTTTCGAAGCATGCTTTCATTATATCAGCCCTATGCATGCTGAGGAATAGAGAGTTGTGGGTACTTTTTTGACTTAATGTTTAGTGTCTTTGCAGATTTCCTTGTTGCACCTGCTTTTGCTTTTGATTTTATTTTTACATCAGTATTTAATTTGGTTTCTATAGCAATTATTTGTTTTTTCTTGATGAGATCTTCAGCTATTGTGTGAATAAGGTCTGTGGTCGACTCGCTCCATACAAATGGAATTTCATTTAATCTTATGGATTTTTTAATGTGATCTGTGATTTCTTTTTCAGTTTGAGTTTTTTGGACAATGAGATCGAGGATAATAGAGCGCATCTGTCTATTTGAGCCAATAAACTTTGATTGTTTTCTATAATGTTTACTTATCTCCGGTGTTGCGCTATTGATGCTTCGCGTGCCGTCTTTCTTCGAGATTTTGATTGAACCCTTGCCTCGCTTTTTCAAAAAAGTTCCATAGTCATACAGCGCATAGTAAAAATCTTTTATTTTTTCTTCAGGAATATTGTCGATAATTGATTTTAATTTGATGGAAATTTCACTATCGCTGACTTTCTCTTTCTCATAAAATTTTGTATTAAAAAAAGCATCAATACACACCGTACGAATATTAGTCTCTATAAAAACAGTTTTCTGCAGAAATGAAAATGCACAAACCGCACCAGCTGTTGACTGACCAATTCCAGGGAGGGTGAGTAAAGTGCTGTAATCTCTTGGAAAAACACCCTTATATTCAGTGGTGATCTTTTGAGCGATTTGTTTTAGGAAATATGCGCGCCGATTATAACCAAGCCCTTTCCAAACTTTGAGCACATCGCTCATATGGGCACTGGCTAGTTTTTTGATGTTAGGGAATTTTGATGTAAATTCCTCGTATTTTATTTTGACTCGATCGGCCTGCGTCTGCTGGAGCATCATCTCAGATACGAGGATTTTGTAAGGGTCCGAAGTTTCTCTCCAGGCAAAATCACGTTTATTCTCATTGTAATATTTCCAAATTTTTTGTATGAAAGCGCGCTCTGCCGATTTGTCAGATTTCTTATCAAATAACTTAGCTACGGATTTTTCAGTTTCGCGTTTAGGTTTAGTTTTCTGCATAGTCATACGGTCGGTGTATTTTATATTATTTGGCAAAAAAATTCAGCCCCATCCGAAATCAATCGGACAGGGCTGTTGAATTTTGGTCTGACAAGGTTTGTGACTGGTCAGATGTTGTTCGCACAGGACATGTTTTGGGATGGAAGGGTGAGTGGATTAACCAACTCGCTCATTTTTCCAGAAACGGAGGAACCGACACAGCTCGATGATGGTCGCGGGGATTTCCCGTAATTTGCTCCGCCATGTGAACGAGTGCCAGGCAATGTGCATTTCAACTTTCCACGGCTTCGGTTTCAGCTTCATGCAACAGAGCCATACACGGATGAGGTGTGAAGGGTTTGTTGCAATCACTAGCCTGGTGGGTTCGCTCGGGTCTGCTAGTCTGAGGCGAATTGCCTCCATCATACTGTGCGTAATTTCACCACGAGTGCCCCATGTGAGGGGGTCGTCGTAAAGTTTGTCAGCGGCAGTAGGTCGGTTTTGCATCAGGAATGATTTAAGTTGTTCGCATAGTGCGCTCATGCGCGCTGTGCAAGGCACCGTTGGGTTCTCTTTTGAAAACCCTGCAGTGCAAATAACAGGCAAATCAGGTCTGTGTCGAACAACTGCCAGATAGCGTGTCACTGCACCGTCAACCGGTTCGTAGGGTTCATCGGCACACCCTGCACCGGGATAAATGTCTCCGAGTGCTAAGGCAATACCGAATACAGGAATTCCATCTTCCAGATATGGTTCAATCGGGGCAGGGAGGCTGGGCATTTCTGCTATAGGCACTTCAATCGCTGTGTTTGTCGGAGTTGGGGTAAGCAGTGCGAGTCTTTCATTTTCAGTCAGTTTTACTGTCACTGGTTCAGCTGGGTCTGGGGTTGTTTGTGTTTCTTTTGTTACTTCATGGCTCATCAGAGCCTCCATTTCTATGTCCTGTCAAAGGACGGTTTATTGTTTTGTGGTGCTTTTTGATAGTCGCGGTGTTGTGTTGCGATTAAAATCTTCTCTCGAAGCGGCGTTAATGTCCGGAAATATAATATAATTCAAATGATATTCTGTCAAATTATTGAATTGTGGTAGTGGAATAGGGTTGGTACTTTTTACTTTTGAATTTAGTAATACATATAGTTGATTTTATGCGCAGATTTACGAATTCAAAATCCCCGGTCCCTGCATTGCAAGGTCCGGGGATATGTCGAATGTTTCTGGGTGGCTAGCCCCTTTGGATACGAAGGAGACTTAGGGGTGTCCGAAAACGCTCTGGGAGTCTCTCGATTTCGCTCGGGGACATACTAAGTAGGGTGTTATTGAACTTCTCGGCAAGTATGTTTGCGTGGTCAATAAGAGATCTGTTAATGTCAGAATTACGTTCAGCAAATGTAGTTGCAAAAAAACTCATCCTGGTTTGGTGGAGCTTCTCAATTTCGTCAGCTTTGCGCGCTGCTTCCCGACGTTTCCGCCAGAGACAGAATCTGGTCCAAAGGCTCGGTAGTCTTACTTCATAGCCGTAGGCCTTGAAGAGATTGTAGAGCGCTTGCTGGTGAATGCCGCCGTTGTTGATGGCGACCTGTGCGCGGAATGTTAAGTCCGCTGCCCTTTGGCCTTGCCGGTGCAAACCTGTAACAGTTGTGTGCTGTTCTGCTGTGAGCACCGCGAAGGCATGTGCCAGAACTTCTGGTGGGGTATTGTCTCCCACGAGAATCCGGAGTGCATCTTCGAATGATGGAAGGTTTTGTCGGGCTACGTTATTGAGGTGGCTAAGATCTGGTGAACTGAGTGCGGGCAACATTGTTGCCGGAGCTGGGGTGTCTGAGGGTGGGTGGGTTGCAGGGCTTGCTTCCATGGTTTTATAGTGTTGTTGGTTGTGCGTGATCAGAGGAGTGTCCTTGATCTTCCTTCGGAACGATACCACAGTATATGGAATATGTAAATAGATTGCGAGATTGATTTTTTTGCCCTGGATCGCTCTAAAGTTTGGTGTAGTAATCCCAGAGAATTTTCATGTCAGAGCGAGTGAGTAGGTTTGCTACTTCATCACGTGGTATCCAAATAAAATCAGCGATTGCTTTTTCATCTGCAGAAACTTCATCTTGCTCAAGGTTTGCAAGTTCAGCGATTACGAGGTGATAGTGGGCGAGTCTGTTTACTTTTTTAATTGTATGAAAAAAGAGCCCGTGCGACACACAATCAGTCTCAGTAATTTTTTTGATATGTTTATATCCAGTCTCTTCGTAGATTTCTTTTTTGACAGTCTCTTCGAGTGTGTCTCCGTCTTCGATTCCGCCAGTTAGGAAACCTTTCCAAATTGAATTTTTCCAGTCGGCAAGTAGGTATAGTTCATCGGTAGGATGTTTAATGATGACGGCGATAGGGTCTCTTTCTACAATATCAACACCTTCTTGAAATGAATCGGTGCCACCAGATTGATTGATATCAATATTCGGATATGCACTTCGGATGTCCTTAATTGTTCGTTGGTTTGTCATAGTGCCTCAATTATATAGGGATAAAGAGCTGGTGCAAATATATGTGAGATTAGTCAAAGTACTTGTGCTGTGTGGGGACAAAAGGTAGGGAAGTAAGAGGCTTGGTCAATTAAATGCTATTTATGTATAATTTGCATATATTCAATAAAAATAAATTATGATAACAATTAATATTTTCGCTGTTTTGATTTCTGCATTGTCGGCATTTGTTCTCGGGTTTTTATTTCATGCTCCACTCCTTGGAAAATTGTGGATGAAACTTGCTGATATTCATCCAACAGGAAATGAAAAGTTTAGTGAAATGATTCCTCAGCTTATCTGGAATTTTTTGACAAATTTTGTCACAGCAGCTGCGCTTGCAGTTATTTATTCATTGGTACTTGTTGCGAACCCTGTGCTTTTCACGGGCGCTATTGGCGGGGCGCTTTGCGCATGGATTGTATGGATTGGTTTTTTGGTCACTTCATCTTCTATTGATGTTATTTGGATGGGAAGAAAAGCAAGTCTCTGGTTGTTTGAGGTTGCCTGCTCATTTGTAGTGATGGGTGCGATGGGTGCGATTATCGCGGTGTGGTAGTAGTCGTATAGTCGAGTAAGCGACAATGCTGTTGACAATAATTCATGACGGAGCTATGCTTTTTATCAGCAAAGTTCATTGGAAGAATGCACGAACAATCGGCGATAAAAAGCTGGTATTCGCTTGCGAGTATCCGCACATTGTCGTTCGAAGGTGATTCCTACCCAAAGGTGCGCAAGCATCAAGGGCGGAACAGGATCAAACTGAATAATGAATGGGAAAAGGCAACGTTTTCTGTTCAAAAATTCAGGGTTATAGGAGCTCTATAAGACCTGGAATACCAGGTCTCGAAAATGACAACGAAATGGAACATCCAAATTTTTTGGGAGGATGTGTCCAAGTTGGCGTCTCTCGACTTCCGGGTTGAGACTGCTACATCAGTCTTGAGTGTCCTGTTGATGTCACACTAATCGGCGCATAACTGATCGGTGTGTAACTGATATGCGACTTGGCATTGTGGTTTACCCCACTTAGCCATACTCGTAATCCTAAACCTTTGTCTTTGCACCCAAATTTTGCCAGTGGTCCTTTCCCGGGACTGCTGGCATTTTCTTTTATGAAATTGGTTCAATTTCAACTCCACTATTTTTGTACTGCGTGTATGTGTCTTTAATAATTGAAGTATCTGCTGGTTTACTGAAAAATACTTTGTTACCGAAAGAAGATGGAACCTCGAATGTCTTGTGTTTACATGTTGGTCCCCACATCCACTTTGAGAGTACATAATCTTGTTCTTGAACTATACCTGAATGCGTAATAGCTCCCGTGTCATCGATATAGAATATTAAGTCGCCTGAAACACCTTGGTCTTTACTCTCAAGTATTTGTAGTTTTAATAAATGAAGAATAAATTCTTTTTGAATGGGATTATTGTCACCTAGAAAGTCAGAATCATTTTGTAGGCCGAGTGCAAAAACAAAACAATTATAATTGTCTGAATATGCTGGTGGAGGGGAGACGAGTTCTAATTCTTTGGGTAGTCTTTCCCGTATGTGTATTTCAAATTCACTTGGTTTCCACCAGTTTAGTCCATCGTTTTCTTCTATGATATTTGTCAGTTGTTCTCGGTCAAAGTTTTTCATAAATATTGGAGTTGTTTTAGATTCGGTAACTTCTACAGATTATAGTTTGAAATTGAAAATAAATCATTTTTTTGCAATACCGCAAAAAGAAAACATGAGTGGTTTACCTTTCTCCTTAAAGGTCTCAATCTTTTCAATGGTAAATCCGGATTGGGTAATTAAATTTGTAATATCTCTGTCGAGATGGCAATTTCCTGTGAGATGTTTTGTTATTGGGGTAAGGAGATGTTGTGCTGTCTTTGTTGTTTTATTTGGAGATAGACCGTGTTCGACAAATATGAATTTGCCATTTGGTCGTAGCACTCGTCTTATCTCCACGAGTGCTTGTTTGGGGTCATTGATACTACAAAGTGTCCATGTTGAAATAACCGTATCCATTGAATCATCTGCGAGTGAAATTTTCTCCGCCATATCTGATAGATGTATGATGGGAAATGATTGGCTTACGCTTTCACAATTTGATAATTTATATAAATTTACATTCGGCTCGAGTGCGTGCAGCTTATCGATATTTTTGTAGTAGGGAAGATTGAGGCCTGATCCAAATCCTATCTCTAAAACTGTTCCGATTGCCATGCTTGCAACACGCTCTCGGTAGGTGTTAAATACTTCTTTTTTCATTCCAGTATTCAATATATAAGGCAGAATGTATTTATTGTAAAAAGAGAACATAATATGGAGGGTTAATAAAGTTTTGAATAATTTGTTTGTTTTTTTCAGTATATTCAACCTTTTTTGAATCAACTAGACTCTCGCAGAATATAGTCACTTCGTTCCTTGTTTTGCGGGTATTGTGGGTTTAGTACCGGGGCGATAAGATGCCGTAAGGGTATTCTGGTATATTTAGACTAGGTCATTTGAGGTATGTGGGTCTGAAGTCGATTTGATCCAACGTGGGTTTTTTGAGAAATTAACTTATGATAGGAGCACCAAAAAGACCTCCTGTTCCAAATGGATATCTTTTAATAAATTTATACATGTTCTTTTTTAGAAGATCATCATCTTTTTTTTCACTTAACCATTCATTAGTAGCCTCAATGATGGCCAAGCAAAAAATCTTTAAATCTAACATTAATGAACTATCGTTATCATCAACCCCTTTTAGAACCAAAACATGTCTTCCTTCAAATCTCAAGTTAACCTTATCTGATATGGCTGGTTCAAAAAACATTAGTCTGGCATATTTATTTTTAGGATGACTAGAAGTACCTTGATGTAAAGTAGAGCAACGATACTTATAAACAACTTCTCCATCTAAATAATTCTCATCATATTTAGGGGTTACATATTTATCAAACCAATTAATATAATTAGATTCACTTGCTTTACCGTCTATAGAATCAATGGCACCACACATATCAGGTAAAGTTAAAATAGAAAACAAAGCTAAATAATATAAATTATTTTCTAAGCTTAATTCTATTTGTCTCAATAAATCTTCCATTTTAAGATTGGCTAAATTAAATTATTAATATTTACATTGATAATTCCGGTAGCACCACATACATAGTTAAACAGGTCGACTCTGATACTTAATTGTCTTGGCGGAGAGAGGGAGATTCGAACTCCCGGACGGAATTACCCGTCGGCGGTTTAGTAAACCGCTTGTTTAAACCACTCACACATCTCTCCGTATACGCCATATTATATGAAAAAGAGATATAAATAAAGGGTGACAGGGAGCAAAGGAAATGGTCATTTACTGGGGGTCTACGTGCTATACTTTCTCTATATGTTGAAATCAAAACAAAGTGGTCTCGTGCCAGCGATTTTATTTTTTATCTATGTGGTTATTTTTATCATTGGTGCCATCAATCCGTATGCGAGAGATGTCTGGTTTGCTGAAAATGCCACTGTCTGGGTAGTACTCATCCCGCTCATCATCATGTATTTCAAAGGTATACGATTTTCAAATACTGCATATATCCTCATGAGTATTTTTATCTTCATGCATACCATTGGTGGGCATTATACTTTCGCGAGGGTGCCATTTGATTGGTTCAATGATTTCTTTGGTTTTGAGAGAAATATGTATGACAGAATTGCGCACTTTACTGTAGGTTTTTACGCACTTCCGATATATGAATATTTGCAATCAAGAAAAGTTATTGCGAGTAAATGGGTGTCGGCGCTATTTGCGCTTTTTACAATTATTTCAATTGCTGCAATCTATGAATTATTTGAATGGCAATATGCGGTTCTTGGTGATCCGACTGCGGGAATAGAGGTGCTCGGAAGTCAGGGTGATATTTGGGATGCGCAAAAAGACATGCTCTCAGATACCCTAGGTGCAGTGACTGTGCTTTTGCTTGCTGGACTCTATAATCTCAAGGCAAAGTTTCGGAAATAAATTTTAGAAAAAGTCTCGTACTTTTTCGTCTAAATTTATTTATATAAATAATTACAAGCGACGTGGCAACATCAAAAGCAACAATAGACTATATACTCGATCAGCTTGCTGGTGTTCAGGGTGCGCGAGCGAGAAAAATGTTTGGTGAGTATGCTGTATATTCAAATGAAAAAGTTGTCGCGCTTGTGTGTGACGATAGTCTCTTTGTCAAAAAAACAGAAGCAGGAAAAAACTATATTGAAAATTCTGACATTGTTGAATATGAAGAGGGCCCTCCGTATGAGAAGGCAAAGCCTTGGATATTAATTGCAGAGGAAGGAATTGAGGATAGAGAATGGCTCACAAAGCTAATACGTATCACAGAAGAACATACCGAAGCAAAAAAGAAGAAAAAAGTTTAGACCTAGCAAAGATTTTAGGTTTTATTTTTTATCTTTTATTTTTTCCAATCTTTGCCGAAGCAATTCCAAGGTAATTGCATATTGCAGTCTGGAAATTGATTGAGGATCCACTGTGCATATGTATTACTATTTGGTCCGGTAAATGAATAGGTGAAAGCGAACGGGTATTCGGACACACTTGCCTCGATATGTGTAATCATTTCATAAGCGAGCGAATTTTCGTCACCTTCGACATGGCCGTGGAGTGTGATGCTTTTCCATAAAAACTTTTCGGTAAAAGGATAGATGGCAATACCGCTATATGGCGTGTAAAAATCTCTGTGTATATGACCCCATCTTTGTTCCCATTTTTGTGGGCGCCAAAATAATTCATATCTCGATAGGACGCCTTTTTTATTGATAAGAAACCACGGGTGCCGAGCGAAACTAATAGGTAGGCCAGCGGGGCAGGTGAATAAAAAAACTTGATACGTGTTGGGGTTGATGAGGTCTTGGAAAGGCATGGGGTATAAAGATAAATGATTGATTTTTTCTTGATAAGGTAAATGGTATCATATTATTTATGGACACAAACATGGATGCAGTAGCATATTTTGAAATACAGGCGACAGAGCCAGCAAAGCTCGTTGAATTTTACAAAGCTATTTTCAATTGGAAATTTACCAAAGATGAAAATCTACCAATAGACTATTATCGAATTGAGACGACAGGTATTCGTGGTGCCATTCTCCAGAGGCCTGTTGCAGCGCCTGGTCCTGGTTTTGGGACAAATGCTTTTACTTGTTCGATGAAGGTTGCCAGTTTCGATGAGACCGCACAAAAGATACTCAATCTCGGTGGACAAGTCGCTATGGAAAAATTTGCTATCCCTGGCACATGTTGGCAAGGATATTTCATCGACACTGATGGGAATGTTTTTGGGCTTTTTGAAGTGGATGAAAGCGCTGCATAATATTTTGAAAGTACACTGTGCGGCGGAAAAAGAAAAGAGCGACCCGGTGATGGGTCGCTCTTTTTCTCAATTGAGTTTATCTAAGTCTAAGGGTACCCTTAGCTTTGCTAAATAAACTCGCGTAGATTATGAAAGGTGTCCAGAAACGATCTTTGTCATTTCAAACATGTTTACCTTTGCTTTTCCGCCGAATACTTTCTTGAGCTTGTCATCAGCAAGGATGTCTCGCTTGTTCTTTGGATCCTGTAGGTCAAGCTTTTTGATATATACCCAGATAGCTTTTACAACTTCACCTCGTGACATGGGTCCTTTACCGATTACGGCTTCGAGATCTGCACTGAGTGTCATTGGCTTTGAGAGAGCTGCATTAACTTTCTTTGCTGGCTTTGCAGCTGGTTTTGATGCTGGTGTTTTTGGCATGTATATTTGTTTATTTATGTAGTAGTGCTCCTAAGTGTACCGTATGTAGGGAAAAAGGGAATAGGGGGCATGTCATATGCCTCATAAACGTGTATGATATGGAATATATGGCAAAGAACGTTATCGTCAATGACAAGATGCAAAAAGGCTATGAATATACGTGTATTGAAAAGCCTGGTCAGAATTTTGACCCTCTCTTTACCCCAAGTCTGACCCCAAAAGAAATGCTGGAGCTCGGTGTGTTTGGGGGAAAGTATATGACAGACTGCCAAGATGAGTTTCCAAAGGACTGGTTTGCGCATGCCAAGCTGAGTCCTCTAAAATACGACAAAAAATTAAATTTTTATAAGGTAAAAGCGAGTCAGTCACTCACGGAGTGGCGAAGAAAAGGTTGGATACATCCTGATGATCCGCGTGGTTGGTTTCAGTGGTACTGCAGATATTATATGGGGCGAAGGCATGCTGATGATGCGCGTCAGATTAAGCGTTGGATAAATATGAAAAGACATATTAATTGGCTACAAGGCGCATGTAATGTTGGTGATTTATTTTGCAGACCAAGACAGAGGCAAGCGCTGATGCATTGGGCTTATGATAGTCGGAGGTTGTAGGGGGGGGTTATTTTTTAGACACACTAAAATGCATAACGTTGATTCTCTTTCCGTTTTTTATTCTTGCATTTTCGAATTGGCCATCCTTCTTAAAACCGTTTTTTTCAAAAACTTTTTGCATGGGGATATTTGATTCTTCAACAGTGGCACTTATATAGTCGATATCGAGATTCTGAAAAGCATAGGTAACGAGTTCTGAGATTACTTCACTGGCAATCCCTTTGCCCCAATAATTTTTATCACCAATCAATATTCCTAATTCTGCTACTTTGTGATGAGGGTTGATTTCAGTGAGTGAAATTGTTCCGATGGTTGCGCCGGCTGTCTCGATAGACCAATAGTATCCTTCCTCATCTTGATTGCATTCTGTGATATATGAGTATTGTTCTTCTATGTCCTGAGGTTCATTTATTGGTTCAGGCATGTGCATCTGGATTTCAGGGTCAATGTCCCATGTTTGCCACAGTACGGCATCTTCCTTTTTAAATGGTCGAAGGAGGTGGTTTTTTGTTTGGATTGTTGGTGATTGCATGTGCTATATGATAAAAGAAAAACTGCGTTGTCTCACTCGTATATAGTATTACGTAGCAAATGGTTATTCAACCTTAAAGAGATTGGCAATCTCAGATAGGTCTTTTTGATGAAAAACAAAGATAATCTCAGTGTGAGTTGTGATGGTCTCTGCGAGTACAATTCTTTTTCTTGCAATACGGCGGATGAGTGAAAAGGTTATATTTGGCATTGAATAATATTTTGGATCCAAAGATATACCAATTGAAGCGAGCCCCGACTCAATCATTCGTGGTTTTTCTTTAAAATGTTTTAAAATACTATCCCTGATTCGGTCCGAACAAATTACAGTTATTTCGCTAGTGCTTAATGTCATGGTGAGGAAATCATCATTTCCGGTTTTTACTTTCTCATATAGTGTTGAAAGCTTGCTGAGCAATGTCGGTGTCTTTTCAAATACAATTTCCGAAAGAGGGGATTTGATTGTTATATTGTTAATTTTTACATCCTTGATGAGTGGGTGTAGCTGCTTTAGATTCTTCTGAACTCGAGATAAGGAAACAACAATACCTGCTACACCAACCTTCTTGTGGGTGTTTTTCTCTACTTCCTTTTGAATACTTTTTGCATACGCCGATAAGTTCATGAAACCCTTTGTGAGTGCAAATAGTGCTTCTTCATCTGCCTCAACAATATTTTTCACTGTATCTTGGATTTTGATCATAAGTGAAATCTATCATATATAACAAAATGATACAAATATGTATATTCTGTTATAAAATTTGCGTTGATAATTTGCATACATATAATTGGCGTATGGATACAAAGCTAATTTACTTAGAACAGATGGGATTAGATACGTGCGACGCATGCGTCGTGGATATTCTCACGGAAGATGGAAAGACAATTGTTGTATTGGATCAAACAATTTTTTACCCTCAAGGTGGTGGGCAACCTAGTGATACCGGGGTGATACAGGCTGGCTCAAAAGTATTCAATGTCACTGAAGTTAGATTCGTGAATGGCAAAGTTAATCACATTGGCAATTTTGAAACTGAAGCATTTGATTTAGGCGAGAGTGTCACATGTAGAATTGATTTGGTAAAAAGAAATTCACATTCGCAAATTCATTCTGCTGGTCATCTTATTGATATGGCACTTAAAAGACTGGGTATTAAATGGGAACCTGGTAAGGGCTACCACTTTCTAAATGGTCCATATGTTGAATACTCTGGTTCTCTTGATGGTGTGGAGACAGAAGGCCTTAAAAAGAATCTAGAAGATTCGTGCAATGAGATTATATCTAATGATGTGCCAACAAAGATTTTATTCATGAAAAAAGAAGACATGTCGACGGTCTGTGAGTTTGTTCCTGAGTATATACCTAAGAATAAACCCGGCAGAGTGGTTTTGTATGGTGATTTTGGTATCCCTTGTGGAGGGACACATGTATTAAATTTAAATCAAATTGGAAAAATTACTATTCGTAAAATTAAGAAAGAAGGGAAAAAAATTCGCGTATCGTATGGTGTTGAGCCTAAATTAACTTAGTCTCAAGTACCAAGAAAATGGGTTTTGTTTAGGGATAATACAGGAACACATTTTTGAAAAATATTTACTTGACTGTAAAAGATGGTCGGTTAAAATATGTGCATAACGACGAAAAGGGATCCGAACGGTTAATTGCCTAAGGAGCCCTTTTCTTTTACCTCTATCTTGTTTCGTACACCAGCAGAATCTAAGGAGTCATAATAGTTTGGACTCAGTTTTTTGTAGTAGGGAGTCTAAAATTGGACCTTTACCCAAATTTGCCCTATATACGACTATGTGATACTATCTAATACATACAATATATCACATATATGATTGAACCTATAGACAAATTTAACAAGCGAATAAGTACCCCGGAGCCACATATTGTGGCTATTTTGGCTGAGATTGATGGTATACGAGGGGAATTCAAGTCTGGAATGAGGATGACGCCACAAGCTATTATAAGTCTCAAAAAATCAGTCTTGATTACATCAACAGGTGCCTCAACTCGTATTGAGGGGTCAAAACTTTCTGATGATGAAGTTGAGAAAATCCTCAGCAATTTATCTGTCACGAAATTTTCGGACAGAGACTCACAGGAAGTGCAAGGATACTTAGAGACATTGCAGAATGTGTTTGAGTGTTGTAAAACACTACCTCTCCGCGAGAGTGTCATAACCTCACTGCACAATGAGTTAATGAAATATTCAGAAAAAGATAGACTTCACAAAGGAAAATACAAAAAACAAGAGAATCTCGTTGGTATCACCAATGAGAAAGGAGAGGTAACTCAGATCATTTTCGAGACGACGCCAGCATGGCAGACTCCAAAAGAAATGACTGAGATTGTCGATTATTCATTTGACGCGCTTGAAAAGAATCATTTCCACCCACTTCTGGTTATCGCGAATTTTATAGTAGAATTTCTCAAAATTCACCCATTTCAAGATGGTAATGGTCGCATGTCTCGTATACTTACAAATATGCTTCTTCTACAATCAGGGTACCAATTTGTACAATATGTATCACATGAACAAATTATCGAACAACGTAAAGATGAATATTATTATGCCCTACGAAAATCTCAAGAAAGTTTCAAGACTGAGGATGATACGATTGCGCCCTGGCTCAACTATTTTTTATCTGTAGTTAAAGAGCAGGCAACAAGAGCACTTGTGTACTTACAAGAAGAAAAGTTCGAAGATACATTGTCCCCAAAGCAACTTGAAGTGTGGAAATATTTGGTGATTAATAACGAAGCGAGTCCAATACAGATTGCAAAAGAAACTGGTGTTATCATAGCAACGGTACGCCAAGCATTACTTCGCTTGATGGAACTTGATAAAGTGAAACGTACAGGTAGGGGTCCGCAGACAAAGTACAGGGTGAGGTAAGGGGGGGTGATATGTTGTGGCACAGTTCTAAGGATTGAAAGGTGGTATGTGGGTCGCAATTTGAAGTTGAACAGTGGCCACATAAAGTTTTTTAATCAAATATGATTTTCCCAAACCTTTGTGTTTCCATGATGAATAAATAACTTTTTTCTCGGTTACTAATTACTTACCGTTAAGATTTTTGACCCCTTTGAGCGGTTACATCTCCAACAAAGAGTTTGGAGGTTTGATTCATTTGTAATTCCACCTTTTGCTAGTGGTATTACATGATCAATTTCTAATAATAAATTTCTTTCTGTATGTGTCGATATACTACATTGTTTACATGTATAGTTGTCTCGTTGTTTTATAAATTCCCGAAGTTTTGATGTCATCAAGGCTCGTTGTCCTTGGACACTATTTTTAAATTTTACTAAGTCATTAAGGTAGTTTACAAATTTATCAAGATTATCCACATCAAGTTTTATGTCACACCTTGCTGAACTATTCCCACCTGCAGAAACATATTGAAATGTATACACTGGAAAGTAAAGATCACTTAAATCCACAGTTTCAAATCCTAATTTTTTAATGAGTCGTTCTTTGCTTAATTTGAAAATTAATAACGGAACGTCATTTTTAATGCTATTAACTATTAATTCTCTTTCATTGAGTAAAAGTTTTTTACCTTGCTCTACTGCCGCAAAATCATTTAATACGTTTTCAAAATTCGAAAGAGTTTCTTCGTTCGTCTTAATGTTAAAGTACTTGCAGAGATATTTGAATGGTTGAGTGCTGGCGTTTTTGCAGACTGTTGACGTACAGTTGTAAACTTGATTGTTTTTTAATTCCTTACTCCATTCCTTTCTTTTAAAATTGTATTTGCTGTTGTCTTGTAAAATGCTACTTCCGTAATCATGGGATTTTACATTAACATAAGAACATTTCAGTTCTTGAATGTGACAATTGAGTTCATTTGAATTGTCTGTGTGTTTCTTAATACTGTCTTTGATGTTTTTGAATTTCTCACTTTTGAAGTAGAGGTAGGCATATGATTGATATGCAAGAACCGTCAATGCTATTAGTCCGATCAATGTCATTTTGTTTTGTTGCTGAATTAACTATTAAAACCTCGGTTTCAGGCGGAGATTGAGGAATTCGGTCACAAATAATTTTCTCGCCGTCGCTCGAAAATTTTCGCGACCCCGCCTCGCAGCTCGCACTGCTGTGCTCGCATCTGCTCCGGCTTTCTCATCCCTCCGTCGCTATTTCAAGCAGACGCCCTGTCTCGGGCAAAAGCAGTTTTGCCCTTACAGGCCGTTGCGGAGACGGAGGGATTCGAACCCTCGGTACCGTTTAAAGGGTACACCTCTTTAGCAAAGAGGCACGATAGACCACTCTGACACGTCTCCATTTATAGTCCATACGGTAACATATTTCCCTCCAAACCTCCACTTTATAGAGCCATGATTTTGGGGTAGTATAATTAGTGCATGAAGAATGTCTTTATACTTATCCTAACCATTGCCCTCATACTTTTTGTTTTGGTGCCAGCTGCATATATCTTTTTGGGCAAAGTGAATAATCCTCTCGCCATCACACCAATGGATGGAATTGTGCCGACGTATGATACAAATGGTCGGACGATAACTGCGAATGCAAACTCAAAAACAAGTACTGCAAATGAAACTGGTGGTATCCTTGGTCTCTGGAAAAGGATGAGTAATCAAGGTGGATCTGCGCTTGGTAATACTGCGAGTGTTGCAAACGCTATTGATTGTGGGACAAGGCAAAGTTATGAGAGTGCATCGAGGGATGCAAAGCTTACACGCGACGACGAAAAAAGTATTATCAAAAGTGATGCGTATAAGTATGCGTTCACGCTTCCTGCACCTATTTATGATTGGGATTATACCAAGGGTTCGCTTGTAGATGAGTCGGCATCATTCGTATATAAGGATACGATTGTGAATGTCTTGGCACGTACGACAAAAATAGAATGTAATACGATTGCAAACAAACTCTACAAAAATTTTCATGAAAAAAATGGGGCGGTTGAATATTTTTCTAGTCGGACATATACAGAGCAGGGTAAGTCACTATCACTGACAAAGGCGATACTACGAACTTTTGGTAAAGGGGAGGTAAATGGTAATGAATATTTCTGGTATCTACTTGATGAAGAATATAATAATGATCCTGCAAAAGCAGTGGTGACAATGTGGTATTCGACTCGCATTGGACGTACAGAGTATTGGTTTGCATTTCGTACATCAAAAAATAATGAAGAAAATCTCAATCCAATTGCAGAGGAGGTTTTGAGCAATCTCGAGTTTTCAAATTAATTTAGTGGCAATAGGCGAGAGTGTGTACTGCTGGTATTGATAATGTCTTGATGTATCTATTTGTTTTGCGAGTGAGATTATTGTGATTTGTATGGTGCGCGTAATATGAGTGAAGCTCTCTTTCCATAAAACTTTTTATTTCATTTAATGTGGCGCCGGTTGTGAGGACATCATCAACGATATAGATATCTGTATAGGTGAAAAACATCGGCAGAATGCGCTTAGAGGAAAAATCATAACGTCCTTTTGAGGAAAGTTTTCTATTTATTTTATCCTTGTCATGCTGTGACCCTCTGTTTTTTCTATCAATAATAAATACGTGTAATGCGGTGTCGATCTTGAGAGTACTGTAATCCTTTGGGTTAGCCTTTTTGGACCTTGTTTCTATTTCCTTTATTTTCATACATATTTCAGCTAGCTGATCTTTCGGTCTTTTTCCATTGGCAAAGGTGGATGAAGGACAGTGGGTTATGAATATCTTTTTGCTTTTCATGTCGCTCACTTGTTGGTCGGTGGCTATATATGTACGGATAGAGGTAGGTATGGTTTTGTCTGGGGTATTTCGCCGGATTGTCGATTGCTCTATATATAGGTATATATCTCGGGCAATATCTGTATGGGCGAGAGGGTCTAGTCTTTTTGAGGCCAATATGGTTTTGGTGGTTGTAGGGTCTTTGTATTTTTTGATAAAGCGCACACCAGCATAGATTCGCTCTGATAAGTTTATGCGTGGAGTATCCTGCGCACTCGAAGGGGTATTTATTGTAATGATCCTTGATTCAATATTCGAATATTTATCCATATTTAATTTAATTTTTATATTTCTTTTATAAGGCATGTGATATATACTTATATGCAAAGCAGATAGACGTGATGTGTTTTCTTAGAATGCTATTTTTCAGGCCCGAAGTGCAATACATATTCGCGTAGGTATCGTACATTGCCCATGGTTAATTTTCTTCAAAATATTTTTAAAAAAACAGACGACAGTGTCATTGGAGTTGATATTGGTTCTTCGTCTATCAAAATTGTTCAATTGCGCAAGAAACGCGGGCGAGCAATTCTCGAAACATATGGAGAAATTGCCCTTGGTCCATACACTGGAATTGCAGTAGGGCAGGTGACAAGTTTGCCTGCAGACAAAATCGCAGAAGCAATCAAGGATTTGATTCGTGAGGCAAATGTCACCACACTCTCAGCTGGTGTTTCTATTCCATTCAAATCTAGTTTGGTTACTTTGATGGAACTTCCAGTCACAGATGAAAAACAACTCAAGGAAATGATTCCACTTGAAGCACGAAAATACATTCCTGTCCCGATTAGTGAAATTACACTTGATTGGTGGGTCATTCCGCGTGAGGCGAGCGGAGAACTTGATTTTGTTGAGACTACAGATGAATACGGTAATCATTCATCACCCGCACCCAAGACTCAAATCCTCGTCGTCTCAATTCACAATGAAGTATTGAATACATATAGTTCGATCGTTCAGCAGTCAGGTATAAACACTGGCTTCTTTGAGATTGAAATGTTTAGTTGCACAAGATCGCTCCTTGCAGGTGAGACTGCACCGATTATGGTTTTCGATATGGGGGCCTCTTCAACAAAAATATATATATTAGAGAAAGGGGTTGTGCGATATTCTCATATTATCAATAAGGGCTCACAGGATGTGACGCTCAGTATTATGCGTGGCCTCAATGTGACATTTGATAGAGCGGAGCATATCAAGAGAAATCTCGGTACAGGTGTTGTCCCGGATGAAAAAAATGTATACGAAATTATTTCACTTACCATGGATTTCATCTTCTCAGAGGCGAATACAGTTATCCTTAGTTATCAGCGCAAATTCAACAAACCGCTTGGTAAGGTTGTTCTTGTGGGTGGCGGTTCTGCGATGCGTGGGGTATTCGAACTTGCGAAGGCAAACTTCCAAACACCTGTTGAGCTCGGTAATCCATTTGCAAAAGTGGAGACTCCTGCATTTATGGACGATGTCATTCGTGTGACAGGTCTTGAGTTTGCAGTGGCTATTGGTATTGCGCTCCGTAAATTGCAGGAGCTTCGATAGAGTGAAAAGTGGAAGGGTGTGGAGCGAAGCTCTTTAACCCAGATATTCTTAAACAAAACATATCAACAGATTTATATTGTTTGCACTCTGTCTTTTTCAAACATAGTGATATAATTTAATAAAGCACATGGTAGAAACTAAATTTCAAACTTCATTTATCCCAAAGCAACCCGTCGGGGAAGAGACTCACCGAAGTGGCGGTGCGAGTGTTATTTTTCTCATCAGTTTTTTGATGCTAGTTGCAAGCGTCGCGGCTGCAGTTGGTGTTTTTATCTGGAACAAAACTGTTACAGCAAGTATCGAAGAGGGTAAGGTGGCACTCGAGAAGCACAATGCTGCATTTGATAGTGCTTCTATTAATGAATTCACTAGACTCGACAATAGAATTGATACAGCGAGTATGCTCCTGCGTCAGCATGTTGGTTCATCAGAGATATTTCCAAGACTCGCGAGCAATACTCTCAAGACTGTGAGATTCTCAAATTTCAATTATACAAATGCTGGTGGTGGAAAAATTATGATTAATATGTCAGGTGAGGCACAGGATTATGAGAGTATGGCCCTCCAGGCTCAGCAATTTACAAAGCCCGCTCTTCAAAATTCATTCAGAAGTCCTATATTCAGTAACTTCACAAAACAAAAAGACTTGGTCGTATTTACATTTAGCTCGGGTATAGATCCATTTGTTGTTGACTATTATCAGTCACATATAAATGCCCAGAAGGCTGCATCGTCAGGTGATGGAGCAACGACAGCTATCCCAACAAATTAATTTTATGTTTAGAATAATCATTCCAATCATTTTCATAGCAGGCGCAATCGGGACTTTTTTGTTCTACACAAATGATTTGTATAAAGAGACAAAAGACTTGAATGTACAGCTCAGTAGTATTTCAGGGGCACTCGACAAGGCTTCACAGCTTCGAGCGATTAGAGATAAGCTCGCAATTGATAGAAATAATATCAGTGAAGCTGATATGACACGCATCAAGAAGATGCTTCCGGATAGTGTTGAAAATATTGGCCTCATTATCGAGATGAATAATATCGCTCGTGACAAAGGTATGGAACTCCTTAATCCAAGTATCGGTGCCCCAACAGGCGGAAGTGATATTGGTCCGGATAACAAAAAATACGGTTCAATCACTATGACATTTTCAGTCAATACTTCATATGAAAAATTTATGGAATTTCTCAAAGAGCTCGAGCACTCGCTTCGATTAGTTGATGTCATGCAAGTGTCATTTGGTGCACCAGATGAAAAAAGCGGTCGAACAACATTTAACATGACAGTTCAAACTTACTGGCTAAAATAAAAATTATGGGATTCTTATCAAGATATAAAGGTGTCATCATAGCAGTTGTCCTCATCGTAGCGGTTTTTGTTGGATACGCTATTCTCAAAAAGCCTGCATCAGATTCAAATGAAGGTCTACAATTAAATGTTGTTAATTCAAATCCTGCAGGAGGTGTGGTAAATGCCAAAGACCCGAGCTCGGCACTTGTTCTCCAACTCCTCGCTATTCAGAATATTGTGTTCGATACAAAGTTTTTTGAAGATCCTGTATATCGACAGCTTGTCGACCAGAGTAGACCACTAGGTGAGAGAGAGGTTGGAAGACCAAATCCATTTCTTCGAATTGGTATTGATGGTATTCAAAATGCCAGCATTGCACCTGCTGATGTAAATCAAGGTGAGACACAGGGCTTTGTACAGACACCCACTGTTTCAACATCAACAACTCTGGCACCAACTACGCCAGTCAAAAAACCAGTTACACCAGTCAAAAAAAGATAATTTGATAGTCACAATAATCATATGAGTTTCCTAGATATACTTGCAAGACAATCAGTGATTTCAAAAGACGATGCCACTTTTATTGTACAAGAGGCATCGTCTGCTGGTCGTTCTATCGAGGATGTACTTCGCGAAAAGGGCATAACAGCAGATCAGATTGCCAAAGCAAAAAGTGAATATTTGCAGGTCCCAAAAAAATCACTTGGAGACAAAGAAATTCCGTTTGAGATACTCAAATATATCCCTGAAGAATCTGCTGTCCATTACAAAATCATTCCGCTCTCAGTCACGGATGGTGTCCTTGAAGTTGGTGTAGTTGACCCTGATAATATCGAAGCAAGAGATGCACTCAACTTTATTTCATCAAAAATAAATCTTCCTTTTAAGATTTTTATTATTTCAGATGACGATTTCAATAAGTCTTTAAATTATTACAAAGGTCTTGGTGGGGAAGTAAACCAAGCTCTCACAGATCTCGAAGGTGAATTTGCAAAAGCAGATGTTGAAATCACTCCTGAAAATAGTAATGCAAATAATTCAAATAATGCTGGTCCAAATATTATCGAGGATGCCCCTGTTACTAAAATTGTAGCAACAATGCTTCGATATGCCATCGAAGGAAATGTATCTGACATTCACGTAGAGCCAATGCGCGATAGAGTGCAGATTCGTTTTCGTGTGGATGGAACACTCAATACAAGTATCGTACTCCCTGCAAAAGTACATGATGCAGTTGTTGCACGTATCAAGATTCTTTCAAATATGAAACTTGATGAAAAGCGAAAACCACAAGACGGCCGCTTCTCTGCAAGAATCGAAAGTCGAAAAATCGATTTTCGTGTCTCGACATTTCCGACAAACTTCGGCGAAAAAGTGGTGATGCGAATCCTCGATCCAGACAAGAGTGTACAAAAACTTGATGATTTAGGTTTTAGTCCACGCAACTTGGCGATGATAAAAAACGCTTTGACACGACCATACGGACTCATTCTTATTTCTGGTCCAACAGGTTCCGGAAAGACAACAACGCTCTATGCCATGATGCAGGAGGTCGATCGTGTGGAGCACAACGTGCTTTCACTTGAAGATCCTATTGAATACGTGATGGATGGTGTCAGTCAGTCACAGGTACATCCAGAAATTGGATACACATTTGCCTCAGGTCTTCGAACAACTCTTCGACAAGATCCGGACATTATTATGGTGGGGGAAATCCGAGATAAAGAAACTGCACAGCTTGCAATCCAAGCGGCGCTTACTGGTCACTTGGTGCTTTCGACCATTCACACCAATAGTTCAATTGGTATTATCCCTCGACTTGTGGATATGGGTGTCGATCCTTATTTGATTGCACCAACTCTTATTTTGGCCATGGGTCAAAGACTTGCAGGTAAGACATATGAACCTGCTGTCAAAACTGTACCTGTCGATGACAGTATTAAGGTTATGATTGAAAAGCAGTTCGCAGATTTGCCTGCAGAATTTAGATCTGAAATTCCAGAGCTCAAAGAAGTGTGCAGAATTAATCCGACACCTGAATGTCCAAAGGGTATCAGGGGTCGAGTTGCTTTGCTTGAAGCTTTTGAAATGGACAAAGAGCTCGAAAAGACAATTCTCAAAGATCCAACAGATGTCTCTATTGGAAAACTCCTACGCTCACGAGGTATGATAAATATGAAGGAAGATGCCATCATCAAGGCGCTTCGAAAAGAAATTCCATTCGAGGAAGTAAATAAAGTATAAGGTAATTAACAGTTACTTTGCTTTGTTTCGCTTACTTTGTGATAAACTTAAGGCAACAACAAACATATGAACGAAGGGACACCTTATAAAATTTTAATAGTAGACGATGACAAGTTTTTATTGAACATGTATTCAATAAAATTTCAAAAAGAAGGTTTTAATGTCACTACAGCAGGTGATGGTAAAGATGCACTCACGAAGCTCCAGGGTGGTTTTGTACCAGACGCAATTGTTCTCGATATCGTAATGCCGGTTATGGACGGACTTGAGATGCTCGAAAATATGCGCAAAGAAAATTTGGCAAAAGATGCAACGGTTCTCATTTTGAGTAATCAAGGACAATCAAGTGATATTGAAAAAGCTAAGCGCCTTGGCATTGATGGATATATCGTAAAAGCTACAACTATTCCTTCTGAGGTAGTGACAGAGGTGCTCCGCATGCTCGCAAACAAGCATCACGGAATGCAGGTGTAAAATCAGTATCAATAGATTGAGCGTAGGTGCTAAATATCTGTGAGGCAGGAAGAATACCTGGATAATTATCAATATACAATTTACAAAAATCTTTCAAATCAAATCATATGGACCCAAAAATAATTGACTACAAACAAGAAATTGAATTGCTCATGGAGACAGTCGTACGTGAGGGTGCATCCGATTTACATTTGTCAGAGGGGAGGCATCCAACGATTCGAACATCTGGTATGCTTTTGCCACTCGTGAAGCATGCGGTCCTTACGCATCAGGATATCGAAGGTATGATTCGAGCTATGGTTGGAGAAAAACTTTTGCAAAAATTTGTGGATTCACGCGAATCGGATTTTTCATATCAGTTTAGAGATATTGCGCGATTCCGAGGGAACGCTTTTGTCCAGCAAGGATACTTTGGTGTGGCACTTAGACTTATTCCAAAACAAATCAAAGCTGTATCTGAGCTAGGGCTCCCTGCAACTCTCGAAGCTTTTGCGAGAAAAAAGCAAGGTTTCTTTTTGGTGGTAGGGCCAGTAGGGCAAGGTAAGACTACGACACTTGCATCACTTATTGAGCTCATCAATCAGGAGCGCTCAGAGCATATTGTTACCATCGAAGATCCAATTGAATATGTATATGATCAGAAAAAATCAATTATTGATCAAAGAGAAGTCGGTATCGACACAAATACATTTGAATCTGCACTTACAGAGGCGCTTCGCCAAGACGTGAATGTGATTTTGGTAGGTGAGATGCGAAACCATGAGACTATGGCCGCTGCCATTACCGCTGCGGAAACAGGTCACCTTGTTTTCTCAACACTTCATACAAACTCTGCGGCACAAACTATTGATCGAATCATCGATAGTTTCCCTGCAAATCAACAAGATCAGATTCGTGTACAGCTTTCATCTGCGCTCTCTGGTGTGTTTTCACAAAGACTTATTCCTCGAATTTCGGGTGGACAGGTTCCTGCCTATGAGCTCCTCGTAGCAAATGCTGCGGTTGCAAACCTTATCCGTGAAAAACGAACACATGAAATCAATACAGTGATTGAAACTGGTATTGCTGATGGTATGATTGATATGAACAGATGTCTTGCTGACCTTGTTCGAAGAGGGGAAATCAGTATTGAAAATGCGTACCAACGATCACTTAATCCAAAAGTACTCGAAAGACTTATTTAATATTCGAGGTAGTATTCGCCATATTATAATTTAAAGATTCAAAACCATGTTATTCAAATATAAAGTCATCAATCAATCAGGTGTAGAAGAGGACGGATCAATTGATGCCCAAAGTTTAGACATTGCAGTCAATTCACTCCAGAGACGCGGTCTTGTTGTTGCGTCTATTCATCCCGCAGATGACGTAGGGCTTTTGAATAAGGATCTAGGAATTTTCAATGGTATCAAGCAAAAAGATATTGTTATTTTGTCGAGACAGATGGCGACGCTCTTTACCTCACAGGTTTCGGCACTTCGAATTTTTAGACTCCTCTCTACAGAAACAGAAAACAAAGCTCTCCGAACAATGCTTGTTGAAGTGTCAGATGACATTCAAGGCGGTAGTTCAATTTCACTTGCTCTCAGTAAACACCCAAAGGCTTTTTCAAACTTTTATATCAATATGATTCGAGCAGGTGAGGAGTCCGGTAAGCTCGATGAGACATTCCAGTTTCTCGCAGATTATTTGGATAGAACATATGAAGTGACAAGCAAGGTGAAAAACGCACTTATCTATCCTGCATTCGTTATCTTCACATTCATCTCTGTAATGGCGCTCATGCTTACAGTTGTAATCCCAAAGATTAGTAAAATCCTTGTTGATTCAGGTCAGCCAATTCCTGTATATACAAAAGTAGTTATTGCGCTTAGTAATTTCTTAGTGAATTGGTGGATACCAATGATTATTGTTGCTATTGCAGGTGTATTCGTAATTTGGAGATATTCAACTACAGAGCCTGGTCAGTACGCTTTTTCAAGTCTAAAGATTTCAACACCATATATCGGAAATCTATATCGAAAATTATATCTCTCACGTATCGCGGATAATATCAACACACTTCTTGGTAGTGGAGTTCCTGTCACAAAAGCCCTCGAATTAACATCTAATGTTGTTGATAATAAAATCTACGAAACGATAATTATTAAAAGTCTTGAGGAAGTAAAAGCGGGTACTGCACTCTCTACAGCAATGGGTAAATACCCTGAAGTTCCAGGAATTATGATTCAAATGATGAAGATTGGAGAGGAGTCAGGAGAGCTTGGAAATATTTTGAAAACACTCTCTCGTTTCTATCAGCGTGAAGTGGTGCAGGCAATTGATACACTTGTTGACCTCATCGAACCTGCAATGATTGTAGCGCTTGGTCTCGGTGTTGGAATCCTTCTCGCATCTGTACTTATTCCAATCTACAGTATCTCTGCGAGTTTCTAGTTCAAGATTGTTGCAGTGGCAAGAGTAGTAAACAAAGATTTAAAAATAAAATACATAATCAAGTAATTAGTTATGTATTTTATTTTTACTTATATCAAAAAAGTTTTTAACTTCAAAAATATTTTCAAACAAGAACTTTTTTAATTCAACTTAAATTTTTTTCAAAAAAAAGTGCACACTTTATCCACAATAAAAACTTTTGTATGTAAATTGCTGGTATAATTAAGACACTTCAAGATCCTAAAGATCAAGAGGTTTGGTTTAATTTAGATTAACGTTAATTATAAAAATTACAAACATGAAATATTCTTCACAGAAAGGTTTTACATTGATTGAACTCTTGGTGGTTATCGCCATCATCGGTATTCTTTCATCAGTAGTATTGGCTTCTCTTACATCTGCCCGAACAAAGGGAAATGATGCTGCGATTAAGTCAAACTTGACAAGTTTGCGAGCGCAGGCTGAGCTACTTTATTCAAATGCTGGTAACTCATATGGTGTTGCGAAGACAGTTGCATATACAGGTAAGTGTGATCTTACAGTAGCAAACGATGCTTTCGGTACAACAACTGCTGGTACATTAAAGACTATCATGACTGGATTAAACTCAGTCTTGGGTAATGCGACTTCTAGTTGTGCAGTTGCATCAGGATCAAGTGCTGCATGGGCAGCGGCTGCGACTTTGTCAGACAACACATCTTGGTGTGTTGACAGTGCGGGTGTTTCTAAATCAGGAATCATCGCTGCGACAGGTGCTCTTTGCCAGTAGGATATAATTAAGTTTTCCACTTAATAACAAAAAAGACTGCACTTGTGCAGTCTTTTTTGTTATTCTTATGTTGTAACAGATCAAAACATAATATGAATTTTCATACAAATAAAAATAAAGGTTTTACTCTGCTTGAGCTTTTGGTGGTGATTACACTTATAGGAATTTTTGCATTGATTAGTGTTGCAGCACTCGGATCATCACGAAAAAAAGGCTCAGATGCATCACTCAAATCAACCCTCGCAGGCATGCGCGCTCAAGGTGAGCTCTACTACTCAAATAATGCACGTTCATATGGAACTGGCGTAACTGTTGCCTATACAGGTAAATGCGACACGACCACAACGACAAACCTATTCGGTTCCGCGATTGTTGGTACTCTCAAAGGTGCAGCTGTGAGTGCAAATAATGACGTTGGTGCATCGGCGACAACAAGCTGTGCACAGGACACAGATTCATGGGCATATGCGGTGACTTTAACTGATAATTCTTCATGGTGTGTTGATAGTGCAGGTGTCTCAAAGTCAGGTGTGATTGCTGCGACTAGTGCTATCTGTCAGTGACCCTTTCGTCTCATTCTAAAAAAATAAAACAAAACACCCTTTGAGAGATAGCTGAGGGTGTTTTGTTTTTACCTTTGCTCAATTTTGTCCCAACCACACAAATTGATATACTGTATGCAATGAATATATTTTTGTATGCAGTTTTTGCAGTACTTGGGGTGATTATTGGTAGTTTTTTGAATGTGGTTATTTTACGTTATAACACAGGCAAGGGATTAGGGGGTAGATCGATGTGTTTCTCGTGTCGAACCACTTTGCGTGGTATTGATCTGGTGCCAGTACTTAGTTTTCTGTTTTTTAGAGGAAGATGCAGGACTTGTAAATCAAAAATATCAAAACAATATATCTCAATTGAATTGCTGACGGCTTTTCTTTTTGTGCTTGCACTGCATCACAATTTGCACTTGTTTGGTGCAACGGGCCTTAGTCTCGAGGTTTTAGTTAACCAAGGTCTCGGTGTATTTATAGATCCAAATCTTCTGGGACAAGGTTCATTACATAATTTTCCAGCCATCATTTTTGGATTAAAGCTCACCATTGATTTGGTTATTATGTCAGTACTTGTGTTTATGACAGGGTACGATATGAGACATAAAATTATTCCTGATCCTTCTGTTTTTCTTTTTGGACTTCTCGCATTGCTTGGGCAATTAGTTATTGGTGCGCTTAGTTGGAATATCTTTTGGGCAGGGATAATACTTGCTGCACCATTTTATTTCATCTGGTTATTGTCTGGCGGGAGACTGATGGGTCTCGGTGATGCCAAGCTCGCACTTGGTATGGGGTGGATGCTTGGTCTTGCACTCGGTGCCACTGCAGTATTCTTTGGCTTTTGGCTCGGAGCAATTATATCTGTAGGATTACTCATTATCCAAAAAATAATGGGCATTGATAAGATTAGATATTTCTTGCGTACACTACATGTACCAAGGCTGACATTTAAGAGTGAGGTACCTTTTGCACCTTTTTTGATTGCTGGACTCCTCATTGTCTATGTTTTAGGGTATAATTTATTTGCATTCAGTCTGTAATTGATTGGTAAATGGTTTAGTGTCTTGTTGGTCTTGGGCTGACTTAAACTATGCTCAAAAAAATGCCCAATTAATTTCAACTACAATTTCAATCTCAAGCTCAAGTTATGATTTTTTCAAAAAGTAAAATTAATGGATCAAAGAGACTCAGTGGACAGAGGTCCGCTCGAACTGCTGCATTTACCGTTGTTGAGCTTATTGTAGTGGTTGCTATTTTCGCCTTGATTATGAGCGTGGCACTTTGGAACCAGAAGGCACTCAGTAATAATATCCTTATCTCAAATCTTGGATATGAAATTGCACTTGCTGTTCGCGAGACACAGGCATATGGAATTGGTGTGCGTGCCAAGTCAGGTGCCTCACTTGCACAGGATTTCCAGGGAGGATTCGGCATCAATGTTGATTTGGATAATCCCGAACAGCTCGTTGTGTTCAATGATTTAGATGACGACAAAATTTATAGTAATAATGAAACATTTGCTATCTATAAATTCCAAAATCAAAGTGGTAATAAAATAGTTGCAGTTTGTGCTGAGCATCCATCAAATACACCTTGTATTGCAGGTGGAGGGACATCATTCAAAGAGGCGACAGTGGTATTCAAGAGACCAAACCCTGAGGCATCATTTAGGGCTGACTATCCACTAGGTGGTGGTACTGCAGGTGTTAAAAGTGGTCCGCTGTATATTGTTATTAATACACCAGGGAATAATAACTGTAGGGTTGTTGCAGTCGAGACAACTGGTCAGATACATGTCGAGAGTGCAACTAGCGTCTCTCCAGCCTGTGTAAATAGCAATTAAAAGCAAATCAAATTTCCACTAACCACTACACTAGCACCACGTGACTAAAACCATGAATAAAAAATTTACAAAAAAAACCATAGCACTCCGAACTCAAAAGGCCTTTACGCTTGTTGAGATGATGGTCTCTGTATCTCTTTTCCTCATAGTTATGGTCATTGTACTTGGAGCACTTCTTGCAATTGTAGATGGAAATAAAAAGACACAAGCCATCAACTCTGTTGCCAACAACCTCAACTCAGCAATTGAGAGTATGGTCCGTGATATTAAAACTGGATATAAATATAAATGTTTACAATCAAATCGTACGGTCATTACTGGAGGAGAGGCGAGTCAATGTGATGCATCTGTTGCACAAAGCTCCATCAGCTTCATCTCGACAATTACGGGTACGCCACGTGCCGTACAGTATTGGCTTGAGCAAGATGGGACAACTGGCCGATTTGGTATCAAGAAATATTTCTGTCCAGCCAATGTCACAAATCCAGCCACAAATTGTACCGCTGCAGGTTCATCGAATTTCAAAGAAATGTTTATCACTTCACCAGATATCAGTATCACTAAACTTGAATACTATGTGAAGGTTCCAAGTAGTGGTACCGATCAGCCTGGCGTATTCATTGTTATCAAGGGTACTGCCTATTTGAATAAGACTCAGTCGTCTGATTTTAGTGTGCAGACTTTTGTCTCACAACGCCTACTCAATATTTAATACATGCACATGATACATAACCATCTCATCAAAAATAAACAGGCAGGGCTCACAATCGTAGAATCACTTGTGGCTATCAGTATTTTGGTTGTAGCAGTAATTGGCCCATTGGTGATTGTCTCACAGGCGCTTCGAACATCATTTTTTGCGCGTGATCAGATGACTAGTTTCTTTTTGGCGCAAGAAGCAATTGAAAATATTAGAAATATTAGAGATAGAAACTCTTTGACAGAGACTAATCCAAGTAATTGGCTAAATGGAATTGTAACCGGTGTCTCTGGTATGCCTGTCATTACAAATCTCGATGGTACAGGTATTGTTAAATATAATCTAACTAGAGGTGCAGCAGGGTATGAGCTCCAGGCATGTCCTGCGAATGTGTGCCCGAAACTAAATATTAATAAATCGACGGGTATTTATGGTGATAGTGCTGGCTCACTCGAATCTTCGATTTATACGAGAGAGATTGTTTTTTATAAAGCACCTGGTGACACTGCGGTGAGTCAAGAGGTAACAGTTGAGGTCACCATGTCATGGAATCAAGTTGGAGGTGTCTATCAGTTTAAGCTTCGAGAGAATCTTACTAACTGGAAAATCCAGAATTATGATGTAAATTAATTTTGATTACATAATCCATTCACAACCTATATGAAAAAAATCTCAATGTATATCAAGACAAAATTCTCAGAACTTCTCCCAAAGAAGGGTTTTGCTCATGCGGGCAAGCGAGACAAAGCCTTCACACTGTTTGTGTCTTTGATAGTTGCCGCACTTATGCTTGCGATTGGTTTTTCTATTGGAAATATTATCATCAAACAACTTCTACTTTCTTCGACTGGTGGAGGATCGCAGGTTGGATTCTATGCTGCGGATGCCGCATCCGAATGTGCATTGTTTTGGGATAGAAAAAATGGTGATGGATTTAGTGTTGGTGACAGTCCGTTTAGTCCCGTATCTGACGCGGCGCTTGAATCACTTAATCTTGTGTGTGGAGCAGGTAGTACAGTTGATGGCGGAGGTGTGGTCTATGGTATGCAAAAAGTTTGTAATACCGCAGCTTGCGGAGAAGCAATGTCGCAGTATGCAACCACTACATTTTATATAGATTATCGCGATTCACTCGATTCAAAATATTTGGCCTGTGCATATGTCACAATTGCAAAAAAATATGATTCTGCGACAGGGGCAGAAGAAACAACAATCGATTCAAGAGGGTATAATACTGACCTTATTATCGATCCTGGTTCAGCTGGTTCGTATGGATACGGAGGTGCAACAGAGAGTGCGCGTTGTAACTTGAACCGTTCTCGAATTGTAGAAAGAGGTCTTTTGCTGACATACTAAGCCAGCATTTCTAGTGATGCACAGGATTATTGCTCTATATATAGTGCGGACCTCTGCATAGTACTGATACCGTACCTGATACTGCACTCTAAGGGGTAATTTGATATGATAGGGAATATGTCATCAATTGAAGCCATCAAACAGCGGCTTGCCGTACTTCGTGCTGCTATAGAGAAGCATCGATATAACTACCACGTCCTCGATATTGAGGAAATCTCACCGGAGGCTCTCGACTCGCTCAAAAATGAATTAACTCAAATTGAAAAAGAGTATCCAGAGCTCATCACTCCAGACTCGCCATCACAGAGAGTGGCAGGTGAGCCACTCGCGGCTTTTGAAAAGGTAACCCACAAGGTTGCTCAGTGGTCTTTTAATGATGCCTTCACAGAAAAAGATATATTAGATTTTGACGGACGTGTCATGCGATTTTTGGGAGACAGCATTGCGAGTGGTCAGGATGCATCTGGAGCTCTTTGGTCCAAAAAAGAAATTGAAGAACTAAAACAAATACACTCTCGCGGAGTCACTTATACAACAGAGCTCAAAATTGACGGACTCAAAGTTGTCCTTGAATATGAAAAAGGATCACTGCGCACAGCTGCAACAAGAGGTGATGGAAAGATTGGTGAAAATGTCACACATAATATTCGCACCATCCAATCAGTGCCACTCACCATTCGCGAACCACTCGATATTATTGTCGAGGGTGAAGTGTGGATGAGTAAAAAACATTTTGAAAAATTAAATAAAGAGCAGGAAAAAAAAGGCGAGCCTCTCTATGCCAACCCTCGTAATGTTGCTGCTGGGTCAGTCAGACAACTAGACCCTGCCATTGCCGCTTCGCGAAAGCTTGATGTCTTTATCTATGACATTGCAGCAGCAAAAGACGATCAGCTGAGTAAAAGTAAATTATCAAATGGAAAAATGCCTGAGACTCAAATGGTCGAGCTCGACCTTTTGCATAAGCTTGGATTCAAAGTAAACAGTCATGCCAAAGTTTGCAAAGATGTACAGGAAGTTATTTCATTTTGGAAATCATGGCAAAACAAATCAAAAAAAGAAGATTACTGGATTGATGGTGTCGTAGTAAAAGTAAATGAATGTATTGTCCAAAGAGCGATCGGATATACAGGCAAGGCGCCACGATTCGGTATTGCATTCAAGTTTGCTGCAGAGCAGGTGACAACTATTGTTGAGGATATTCAATTGCAAGTGGGACGCACGGGTGTGGTGACACCTGTGGCCCATTTAAAGCCTGTGCTTGTTGCAGGAAGCACGGTATCAAGAGCAACACTACACAATGAAGACGAAATAAGGCGCCTTGATATTCGTATTGGCGACACAGTTATTTTGCAGAAAGCAGGCGACGTCATCCCTGATATCGTAAAAGTACTTGCCGAGCTCCGCACTGGCAAAGAAAAGAAATATGTATTTCCAACACATGTTGCTGAATGTGGAGGTGATGGAGCAATTGAGAGAATACCTGGCCAGGCCGCATGGAGATGTGTCATTAAAGATTCGGGGACAATGCACCGCAGAAGACTCCATCACTTTGCCTCAAAGAAATGTTTTGATATTGAAGGACTTGGGCCAAAGCAAATCGATTTACTTATTGAATATAATGTCATCAATATTCCAGCAGATATATTCACAATTACAAAAGGTGATTTACTCGCATTGCCACGATTTGCGGAAAAGTCAGCGGATAATTTAATTGCGTCAATTGATGCAAGAAGAAAGATATCGCTCCAGCGCTTTTTGTTTGCGCTGTCTATTGATCATGTGGGTGAAGAGACGGCAGAGGACATCGCTAAGCATTTTAAGACACTCAAGGTAATTAGAGAGATTCGCGACCCGGCACAATTTGAAGAAATAAATGGTGTTGGTCATGTGGTCGCGGAGTCTTTAGTCAGTTGGTTTTCAAATGAAGACCGAATAGATCAACTACATGAACTCCTCAAATATGTTGAGGTATTGGATTTCGTTGAGTCGTTTGCACTTCGAGGTTTCGGTACAAATCAGCAAGCGTCTGGTGATGTAAGTGGTGGGGGTGGTATGAGTGGGGTCAATGGTGGACCTGGTGCTGGTGGCGCCGATGGTGCTAGTGTGGATTTCTCTTTTTTCCAAAATAAAACATTCGTATTAACTGGAACGCTCGAGACTATGAGTCGTGATGAAGCGAAGGAAAAAATAAAATCATTCGGTGGTGATGTTTCGGGATCGGTTTCGAAAAAGACTGATTATGTTCTTGCCGGGGAAGAGGCGGGCTCAAAGCTGGACAAAGCCGAAGAGCTCGGTGTCAAGATCTTGACGGAAAAGGAATTCCTCCAGGAGCTCAAGAAAATCGAGAGGGATATGTAAGGGAACACTTATGCAAAGCTAAGGG
>CAZVIP010000005.1:0-42786 GCA_964627085.1 uncultured Candidatus Saccharibacteria bacterium | reverse complement strand
ACACTTATGCAAAGCTAAGGGTACACTTATGCAGCACTAGGTATTTATTGGTCAAAAACATGGATATTATTTGGCTAGAATTGGCACGTGGCACAGATGAGGTGGATATAGATTTATGGTCCTTTTGTGATATTATGGCTCTATATGAGTAATTCCGAACATAATTCTAATACAAAAGTTGATTTCACTGTCGCAGATGTCGAGAAATTGGCTTTATTATCAAGGCTCGCTTTTACTGATGAGGAAAAAGTTTCTTTTGCTAATGAAATTAGTGGCATCCTTGCATATGTTGGACAGATACAAGAGGTTTCAGCAAATGCCGGAAATGATACGCAGCATGATATGCAAACAGATAGAACTTCAAAAGAGCACTATGCACACAAGAACGTAATGCGCGACGATCTTACATCAATCAGAATTGCTGAGGGTGGTGTGGAAGTTAATGCATTAAACCCTGTGCCAGCAGTGCTTGTCGATTCAGCGCCAAAGCACACTGATGGATACATTGAAGTAAAAAAGATTATTGGTGGCTCAGAATAATAGGGGACAACCAAGCACCTTTAGAATTAGAATTTTTGTACACATTACTTACTACTCAAATACAAAGCTGATATGAAAGAACAACTAAAAAATCTCACAATCAAAAAAGCACAAGAATTTATTTCAAAAGGTGAAATAAATTCAGAAGAAATAGTGCAATATTATCTCGATATTATTTCTGCAAAAGACAAAGAAATTAATGCATACCGTGAGGTATTTGCCGATGTATTAGATGAAGCGAAAAAAGCTGATGCGCTCCGAGCGGAAATCACGACATCACATGGAGGGGATAGTAGTGCATGGATTTTGGTGAAGCCACTACTTGGCCTTCCTTTTTCAATCAAAGATAATATTTTAATTAAGGGAAAGATTGCTGGAGCAAGTTCAAAGCTTCTAGAAAATTATGTCGCTCCATATGACTCAACTGTTATTAAGAAATTAAAAGATGCGGGAGCCATCTTCATTGGCCGCGTCAACATGGATGAATTTGCCATGGGTGGTTCAACAGAAAATTCTGCATATGGCCCAACAAAAAACCCTTTGGACAATACACGTGTTGCCGGTGGTTCATCAGGTGGTTCTATCGCAAGTGTGGCTATGGATTCTGCTATTGCATCACTTGGCTCAGATACAGGTGGTTCAATTAGACAGCCGGCGGCATATTGTGGAGTAGTGGGTCTCAAGCCTACATATGGAAGTGTTTCAAGGCATGGTCTCATGGCTATGGGTTCATCGCTTGATGTTGTGGGTCCAGTTACAAAGACAGTAGAGGATGGAGAGATTGTATTTAATATTTTGAAAGGAAAGGATGTATTCGATGCAACATCACATGACAATACTCTTGTTGATGCTAGTGCCTCAGCGGGGCAAAGTGAGGTTGTTGTCGGTATTATTCCAGATCTCATGAATAAGGGTGGAATAGACAAAACAGTTCTCGATAATTTCAATAAGGTAATAGAAAACCTAAAAGCAAAAAATATTAAGGTTGTAGAAATTGAATTGCCAAGAATTTCATATTCATTGCCAACGTACTATATCGTTATGCCAGCTGAAGTTTCTTCTAATATGGGGCGATTCGATGGTATTAGATTTGGTTCACAAATCGAAGGGGACACACTCCTTGCAGACTATATGAAGACAAGGGGAGGTTTATTGGGTAAAGAGGTCAAAAGAAGAATTATGCTCGGTGCGTATGTTCTTTCTGCTGGATACTATGATGCATATTACAACAAGGCAAATATGGTCAGAGAAATGATAAAAAATGATTTCAAAAAAGCTTTTGAAAAAGTGACGGTCATTGCAACACCAACAGCTCCAAGTCCAGCATTTAAAATCGGAGAAAATTCTAATGATCCAATTAAAATGTATCTCGAAGATGTATTTACCGTGCCTGCAAACCTTGCGGGAATTCCTGCTATATCAGTGCCAACTGGAAAAGTTGAAGATGCTGGATCTGAATATGCAGGACTTCCACTCGCTGTGCAGTTTATGGCAGCACATGGAAAAGAAAAAGATTTGTTTGAGGTGAGTAAGCTTGTAGAAAGTGATATAATCTAAAGCAATATGGCTGACAAACCAAAAGCACCTGCTGCACCAACACCACCTTCAATCGAAGCAAAGATTTTAGGTTTTGTTGGTTTGGTTGTTTTGATTTTGCTTATCGTTGCTCCTGCAATACTTTCTGCATTTAATGTGGACACGACTTCATTTTTTGATGCATCTTCAGTCAAGGAGGGTGTCATTTCTGTGGTGTCAAAATTATTTACTACTGTGACTTTTGTCTCGGTGTTTTTGACACTCATTTTTGTGGTTGCAATGATGTATGTGAAAGCTCGAACGGATTCAATTCTCGAAAAGTGGACAGAGTCAGAGTCATTACTCAATATGGGGCAGGGAGCTGGACCTGGTGGTACTTCTCCAAAGGGTGGGGCGGCGGAGCTCGCTTTCCCTAATAATTTACCTGGTGCAGGACAAGACATGATGCTTGGTGGTAATCTTGCAGGCGTGCATGGTCCTGAGGCTGAAGCGGGCAATGAAAAATGGCTTGATATTGAAGCAAAGATCAATTCTATGAATCCATCTGATTGGAGACTCGCTATCCTTGAGGCGGATATTCTACTCGACAATATGCTCATTCAGATGGGGTTACCTGGTGAGACTTTGGGTGAAAGATTAAAGTCAGCTGATGCATCATTTTTCTCGACTATCAGTGAAGCATGGACCGCTCACAAGATTCGAAATATCATTGCTCACGAAGGTTCGTCTTATGATTTGACATACAATGAAGCAAGGAAGGCTATTGATTTGTTTAGGAGGGTGTTTGAGGAGTTCTACTTTATATAAATAAAATACACTTGCTAGGTCCTCGGCAAAATCCACCTGCGGAAAGCAAGTGTATTTTATTTATATAAAGTTAGAAGGCAGGGCAAAATACTATAGCCCTGCGGAGGCAATAAGAAATAAATTTAAATAAAGTTATGCAGGTTTTCTGCCTAGTTATTAAGTGCCCAGAATAGGTTGACAAAATGCTCAAAAAGTAGAGAATATAGAGTATTCGTTTGATTTTAACTAATCTTGATGAATATTTGATTTAGGGGTTATGTGTCAAAATATAACTCTTAAACAAAATGCAATTGCGGGGAGGTGTAACAGTTGCATGCAAGGCTCATAACCTTGATGACCAAGTGCAATTCTTGGCTCCGCAACAATATATTGTCATTTACTGGCAAACAAAAAATCACAGGCAATGCTTGTGGTTTTTTGTTTGGGGCGAGTATGGTAAAACTTTTCGCCACACCTTTTCGTTTGATTTTAGCCATAATTTGTGCTATAAAATACGCACGTCGACGTAGCTCAGTTGGTTAGAGCGGAGGACTCATAAGCCTCAGGTCACTGGTTCGATCCCAGTCGTCGACACAAATAAGGTCTGGTTGAGTATGGTTTTTAATAGGTTTGAAAAAGAGGGGGTGGTTGGTAGGTGCTTTGAAATTCTCGTTTTTTATGTATAATATCCACTACATGCGGCCGTAGTTCAGCTGGTTAGAATACTCCCCTGTCACGGGAGGGGTCGTGGGTTCGAGTCCCATCGGCCGCGCATGAGAAAAACACCCATTATATGTGGGTGTTTTTCTGTGGGTTTTGTTGGAAAGTGGCCAGTTGGACTGTGCTATTATTTAAATACAAATGAATGAATCAAATATGGGGAACACGGGAAATATGGGGAAATTTATAGTGGTGAGACATCATGAGTCAGACTGGAATCACAAGGGTCTTTGGACTGGAATGCGAGATAGGCATCTGACTGAATACGGTTTTAAAAAATCTGAGGAAATGGGTCTTTTAATCAAAGAGTATAAAATTGATCACGCTTTTGCTTCAATGCAGGTGCGATCGATTGAGACGCTTTCTTCTATGCTTGAGGCCATAGGTCAGTTCCATGTGCCAATAGAACATTCTGCAGCGATAAATGAACGTGATTACGGGGATTATACCGGAAAGAATAAATGGGAAATGGAAAAGATTTTAGGTGAAGATGGTTGGAATGCGATTAGAAGGGAGTGGAATTGCCCGGTACCAAATGGTGAGACACTTGAAATGGTGTATGAGAGAACTGCCCCTTTCTTCTGCGGTACTGTCTTGCCACATTTGCAGAAAGGGGAAAATGTTCTCATGGTGTCACATGGAAATGCCATTCGTGCAATGATGAAGTATATTGAAAAAGTTCCGGATGATCAGGTGAGAAAGATTGAAATGCTATTCGGGGCAGTAGTGATCTATGATTTAGATAATGAAGGTCATATGATCTCTAAAGAAATTAAAAAGACAGAATCAAATGTTAATGCCTAATAAATTTATGTTGAAATCACAAGCGCAAATTATCGCAACACTTGGACCAAGCTCTTTTTCTCCTGAAATAATAAGTAAAATGATCGACAGGAAATTGGGTGCAATTAGACTAAATTTTTCATGGAATACTCTTGCTAATCATGCAGAGCATATTTCAGATATACGAAAGATTGAAAAGGAGAAGAATCTCTTTATTCCAATTATTCAAGATTTGCCTGGCCCGAGAATACAGGGTGAAAATGGCCATACTTATGATGTTGACTCGCTGAGTGCAATAACAGAGCAAGATATTGAACTTATTAAATTCGGTGTACAGCAAGGTGTTGATTATATCGCTGTTTCATTTGTAGCAAGCGCAAAAGATATCATTAAGTGCCGTGAAATAATAAAGGAAAATGGTGGAAAGCAAAAAGTTATAGCAAAAATAGAGAGGGCAATAGCGCTAGAAAATTTGGATGAAATTATTGATTCGGCAGATGTGGTCATGGTGGCGCGAGGGGATTTGGGTAATAATATTCCGATTGAGAAGATTCCATTTGTTCAGTCAGATATTATCTCGAAATGTAATTCCGTCCAGAAGCCAGCAATAGTTGCAACGCAAATGATGCTCTCCATGACAAATAATATAGAGCCTACACGCGCAGAGGTAACAGATGTTGTTGCCGCAATTCTTGAGGGAGCAGATTGTGTAATGCTCTCAGAGGAGACGGCAACAGGGAAATATCCCGTTGAAGCGGTGGCTGTTATGGAAAAAATTGTTTTGGAGGCAGAAAGTCACCTGGATAAGAATATTGTGTTTAATCATTTGTAAGATGAAAGAATACTCTTTTTCACAATTATTGAATTTGATTGACGAGCCAAATAGGTCCGCATGTATCAAAATGTACGAGGACTATAAGGATAGATTCGACGAAGCACCTGGGTCAATGGTTAAACACCAAGCGTGGAAGGGTGGATATATCGGGCATCTCACCGATAGTATGAATTTTGGAATTACCTTGTATGAAATGATGTCTGGTCACCGGCCGTGGGATTTTAGTGTTTCAGATTTTATTTTGGTGCTCTTTTTACATGATTTGGAAAAGCCATTCAGATACGTTTTTCCAAAGACCGAATTTCATTCAGATGATGAAAAGAAAGATTTTATCGATGGTTTGATTTCTGAATATGGAATTGTACTAAATGATATGCACAGGAATGCACTCAAATATATTCATGGGGAGGGGGATGATTTTAGTCGCACAGAAAGAATACAAAAACCGCTCGCGGCCTTTGTGCATATTTGTGATACAGCTAGTGCGAGGATTTGGTTTGATTACCCGAAGACAAATTTTATAAAAAATAGTCAATTTTAGGTAGGCAATGCATTAATTTCGTATTATTGATATAATTCTGATGAATTATTAATCAATCCCTAAAATGAAATTAAAGTCAAAATTAATCACGGCTTCAGCATCTTTTTTTATCATGGTGATGGTTCTTGTCGTTGCCTCAAGATATGACGTATCACTTCTCGATACAGTTGCTAGTACGCAATCTGCTGGTGTCATTACAGGCGTAAATGGCGCAACTTCAAGCGGAAGTGCAATTGTTGGTGTGACCATTCCGAACAAGAACATAATTGGTCCTTTTGGTTTTGATATCTATCTAAAGAATAGTTCAAAAAAAACAGTAACTTATAATTTTCCTGATGGGTTGGTGTATAAATATTCAATTTTGGATGCAGGTGGTGAGGTCAAATTCGATTCATCTGTTGCTGGGCAAGCCTCTGATGCGACAGGGAAATTTATTTTGAAATCATTTGGGATCAAAAAAATTACATTGCAGTTTGATCCAGTTTCAATGAAGCTTGCATCTGGTGTATATACAATCAAGGCAGAATTTCCAGGATACGGGGTTGGGCAAAATAAGTTTGAATATGTTGATAAAACTACAGCCTTTATAGGTCCAGGATCTAGCCCTGTGCGTCTTCCGCCTGTTGTTAGTCCTATAAAACCAATTACGACACCTGGTACCGGGGTTACACCTGCCGTGTCAGATGCGACTTTCTCGGTCACTCTCAATAAGGGTATGTTTGCGGTCAATGAGGCGATTACAGGTAAATTGACTATTGTTGCAGGTGCAAGTCCTTTGAAGCTCTCATTCACGAGTGGGTGTCAAGTTGCAACATCTCTTGATGGTGTACAGAATTCTGTTGCATGTACTATGAACTTGATTTCATACACAATACCTGCCAAGTCAACAAAAGTGCTCTCTTTCTCACAAAAAGGGTCTGCGACAAAAGGACAACACACACTCCAGGCATGGGTGGTTGGTCATTCTGGTCGCGCGACACTTAAAGTCGGAGTTGGCGTAGCCGGAGATACAGCCTCTGCTATTATCCCTCTTGATGGATCTTCACCTGTTGTGACACCAACCCCTCCAGCTCCTCCAATACCACCTGTTGTGCCAACGACTACTCCGTCGACTACACCACCGACACTACCACCAGTTGAATTGCCGCCGGTATCAAGTGGGAATGAAATGATTTTGTCCGCAAACGACAAAGCGGGGTATGCGACACTCTCAAAGACTCTTGAAGGTTATATAGGAGCAACCACAGACCAGAGTGACATAGTTTTAATGTCAGCCCTTAAAGAAGCTATTGATGGGATATTGTCCGAAACATCATCAGCTGATTGGGCAGCTGGATGGACGGTTGCAAAACCAACAAAGCCAAGTGATCTCGATATCATTGTTGAGCCAACCACAGGACCTTCTCCTGTATATACCCAAAAGAAATCTTTCCTTGCTTCAATATTCGCAGCGGTCAAAGGTTTATTTGTAACACAAGCATCAAACCAGAGAGGATATAGAGTATCGGGAATAACAGTGAAAAATAATAAATGTCACAAGTACTATGACATTGATCTATCTAGATCTGGCTCTACGATATTTCAACTATCTGAGAAATCAGTGATTGCAGAAAAATTTAAATCTATATTCAGAACAAAGAAAGTTCCGACCGCGACAGAATTGATAAATCAAGGCGGTGTTTGTTCTGCTATTGCAACTTTTGATTCACTTATGAAGTTCGATGTTGCTGCGGCATCAAGTGAATCTGAATTTAATTCACAGCGAGCGGTGAGCCCCTATGACAACAGTTCCTACTATATTGGAACAAATGAAGGGAAGAAGGTGAGAAACCCTAAGGTGCTCAATACAATACTTGCAAATGCAGATTTGGATGTTGATCCTGCTACTGGCAATTGGAATACTGGAAACTTTGCTGTGGCATCAATGCATACTGTGTTTAATAAATATGGACCAGCGGATTTTAGTTGTGAACTTTATGCCCCGACTGAGTTTGGTTTCCAGCATGCAAAAGAAAAAATTGAGTCTTGTCGGACAGATATTGCCTTGTCGATGGGTTTTCCTTCAGGGCTTGGGCATATTGAGAATATCAGGAGAATTGAGACGGGTAACACCCAAAAAACCATATATACCACTGATGCATGGAAGCAAGGAACTTTTGCGTCGGATGAGACAAAAATCCCGCTTAGCCCAGGTGAAAACAAGTATATATTTACAAAGGACGGAGTCGGAGATTTCAAGAAGCTCGTTTCATTGAACCTGTCTCAAATTTCAAGGGCACAAAATATAAAAGTAAATCAGCAAAACGCTGGTCTTACTTGGACTACACTGGGTTTTCTGGCATGCACTGACAAATCAGACGTCATTCGTAATCTCGACAATATGGAATGGGTAAAGCTTGAAAATCAAAAAGTAAATGAATTTGCTGATTTTACAGTAAAGACAAATGCAAAGTATTGGTTAGAGTGGCAAAAAGAATCTAATCCGTGGTATGACCCAAAAGATGCACCAAACTTCTCATCATGTAAAAAAGCTGATGTAGGTGCCGCACTCAAAATATATAATTCAAAACTCCGAGAGTGGACTATTAAATGGAACAAGGCTGCATATGATAACAGAGGGTATCTAACGAAAGCAAAAAGAGATCAGTTAATTATCGAGAGATATTGGGGAGCTCCAGGTCGCTCATCGGGATCTGATCACAAAAATGGTTTTGAAGCAGATCTTTTTGATGCGGTAAACGATTACGCTGACTGTGTTTCGGGTAATCGATGGACTATCGTAGATGATATTTGGGACAGACATCCTGAGCTTGAGAAGTTTGAGAAAGACTGGTATAGCAAAATCAAGACATATTACATTCCAAAGATCGAAGAGATAAAGAAGACTGTTAAGTGTGAGACTTTGCTCAAGTAGGCAGAATTGAGCTTAAATCATGCACAAAGAACAAACCCTGCAAAATGAACTTTTGCAGGGTTTGTTTTGATGTATAATGCCTCTATGATAAAAGAAATTGCATTTACTGTGTATGCAGTAACAGACATGAAAGCGTCTAGAGAGTTTTATGAGCAAGCTCTTGAACTTACACCATCTGCTGAGTTCGATGGTGGAGAAAGTGGAAATTGGGTGGAATACAATATTGGTTCTGGAACTTTTTCTATTGGTTGTTCGCCTGATTGGAAGCCGTCAACTGATGGAGCTTCAGTGGCTTTCGAGGTGGATGATTTTGAGGGTACGGTCACAAAGTTAAAAGAAAAGAATGTCCCATTTAAAATGGAACCTATGGATTTTCCAACTTGTCAGATGGCAGTAGTAAAAGACCCTGATGGAAGTTCGATTATTATACATAAAATCAAAACGAAATAATTTATCACGGCTGGTCCGTTGATAATTTAAGTAATAGTTGTATAAATAATAACAAAACACCGCCACACGGCGGTGTTTTGTTATTACAAATTTTACAAATTTCCGTGTCTGTTATTTGGGTTATGGTCAGGATGAGATCTATTTATTTGTCTTGTGCATTTTCTTTTTCTCATGCAGATATGCGACGACCGCGAAGATGCCCAGCATCGCAAATGCGAGGAGTGAAATATAGTGCCCTAGATAGAATGACTTTGGTGCGGTAAAGACAAGTGTGAGGGAATTAGATTCCCGGAGTAATTCTTTTGGTATGCGTACTAGTGTGTACCCTGGTGATGCCATAAAAGAATCGACAGGTACTCCATCGACATAGGCAAGCCATCCGGGGAAATAACTTTGTCTCACAAAAACCCACTTATCCTTGGGGCTTTCAGTTATGGATCCAGGTGTTGTGTTTCTGAGTATGGCTGAAATATTTGAATCTGTTCGCAAGGTTGTCTCGAGAGGGGTTTCGACGATGTGGCTATTCTTGGCCAGTTTTCGTATTTTTGATACCAGGGGACTGAATGGATATGAAGGACTATTTGATTTAAAGAAGACAACCTTCGATGTTCTTGAGTAGATATCAAATAGTCTTTTAACTTCATCGGAGCCGTCATTATAGAGGAAGAATGTGAATGTGTGTTGTGGGCTAGTGCGTGCACTATGAATATTGCTCAGATCAGTGTTTACAGATTTGTCGATAAGTTTTTTGAGTGTCTCAAAAGGAACAAGGTGGTAATCTGTGATTACTGCGAAATCAGTGTTTGCGTATAATTTTTCAAATTTTTCTGCATCTAATTCTCCGGTTCTAATATTGAAGAAAATCTTATTGAAATTGTTTTCAAAAATCATTTCTTGGAATCTTGTATAATTGAGGTCTGTAATTTTTCTTTCTTTAAACCCATCAGCACCAATATACATACCAACAAGTCCATTGATTTCAGTTACGAATTGACCTGTGGCAGGTATTGTTAGTGTGGTAATTTTCGGATCATTCTTATCGATTATATATTTAGTTGAACTTGAGAAAACTATTTGCTCTGGAGTGCCAGGGTAGGGGTCATTGAAAGCAAGTATTTTTTTGACTCCCATATGCGTGAATAAATCAAAATATTGATCAGGCGTTGATATGCTCGAATACGTAGGTTTGAAAAAAGAGGTAAGCCCCCAATCCTCAGATGATCTACTGAGTGTATTTCGCATCATTCGCATGAAGATTGCATTGACACTCGATTCGCGTAGATTTGAAAATGTCGTATTTCCTCCCAGTTTTCCAATCTCTGCATCAAGTGACATTGTTTTGGTGTCATATATACCTATACTTGCACTTGTCCTGACTGAAACAAGGTCTGCGCCTGGTGCAACTTTTTCTGCAATTTGGTGGATATTGTCCTTTTCGAACTGTGTGTAGATTGTTTGTGCAGAGTGTGGACTGTGACTCAGTGAGTAAAAACCAAGTATCATAATCGCAACAATAATATAACTACTCCTTATTTCTATTGATTTACCAGGTTTGAATTTTCCAAATTGAAATGGGTGTGTGGCAAAATATATAAGCGAATATGTGTATGGGATAATGAGAAGAAAGAAATACATCTCCACCCATCTATAAAATTGAATAGGTAGGTTCACTTGGAGATTAAATCTCTGTATGGCAGTTTGAATAATTCCTATTGCAATCAAGACAATAAAAACTGATAAAGACCAGGAGTATACAAAGCGCGATTTCATGTCCGTGCTCTTTTTCAAAATATATAAACTACAAAGCGAAATAAGAAGATGGGGCCAGAAAATCATCACAGCAATCTTAGAAAAATCAGACCCGTAAATTTGTGCCCCGGTAAAATAATCATGTGATGACAACATTGGAAGTAGCCAAAAACTTGTTCCCAGAACACCGATTATGTGAATCACAAAGAAGCGTCTGAATGGAATCCAGAAATTTGATGCAAAATTTCTACCTGCAGTAGACTGATGAATGGTATTAACTATAAGCAGAATAAATGAAAATAGACCAAGACTAAGTGCGGTATGTGTATTACTTATATGTATGAGTGTCCAGCTAAGCCCGCCAATAAATATCATTGATGTTGAGGTCGAGATAAGGGAGAGGAGTGCTGGGAAGATAAAAAGTATTGATAGGTTTTGTGCTATTGCAGGTGACGCAAAAAGCGAACTAGGCCCAGGTGATCCTCTGTTGATTGCAAGTATTGTCGACACACCCAGGAGGCACATGAGATATATTGTTTTTTTGTGTCTGGTAAAGAATTCTGTTTTGAAATCCTTCTTCATTGATTGAAATGTAAACACAAAGGCGCTCATACACACAGATAGGTGTATCAAGGTTGCGAATATTTTGTATGACAAGACGCTGTCATGAAAAATACTTATAATACTTGCCCCAAAAATATAAATAAGCGGAGGATAAAAAATTGGAAAGGGCATACCTCCGTACCAATTTGTTACCCAGCCCCATGTACTTGGAAAATAACCTTTTTGGAAAACATGCATAAGGGCTTCATGCGCAGCTCCGTCCCAGCCAGATATATTTGGAGATGAATAGAAAGTAAGGAGTATTTCAGGGTAAAAAGAAAAGGTGGTCAGAAAGATAATAACTCCAGCAAGGAATGTATAGAAGATTGGCCTTAGAATAACCTTAAGACTTGCTTTTGGTGCAGGGAGTAGGGGTTTGCTCATATTCTAGATTTTGTTATAACAGGTAAAAGTTTCATTCTTCGGTGTGGTACTATATCGAGATATGCAGGCAGGTATACCAATCATAAATACAGCTGACATATCGGTGATTATACCATGTCACAATGAGGCTTTGCGCCTGCCCAAAACTATAGAAAAGATACATGTTTTTTTTACAAAATATGCCAGATTGCATGCCGTACCTTGCCCTATGAGACTCAAGGAAATAATCATTGTTGAGAACGGATCGACCGATACGACACTCAGTGTTGTAGATGGTTTGATAAATAAGTACTGTGATGTACAGATTAAATGCATTGTCTCGGAAAAAGGTAAGGGTAATGCTGTTAAAAGTGGTGTTGAAAATGCTTCGGGCACACATATCCTTGTCATGGATGCTGACTCGTCCACAGACATAGAGGTTTTGAATGATATGGAAAAATATTTATTCGATTTTGATATTGTAAACACATCAAGGCATTTGTCAGGCACAGAGATAGTGAATAAACAAAGTTTTTTACGAAGGGTATTTGGAAATATGTTTCATTTTTTTGTACGAGTATTTCTTCGTCCAAAGGTCACGGACACACAAAATGGTTTTAAATTATTTAAATCTACTGTAGCCAAGAGGATTTACAAAGAGATCAAAACGACAGGGTGGGTGAGCGAACTTGAGCTATTTTTGCTTGCGAGGAAATATACGTATTCAGTTGTAGAAATACCTGTTCATTGGACGAATGATACGGCGAGCACAATGAAGGCAGGTGATATATTAGGTATATTTAAGGACGTACTCTATATTTTGTACAGACATCATTAGTACGTTTCTGTAGATTTTTGTCTGCCTTGGCTGTCATGTTCTACAAATGACATAACAAATTCGGTGCAATAATCACACAGGTGTCGATATTTATTGCTTTTGTGGTTACTCAGACCCTGGCCCTTTGATTGTCTCTGATTATTTCCATAATCGAAATTTTTTGATTTAACAGTCATTTCGCCGTTGAAATACTTTTCAAGCATAAACTTGGATGCGGACAAACCAAAACCTGTACCATGTTCACCTTTGGTACTGTGAAAAGGTTCGAAAATTTTTTCTTTATTTTCGGGTTTAATACCAGTACCATTATCCTTGAAAGATAGTGAGTATTTGCCTCCCTCGGGGTTTTGGAAAGATATCTTGATTAGCGGTCTGTATTTGGTGCTGTTTTGGTTGTTTGGTTTGTTATTTTTCTCAAATTTCTCTGTGCAACTATCTATGGCATTGCTGATTATGTTTGTACAGATATGTGTAAATACTGATCGTATACCTCTTATATATGCCTCAGGTTTTATATCAACTTGGACATGAATCTTCGCATTTTTAAGTCTGTGGTTATTGAGTGTGAGAATATCAGTGATTGTATCTTTTATGTGAAAAAGCTCCGGATTTAGGTTTAGTCTGATTTGTTTGCGTGTCGCTTGTACAATGTCTTGAATCTTTCTCCCTGATTCGACTAGTCTGCCCATAGTCTTTTTAATTTCATTTGTTTGAGGGAAAGCGTCACTCGTCTCAAGTTCAATACACATTGCTGTAAGAGGGCTCATGATATCGTGAATGAGCCCTGCAGAAACTTTACCGAATTCAATAAATGTGTACATTTCAGATATTTTTTCAATCTGAATATTCTCAATTTCTTTTGTTCTTTCTGCTACCTTTATTTCAAGATTGTCACGCTCGATCTTTAACTCTTGTTCAGAGTTTCGTGCACGTTTGAGGGAGAGGGATGTTTGATTGTTAGAGATCCATGAAATACCTGCGGTAAACAATATAAACAGACCGATTTCGATAGCGTCCAAAACCCCTACACCTTGATTTTGCCAGGAAATATCAGTAATCAGATATCTGCCAGAAAGTAGTACTGAGAAGGTGATTAGCCCTAGACAACTAAGTGCTGCATAGATAAAACCAGCCCTGCTATTGATGAGGTTGCCGACGATTGCGGTCGCCAACACTAATGAAAGCATGGCCGAAGGGAGTCTGATGTCCCAACGAAATATTGCATACCAAGTACCGAGGGTGAATACGGCAATAAGGATCCAAGAAGCAAGTCTAAGATACTGTCTACGCGAAAGTATATACGATATAAGAAATGGGCTAGATATTGCTATGTATGTCAGCGGGCTAACTGACGCTTGGTCAATTATTGCAAAATAAAGGTTGAGAAAAAATAAACCTGAAAGCAAAAAGATAAATAATAATAGTATTGAGTTCAGGATTAACTCGACACGGTATTTGTCTGGGTCGGTAGATTTCTGGGACAGAAACCGATCTATAAATTGGTTTATCTTGTTTGGCATGGCACGGTTTTTTAATTTTTGTTTTTCGCAGTAACCATAAATATATGGAATTTATAGCATGTACCTATATAAATTCAAATAACCCAGCAGGGCTGAGTCATTTGAATACGTATCTACTTCCAAGGGATACCGTGGAGGGTATTTTTGTTTTCCTTATTCAGGGCAATTGCCTCAGTGACGGTTATGCTACCGTTTAATATCTTTTGAATCATATTATTTTCTATTGATAATTAATAATGTGAGGAAGTGTCATGATCCCGAGTTCTTGCGTCAATGCAGTCAACTGGACCAAATTAATGTCATGACATTTACCTCGATAACCATTGTAAATATTCGTAATTAAAATCCTATCAATTAACAATAGATATTTATCAAAATATACATATATTAATCTTCAATTTTATAACCACGACCAGGAACGGTTTTGATTATTTTGTTTTCTTGATATGTGTCGCCAACTTTTTTCCTAAGATTTCGCACATGTGCCTCAACGGTATTTGAGAATGGGTCTGAGTCTTTGTTCCAGACTTCCTCAAGGAGTTCGCCTCGTGAGACAACTTTGCCTCTATTGCGCACCAAACTTTGCAAAATCATAAATTCCTTTTTGGTGAGATATATCTTTTCACCACCGCGACTAACCTCTGTTCTTTTGATATCAATAGTGAGGTCATCTATGACAAGTGTTTCCTCGGTGATTTTGTAATTTCTTCTTGTTAAAGCGTGCACACGCGCTCGAAACTCAATATATGTAAATGGCTTAACGATATAATCGTCGGCGCCATGTTCAAGTAAATTGACCTTGTCATCAACTTCGCCACGCACTGACATTACGAGTATAGGGGATTGAATACCAGCCTCTCTGATTTCCTTGATAATTGCCAGACCGTTTTTCCCAGGAAGCATGTAGTCAACAATGATTAGGTTGTAATCATTGGTTCTTGCTATATATGAACCGTTTACGCCATCGGCTATATGATCAACTGTGTATAATTCAGACTCGAGACCGCGCTTGAGCGAAAGCCTAAGATGTTCATCGTCTTCAATGATAAGTATTCTCATGTGATATGTCGGATGTATTAAGTGTTAATAGATATTATATACACTTAGAGGGATGAAATAAAAATGAAGAAAACATCCACTTTTGCATATATCTGTGGAAAAGTTATTTTATTCATATAATCGACTATAAATTTATCCCCACATACCCTCTAGGGATGCGCGCTTTCACCTATGTACCCATGCTAAAATAAACCTAATTAAAACAATAAAGTGAATTTTATATAAAACCGCAATTTATGAAACAAAACAAAAAATCAGGATTCGCACTCATTGCAGGTATTGGTATCATCGCCCTTATCGCAATAGTAGGATTCCTCGTAATCAAATCTAATGTCATTGACCCAGCAAAGAATGCTGCGGCGGTGGTGAAATCAGGTATTGCTGTTACAGAAGTAAATAATAATAAGTATGGGCCAACTTGCCCAAATTGTATGGGTGATGAGCTTTCGGTAAATGTAAGTCAAGGTAAGGTGAATGACTTGGCAAGGCAATTAGCAAAAGGTGAATTTGGATCTGGTCAGGCAAGAGAAGAAATGGTTAGAGCGAACCTTCTAGAGGCACTAGCTGAGTTAGATGCAGCACAAAAGGCCTTGGACGAATGCAAAGCACGGAAGAAGGCTTTCTGTGATGGCTATGCAGCAGCTGAAAAGGCAGCAGCAGCTGAAAAAGCAAAGTTGCTAGAACAGAAGAGAAAGACTGATCCAAAGTGGGGCAAGAAATAAAATAAAGAATATCTCAGGTTGTCTTCAGTGAGATATGAGACAAACATAAAACCGGCACTCTGGCCGGTTTTATGTTTGTCAGAATATTCTAGCTAAACTTCGTATTCTTTTTATCTTTTATTTAGTTTTCTTTGCTCGGTCTCGGTCTGTCTTTGTGAGGTATTTCTTTCGGAGTCTTGTACTTGTTGGGGTGATTTCGAGATATTCATCATCTGTCATAATTTCGAGTCCTCGTTCGATTGTAACTTCGATAGCTGGATCAAGATAGACAGTTCCGTCAGTTCCAGATGCTCGCATGTTTGTGAGCTGCTTACCCTTAGTAGGGTTCACTTCCATTTCATCACCCTTTGATGTGTTTCCGATAACCATACCTGCATATACTTCTGTACCAGGTGTGATATAGAGTGCGCCACGATCCTGGAGTGAGCCAAGTGCGAAGTGGAGGGCTTTTCCATTTTCCATAGAAACCATAGAACCTGCGGCTCTTTTTTCAATAGTACCTGCATATGGTTTGAAAGATACGAATCGACTTGCGAGAATACCTTCACCCTTTGTGTCTACTACGAATACACTTCTGTAACCGAGGAGTCCACGAGTTGGGATATCAAATGTTAATCTACTAAGACCATTTTTCTGAACCATGTTTGTCATAACAGCTTTTCGCTTACCGAGTTTTTCGATGATGGCACCAGTGAATTCATCTGGGGTATCGATGATGAGTTCTTCATAAGGTTCTGATTTAATACCATCGATTTCTTTCATGATTACTTCAGGCTGAGAAACTTGCATTTCAAAACCTTCGCGTCGCATCTGTTCGAGGAGTACGGCGATGTGGAGTTCGCCTCGTCCGTATACTTTGAATGTATCCGCTTCATTGAAATCAACCTGAAGACCTACGTTTACTTCAAGTTCTTTTTCGAGTCGGTCTCTAATCTGTCGACTTGTCACGAATTTTCCTTCTCGTCCTGCAAAAGGTGAATCGTTTACAAGGAAGCCGAGGGAGATGGTTGGCTCGTCTACTGTGATAATTGGAAGTGCAGGTGTTTCAGCATTGTCTACTACTGTGTCACCGATATAAATATCAGGGATACCAGCAATCATAACTACGTCACCAGCTGATGCTGATTCAACCTCTTTTTTACCTGTACCTTCGAAGCCGTAGATTTTTGTAATTCTTCCAGAGATAGTTGTGCCGTCTGCTTTTTTATCAAAAAGAGTTGTATTTGTCTTAATTGTACCGCTCCAAATTCGCACAACTGCCATACGTCCAAGGTAGTTGTCGTATGCGAGGTTGAAAGGCTGTGCCTGGAGTGGAGACTCAGAGTCAGCTTTTGCTGCAGGGATATGAGAAATAATCATATCGAAAAGCGGATCCAAACTTACAAACTCATCTTCAAGTTTGATCTTTGCTTTTCCATCTCGGCCAACTGCATAGACAGTAGGGAAGTCGAGCTGTTCGTCATTTGCGCCAAGCTCCATGAAAAGTTCGAGAACTTCATCGTGTACTCGATGTGGGTCAGCTGCAGGTTTGTCGAGCTTGTTGAGTACAACAATTGGTCGAAGTCCGAGCTCGAGAGATTTCTTAAGTACGAAACGTGTCTGTGGCATAGGTCCTTCCTGGGCATCTACAATCAAAATAACACAGTCGATTGATCGGAGTACTCGCTCTACTTCAGAACCGAAGTCAGCGTGACCTGGTGTGTCGATGATATTAATCTTTGTTCCCTTATATGTAAGAGAGGCGTTCTTTGCATAAATAGTAATACCACGCTCCTGTTCGAGGGCGTTTGAGTCCATACTTGCAGATGTGTCTTTGACGGCACCTGAGGCTCGCATCATGGCATCCACGATAGTTGTCTTGCCGTGGTCCACGTGAGCGATAATAGCGATATTTCTAATTTCCATAAGTTAAATAATTTATATCTATTTGAGCGCGGTTTGCTTGTAGATACCTTTAGTGAATATCTTACAAAAGTGCCCAGAATCGACGTGTTTTTTTGATAAAAAATAAAAGGCTGGAAGGCCTGATTTGTACGGCAAACTATACATTATTTTTAATAAAAAGGAAAGGGGCTTTAAAATCTGGCTTCAGATCCATTTCTGACCTCCGGAGTTGTATGTATGCCTCGGGTGAAATAAGTGAGAGAATGGAGCGTAATAAGCAGATAGATACTGGTATGTCTGTACAAGGTTAGAGTACTGACAAAACCATTGACATTATAGTCAATAATACTTAACATATTAAGTATTATGATAAAGAAGCCAAAGATAGCTTTCATCGAACCACTCCTAGCTGCATCTATGGTTATTGATAGACATTTAGACTCATATATAAAGGAGAAGACACCTTACGGTCTTTCACATATCAAGATCCTTCTTTCTATAGAGCGTGCTTTTATCAATGACAAGACCAAGCTCTGTTCACAGACTGCGGTTGCAAAATTATGGGGTGTTTCGGAGGCTGCTATTAGTAGACAGATTATTCTTTTGGAAAAAGAGAGACTTATTACCAGAAATTCTGACCCAAATGAGAAAAGACGGGTTATACTTAAGCTAACCGCAAAAGGAAGGAGGCTTCTTTCAAAAAGTTCAATGCTAATAGACAAAGAACTGGCCCGCATATTCAAGCCTCTCGCCGAAACAACAAAAGTTCAACTCCAGCAACATATTCAGAAAGTCTTGGAAGCTTTATCAAAAAATACAAATCATTATCAAATCACCAAAACCTGCGATGTTAAATAAAATTCTAAATCCAATTAAAAACTTTTTTACATATCTATGGGTAAATAAGACAAAACCAAAAGTCTTTATTCCTGCGCTTATCGTAATTGTTATTGTGCTGATGTTTGCTTTTGGAAAAGCGACAGCCGGCGCATATGAACTATATCCAATCGAGCAGAAGGATTTCGTCCAGGAAGTATCTGTTACAGGAAAGGTGACACCAGCTCAAAAAGTTGATTTGTCTTTTGAGGTTGGGGGAAGAATTAGTCAGATCGACGCCACTCTTGGCCAATTTGTAAAAAAGGGCACAGTCCTCGCGAGACTTTCAAATGCTGAATATGCAGCGAGTGTGCAAAAAAGTCAGGCACAGTATTTGAGTGAACAGGCAAAGCTTGCTGAAGTAGAGAGAGGTTCACGTCCAGAAGAAATTGCAATTGCAACTTCTGATGTACAAACTGCACAGCAGAACGTTGACCAAGCAAAATCTGCAACAGTAGAGCAAATCAAGGATTCATATGCAAAATCAGACGATGCAATCAAAGGCAAAGCGGATCAGATTTTTAGAAATCCTCGCTCAGTAAACCCTGAACTCACTTTCTTTATTGATGGAAATTCTAATCTTAAATCATCAATTGAATTACAGCGTCTCAAAATCACAGAGCTATTTCCAAAATGGCAGGTTCTTGTAAGTAGTATTGATTCAAACACAGTAAATGACGCAAAAGTCGCTGAAGCAAAGAGTTATATTCAGGCAGTACAGAATTTGCTTAATGATTTGAATACTGCACTTACATCAACTGGAGCAAACCTCAGTACAGATACAACATTCCAGCTCTATCGCGCTGATATTTCATCTGCTCGAACAAGTGTGAATACTGCGCTCCAGTCGCTTAACTCTGCTGCGACAACCCTGAGAAACAATCAGTCTGCATATGTTCGTGCGCAGGAGAATCTTAATTTGAAAAAAAGCGGAAATACCGCCGAAGACATCGCGGCACAGCGTGCAAGTGCACAAAGTGCGGCTGCGAGTGTGTCAGGAGCTGTAGCTTCACTCGACAAGACAATAATCGTCGCACCTTTTGATGGTGTTGTGACAAGAATTGCACATAAGGTTGGTGAATCTGTTTCTGCGGTGCAAAAGGATGCAGCTGATGCTGTGATTACTCTTATGAGTGATAGTGCCTACGAAATTGAAACGTATGTATCAGAAAATGATGCAGCTAAACTCAAAAATGGTCAGCTCGCAAAAGTAACTCTCGATGCACTCGGCGATGCTATCGTCTTTGACGCTGTTGTGAGCCAGGTAGACTTATCTGAAACTATCAAAGACGGTGTCGTGACATATAAGACAAGACTCCAGTTCACTACAAAAGATGAACGAATCCGATCAGGTCTTACTGCAAACGTTGTTGTTGAAACAGACAAGCGAATAGGTGTTATTAAAGTTCCACAATCTGCAATTGTAATCACAAAAGGAAAAAAGAATGTAAAAGTTGCGCCTGCTAGTGCTGAAGTGTGGACAAAAGTTATTGATAAACAAGCGAAACTCACGCCAGTTACAACTGGAGCTATTGATAGAGAAGGTGATATTGAAATTGTGAGTGGTGTAACAGTTGGTAGTAAAGTAATAGTCCTATCAGCGGTTGCAGAATAGTAAGCTGAGTATTATCTAAAATAATATTCAAAAAATATACCAAAATAATTTATCAATCCATCATCTCTGCATAATCAACCAACAAGACATATTATGAAAAACCACATTCGAGTAGCATTCTATCTTGCAATCAGACAGGTCAAGCAGGCGAGTAAATGGACAACAGGTCTCATCATTTTGGTGATGGCGCTTACTTTCTTGAACCTGACTGTAATCAGTGGTGTGCTTGTTGGACTCATCCAAAGCTCAGTAGAAGCTGCGCGAGATAGATATACAGGTGATGTTATTGTGACGAACCTTAGACAAAAGAATTTTATTGAAAATTCTGAGACAATCATGAATGTCATTGAGAATTTACCACAAGTAAATTCCGTTACGACTCGTGTACTCGCAGCTGGAAAATTAAATGCAGACTATAAAAAAGTACTGCGTGATGATGAGACACCAAATGAAGCCGCTGGTAGTATTGCAGGCATCGATCCACTCCAAGAAGATAGCTTCTCGGGCATTTCAAAATTCGTCATTGCTGGTAATTATCTAGATGACAATGATATTGATGGTGTGCTTGTTGGTGCCTTTTTGGTCAATGATTATACAAAGGTTGATTCACCAGGACTTAAACAGTTACGTGGTATTCGTATTGGTCAGAAAATGAAACTCGAAGTTGGTAATAATTCAAAGGAAGTTATTGTGCGTGGAATCATTAAATCAAAACTCAATGAACTTGATGCACGTATCATGATGAATCAGAGGGAACTTCGAAAACTTATTGGACGCTCTGATACAAATGTCGATGAAATTTCAGTTAGATTAAATAAAGGCGCGACAGATGCCGACATCCTTGCGGTCAAAGAAATCTTGGTACAAAACGGTTTTGAAAAAGATGCCAAGATCCAAACATATGCAGAGGCGCAGCCAAAGTTCCTCAAAGACATTAGTGCTGTGTTTGCACTCTTGGGTAATATGATTGGCTCTATTGGTCTTATTGTGGCCTCAATTACTGTATTCATTGTTGTATTCGTAAATGCGATTACAAGAAGGAAGTTCATTGGTATCCTAAAGGGTATCGGCATACACTCACGCGTGATTGAATTTTCATATGTCATTCAGTCCGTCTTCTATGCGGTGATTGGATCAGCAATTGGTTTTGTCATCTTGTACGCACTATTGGTGCCATATGTAGACGCACATCCAATTAACTTCCCATTTAGTGATGGAATTATTTATGTGACATTACCTGGTACATTTCTACGAATATTCGCCTTGTTTATTGCATCAATTATCGCGGGTTATATCCCAGCTCGTATGATTGTCAAAAGAAATACACTCGACGCGATATTAGGTAGGTAGCCGAGCGGGTATATGGGGCGAAGTGAAGTTTCTCTTTCATCCAAAATTTACCCAGAATAAAAGAACAAACATATCCAATATCATTTATCAAAAAACAATACACACAACATAACCAGCAATAATTAACAAATATATGACAAATCAAAACGAACATTTGAATGGAAATATAATCACAACAAAAGGGCTCACAAAAACATTCACGGACGGTGATAGGGTTACTCGTGTGCTCAAAGGGATTGATTTGGAAATTAAGGCAGGGGAGTTTGTTGCGGTTATGGGTCGTTCTGGTGCGGGTAAAAGTACGCTCTTGTATCAGCTCGGTCTTCTCGATCAGCCAACTGACGGTGAAATTGTTATTGATGGAAAAGATACTCATACATTAACCGATGATCAAAAGACACAATTCCGTCTCGATTATTTGGGATATGTATTTCAGGATTATGCTTTGCTTCCAGACTTAACAGCGCTTGAAAATGTTGCGCTCCCACTCATGATGCAAGGTAATACGACAGAACATGCATATCGTATGTCAGAAGACGCTCTAGGAAAAGTAGGACTCGGTGACAAAATAAATAATTTGCCAGCAAAGCTCTCAGGAGGACAGCAACAGCGAGTATCTATTGCAAGAGCCATTGCTCATTTTCCAAAAATTATATTTGCCGATGAACCGACCGCAAACCTCGATACAGAAAGTTCAAAAATGATTTTGGATATTTTTTCTGATTTACATAAAAAAGGTCAAACTATTATCATGGTTACCCACGAAGAAGAATACTCAAGCGCTGCGGACAGAGTGATTATTATGAAGGATGGAATTATAGAAGAAGAGAAGATGCATTCACGCGGTGCATAAATAGTGCTCATGCTGTGTATAGAAATGGTGCATAAATAATGTATATATGCAAAACAAAACAGGTAGCGACATGCTACCTGTTTTGTTTCGTCAGAAATTATGTGTAGGGTTCTGACCTTGTGCTCTGGCTACTTTGAGAAATACGGTGATTGTTGACTATGCTTTTGGTGCAACATCACAATTCTTGCAGACACTTGTGTGTTTAATTATTTCATAGATTGCTGAAAGCCCGACAAGGATATAGATAATTCGAGAAAGCACTGAACTCATACCACCCAGGAGCGATCCGACATCGTATCCAGTTAGACCGAATGCGAGCCAGTTAAGGCCTCCAATGATAAGTAGAATAAAAGTTAGTTTGTGCATATATATGTGTTATTTAATAAATAACCCTGCATATATATTATACAACATATTGTCTAAGTATAGTGGGTATATGAACGTCTCTCCCGGTATACCTGACAGTTTGATTTTTGCATGGTATAGTCTATTCGGATTTTTCCGAACATAAAGCGGCTCATACGAATCGCTCAACTCAAACCAACAGTTCTATGATGACAACAACATTGAGCCTACCTGTCGGCTCAGAAAAAATAGATTGGGACGCACTCCACTTTGCTGATGGTGCTGTTCACGTTATGAATACGGGTATTCGCAAAGGTTGGTATAGTGGTTATTCGTTTGCAGTTATGCAAGGGGACAGGCCTCTCTATAGCAATCAGTGCGGCACACTTGCCTGGTCAGATAGCTATCCGGTGCTTGGTAACAAGCTCGTAAATAAATCGACTTTGTGGGATATGGCTTCACTTGTGAAATCAGTTCCGCTTGCATTACTTGTGATGCATATTTGCACCTGTAATAGCTATCTTAGGCTTGACTCTCCAGTCACTGCTTATATTCCCAGTCTGAATGTTTCAAGCTCTGATGTGGTGACCATTCGTGACTTGCTCGCGTTCGGTGCTACATTTGATTTGAATCATCTTACTGCAGGTCCAAATGGTTATGCTGGCTTCACAGCAGAGCAACTACGGCAAGAAATACTGAATGCAAATGTCAGAAGATCTGCGTTTAAGTATAGTAACTATGCGCCGTTCATTCTCGCTGAAGTATTGCACAGAGTCACAGGGGCAACCCTCGACACCCTCACCAAGGATGTGTTCCTTCAGCCTCTCGGACTGAGTCGATCGACATTTTCCCCAAGTGCAGCAGACGGAAACATTGCTGTGTTCTCTGGAGACGACGATGTCCCGAATATCGGACAGCCGCACGATGGGTTGGTTAGGGCGCTCAGCTCAAATATCACAGGTGTATCGGGTTTATTCTCAACACCTACTGAGATTTGTCAGTTGTTGCACACAGTCTGTCGGGGTCGGCAAATAGGAGGTAGGACTATCATCAAACCAGAGATACTCGCTACGATTGGTGATAATCACATCGATTCGGAGGGAACTAAATCTGGTCTTGGTTTCGGGCTTGTCTCCGAGCTTATGAGTGGTTTTACTCCATCTTTTACACTGGAAGGAAAACCAGAAATTGTGAATGGTGGAATTTTCCGCTCTGGCTACACTGGTGGTTTTGCGGCACACTTGCCTGCAATTGGTCTCACTGTGGTGTTTGCAACAAATGCCACCCATGCTAGACCGACGGTCAAAGGCAGAAGTCATCTTAGCTTGCTCAAGCATGTCTTCCTGAACCAATTCCTAGGCGGGACTAGTGACTATCAGAGGCTGGTGATGTATCAGTAATCGGTGCACGATGGTACGACGTAATTGTGTCATAAATGAATAGCAAAGCCGGACTCGCAAGGGTCCGGCTTTTTCATGTTTATAGATTATCTTGTTGCAAAATAACTAGCTACATGTATCGCGGGGTTCTGCATGGGTGGTTTCGTATGAGTTCACACCCAGTCATTCCTCTGGTATAGTATCGAAATGACATTTACACAGGACATGTTTAATGAATACTACGATGCAAAGCTGGCAAAGAAATCGCATGCTGAGCTTCGCTTTATCAAAAGAATAAAAAAAGATATTTCGACTTGTAAAAAAATACACATTATTGGTGTATGTGGTACTGCGATGGGTACGCTTGCATTCATGCTCCGTGATTCTGGTTTTGAAGTGACAGGTTCTGATGTTTCTTTTTGGCCACCGATGGGTCCACTCCTTAAATCAAAAGGTGTCCATATTCTCGAAGGATGGAGTGCTGATCACATCGCTGATGATGTTGATTTGGTTGTTGTTGGCAATGCATGCGGTCCTGAACATATTGAAGTAATTACAGCAGAAGAAAAAAACAAAGCCATGGTTTCTATGCCTGAGCTTATGGGTGAATATTATGTAGGTGAGGGTGAGAATGCACGTGAATCACTCGTGGTTGCAGGTACACATGGCAAGACAACGACTACAGGAATTCTTTCTCATATGCTTACTGCTCTTAATCTTGATCCAACATTTTTGATCGGTGGAGTTATGCAGGGTGCGCGAAATGAAGCAGGAGATATAGTAAAAGAAGGTGTCAGTCATCATGTTGGAAAAGGGAAGTATGTAGCATTCGAGGGTGATGAATATGACACATCATTTTTTGATGCGAGGCCAAAGTTTTTACACTATAGACCATCAAGTGCGATTATCACATCGGTAGAATGGGATCATATTGATATTTATCCAGATGTTCCAACATATACAAAAGCTTTTGAACATTTGATTGAAGTGACAAGAAATAATTTGATTGTCTCTCATACATATCCACTCCTCAATGATTTAATAAAAAGCACAAAAACAAATGCGCATGTCTTGGTCTATGGCCTCGATGATTCATGTGATTTGCGACCGGAGCTCAAAGATATAAGACCAGAAGGTCAGGTCTTTGAATTATTTGTCAAAGGTGAAAGTTATGGCGAGTATACGACATCACTATACGGTGGATACAATACATTAAATAGTGTTGCTGTTCTCGGGCTTTTAATGCAACTTGGTGTTGATATCAAAAGCGATGCGGTGCGACATGTGCTCACAACTTTTCCTGGTATGAAGCGACGACAAGAAATTGTCCATGATTTTACAGTGAGCACTCATACGGATGAAATAAAAAATACACATATCGGCGCAGATAGAATTACTATCCTTGATGACTTTGCACACCATCCAACGGCGGTGGCAGAAACCTTAAAAGGTATTCGTAATCGTTTTCCAGGACGAAGGATTGTTGCGCTCTTTGAGCCAAGATCAAATACGAGTCGAAGAAAATTATTCGAACATACTTATCCAGCAGCGCTTGCAACCGCAGATATTATTGGAATAAAGGTCCCGCCATATCGTGCAGAAGTTGATGAAGGACAAGATCTCCTTAATCCTGAAGTTCTCAAATCTGATACAGAAGCGCTTGGTAAAATTGTATATCTAGCAGAGACTGCGGAAAATCTCGTGCAAATTGTTGGTCCTCATATTGAAAAAGGAGATGTTGTCATTGTCATGAGCAATGGATCATTCGACGGTGTGCTCGAGCTTCTCTATAAGTATGTCAGCGAGATTGCTCATATTGGTTGATTTGCTTCCTTTGATAAAGATAAGGGTGTCATGAAGTGAGTCGCTAGAAAATACACTATCGATACAAGTGGCTATGTCTCTGAAATGTCCCACCACCTTTTCTGATTTGATTTTTTCTAGCTGATCGTCTATTTGGTATTTTTCCGCCAGAGCTCCAACGCTGTATATTTCATCGATATGTGTTTTGCCAAAAGCATATGTTGCGATTTCCTTGTGGAAATTATCTGAATTTTCACCGAGCTCACCCATGCCTCCAAGAATGGCAATTCTTTTTGTATATGGTTTTTGTATGTCTTGAATGTATGTGTCGCAGACATCAAGACCAGCTTTCATTGAATCGGGATTAGCATTATACGAATCATCAATGATGCAATTATTGTTTGGAAAATAATGCATTTCAAGTCGGCGTGGGGTGATGGTGGCTTCTTCAATATTTCTGATGGCTTTTTGTATATCTATATTAAATGCTTTGCAGACTTCAAGGGCGAGTACTGCATTATCAAGCATTGGTTTTCCGGGAACAGTCAGTGATATTTTATGTATTGTATCAGGCTCAGTTTGCACACAAGTGATTGATGCTGGAAGTATGCTTTCAATGAAATCTGCATATTCATCACTCTTTGGAATATATAGAGATTTTATTTTTGGACTAAAGAGCGCAAGGTCCGCTTTTTCTCTTGCAATTTCTTCTCTTGTGCCGAGAAATTCGATATGAGCGACACCAATATGGGTAATGACAACAATGTTAGGCTGCATGATTTCAGCGAGAATTTTTGTTTCTCCTCGGTGATTCATTCCAGCTTCAAGGATTGCAACTTTTGTATCAGGATTTATTTCGAGAACGCTGAGCGGTACACCAATGTGATTATTGAGATTTCCTTTTGTGGCGATAGGGTGGAGGTCGCTGAGCGCCGAGCACAGCATGTCTTTGGTTGTTGTTTTTCCAACACTGCCAGTTACTCCAATAATGTTTGTTTGATTGAGGTATATCTCTCTGTAATTACGTGCAATTTGTTGTAGGGTGAAGAGGGTGTCTTTGACTTGTATATACAGGGCTGGCTCTGCGACATCTTCAGTTTTCGCAGTTTTTCCCTGGGGCTGAGATAGTTCAGAATACAGTTTTGTACCTATACAAATACGCGTGCCGTTTTCAAAAGACTGAAGGATGAAATCATGTCCATCTGTATGTTCGCCCTCAAATGCAAAAAAGGCTGAACCTGCTCCAGCCTTGCGACTATCGATCGTGATTGAGGTGATTGTATTGTCACTTGATTGTCCAAGACTTGTGTTTGCGTTGAAATTGGTCTCAGCACAGATTTGGTCCTTTGGTATGAGGTCGATAAATTCTTTGATATGTAGATTCATATTTGATAAGTATAGTATCACATAGTGCTATGTACAAAACATGTCTATATGCTAGATTATATTCGAATTAGTTCTTGAATAAAGGACATCGGTCTCACAAAATATTAACTTCAAATCTTATAGAAAGGAGTGGTAGTATGGCATTTTTATTTTTTCCTAGCTACGGATGCAGTGTTAGTCATAATTTCGTAACATCAGAAAGGACCGCAGAAAAAGCACAAATTATGTTAGAGGTTGCATTGAAAAATATTCCAAGTGAATTTCACCCCAGGATTAGGGCTCTTTATGAGGTGTTCTCACCAAGTTGGCACATGAATATTTCTGAGGTGATTTCCTCGGTGCCTAGCACGGAATACCTTGAAATAGTGTTGGTTGAGTGTGAGTTTTTCGCGAAGCACACACTCCCTTCTATTGGCAGTATTCATTCATCTTGCCTGAACCCGACCTGGCTTCTTTGGGAGCATGTATACCATATTGTTGGATTGCGACTTATTAGGTATGTCCACCAGTGGAAGATGCTTGGTCAAAAACCAACCAGGTGATAGATAGTGTGGTGATAGACTATACTTTGATGGGCCGTAAATTCACCCTGCAACTACACAGTGGTTTTTAAAAAAAGGGGGCTTTAGGGAGGGTGGCTCAGGCCCAGAGATTCTAAGTGTTTGATTTGCGTTTGCGCGCGCCCACGGTTTTACCGTGGGCGCGCTTTAACATATATCATTTTCTTTACCTTCTTCATCGACGGTGTGTCTGTGATCATATCGTTGTTTGACAGGGTAAGTCATACATGTTTTAATCATTTTGGAAATTTCATTCGCTATTTTGGCTTTTCCTGTGATGCACACGTATCACAGTGTAAATACAAAGTAATCCGAATGAGAGTACGTCGGCCACATACTGTGTACCGAAATTCAACTTCAAATCAAAAATAGAAAGGAAAGGCAATAATGAAAGAACTAAATGCTATTTTTCTGCAGGACAGAGAAATGTTTTGGCAGGAAATGAACGAGCATTTTTACCCTCGGGTTGTAATCGAGATGACTGTGCTCGGTATGATCCTGGACAAAGCTGGGGTGCCACGGGGTGATGCAGAAATTCTCCTCGAAGGGGAAAATATTGTAGTCAGGATTACTCATCCGGGCAATGCACCTCAGGCTAAGCTCCTCGAGTTCAGGATAGTAATCGGAAAGTATCCTTTTGCTGATAAGGAAATTGTCAGTGAAAAAGGGACTCTCGAAGGGTCAATGTTTTCAGAGGTAACCAGAAAACTGCATCATGATTGGAATGGGTTTATTTCTCGTGGTGGCAGGGTGCGTAAACTAGAACTCTACTCTGATTTTATTGCAGAAAGGAGGACAATCTATTCTAATCTCAACGAACTCGGCTATCAAATCGACATCGAGACTGGTGCTCATGCCAAAAGCAGCTTTACGTCCACTTGCTTAACTGTGACATTTGGCCCAGTCCAAAGCCTGGCCACATCATCAGTCGGTGGTGCTGTGCAAAATATCTTCGAGGTTTTTTTGATGAAGGTTGAGGCTCATTTCAGCCAATTTGGTCCGCCTGATGTTAGTTTCAATTAATTCACATCACTCAAAGCATCGCCTTTTTTGCAAAAGAAGGCGACAGACTATTTAAACCACCCGTCAACTATATTCCAGGGTTCTGGATGATGTTGGGGTGGTTTCTTGTTTGTGTGCATTCGCTGGAAGTTTTCATGACTTAGATGACACGTATTGTAACTGGGTGAGCAATATCTCTAGAATATAGAAACTTTGAAAAAAAGCCCTTTTCATATATAGTAATTGAACAAAAAACATGAATCTAGGCCACATTCGTAACTTCAGCATTATTGCTCATATTGATCACGGTAAATCGACTCTCGCAGATCGAATGCTTGAACTCACGCATACCATCGAGAAGCGCAAAATGATGGATCAGGTACTCGACAGTATGGAACTTGAACGTGAAAAGGGTATCACCATCAAGATGCGACCAGTACAGATGCAATACAAGATGCCAGTCGCGGCTCGAGCAACCAGACTCCAGGCTGATGGTTTTCACACAGATGTACAAGGTCCAGAAGGTGAAATCAAAAAAGATGAAATCTTTCAGCTGAACCTTATTGACACACCAGGGCATATCGACTTTTCATATGAGGTATCACGAGCGCTCAAGGCGGTAGAAGGGTCAATTCTTTTGGTTGATGCAACACAAGGTGTACAAGCACAGACACTTACGACACTTCGTCTTGCGCGTGAGTCAGGTCTGACAATTATTCCAGTTCTCAGCAAGGTTGATTCACCGATTGCACGAATTGATGAAATAAAAAAACAGGTATGCGCACTCGTTGATTGTCTTCCAGAAGACATTATCGAAACATCGGGCAAGACAGGGCAGGGTGTCGATCAACTTCTCCAAGAAATAGTTAAACGCGTTCCACCTCCACATGAGGAAATTCAGGATTCAAATAGTTTCCGTTCAATGGTATTTGATTTTCAATATTCAAATCACAAGGGTGTTATTATTTATATTCGTGTCACTGAAGGTTCAGTCAAAAAAGGTGATGAACTTTTATTTAAAATCGCCAATGAAAAATTTATCGCACTCGAAGTGGGAATCTTTACCCCAGAGGAAATTCCCGTTGATGAATTAAAGGCTGGTCAAATTGGATATATCGTGACCGGTATCAAACGTCCAGGTATCGCATCTGTGGGAGACACTATTACACTTTTCCGTAAACCACTTCCTGAAATGCCAGGATATATGAATCCAGCACCTGTAGTATGGGCATCAGTGTACCCTGAAGATGCTGATGATTTTGAACTTCTCAAGCAAGCACTCGGCAGACTTCGTTTGTCTGACTCAGCTTTTTCATATGAAGAAGAATCATCAGGGTCACTTGGTCGTGGCTTTAGATGTGGATTTTTGGGGCTTTTACACCTTGAAATTATTACCGAAAGACTCAAGCGAGAATTTAGTCTTGATTTAGTTATTGCTACACCAAGTATTACCTATGAAGTACAGCTGCGTAACAACAAGCATATAACTGTGTATTCGCCATCTCTTTTTCCTGATGATGGAAATGTGGTTGAAGTACATGAGCCATGGGTAAAATTAAATGTCATCTCACCAGGGGAATATACAGGTGCGGTATATCAGCTCCTCTATGATCATGAGGCAGAACTTGAAGATTCAGAAACCTTCGGTGATGGTCGCACAAATATGACTATCAAGATGCCACTCCGTGAATTGATGCGAAACTTTTTTGATGAACTTAAATCTATTTCATCTGGATATGCCTCTTTATCATATGAATTTGAATCATTGAGAAAAGCGGACGTCACACGTATGGATATACTTGTCGCAGAAGAACCTGTGGAAGCATTTACTCGTGTAGTTGCAACTCGCAGACTCGACGAAGAAGCCAATAAGGCAGTAGATAGACTTGAAGCAATTTTGCCAAGACAAATGTTTACAACAAAAATTCAGGCCAAAGCAAACGGTCGCATCATTGCATCACGCACACTCTCAGCACTTCGCAAGGATGTTATCGGACATCTTTATGGCGGTGACGTGACTCGAAAAAACAAACTCCTCGACAAACAGAAAAAAGGAAAAAAGAAAATGAAAGAGCGCGGTGTCGGTAAAGTAAATATCACCCACGATGTATTTCTCAAGATGATGAAGACAGGGGATCAATAATAAAACTATAATTTATAGGTGTACATTATTTTCTTGCTAGAAAATAACTCAGCGCTTGTGTCGTCACACTCGCGAACTCTCTTATGAATTGTAGTTTTATTATTGAATCGGTATCTAATGTATGGTACTACGGTTATCTTGATATATTTTTAATATGTGGTATCGTTTGCAACGAACCAAAGTCCTTTAAATAAGAAAAACTATACCTTAATTGTATGCTGCTGTTGCAGTGTATTCAGGCTTTGTTTCATCACCCTAAAACCGAAAACCCAGACACAACATGAAAAAACAACCTGTATTAAACTTCGCCTGTCAGAGCATGTTCCTCACACTCGGGCAACCTAACGGCTTCAACACCATCCAAGACTATCATCGCTATGCTGCCTCAGTTGGATTCGAGGGCATCACGGCTCCTGTTGGAACGCCGGCTTTCGATCTCAAACTGGCAACAACTTCTGATGGTTATTTGGATGATCTGGAGGCGGAATTGACCAGTCTTGGGCTTCCTGAAGGTTTGCACCAAGTTGAATGGCATGTGATGACGCAAAATGTCTCACTGCATCCATCTCGCGTGGCACGCTTCGGCTTCTTCGTTGACGGGGAGAATTTCATGTCTATGGAGACTGATACGATCCAGCAAGTGGCTGTTGCAAAAATCAAGTCCTTGATCGATGCGCTTCAAAAACGCCCTGCGAAACAACGGAAAATCGTTGGCTTCTGTGGAGGGCGCGGATATGCTACAGCTCAGGCTAAATGGTCAGCTTGGCCAAAACACCTGTATCCATGGGTTATCGCCTCGCTCGTGAATGATTGGGAAGGACTTCTCGAATATGCTGCTGACCGCGGCGTAACCATTCACTTCGAAATCGGACATCCTGAAAACGACCTCCTCACTGGTGCAAACTTCAATTTGTTCCGGAAGATGTTGTCGCCGAAGGCACGAAAAGGGCTTGGTCTGCAAGCGGATCGGTCTCACTTCCACAACACCCGTATCAATGCGATGCCACATTTCAATTTGGCGGCACCTATCGATGCGGATGAGGACGGACCAGTGCTCGTTACTAATCACTACAAAGACGGCTACGTCATTGATATTGGTGATGGAAATGCCTCTGGATATGGTGGCTGGATAAATTTCAGCGACGCATCCAATAGCTTTGCTACTGTCGGTGTCATGGGTTCAGAAAGGGCCTTGGCAGATTTCCAGGCATTCAACCGAGCGCACCACTTGGTCAGAGATGGTGTTGTCCCGATTGTTTACGAGGCCGAATGTGTGGTCCTTCAAGATCCGAAATTTGCAATGGAAATTGGTGCCGCAAACTGTCTGGCATTACGTGACAATACACCTTTGACCCGAGTTGAAGGTTATGGTCCGGTCAATGCCGAATCCTGGCTTGCAGAAACGCATCAACGGGCAGGTGTCGCCCCAACCTTATATGGCCCCGGTAGGAAAGTGATTGAAATTCCAGCATGGAATGGTGGTCCATTTGATACGTTCGCCTATTCGCCGGTTCCGGCTTATAAGTTGCTCGGACTTAATCCGAATGCAATCACAAATGCACGCACAATCCTTGAGCGTGCAGGATTCGCTGATGCAGCGGCCGCATAACAAAGACCAGGTATCTGCCTTGGTAATTAATCAAACAGCCGAGTCCTTCACGGGGCTCGGCTGCTTTAATTTCTTTTAATAATAGAATCAGTCCATTGACTGTCACTGATTTGTCCTCTTAATTATTACTGCGATAACCCTGGAATATAGAGCATTACCATCGAGATGATAACAAAGACGACGACAACACCCCAGATGAATTTAATAACTTTTTTGGTTTTTGGATCAAATAGCATAGATGCCTAATAGTATACTATAATGCAGGTATTCAATGCGAGAATTTCAAAGAAAACAGAAAATAAGGAATAGGATGTATTCAAAGACCGCTGTAGTCTCTTTGTTCATAATTTTTATTTTGATAGCAAGAGGGATGTTTAATATTTATGAAAAAGAGAAAGACTCACGCCTCGAAGTTGAACGTCTCACTAAACAAAAAGCCGAAATGCAAGGCCGGCTCGATGCCGTTTCCAAAAATGCCGAACTCCTCAAAACAAATCAGGGGATAGAGTTTGAAATTCGAAATCGTTTTGACGTGGTAAAACACGGGGAGGAGGTGATAGTTGTAGTAGACAAAGAATTACCACCGGCACCCGAAGAGAAGAAAAACTTCTTAGAAAAATTTTGGGGATCAGTAACTGGTGTGTTTAAAAAGGATGAAAAGAAGCCAGTGCCAGCACCTGCTCAGTAATATCTCCTAATACTAAGTGCAAGGCGAGGTTCCACAGCCTACAGTTGACTTATTGAAGATGTAGTGTATTGTTTCATTTGAACTTATTTGTTGTGCCATTCCACGGCATGGCAAAAGGTTCGATTGACTGCGGTTCTGCCTTAATCTACTCGCGCAAGCGATATGATGGCAGGGTTACTCCTCGGTGGTCTTCTGACCAACACATGGCGTGTAGTACGATGAGTGATTGCTTTCGATGCTTCGATAAACGGATGACTGGACCCTCATAGGCGAAAGTAAATAAATTGTCCAGTCACAGCGATCGTAGTCAAAATTTCTTGTTCTTTTAGTTTTTTGTCTTGTTGGTAGAGAACGGTTGTGTTCAGGGTATGTGTGTGGCGAGTCGCACGACAGACGCCTCCTGACCCTTGCTCGGACGAGTTGGTTGGACTTGTGTGCCTTTCGCACAGTCCTTATGTTTGGGTGAATCAAACCCAACTCGTCCGGGCCACAGCCCAACAACCTTTCGAGCTTCGCTCGATTCTTAGTTCTTTCCAGGGTATCCTGTGGAATATATCGGGATGATTCCCTTGATATGTATGTAAGTCAAATTTTTTACCGGTCGTCACAATGTGGCGGCTTTTTTGTTATATTAAAATACTATATGTAAAGCACTCTTAACATATTTGATGGTGTTTTGCGCGTGAATTAGGTATTATTTAGCCTATCAAAATAAATGCCGATGTAGCTCAGTTGGTAGAGCAACCCCATGGTAAGGGGTAGGTCGCCGGTTCAATTCCGGCCATTGGCTCAAGTTAAGTTTATGTTTGTATTGCGTTTATATTTGTTGTCTTTGTGTTCTGTGGTATTTCGATACAGGGTTCGGGTATGTGTCATTTATGCACAGGTAGTAGGGAATTGATTGACAAAAATGCTATTAGTTGTAAAGTTAAGTTGGCAGCTCTTTGCCATAAGTCTTTCTTATAGCTAAACGAAAAACGTTTGGCATGGAGCTTCTTTCTCTCAAATTTTGGCCGAAAGGCCTGTAAACAGCAAACCCTTAATTCAGCAATCCAACAAACCAAAAATTATGAAGACGATAGCCTTTGCCATCGTAATGTTTATCGCATCACTTCTTTTTGCCCAAAAGGCAGAAGCGGTGGTGACATTCAAAACGGTTGTGTCGACCAAGGTCGGCTACAACAACAATGCAGTATCTGTGCGCGCAACTGACTTTATGTCAGCCTCGCCCAGAATTGTGCAGGAGACATTAATTCCTAAAAAGGCATCACTTGCAGCCGCAAGCAATGTCTCGACAGGGGTAATGATTTACCCTATCGAAAACGGAGTGCCTGTGACATTGCAGTCATGCAAAATCACAAGCGCGACATATACCATCAAGCGTCAGTCGCTACCATCCACCTCATACTCAACCTACAACTATACGTCGGCCTTGCCGTATTCGTATTATCGTCGTGAGTCCGATGGTGGAAATGGATTCATTTTCATGACAAGTAGCAAGACTAGTTCGGTGCCGATTTCACCATCGGCATCTCCGAGCGGTGTTTTGCTCAATAGCGTCACGGTAAGTGGTCCAGTTGGTGCGTTATTCCTCACGGGTGTTGATTATAACTTTCCATTCTTGTCGAAACCCAGTGCATCAAGTGCCGGGTTCATCTATAAGTTCATGTTTAAGTTCAACATCCAATATCAATACGGCGGCGTCACAACTGCTGTAACGATTGGTGAGGATGAGCTCTGGTCAACAGTCGAGATAACCGACAATTTGCCAAAGATTACAGGTATTCAGCTTCTGAATCCTGGGACTCCGCAACAGACTGAGGTTATTTCTGGGATTGGGAAATTCATGCCGCTTTTCAAGCTCGAATGGTCGAGCATGAGTGGTGGAGCATGGAACCCGATTGCCTACACAGCTGGGAATTTCTCCACTGCCCAAAACTGCACCTGGAACTTAACTTTGCCCCCTGGGCATTGCAGGTTCTTCAGACTGCGTCACACAGATGGTGTGGTTAACTATGCCATCCAGCAATAAATTCGAGTCAGCCGATTAAGTTCGGTGTACTACATATCCAAAAAACCAAACGGTGAACCTTCGACCAGAACTGAAGGGTAGCATTAACGAAAGGCCATCATGGCATTTAATAAGAAAAAAACAGACCAAGAAATTAAGATCTCGTAGTCAGCTTCATCGCGCTACGAGATTTTTTCTTTTTACATTATTTGCAAATTTCAGGGCATCAAATTTTTTTTGCAAGTTGTAGTACGCCGGACATTATTGCCTTTGCAATTTTGGAATTTTCAATAGATATAAGGTATGATGCAAGGGAAATGAATGATACTCCAGAGATACATAATGATGACAAAGAGCTTCTCAAAGCCAAAATCACGGCCATCGAAAATCAAATGGCTGAGCAGACTTTTTGGTCCAATTATGAAGAAGCGGAAAAAATAGTGAGAGAATATCAAGATCTTAAAGACGAGCTCGAAAATGGTCCGCGTCCAAAAAAAGCAAATGAAGGACCGTATGATAATGGTGCGGCAATAGTGACAATTTTTGCAGGGGCAGGCGGTGATGATTCAGAGGATTTTGTGGCAATGCTTTTCTCAATGTATTCAAAATTTTTTATTAAAAGAGGTTGGTCAGCATATATATTGCACGAACATCAAAATGATCATGGCGGGTATCGGAATATTTCATTTGAAGTTTCAGGTCCAAAGTCCGCAAGTGTATATGGCACACTCCGCCATGAATCAGGTGTTCATCGACTGGTTCGAATTTCTCCATTTAATGCGAAGGCATTGAGACATACAAGTTTCGCTATGGTTGAGGTTATTCCTAAATTTGAAAAAAATATTGGTGATGTCGAACTTAATGATGATGATCTTGATATTACATATGCGCGAGCAGGAGGGCCTGGTGGACAAAATGTAAACAAGCGCGAGACAGCTGTACGCATTGTTCATAAGCCAACAAAACTAAGTGTGAATGTCAGTAATGAAAGATCACAGGCTCAAAACAAAGAACGCGCTGTCGCCATACTCAAAGCAAAGCTATACACAAGACAAGAAGAAGAGCGCATGGCTCGCGAAAAAGGAATGTATATCAGCAAAACAACTGAAGCTGAATGGGGAAGTCAGATTCGTTCGTATGTTCTTCATCCGTATAAGATGGTTAAAGATTTACGAAGTGGATATGAGACAAGTCAGGTAGACAAGTTCTTGGCGGGGGATATTGATGATTGTTTGCTTTCGCTTATTAATTATGTGCCAGAAAACGAAAACAGCAGTACGGCTGATGCAGAAATCTAGAGTGCTAAATCTAGAGAGTCAGAGAGCTGGAGGGCTAGAAGGATTAGGTGATTTGTGCGATTAGAAGGCTCAGATGATTAGCGTGATTAAAATTCTTGTGCGTGATAAATACCTGGTTTGCCAGTTGGCGCATAGAGACCTTCACTCAGTGGTTCGATATTACTTTGTAGCAATGGTTTAATTTTCTTTACCATATGCATTTTGCAGAGATAGGTTGGAACAGTATTTACTTTTGAAAAATGTGGCCATGTGAAATCTTTTTCTTGGAAAAAAGCGACTGTCCCATTAATTGTATGATCGGTGCATTCCGCACAATTTTTTCCTTGTATCGCATCCAGATAATTTGAGAGGATAGCGATGTCGTCTTTTCTGTATTCCCATTTTTCCATTTGTTTTAAATCTGCATAGAGATATGCAAAAGGCATGTCTTTAAAATTTGGTTCAAAGACAATCATGTGGTCGGTTGATGCTAGGACCTCTTTTTCCCATCTTTCTATATTGTGTTTTTTGCATAAGAAAACTTCCTTGTCCTCCGCGTCGCGAAAAAGATCATGTGTATCTAGGGTGCAGACGGCACACTTTCGCCCTTCTTTTGCTTTTTTGCGTGCATAAATAAATAGGAGAATAAACGCAAAGATAATTGATGAAATGAGAAATTCTGGTGTGATGAGGGGTTGCATATGAATTTTTATGTATAAAGCGTATCCGCTTTATTTTATTATATTTTTATGATTATTTCATGTCACCTGTGCATTATCTTGAGGCGTACTTTTTGCAAGATGTATTTCACAACACACGTATTGCAACGCATATCTCGCTATGTGCTCTATTTACATTACACGATTATGTGATCCTTGGCTTATACATTAAGACACATTGCGCCTATCCATATGAATTGCTAAAATTAGTACATGCTACTTCTAGATAAAGTCACCAAATTATATACAGACAATTCGCTCGCACTCGATGATGTGAGCATCCATATTAAGCCAAAAGAATTTATTACTATTGTTGGTCATTCAGGTGCTGGTAAATCAACTCTCCTCAAAATGATTTTGGGAGAAGAGCGCCCGACAGATGGCCAGGTATTTTTTGAAAATATTGACATTCATTCTTTGAGTAAGAGTGAGGTCAATGATTATCGTCGTCGTATCGGTACTGTGTTCCAGGATTTCAGACTTTTGCCTGACAAGACAGCTTATGAAAATGTAGCTTTTGCTATGGAAGCTGCTGGCAGAACAGACGAAGAAATTGCAGCCGATGTACCACATGTACTCGAGCTTGTGGACTTGGGGCGAAAGATGCACTCTTTTCCATATCAATTATCTGGAGGTGAAAAACAGCGAGTAGCAATTGCGCGCGCAATCGTCAATCAGCCAGACCTTATTATTGCCGATGAGCCAACCGGGAACCTTGATCCAGTAAATACATATGAAATTGTACAGATTTTGAAAAAGATTAATGATCTTGGGACTACAATTTTACTCACAACTCACAACACGGGTATTGTCGATCATATTGGTAAGCGAGTGGTATCAATGAAAAATGGCAAAGTCGCACATGATAGTCCAGATGGCAAATACGTCATTTAGTCGGTCTCTTAAATTTATTTAATTTCTAATTCACAAATACCTCATGATTGTTACAAAAGTTAAAAGAACACTTCGATCTGGATTTATCAGTTTTTGGCGAAACGGATATGTGTCTCTTGCATCTGTGCTTGTGATGACGGTGACACTTCTTGTCATGTCAGCTATGTTTCTTGTTGGTGCAACACTTCAATCGACTCTTGAGACAATCAAAGATAAAGTTGATATTAGTGTCTATTTCAAAACTGATGCAAGTGAAGCAGACATTGCTGTCCTCCAAAAGAGAATCGAAGATTTACCACAGGTGGCTCCTCGAGGTGTAGTCTATACATCACGTGAAGATGCGTATACGAATTTTAGAGCACGACATCAAGATGATGCTGCAACACTCGATGCGCTCACAGAAGTGGGCTCAAATCCATTCGGTGCAAGTTTTAATATCAAAGCAAAAAATCCTAATCAGTATGAAAGTGTTGTAGCTTTTATTGAGACACAGCAAAATATCTCAAGGGGTAATTCAATTATCGATAGAATTAACTTTACGGATAATAAGCAGGCCATTGATGCTCTTTCTCATATAATTTCTGCAGCAAATAAAATTGGAATTGCACTTATCGTATTTTTTGCCTTCGTTGCAATTTTGATTACATTCAACACAGTACGTCTCGCCATCTACGTATTCCGAGAGGAAATATCAGTTATGCGACTTGTGGGTGCAAGTGAAATGTATATTCGTGGCCCGTTTGTGACTGTGGGATTGATTTACGGTATTGTATCGACGATACTTGCGCTGCTCATATTGCTTCCGGTTGCATATTATGCAGGACCACTCACTATGAGTCTGGGTACTGGTATGAATCTCTGGGCATATTATCTTGAGCATTTCTTCTATATTTCTTCAGTTGTCTTTATTGCAGGTCTTGTCCTTGGTGCAGTCTCTAGTTATCTTGCGGTTCGAAAATATCTTAAGGTGTAAATGGGATTGGTTTTCTCAAAACGGTGAGAGGTTAAATAAGGTATATAAGAATAAAAAAACGGCCCCTGTTCGCGTGATTGCGAACAGGGGTTTGTTGTTTTGATTGAGGAATGGGGAAGTGATTGGCTTTGTAGCTTTTCACATTTCCTTTCCTTTGTTTGCGCATCTCATGCGCGGGTCACCACGAGGGGTAAGCCTTAGATCAATCGGAACACTCCGAAGACCAGCGCGACTCGTCCTTCTCGGATCGATTGCTCGATAGAGGGTGCAACGACCGTGATGATTACAAGGATTACCAATGCGCCAAGGCGTAAGGTTCTCTTCTGTGCATCTCGCTCTTCTGCAGTGATCTTGCCTTTGCGGTGATACTTCCGGGTTGTAGCCAAGAAGCTCACGCTGTGGGATAAGCCGTTGAAGACCATGCTGTAGGCAATCACATAGAGTGTTGCAACAACCCAGACGGCGCTTTTGGCAGCCGTTGGTCTGTCATTTGTCCAGTGGCTGATCAGCATGCTCAGTAATGTTACTACTGAGATGGCGATTGCTGGACGCAGGTTTTGCTTGATTACCCTGTCGAACTTGTCGACGTATTCTTGAGCAATACCTGTGTTAGAGACAGCACTCATGCTGCTCATTTTTTTGAGCCTTAATCGCTGGATGATCCAGCTGCCAAAGGCGGCGAGGGAGGTTGATATGCCTCCTACGATGGGAATGCAATAATCCATGGTGGGTGGTGGGGTGTGACCCCTTTGTAGTTAATGAACGAGTTGGGCTTTGCGCCCGTGTTGCGTAGTATTTGATTGGGGGTTGATCACAATCTATCCTCTACGGGAACGGGTATTAACCCTAAGATGTTTCCAGTGAACATAGTATAACACATTTGCCTTTTATGCAAGTGTGTGCGGTAATGTTTTATATCTGTAGCTCAATTGGTCTTGATTGCTGGTTTTCTGGTCTAATACCTGGCGGGATTACAGTGGTTGGCGCCATTTCGATGGATTGATTTATGGCCGTGAAAATGATATTGTTTTCTTGTCTTCAGATAATGTTTGCGCGAAAGATCTGAAGACAAAATAATAAATACATACATTGCGGGATCGTCTAATGGTAGGACAACGGTTTCTGGATCCGTTTATCTTGGTTCGAGTCCAGGTCCCGCAGCCGATTTTTTCCTCCCTTGTGCGGAGTACAAACTAAATATCAAAATCGCTTCGAGCCTGTAAGAGCGAGAAGAGGTTAAGCGCTAAATCAACGTCGAAATCAGCAGATTTCGACGTTGATTTAAGTAGAATTCAGAATTCAAAGTGCTATAATGAATGTATGAATCTACAAGTAGGAGTAAAGATATTTCTCAAGAATGAGGAAGGTAAATACCTTCTGGTTAAACGGTCTTCAGAGAAGTATAAAAATACTAAGGGAACCTGGGATATTGTTGGAGGAAGAATTGATCCGGGAACTTATCTGGTTGATAATCTTAAGCGGGAAGTGCGAGAGGAAACTCAATTGGAGATAATATCAGAACCAATTCTTATCCATGCTCAGGATATTATTCCTAATGAAGAAAAACATGTCGTACGCCTTACTTATATAGGAACAACGAAAGGCGATCCAATCATGGATACCAGTGAAAATATTGATTTTCGATGGCTCACTCTAGAAGAGATACGGGCTTTTGAAGATGTTGATATCTATGTTCGTGAAATTCTGGAAAAAGGATTGCTTAAATAAAACAACTACCTCCCAGCCTCCACACCAACAACCCTCATACCCCAAGGCGTAGAATCTGGAGAGCGTTCTTTCTTTGAAAGACGAAACTGATAGAGTGAGAATATAATCGTCGCGAGAGTCGCCAGGCCTTTGTAGATAATCCAATTTTCTGGAACCAAGTATATTCGTGCAATTTCATTTGAAATTGTAAGTAGTACAAACATAATTGCCCAGCGAAAAGTTAGAATTCTCCATCCTTTGTCAGTCATTGAGAAAAGACCTCGGAATAAAGGTTTGAGCAAGGAACGATTGAAGGCTAATCCCACAAGTAATGTCAGTGCAAACAAGCCATTGTAGATTGTGTCTTTGATAATGATAAAGAAAGGATTATCAAAGATAACAGTGAGGAGCCCGAAACCAATAACACTTATGGCAACAATAAGTGGAAACCATGCAAGTTCTCTACGCTCAATAAAGCCTGCAATAAGGGCAATGAATGTAAGGATTACAAATATGGTCGTCGCTTTGATAAAAGTTGTTAATTCCGAAGCAATCAAAAAAGCGATAATGGGACCAAACTCAATTGAAAGATTTAATATTAGCTTTGGTATCATTTGTAGTTCAATGATATCATTGAATGTATGAATATCATCATCTTCTTAGGTACTTTGGTTGTGCTTGCAATCTTTGACGCAATCTGGCTCTTTAGTATGGGGGCAAATTATAAGACATGGCTCGGACATCTGTTCGCACCCAAGGTTAATTTCATCCCAGTGATTTTCTTCTATTTGATTTATGCACTGGGTGTCACTTTCTTTGTTACTGCGCCTGCATACAAGAGTGGAGTTTCTCTCTGGGTAGTATTTTTGACTGGAGCATTATTCGGGCTCGTCGCATATGCAACGTATGATCTTACTAATCAAGCAACTCTCCGGGCTTGGCCTACAATGGTAACTTTGATTGATATGGCATGGGGTGCACTTCTTACAGGTTTGACGAGTGTCATTGTAGTAAGTCTTATCTCTTATTTTAAATAAAGATGTCACAAATTCTCATTGAATCATTTGGTTTTGTTTCGCTTCTTGTTTTCTGTTATATGACGGTTTGGTTTTTCATCGCACTCATACTCAAAAGAAATGATGTGGCAGATATTGCATGGGGAATTGGATTTGTTCTTGTTGCTGTATCTCTTTTTATCACATATGGATTTGCATTTGATCGAGGGTTGCTTGCAACAGTACTTGTCTTGATATGGGGAACAAGGCTCGCATATCATATATTTAAAAGAAATATCAAGAAGCCAGAAGACAAGCGATATGCTGCATGGAGAATTGCGTGGGGTAATTGGTTTGTGATACGTTCGTATGTTCAAATATTCATGCTCCAAGGCGTACTGCTTATCCTTGTTGTATCTCCGGTTATAATTATAAATACATACCGAGGTGGTGCATGGAACCTGCTTGATTTGTTTGGACTCGCTGTCTGGATTTTTGGATTCTACTTTGAGTCTGTAGGTGATAGACAATTGAGGAATTTTCTTTCTAATCCTGAAAACAAAGGAAAAATCTTGAATACAGGACTATGGAAATATACTCGCCATCCAAATTACTTTGGTGAAGTGACACAGTGGTGGGGATTAGGCATTATCGCCCTCTCTGTCCCTTTTGGTTTAATCGGTCTCATCGGGCCGCTCACAATCACTTTCCTCATTCTCAAAATATCAGGTGTGCCAATGCTTGAAAAAAGTATGGAG
>CAZVIP010000004.1:0-88697 GCA_964627085.1 uncultured Candidatus Saccharibacteria bacterium | reverse complement strand
CCTGGGTAGTACGGCCGCAAGGCTAAAACTCAAAGGAATAGACGGGGACTTGCACAAGCAGTGGATTATGTGGTTTAATTCGATGGTAAACGAAGAACCTCACCAGGGTTTGACACCTACATGAAAGCTCCGAGAAACCGGAGCCCTCGCAAGACTAGTAGGCAGGTGCTGCATGGTCGTCGTCAGTTCGTGGTTTGAATTGTTCCCTTCAGTGGGGTAACGAACGCAACCCTCGTCGTGTGTTATAAGTGTCACACGAGACTGCTCCTTCTTTGGAGAGGAAGGTGAGGATGACGCCAGATCAGCATGGCCCTTTGATACCCTGGGCTACACACATAATACAATCGCTATTACAACGCGACGCAATGGGGTGACCCGGAGCAAATCGTTAGAAAAATAGCGCCAGTTCGGATTGAAGTCTGCAACTCGACTTCATGAAGCCGGAATTGCTAGTAATCGCGGGTCAGACATACCGCGGTGAATACGTTCTCAAGTCTTGTACTCACCGCCCGTCAACTCAAGGGAGATGGGAGTACCCGAAGTCTCGCCATGTGCGGGCCTACGGTAAGCTCATCGACAGGGAGTAAGTCGTAACAAGGCACGGGTAGCGGAAGCTGCTCGTGGAATCATTCAAGTGAAACACGTATCATAAGCTCGCAAATAGTTTATGATCCTTATTACGGTCGTTCGTGTATAGATTTTAGCCCTTCATTGAGGTTAAAACCTGTACACAAGGTATTTAATCGCCTCGCAGATTAAAGGAATATAATACCTTACATTATTGACACCTAGGAAAGACCAGGGCCAAACAGAACAAAAACAATAGTGTGATGTTTGCGCGCAGTGAATTTAACAACTGAAATCTAGTGTATGAAATTTCAATCAAACTAAAATAATACTCACAGTTATGTGGGTATTATTTTTTAACTATATTTTATATGGATAAATATTTCTACTGCGGCGAAGTCTTTTGAATGTCAAAAGCCCCACGGAAGACCTATTCCAAATAGGGTATTGTGTATAACTTTGGAAATATATTGTCGATGGAGGGCTATAAATATAGTGTAAATTTAGTCAGTGTTGACTTTTCCCCATAATTTATCCTTATAAAGGGATTTGAGTGGTTATTTTAGGATATAATGAATCCAATCTCTGAAAAATTATTTATTTCATATCTTCAGAGAATACTTAGTACACTATATATCCATGAATACACTCATTAAAAAAACACTTGCCACGACATTATTAGTAATGATGTTTGCTATAACAGGATTCGCCTTGATTGAACCAGAGGCTGCCGGGGCAGCGACTGCGACTGATACTGTTGTCATTACTCTTAACGTAACAGCAGGTATCTCAATCACAAGTCCTACTGATACAACAATGAGTGCAACACTCGGTGTCGCACAGCACTCTGCTACAGCGACTACCACTTGGAATGTAAAGACAAACTCAGCTGCGGGATATACGCTAGCTGTTCGCGCGACTTCTACGCCAGCCATGACAGCTACAGCAGGAGGGTATTCAATTGCAGATTATCAGGTCGGAGCGCCAAATACATGGAATGCTACTTCAGGAAATGCATATTTTGGATATTCTGCTTTTGGAACTGATATCTCAACAGGTACATGGGGTTCTGGATCTGTATGTTATGGTGCATCACAAAATGCAACTTCTACATCTCTTAAGTATAAAGGTTTGACAACAAGTGATGTGACTGTTGCTACTAGAAACTCAACAACGACACCAACTGGTAATGATAGTACTTTCTGTTACGCAGTGGAGCAGAACAATTTCTTCATCCCATCGGCAACTTATCAGGCAACAGTTATTGCAACTGCGACGACTTTGTAATAGAGTTGTTCTACTTTTAACCCATAAATAAATCTCTTCTTAGAGCAAAGATAAATGAAATTAGCCCAAAACAAATCAATACTAAGGAGTCTGATGGCTTTTGTACTGGTATTTGTTTGTTTTGGTTTTGTGACTCTTGTGCAGGGTGCAACCACCGCTGCTACAAGTGAATCCGCCACTGGTAGTTCATCAACAAGTAATCAAACAAATGACTCAGTAAAGAAATCAACTGCAACCAGTACAAATAATTCCAATGATCCGAAGCCAAGAATCTCACAGCTCACTGTTGAGAATAAAAATGACTTTGTCCTCGAGCCAGGAAAGGTAGAGATATTTGTTAATCCTGGTGATGAAGTCACAAAATCTATCACTGTCATTAGTCGTATAAACCGCAAGGTTAGTTTTAAAGTTGAGACTGAAGATTTCGTAGGTTCAGACAATGCACAGACACCGGTCATACTACTTGGCAAAGACAAGAGTCCTTATTCCTTTAAAGACAATTTGGTTCCAGTAGAGGACACATTCTCACTTAATTTTGGTCAAAAGATAGAATTACCTATCAAAATTAAAGTTCCAGAAAATGCACAACCTGGAGGATTTTATTCTTCTGTTATTGTCTCAAGTATGCCTGATGAAAATAGTTCAGCCGGACAGGCGGGGACTAGAGTTATCTCTCGAGTCGGTGTCTTATTCTTTGTACGAGTAAACGGGCCTGTAGACCAGCAAGGCCAACTTACTGATTTTAGAGTAACAAAGGACTCAGTGTTATTGCAGAAAGGTCCTGTAAATTTTGAGGTTCTATTTGAAAACAAAGGTACTGTCCACTTGGTGCCATATGGTGTGGTGACAATCAGGAATATTTTTGGTAAAACGATCGGCACTGTGCCGGTGGATGCATATTTCTCACTTCCAAAATCTGTTAGATATAGGCAAGTGGTTTGGCAAAAAGAAAATCTCATCGGTAGGTACACTGCGACTATTGAACTTAATAGAGGATATGATGGAAATATCGATACTCAAAAGATTTCTTTTTGGGTACTACCAGTTGGCTACATTGCACTCGGTGCGGGTATAGTATTTATCCTCATATTCCTGGGTTACTTGTTCACTCGTAAATTTGAATTGAAGAGAAAGAAATAATCAAACATGATTACTATTCGCACTAAACTTGTCATATATTGTGCGATGGTTCTTGTACTCATTGTTCCAAGTTATATTTATGCTTATGCAATGGGTAGTGGGAGTTATCGCATAGAAAGAGATAGTATTAACGTCGGAGGAACGAGTAATTCTTCCAGCAATAACTTTACCCTAGGATCCACTGTGGGTGAAATATCTACAGGTTTATCAAGTAGTACATCGTATCGAATGAATGCTGGTTATTGGATACCAGAGGATACGTATATTTCCATAAGTGCTCCAACGGATGTCTCTCTTGGGTCTGTGAGCGGTCTGGTGGGTGGTGTCAGTAATGGTTCGTCAACTTGGACTGTAACAACAAATAATGCCGCTGGTTATACATTAAACGTTATAGCTTCGACAAGTCCTGCACTCAGATCTCTTTATGCATCAATTCCTGACTACGTACCTTCTAGTTCAGATCCTGATTTTACATTTACGACACCGGCTTTTGAGTCGAGATTTGGTTTTACGGTTGAGGGAAGTCATACACCCGCGAGATTTAAAGATAATGGTTCAGCTTGTAATACAGGTACAAGTAATACTACAGATGCATGTTGGGATGGTTTTTCTACGACAACAAAAAGTATCGCAACATCGAATACGAGCAATGACCCAACAGGTACTGCAACCACACTTAAGTATCGAGTCGAAATTGGCAGTAGTGCACTCCAGGAAGCTGATAGTAATTTCTCTGCATCAGTAACCGTGACTGCAACTACGCTATAATAAGTTAAGTATGAATATATTATATATTCAAAAAAATAAGCAAAACAAGGTGCTTTTATTTACGGCCTTTTTTATTTTTATCGCATGCCTTTTTTTGGGTAAAAGAGTTGCCGCGGCCGATGCAGTAAATATTCAATTAAATGTCCATGTCTGTAATTCCAATTTAATTTGTGAGGCTGTGATTGGAGAGAATTATGGTTCGTGCCCATCAGATTGTGAAGCGCCGGCTACAACAACACCTACGACCACTCCTACAACAACACCATCAAGTGGTGGTACATCAGGTAACTCGAGCGGTCCTGTGCAATCAAGTGGTACGAGTGGAACTGGTATAAACGGTCAGGGAAATTCTTTGAATCCAATTGGTCAAACAAATAAACCCGAGGAACTTTTTCCAAAGGGGATAAAGGGTAATATGCTTATTTTGCCATATCGCGACAGAGTGCAAATTACATTTGATACATATTTACCGACTCTTTTGACGACATCATGGGGAAGTAACCCTACATATGAGATTGGCTCTAGTGTTGAAAATTCTTATCATCAAAAATTTAACATCGACATCTCAAATTTGGAAGCAGGTGTGACGTATTATTTTAAACTCCAACTCGTGGATACGCTTGGGCGTATAGTTGAATATGAAAAGTCATTTACCACAAGCTCGATTGAGAATTTCTCTACCTTGCCTGTAATTAAGGATTTGAATGTTGTTGATGTAACTGTTGTGGGTGATGGTAAACAAAGTACAGCTGTGGGTACTACGGGTACTCCAGATACGGTTTTGCATGATTTGTCCATTGGTTGGAGGACACCAGGTTTAAAAAGTTCTGAGAGGGTGCGCCTTGTCAGGCTTACGGACAGATATCCGATTGACCCATTTGAGGGGCGTGTGATTTATGAGGGTCGGGGGAATCGAGTTCTCGATAAAGGGCTTTTGGAGGGTGAAAGCTACTATTATGCGTTATTTGTAGTTGATAAATCAGGTAATTATTCTTCGCCGGCCGTTGTGCGCTTTACTCCAAAAAAATTAAAAAAAGAAAGTGGAACCGCTGAAAAAAATATAGAAAACACCGAAAATAAACCTATAAATAAAGATGAGTTAGATAATACGGGCGATAAAAATGGTTTGAATAATAATCAAAACGGGCAAGGGATATATGATCCGCTTATTCAAAACACTGCGCCATTGATTGTTGAAATAACAAAAAATAATCCGGATAGACTCGGTTTTTGCGGGCCAGTCACGATTCCGCAGACATTGACGCTGGGAGGTGAGGATCTTGGTTATGGCTATGGTAAAAATGTCGCAAACAAACTAATTACTTTTTCTCAGAATGGTAAAAAAAGCAAAATTGTAAGAGGTGTGATTGAAGCGGAAAAAGATATTCCACTTGTTTTGCATGTTGCAAGAAAAGACATAGATTCTGCTGCACAAAGACTCGGAATTTGTCTCATTTCTGATGCTTCTGATATTGAATCTTATTATTTGTTTAGCAAAGACTTAAAAGGTGATTTCGAGCTTGTTTTTCCTGCTCATTTTGAAAAAACTGTTGAAAAAAAGCATTATCAATTCACGCTCGGTATGATAAAATTTAATGGTCAGGAAAGTGTCATCGGAAGAGGTGAAATTACTTACATGCCAAAGGCCTTTGATAGTAATTCAGGGGTACAAAAATTAATAACAATTGTCGGTGTTGCACTCGTCACATTTGTTACAAGATTCATTGTGTTGCTGATTGGTCTCATATAATTTCAATCGAATTCTCAAGATGCTTTCTTTTCTACCGAGTAGATTATGAATAGTACAATTTCAGATTTAACTAAAAAGCTGACAAACATGTGTAAAAAAGTTGCGACTACCTTTTTCATAGGTTTGCAGTTTTTTTTCATTGTTGCTATTCCGGTTTCAGCAGGGTTTGCAATTAATTCACGTGATGTAATTGCACAGGCAACAAGTCAAATTAACTATCAAGGAAAACTTACAAACTCTTCAGGTGTTGCTGTTGCAGATGGGACATACAATATGGAGTTCAAGCTTTATGCTGCTTCTACTTCAGGGTCGCTTCTTTGGACTGAAACTCGAACGGGTACTGATAAGGTTCAAGTAACAAATGGTTTATTTTCAGTAATGCTTGGGTCAGTGACTTCACTTGATGGTGTTGATTTTAATCAGCCTTTATATCTTGGTGTAAATATTGGGGGGACTGGATCGCCTAGCTGGGATGGTGAAATGGCACCTCGCAAAACTCTCGGTAGTGTGCCATCTGCATTTACCGCTTTTACACTTGAGGGATTAAAAAAATATCAATTCCTCCGAAGTGATGTAATCAATTCAACAAGTACTGCAAGTACATATTTGAAAGTCGAACAAGCAGGCGCAGGTGGTATCGCAGAATTTATTGCAAATGCATCAAGTACTTTGCTCGGGCTCTATACAGCAAATGGCGGGCAAGTCACAATCGGTACTTCAACTGTAAATGGTACAAATAAATTAACTGTGATTGGAAATTCATATTTTTCTAGTTCAACATTTATGGCGGTGACTGGTGGTGCATTAAATATTGGTACCTCAACGCAGTTTGGAACAAATAAGCTGGCTGTTGATGGTGGGGGATATTTTTCTGGAAGTGTTGGTATAGGTACAAGTACCCCTCAGTCAAAATTAGTTGTTGTTCAGGGTGCTGCACCAGGGATTACAATCTCAACTCTTCAGGGATTATTTCCTTCAATGCGTTTTGAACGACCAGGGCAGATTACATGGGATGTAGGAATGCTGAATAGTGGTAATACAAACGGAAATGGTTTTGATATCAAGGATGTTTCAAATGGGTTCACCCCGTTCTCTATTGAAAATTCGGCACCAACTGGTTCATTGGTGGTGAGAGCAACGGGTAGGATTGGGATTGGTACAACAACACCTTTTGAGAAATTGACAATTGCCGGTAATGCATCGGGTATATTTTTGGATTCTGGTGCGAACAGATTCGCATCAATTGTAACCGGAAACACAACTGGTGCCTTGCTAGTTACAGCAGGAAGCGATAATAATGCAACCACTTCTGTTTTTATGATTAATGGCAAAGGTTTCAACGGCACCTCGCTTACAACAAGAAATTTGTTTGGTGTGCAAAATAACGGATTGGATGTTTTTACAATTACATCTGGTGGAAATGTAGGGATTGGTACGACTTCACCATCGGATAAGTTATCTGTAAACGGTGGTTTTAACCTAACTGGAGCATTGCGCGTAAATGGTTCAGCGGGTACAGGTGGTATGGTTCTTCAGACGACTGGTTCAGGTCTTACTTGGGTTGCTACTTCAAGTTTGGGTATTGTTGGCGGTGGCAGTGGTTCACCGGGAGGGTCGTCTGGGCAGGTGCAGTTTAATAGTGGTGGTACATTTGGAGGCAGTGCCAATTTTACTTTTGATAGTGGAAACGCTTTTCTTGGTCTAGGTACTTCAACGCCTGGTGCAAGACTTGTGGTTGTTGGAACAACAACATCTGATCAAATCGTTATTGGTGGAGGGACACCATTTGCGAATTCACCAGCTCACTTCGGTGGGAATATAAATAGTTATTTGCAGGTTAATTTGCAGAACAGATCAAATGGTGCGTCCGCATCTAGTGATTTTATTGTAAGTTCTGATATTGGTACTGATGTTGCAAACTATGTAGATTTAGGTATTAATAGTTCTGGTTTCAATGATCCCGCGTTCACAATAGCTGGTGCAAATGAGGGTTATTTATACTCGCAATCAAGTAGTTTGGCCATTGGTGTGTCATCAAGTTCTGCATCAACTTCACTAAAGTTTTTTACGGGTGGAAATCTCGCTGCTAATGAGCGCATGAGAATAGATTCAACTGGAAATATCGGTATCGGTTTGACGTCACCTACAGAAAAGTTATCTGTAGCCGGAAATATTTTAATTGGTGCTAGGACTGACCTCGCAGCAACTTGGACAAAAAGATCAAATGCAACTGCAGGGACAATTACTACAGGTGGTACTTCATCTATTGGTACTACTTCTGCCATGGCGGTATTTAATGGGTCGCTTTATGTCGGTACATCAAAAGGCAATAGCGCCGAGGTCTATAGATTTAATGGTAGTACTTGGACTCAAATATCAAGTACGACACCTGGGGCCATCGGTACTTCAACTACACTAAATATCGATGCGATTTCATCCATGACTGTTTGGAACGGGCATCTGTATATTGGTACCGCAGAAACTGCGGCGGCAGAAATTTATAGATATAATGGTAATAGTAGTTGGACTAAATTATCCAGTACGACTGCTGGGGCAATTGGTGGTAACAGTACAACTTCTGCAATTGATTCTATTTCGGCAATGACTGTACATGGCGGAAGGATGTACATTGGGACATCAAAGGTTAACGGTGCTGAGGTTGTTAGATATAATGGACCTGGGTTGTCTATGCAACAATCGTGGACAAAGGTGAGTAATATAACAAACAATACGGGTACTATTGGTGCCACAGCAAACGTCGATGCTGTCAGTGTGCTTGTATCATATCAAGGTTATATGTATGCAGGTACCTCTGAGGGTACGACCGGAGGTCTCTATCGATATGATGGTCAAGGTACGACGGGTACTGGTTTTACAATCATTGGTACCGCGGGTACATTTTCGGGTACTGGACCAGCAGGTGCATCGACTGTTACTGGTATGGGGTCGGTGAGAACCGCTGCTGTATATAATGGCAAGCTCTATCTTGGTATTGGTAGTGTAACGAATGCTGCGGGAACGGGTCGTGTAGTAAAATGGGACGGTAACTTAACTGCTGGTACAAACTATGAATTGGTTTCAAGTTCAACTGCCGGTATTATCGCTGAAGACATTGGTGCTCAAACCGGTATTGACCGAATTGGTTCAATGGCTATATACAATGATGATTTGTATGTAGGTACTTTTGACTCAACTGGTATTGCGGAAGTGTATAAACTAGATAGTGGGGACACGTGGACCAAATATTCAAGTACGACAGCGGGTACAATTAGTACTTCTACGGGTGCACAAACAACCGCGATTACTGGGGTGCTTTCTATGGCTGTATTCAATGATGATTTATGGCTTGGTACAGAAAAAGCGACAGGGGCCGAGGTCTATTCATTCAATATGACAGAAGGGCAGTCATACGATCTCGCATTCGAAGCGAACTCTGATAATGCTGATGCAATCCAAAATGGTCAAAAAAATAAAGGATGGATACAGTTCCAGGCTGAAGAGACTGCATACAACAACACGGGTAATATTAACACTGGTAAGTTTGTGCTCAGTCATGGAATTAATACAGTGACCGGGGCATATGACCTTGCCGAGGATTACCCGACACACGATGACATGCTTGCTCCTGGTGATTTAGTCAGTCTTGATACAAGTGAAAAAGGGTTTGTAAGGCGCGCGCACGGTAAGGGTGATAAAGACATTATTGGTATTTATTCTGTTAATCCAGCACTTAGGTTAAGTCAAAAAGATCCACTTATCGACGGGGCACGAGCGATTCCTGTTGCTCTTGCAGGACGCGTACCTGTGACTGTTACTCTTGAAAATGGTCCAATAAAAATTGGTGATTATTTGACTTCATCTGCAGAGCCTGGCAAAGCGGCAAAAGCAACAAAGCCTGGGCGTGTTATAGGTCGTGCACTTGGTGCATATAGTGGCATTGATGGTGAAGTTCCGTCAGTAACAGTATTCCTTGGTACTGAAAGTATTAGTTGGAATGATTTGCAAAATGCCGCCAAAGACGCAACTGCCCTTGCTGCAGGTGATGACGTAAACGGCATTTCTTCAGTTGCGGATTTTGTGGATACTGTCAATGCACGCGCAGAAGATCTTGTCTTTGCAATACTAAACAAAGCGGACAACCTCGCAATTGTCATTTCAAATAATTTGACAGCAATTACTGCAACTATCCAAGACTTGTTTGTAAAGACGCTGTCTATCTTGCCAGGTGGATCAATTGCGCTACCAAGTGGTGAAAATCAAATTGCTGGGGTTGGTATTTTGTCGGCAGGTGCGACTGATACCTTTATTGCCAATACTCAAATTGAAGAAGACAGTGTCATTTATCTTTCTCCGACTTCAGACATTGATACACCTCTCTATGTACACAAGAAGGTTCCAGGAAAGGGTTTCAGTGTAAGAACAAAGCGTGCAATGATTGACACAAATATTACGTTCGACTGGTTCTTTATCAAAACATATAAGCCAAAAAACAGCGGTGATCAGGTCATGACAACAGTTGGGGGTTCAAGTAGTTCAACGGATCCAACAACAATCACTTCAATATCAACTGATACACAAAATGTAACTTCATCTGGTGATACAGATCAGCAGGATAATGGCACAACTGAAACAGGTGATCAGGTGAGTACAGGGGCTGTTGATCAGGTGGGTAGTGGTAGTACAAATTCAGGTGAGGATGAAAATACTGGAGGTGTAAGTAGCCAATCTGATTCAAGTACAAACACTGTTGTAGCGCCAGAAGCAACAACTGTTGAAAGCGCGCCAGTTGAGCCCCCTTCCGCACCTGTCGAATCACCAACGGCGCCTTCTGAACCAACTGTTACTTCGACGACTCCACCAGAACCAGTGTCACCACCAGTGGCTGATCCCGCACCAACAACTTAGGTAGAGTCCTGTAGAGTAAGTACCTGAAATGAAATAAAATTCTGTTTATAATTTAGTATGTCTTGCAACTTAATTATCGTATAATAAGCAATATGCCAATCTATCGAACCAATAGAAGAATTCAAAAGAGTGAAATGAGTGATTATGTGTCTGCTGATGAGCAGGGTAATATCGACGGTATTCAAACCAGAGGTGGTCTTGCCTCAAAATATACCAGACCCAAAAAACGAACCATATCAGTTGTATTGGCGACTGTCATTGCTCTCTGGTTTTTGATCTCATTTCTCTCAAATGTATTTACATGGAAAGCTGTCTTCCTTGATTCAAATCAGGTTTTTTTTGGTAAATTCATAAACGTCCCTTTTGTCTCAACGATAACACTTCGAAAGGCTCATTTTATTAAACCAGATGAATCAGGAAGTGCGACTAGTACCACTCCAAAACAAAGTATGATTATCTCTGAGATAGGAGAGATGCCACATAGTCCAACTGATACTATGGTTATTTCAAAGGACCATATTCTATACTATGAGAGTCTCAGGTCAGACAGTAGTTTGGTCAAAGGCCTAGAGCAAAGTACAGTGAGAAAATAAGTACTTTTATTGGTATTTTTTATGGTCAATTCTAGCCTTGTGAGGTCTTGTTTTTAAGGGTTTTTTTTGATAAAGTAGTCAACAGCTACTTGATTTCATGCAAATGTCCTCAAGTTGGTGTATTTGCGAGTATAGCTCAGTTGGTAGAGCACATCACTGATACTGATGGGGTCCAAGGTTCGAATCCTTGTACTCGCACAAATGAATCTCACTCGTGTGTCCGATTTGGGTTCTGTTGATACGAAAAATGAAAAGTCAAAAATCTATTTTGACTACCTAGATTCACTACGCTTCTTTGCTTTTTTGGCTGTTTTTATTGCACATGCTGGCATACTTTTTCCTGTATCAGCAAATTGGTTTTATTGGCTTTATAGAAATGTTATTTCACATGGAGCATATGGCGTGAATTTCTTTTTTGTACTCAGTGGTTTTTTGATAACTTTTTTATTGTTAAAAGAGAAAGACAAATCCAGAAATATTGATATCCCTCTTTTTTATGTCAAAAGAGCACTACGGATTTGGCCGGTATATTATATTGTCTTTTTGGTTTCGGTTTTGATTTTACCTGTGTTCGTTAATTTGTTTGGTGCCACGTATGCACCTGGTCATAATGATACATTCGTAAATATGGGGATGCACACAAGTGCCATCGCATTTCTTTCATATTTATTTTTTGTTGGGAATATAGTGCAAGGTTACGACCTTGGTGTTTTGCCATTTGCACTCGGGGTGCTCTGGTCTGTATGTGTGGAGGAACAGTTTTATTTGGTATGGCCATGGGTAGTGAAAAAATTAAAGAAAAAAAATATTGCATATATCGCACTATTACTTTTCTTTACCTCGCTTATTTACAAGGCATTACATATCAATGATGCAAACATAGCTTATTATTTAACCTTATCTGTAGCCATGGATTTAGCCAGTGGGGCACTTCTTGCAATATATTATTCACTCCTAAACCCAGGTGAAAAGATAAGTTTGTTGAATGTAAAGAATGTATTATTAAGGACTTTAAATATCTCAAAAAATACAAAAAATGTTGGATATCTTAGTTCCAATAGATTTCAGATTGCGCTATTGATTGTTTTGAATATCGCAATATATACTTTCTGTTTTTTGTATCTATTTTCAAATGGGGCAGGTTTTCTATATGACAGTGCTCGGCTAATGAAGCGACCTGTGCTTGATGCATTATTTGTTCTCATATTGATTTATTTTTTGAATAAAAAGAACAGAGATGCTGATTCGATGGCAGAGAAGGTGGTTGGTTTTACGAATAGGCCTTTTACGTATTTAGGTAGAATATCATATGGTCTCTATGCATACCACGCCATTTGTGTGATCAGTGTTGTTGCTGTATTTAATCGTCTGGGTCTTGGTCCAAATACAGTGAGTGTCATGAATTTCTTATCAATATTTGCAATTTCATTATTCCTGACAATATATTTGAGCCATATTTCATATCAATTTTTGGAGAAAAGAGCCCTCCGTCAAAAAGAGAAATTTGCGAGTAGTAGGGCCATAAACCGAACTGGATTTTAAAGGGAATTTGTGATATGATGTCGCAATATGAAAATTAACTTTAGAAAATCAAAAATTGTAGGAAAAATAGCAGATAACAAGTCAGATATTCCATTTCTTAAATCAGTATTCGATGCTGGTATGGATGTTGCATGGCTTAACACAGCCCACCAGGGTGAGGAAGATGCTGAACATTTGATCTCTCGAATCAGATCAGTTGCTCCACATGTATCTATTATGATTGATACAAAGGGTCCAGAAGTTCGAACAAAGAATGTCGAGGAACCTTTTGATGTTGTTTCAGGTGACATTGTATACATCTCTGGAAACCTCGAACATCACAATGATGGTTCACACATGGTTCATGTCGATTATCCAAACTTCCACAATGAAGTACCAGTAGGAACAGTTATTCTTTATGATGATGCAACTCTTGGTCTTGTCGTAGAAGCAAAAGAAGGCGACGCTCTCAAGTGTAAAGTTCAGAACAATGGTGTTATCAAAAACAAGAAGAGTATCAACACTCCAGGTGTTCACATTGAACTTCCAGCGCTTACAGAAAAAGATAAGAGCTTTATCCGTTTTTGTGGAAAGCACAATATTGAATACATTATTCACTCATTCGTTCGTGGCAAAGAAGATCTCCTACAGATCAAGGCTATTACAGATGAATTCCCAGGCTATACACCAAAGGTTGTTTCAAAGATCGAAAACCGAGAAGGTTTCGACAATCTAAGTGAAATCTTGGACTACTCTGACGGTATGATGGTTGCGCGAGGTGACCTCGGTGCTGAAGTACCATTTATGGAAATGCCTTTCATGCAAAAGAAAATGGTTGAAATGGCTGTTAAGCGAGGTAAGTCTTGCATCGTGGCAACTCAGGTTCTCGATAGTATGATTAAAAACCCAAGACCAACACGAGCAGAAGTTCTCGATGTTGCAAACGCTATCCTCGAAGGTAGTGGTGCTGTTTCTATGAGTGGTGAGACTGCGTACGGCAGCTATCCAGTGGAAGCCACAACTCTTATGTCTGAAGTAATGACATACACAGAATCAAAAATTGATGATTTAACACACTTTGCATTTGGTCCAGAAGTTTCTTCGCCAGAATTTGCACTCGCAAAACAGATTGCTGATCAGGCAAAGACAGATGGAGCAAAGGCTATTTTTGCAGCAGTAAGTGATTCAAGACTTTACTATGCACTATCAGCATGGAGACCATCAACTGTTGTTGTAGCAGCTTGCGCCTCAGTTATCGATATGTATCAGCTCGTACTTTACTATGCAATTCGACCTTTGCATGTAGAGACACCTTCAATTTCTGGACTTCTTTCACAGATTGATGCTACTGATTTTGCGGCAGACGACAAAGTTGTTGTTGTTTCAGAAGAAAATGGCAATGTGACATTCAAGACTGTTGTATTTAAGGATATTGCATAATCTCTAGAGGTAATTTAGATTTTAATAAAAAGCACCGCAGACATATATCTGGCCGGTGTTTTTTATTTGTGTTATTATCATTCTAATGAATTTTCTAAAGGTTTATTTTAAGGGAAAAAGAGTCCTGGTCACATCTCTTCTGGTCGCATGTCTCATTGGTCTATTTATTGGCTATCTTTTATTTGGTCCTTTGTTTAAGACAGGTAGCTATGCGTATAGTTCTTATGTGAAAAATAACAGTTGTGTGTCAGGGCTTACACTGATCAAACCTACGCTCGATTGTGGAATCTCAGATCAGAAACTAGAGCAGGTCTCTTTACTCCAAAATAAACTTGAAATATTGGTTGATGGATACAAAAAAACTGGTAAAGCCGACAAGGTAGGTGTGTTTGTACGTGACCTCAGAACGACAAGGTTTGCCGGAGTAAATGATAATGAAGTCTTTATCATGGCGAGTTTACTCAAGTTGCCTGTATTGATCGGAGGGTTTAAACTTGCAGAAGTTCAACCAAAGATGTTGGAACAAACTATTGAATATACTGGTAGTATCGATGAATATGACGAACAGAATTATAAAGTGGGCGATAAGCTGCAGGTAGGCAAAAAGTATACAGTACTCGAATTGCTCAAAAGATCAATTGAATATTCAGACAATACAGCAACTCAGCTTGTTTCAAACTATTTTGCACCTGGTTACTTGGACTTGATACTCGAGGCGCTCGGCATAAAGATAAAGGATAATGGTATGGATGAAAATTTGGTTACACCCCGTATTTATGCCAATGTGTTCAGGTCTCTCTATAATGCATCGTACCTAACAAAGGAATATTCAAATCAGGCCCTCGGCATGCTTACTCAAGTTAAATTTAAGAATGGGGCAGTGGCCAAACTTCCTCCAGATGTGATCGTTGCGCATAAATTTGCAGAAAGGAATATCAAAAATGCTCAGACACGCGAAATTGTTCAAAAGCAGTTACATGACTGTGGTATTGTCTATACAAAAGATTTATTGGAACCATATACATTCTGCATCATGACCGAAGGTAAAGATTTCAATAACTTAGAAAATATTTTGCAGGAGGTCTCACTTGAAATATATGAGACAATGACTTCATCAGAAGGGGGTGCGCAAGGGGAGTAATGTCTCTTTGACTCTTTTTCATAAATTATATACATTAGAGCAAATGTCTCAATCAAAAATCTTGCACATAGAATCAAATTTAGATAAGAACAAAGGTATCACAATCGATATCTCTAATGACCCAAAGGTGGCGGCAGGTAAGCATATAAGTGATATTTTAGCCATAAATGCAGGTAGACCAATATTGTTTTTGGTAGCAGGCGGGTCGGCTCAAGCGGTGCTCGATTATATTAATTCAGAATATCTTGACGATAAATTAACTGTCACTGTGACAGACGAGAGATTTACTGATGATATTTTTGAAAATAATTTTGATAATTTGCAGGCGAGTTCTTTTTATAATGAGCTTGTCCAGGTTGGTGCGTTTTGTATCAATACATCTATGAGAGTTGATGACACACTCGAAAGCATGGCTAGTCGATTTGAAAAGGATATCAAGAGTTGGAAGGATGATTATCCAAAGGGTATCATTATTGGATTGTATGGAATTGGGGCGGATGGACATATAGGTGGAATAATTCCAGGTATTTATCACGGAGAGGAATTTGATAAAAAATTCCTAGGCGACACATCTGTTGAAACTGTCATTGATTTACCAGAAAGCAAATTTCCGTATCGGTTTTCTACTACTCTGTCATTTATGAAAAAAATTGATTTTCCTGTTATATACCTTACTGGTGAAAACAAGAAGGCGGCTCTTGAAAAAGCACTAGATAAAGACACGATAATCACTGATATACCAGCACGCATTGTCCTTGAAATGAAATCACCAACAATTTTCACTGATATAAATATTTTATAAAAAATTGAGATTTATTTAATCTCGGCGTGGTATAATTCTAAAATAACCTTTAGTTACATAATATCTACCCATGATTAAAGCCAAATCCTTAACCTATAAATTACAAGACACTGATATTGTTTTTGATGCAGGGTCAGAGTTTTCATATGGCACACCTATAGTATACGGAGGGGGAGATAGTGGAATGTATAGTCGTCCTACCGTTCGTACATATCCGCTCAAATTGCGCGATCTTCCAACTGACGACAAACCTCGCGAGAAGATGATTGAGAGTGGTCCCGAGGTGTTATCTCTGCAGGAACTAATCGCTATTGTACTAAACACTGGCACCAAATCAGAGGACGTACTTTCAATTTCACAAAAAGTTGTCCGTGAATATGGTCACAGTGCACTCATCACACAACTTGATGCCAAACAGATGTCAGAGAGTCTACAGATTCCAATTGGCAAGGCATGTCAGATTATCGCTTGTAGTGAAATCGGCAAGAGACTATACAAGAAAAATGATTTCGGTCTACAGGTTATTCGCACAGCAGATGATGTCTTTAATTTCTTAAAAGACATGCACAATCTTCCAAAGGAGCAGCTTCGTGGTATTTACCTCGATACTCACAACCGTGTCATACACGATGAAGTGATCTCAATCGGAACATTGAATTCAAATATAGTCCATCCAAGAGAGGTGCTTCGCCCTGGACTCGAATATGGAGCTGCAGCAATTATCCTTGCACATAATCATCCATCTGGAATTGCGACACCGAGTGATTCTGATATTGAGATAACCAAGCAACTGATTAGTGCCGGTAAGATTATCGGCATACGAATTCTCGACCATATCATAGTTACCAAAAATGGCTTTCAGAGTGTTGACGTAGATTATGAATAGGGTATAAATAATCTACATGAATAATTCTGGTCAGAATACAGGGACAATCTATATAGTCGCCACTCCTATCGGGAATCTAGAGGACATAACACTCCGCGCACTACGTACACTCAAAGAAGTGGACGTCATTTTCTGTGAGGATACGAGGTATACTCGCAAACTGCTTTCACATTATGAAATACATAATCATACAGAGAGTTACCATGCTCAGAGTGGTAGTGGTCGTATTGATCATATTTTGGACTATTTGAGAGAAGGGAAGCAAATTGCATATGTGACAGATAGTGGTACACCGGGTATTTCAGATCCGAGCTCACTTTTGGTATCAAGGGTCCGTGAGGAATTGCCTGATGTACAGATCTTTGCAATTCCTGGTCCGAGCGCTCTGTCGGCGGCTGTTTCAATTGCAGGTCTCCCGGTCGATGAATTTACTTTTGTCGGATTTTTACCTCACAAGAAGGGGAGAGAGACTCTAGTTAAACAAATGGTACAGGCAGAGCACGCATATATTTGTTATGAGTCTACACATAGAATAGACAAGGCTCTTATAATGATTTCAAAATTTATGATTGAACTTTGTGGTACAGAGAGACCAATTTTGGTTGCGAGAGAAATCACGAAAACTTTCGAGGAATCAATTTTGCTCACACCAAGTGATCATCTAGACAGAATCCAGACTGACCCAAACAAAGCAAAGGGGGAGTTTGTCCTCATCATCCCTGGTGTAAAATAATCAATAATCTCCGCCGTACACAATATTATATGGCCTATTGATAACAGGTGGTATACAATAGTCGCATACCTATAATATTTTTCTATGCGAAATAAAACCCAAAATGATATCAGGCTTAGTGCCAGCCGAAGACAGATGGTCCTAATCGTTATCGGAATGATTATTTTCTTTGTCCTCGTTGCAGCATTTTTTATACCAAATAAGACATCAAATTATTCTTCTGAAAGGAAAAACGGTATAGCAAGTGGTTCAAAAAGCATAGATGGCATTATGGTTTCTGGAACTGAGACAGATGGCACAGGTGTGCAAAATGCTACAGCGACTGCCGCACTTGTCACTCATGTGACTTTGCCAAAAGCTGTGAAAGGTCTCTATATGTCGAGTTGGGTTGCGGGTACTCCGAGTTTACGCTCAAAAATTGTCAAAGACATAGAGCGAACTGAGGCAAATGCCATCATTATCGATATCAAGGATTATACTGGTATGATTTCTTTTGTCCCAAATTCTGCTCATCTCCAAGAAATTGGTTGTATCGATGAGAGAATAAAAGATATATCTTCTTTTATCAAAGAATTACATGACAAAAATATTTATGTCATCGGGCGTGTGGCTGTATTCCAAGATCCTTGTATGGTAAAAAAGATGCCGGACCAAGCCGTCAAAACAAAAGATGGCTCAAAGGTGTGGAAAGACCATAAGGGTATTTCATGGATGGACACAGGCTCAAGCAAAGTTTGGGAATACAATGTAGAGATTGCAAAATCTGCTCAAGAAATGGGTTTTGATGAAATTAACTTTGACTATATTAGATATCCGTCTGATGGAAATATGGTTGATATTTCTTTCCCGATAAGTGGAAAAACCGACAAGGCAATATCTCTCGAAGGCTTCTTTAAATATATTGACAAAGAGCTCCGCGGTGGCAGGGCGCTCGGCATTTCAAAAACAAGTACAGCACCAGTTGCAACTTCAACGGCTAGTTCTACAGCCACACCAATTGCTCCTGGACTCAAATATACAAGAGCAAGTGACCCTGCATTTGATGATTTGATTTCAGCCTATGGATTAAATATCTCAGGTCTTGAGGCAGCAAAAGCGGACACAAGCCTCGATGGAAAAAAGATAGAGACAACAGTCGCACAAATGCCACGACTAATTATTTCTGCTGACTTATTTGGTATGGTCACAAATAATACTGATGATTTGGGAATAGGGCAGGTACTCGAGCGTGCTGCACCGTATCTCGATTTTATCGGACCGATGGTATATCCATCTCATTATCCACCAAACTTTATGGGTTATAAAAACCCATCAGCTTATCCATATGAAATTGTGAAGCATGCAATGGATGGTGGTGTGACAAAATTAAAAAATATTGGATTGTCACCTTTGAAGCTTAGACCTTGGCTACAGGATTTTAATCTCGGTGCAACATATACCGCTGATATGGTCCGCAAACAAATCAAAGCAACTTATGATGCCGGTCTTACAAGTTGGATGCTTTGGGATGCATCAAATACATATACTCCAGGCGGATCACTTAGTATCTAGTTTGATTTATATTTGATTTATTTTTTATCAAATCTTGACTCAATATTGAGGCAGGAGGTTTTTGAATAGTTGGAAAAAAGAGGAATTAAATAGACATAAATTGAGCGAGAATTCACCTGTGGATAAACTACTCGGAATCCTTGACAAAGATTTTTGCCAGGCGTACCATTTATCTTAGTCGTTCTTTGAATCCAAGCATTCCGCTTGGTGTATTAGGACGCGTCACAAACAAAACAGAAACAAACCCAGAAAAGATCCTATGAAATTACTCAGTATCCTGTTGTGTGCGCTCTGCGCACTTGTTATGTTGCCTGCATCCGCATTGGCCAAAGACACCCAACGTGCCGCCGGATGGAATTCCCGAACCACGCATCAGCCCGCTGATACCTGGTCTTATTTCCAACCTGCTGTCATTTGGTGCGCACCCGCCGGCCTCGCCGTTAGTCAAGAAGCTGCCGTCTCGTTGAATGCTCACTCGCTCGGATGCGATAGTCAGGTGGTCCCCGGCCACTGCGATCTCGCCCGCGTTGTGCATTATCTCGATGCCGCTGCACCTGCTTGGGAACACACCTACGCCGCTTACTCCGCCACCGATACGGCGCAGTTCGTCAACTGGAATACCTGCGATGACCTTGCCAATGGCCGACTAGCGAAAGACGCGACGCAGCCAACCTGGCTCTCTGTGGTGCACTTGGAGTGCACTGCCTGAACCTTTTCCGCCGGCAAAGGCCAGCGGATATTTACCCAAACTATTTTTAGTGCGGAGAAGCGACATAGCCCCCGTAGGGCCCCTAACCCATTGTTATCATGACATGGAAAAGGGGTCCTGCGGTGGGCTATTCTTTTTTATACAGATTTATACATGAATTGCACATATTTAATTACACAAAGATAGATATATTCTGTATACTTATATACAGAAATGAATGATGATGAGAAAGTAACATATTTTGGTGAGACTGATGCACGCAATAGGCGTGTGCGTTTTGGTATAAAGAAAAAAGATCGATCGAGACATATGTATGTTATTGGTAAAACAGCCATGGGTAAATCAACACTCCTGGAAAATTTAGCAATTCAAGATATACAAAATGGGGAAGGGCTTGCCTTTATTGATCCACACGGTAAAACAGCGGACCTCCTTCTTGAATATGTGCCAGAACATAGAATTAGAGATGTTATTTATTTCGCGCCATTCGACCTCGATTTTCCAATCTCATTTAATGTACTCGAAGATGTGGGTGCAGAGCGTAGACACCTTGTGGTGAGTGGTCTTATGACCGCCTTCAAAAAGATTTGGGTCGATGCATGGTCAGCCCGAATGGAATATATTTTGACTAATATTTTGCTGGCCCTCCTCGAATACCCAGGATCAACACTGATGGGTGTGAACAGAATGCTTACCGACAAAGATTTCAGAACAACTATCGTAAACAATATTACTGACCCTTCTGTGAAGGCTTTTTGGACAGAAGAATATGCAAAATATACAGATAAATTTGCCGCTGAAGCAGCACCTGCTATTCAAAACAAAGTCGGTCAATTCGTCGCAAATCCACTTGTGCGAAATATTATCGGACAGAGTAAATCCTCTTTTGATATTCGAAAAATAATGGATGAGAAAAAAATTCTCATTATCAACTTGTCTAAGGGACGTGTCGGAGATAGTAATGCAAACCTTATCGGAGCCATGCTCATTACCAAAATATATCTTGCGGCTATGTCACGTGCCGATCTTGGTGAAAAAGAGATGAAGGAAGCGGCTCAGTTTTATCTATACGTAGATGAGTTCCAGTCTTTTGCCAATGAATCATTCGCTGATATTTTGTCAGAAGCCCGAAAATATAAATTGAGTCTCATAATTGCACACCAATATATTGAGCAGATGACAGATGAAGTGCGCGCTGCCGTATTCGGTAACGTGGGTACTATGGTTACGTATCGTGTAGGTTCATATGATGCGGCAGTTTTTGAGAAAGAGTTCGCGCCACAATTCAGTGCTGAAGACATGGTGAATTTACAGCAGTACCAAATGTATCTCAAGCTCATGATTGATCAGGTAACATCTGTACCTTTTTCTGCCATGGGTATGCCGCCAATTCCAAAGCCTCCCCAAATTTATGTGCACGAGATTATCTCTGCTTCACGTGAACAATTTGCAAGTCCACGAGCAGAGGTTGAAAATGAAATCAGAAGATGGCATATAGAAAAAATTCAACCAGTCGGTGGTACTGCTCCAAGTTCTGCATCACACGGTGATTCTTCATTCCAGGGTGGCGGAAATAATGGTGGTGGAAATAACAGCGGAGGAAATCGTGATGGTGGTCGTGGAGGATTTAGTGGTGCTCAAAGTGGAGGATCAAACAACGGTTTTGGTAATAATTTCAATAAACCACAATATCCAAGTGCTGGTGGAAACAAAGGTGGTGCGCGCGATGGTGGTCCAAGCCGAGATGGTGGACGCGACAGCACTAGAGATGGTGCTAGAGATGGAGCTCGCGACTTTAACCGCGAAGGAGGTAGAGATAGTAGTCGTAATATGACTAGGGATGGTGGCAACAGAGATGCTGGCCCTAGAAGAGACGCTCCTCAACGTGAAAATAATTCACCGGAAACAATAAGACGCGACATGAATCGAACAGACGGCGCTCTCCGAGAAAATGGCTTTCAACCACATCCCAAAGCACCTCTAGAGGCTCAAAATTACCCAAGGGAAGGGGGTAATGACAGAGGTCGACAAACATACAGTAATACTCAAAACAATCAGCAAAATAGCTCAGGCGGAGCTGACCGAAGGAATACAGACGCAGGCCAATCAGTACCAGACAGATATCAGCCACAGGCTACAAGAGACGGCGCGAGAGATGGTATAAGAGACAATTCAAACAGGGACTTTGGAAGAAAGAGTCGCGAAAATGAAGACAGAGAAAAGAGTCTACGTGAGGCAATCTCTTTGAACTATTTGAAAGACAAAAAAGAAGACGAGCAAAGAACAAAAAATCAGGACAAAAATCCAAAACCAGAAAATCTACTCGCACTCAAGAATGCACTTCTTGGGCTTTTGGGCGATGATGCAAAAACAAGTAATGATCCAGTTGCGGGAGTCGATGATAACGTGAGTGATAAAAATAATGGCAATGCAATCGGTAACAATCAAGGTAATAGTGATAGAAATCATGATAACAATAATACCCAGGGTAATGATGACGGTTTTGTTGATTTAAAAGAATTGGCAAAATTAACTGTTGTGCAAAAGCCAGTTGATATTAATGCTGGTAGAAATTTTGATACAAATGTTTCTGCGGGTAATACTGATAGAGTTGAACCAAGATTTAATTCAGCGGATCAGAGCTCTTTACCTAAGACTACTGCTCAAACTCACCCACAAACTGACTCTGAGGCACCTCAGCAAACACGACCTCAAGCTCAAACATTTCAAAATCAAACCGAGGCATCACAAAAAGATGTAATAAACGAAAGTGTTAATGTTGAGGTGAAAGAGCCTGCGCAAAACGTCGCTCAAAGCACAGTGCAAAACTCGACAGCAAAAACACAAAACGGAGAGGTGGATTTTGATACACTTTCAAAATTGCTCGGCAAATAAAATTAAATAAATTTATTTTGTGAAAGGGAGGAAAGCGCCCAAAACTGGAACTTTTGCTTTTACAATACTGAAGATATTGTGCGGATAGTAGAAAAAATTTTTCATCACGAGAAACAATACGGTCCAAGCCATCTTTGTTTTTCTTTTGTTTGACGCGCTGGTTTTTCTAACTGTATATGTGATTTCAGTGCCGGGTGTATTTGCAATAGGGAATGGGTGATTTTTTCTTCCGATGCGGAGCCAGAGTTCGTATTCTTCGGCGAGGCGCATTGCTTTGAATCCACCTGAAGCCATATATGTATCGCGGTACATGAGTACAGAGGATGTGATAAGCGGGTTGCGAATAAGCATCTGCTTGTATGTTGTTGTCGGGTCAGTTGGTTGCCAAACGTCTTTGATTTTTTCACCTTGTTCATTAACGAAAATTGTTTTTTCTGTGCCGGTAATTTTTACAGTTGAATTATTTTTGAGAAAAGAGACCTGGTCCATAACCTTGCTCGTCGACGACCAAATATCATCATCATCCAAAAATGCGATATACTCTGCATTTGAATACAGGATACCGATGTGACGTGCGATGCCAGGTCCTTTTGATTGGCCTTGGACTACTTCGATTTTTCTGGCTGGTGTTGCTGTGTCTGTGCTGTTTGAAGCAGTGCTCAGGTGGCTGACTATTTTTCGGAGTTCATTTGATTGCTCGCTCCCGGCTTCATTGTCATCAACTACAATAATTTGAATATCTGGATAGGTTTGGTTTTGAATACTTAATATACTTTTTGAAATAGTGGCATTGCCATTTTTTGTTGGGATAATCGCTGATACCAATCCTGAAACTTGCGCTGGAGCGGGTGTTTGTATGTTTGTGTTTTGAGTCGGTTGCTCTGAAGCTGTTGTCGGTGAAGGTGTTTGTGTATTTTCTTGTTGCATATTATTTGTGTAGATATGTGGGTGTATATGAGGTGTGCCTAAAGTATGGCTTTAAACCATGAGATTTATATTCGTAGCCAACTTGCTGGTGTTGCATCATCGGTTCGGACTTTTGGATCCATAATCCATCGTTTTGGCGCGACAACTTGTTTGTTTGGGTTTTTGCCAAGCCACGCTGCCCACCAACTGAAACTAGAATTTGAAATAACAAAATGGTCACACTCTGACATGAGCATTATTTCCTCAAAGTCATAGATACCCGGTCTACTAATAAAAGTAAAATCATGGTGGGGTTTGATATGTTCTTTGACCCATGTGACATCCTCAGATGCAAAGAATATATGTTTAGGTTTCGCTGTACCGTGGTCATTCATGTTCTTTACATCAAGAGTGTGGACAAGTTTTGCAATTGCATTATTAAAATATTCTGGAGAGAGAACACCGAGGAGCTTAACTGAATGAGGGTTCGTGACATAATCGCCACGTCTAATATGTACCATGAGAGTCTCGAAGCCTTTTTCTTTGGCTTGCTTAATTTCCATGTGAGCTGCGAGAGCCTCTGCGCCGTATGGGTTTTTGAGTGAGAGCTCGCTCTTGATTGTGTCGCTATATTTCAGAAAATATTTTTCAGTTTGCCAGAAGCCTTCAAGATATTGCCCCTGTTTCACTTTGAGTGCATGCGCATTGTACATGTATTCAGAGCGGGGGAATAGTTTGCGTTTTATTTTACGAAAAAGAGTTGCATTCCTCGCATGGAATTTCGCCACATGTTTTGTGTCAGCGATATGTGCCTGAATATTGAAGTGTTGCAATAGAAAAGAGCGAGGCGTATCAATTGCAGATTGCATGCCGTAATTTGTGAGATCAAGTGCGAGTGGGTGATGTGTTTCAAGGGAGGCTGCAACCCCAAACGCGTACTGGAACATTTGATTTCCGAGTCCACCTTTAAGGCCGATATAAAAGTATGGGTTTTCTGGCATAGATAAGGATATTATATCAAAAGATTGAGTCGGTGTGTGTGGTGCGGGGCGGGTTGTACTGAGATTAAGATGGGGTGTGCTTTAGTGTGGGGTAGTGTGAGGGGGGGGTGGCCAGTACTTGTGCTATTCGCGTAAATATTGTATGGTATTCTCGTAATTTAGGTTCTTTAAATTAGCGCACAAAGCGATTTCACCCCAGCACAGAGCGACTCGACACGGGTCTTTCTCTGCTGTGGTGAAACCTTTGGCCAAACCAATACAGCATTCAAAAAAAACAAAAAAAGCAGAAAGATAACTAACCATGAATACCATGCTTAGGGACGCTTTGGGGTTAATCTCCGGACCGTTAAAAAATATTCTCGACCAATTGGCCGGGGAAAAGAATGAAACTTGGGTCGAAATACTCAAAATGATGTCTCGAATGACTCCAGGAAAAATTTTATCTGCTCTTAGTGGAATCTCTGCGAAGTTCTTCATGCAGATTCCGGTCGGTGGCAGTACCTGGGACCAGCTTCTCGAAAGGTTCAGCAAAGTCTCTTATACAGTTGGTAAAGCGGACAAGGTTGGGATTGAGGTAGATGGAGGTATCCGCAACCTTGTGCAGCAATCGAAGTTTGTCTTTGATGCGAAATTAGAGGATGGTGTTGTGTTTGTTAGAGGGACTCTCCGTGAGTTGCTTGGACATACAGAACATACTGAGACCGAGTTGTTTCTCAATGAAGACAATCTTGCAAAACATGGCTATGCGCTATGCAAGGCAAGCGATGCGCCGTATCTTTGTTTCGTTTGTGTCGGAATGTCATTGGACGGTGACACTCGAATTGGTATGAATCCGATTATTGACCTTTTGGATTATTATCCAAAAGTGATCAATATTGGGATAGGGAAATCGCGTGTGTGCTTCAGTGCACGCTCCTCAAGTTCGAACTTCCCTTGGGGCCCTGATACGTTCTGGATCTTCCGTAAGAAAAAGACTCCTGCTGAATTAGGTTATTCACCTGACGGTCTAATCTGACTATTTGAATCTTGGTCGCTTTACAACATGTAGGTGCGCCACCATTCTTCAAGATGAAAGTTAAGGCAAGATATACCATTAAATCTTCCAGCCCTGTTGCATTCGCGCAGGGCTTTTATATTGGGTATTAAATAACTTTTTTGAGACTATGCACAGATATCCTTAATCCTGTCGAGTTTTGTTTTGTGGATGAAGATGAGATTGTCGTATTGGTAGACAGGTTGTCTATCGTGTAATTTTATTTTGCCTTCGAGATTTGTTTCGTAGCATTCATAGCCGTGGCTGAGGAGGAAGTCAATTGAAGTGTTATTGTTTTCTTTCCATTCTTCACCGCCACCAACTTCGATTGTGATTATTGGCATGGCGTTTTTGATTGTCTCTGGCATTGATTGCAAGATGATATGCTCCGCACCCTCGGCATCAATTTTCATAATTGTAGGGGTGATATTTTTTTCTTTGCAGTATGTGTCGATAGATATTGTCCTGGCTTTGAAGTGATGTGGTTTCGTGAGGAAAGACATACCTTCGCCAGAGCGAGTGTTATATGTATTAAAGGCGCTGTATTTTGGTCCGTAATCAACGAAGTCAATTTCGGATTCTTTTTCCATTACAGCGACATTGTTAATGAAAATATTCTTTTTGCTCGCAGTGTTTTCCTTGAGGGTATTGAAGGTGCGAGGTGTTGGTTCGAATCCGTGGACTTGACCTCTTTCTCCCACTAAATTACTAGCGAGTAGGGTATAGAACCCGATATGTGTGCCGATATCAAAAAAGACATCACCGTCCTTGATTGAGCGAATGAAAAAGTTAGTGAGGTCAGCCTCGTAAAAACCATAGTAGTAAACAGCATTTCCTTCTGGTAAATAAAATTTCACTTTGTCGCCCCAGAATGTTTTGTATGACACAACAAAAGGCTTGATTCTCGCAATGATTTGCATGATGAAAAAGGGAATAGCCTTCCACGGTTCACGAACAATTCTTGAAAATCGGCTATGAAGTTTTTCTGCCGAATGTGCTTTTGTGACGAATAGCTGTATTAGATTTTCTTTTTCTTGTGGTGTCATATTGTTTTTGATTATTAATTATTATGTAGTGCAGATACTATCTGTAGATATGTTTTTGCGCTTTCGGTATTGGTGAACTTGGTGAGGCAATATTGTCTTGGGTTGAAACTGATTTTGCTTTCTCTGTATTGATTAATAATTTTTTCTAAATCATCTGGATCTTTGAAGAAAAGTCCTGTCTCAGAAGTGAGGTACGGTGCATTGATTTGTTCATCACTCCAAGTATCTGTTTTATGGTACCACGTATTATTTTTGACAACAAAAGTGGGCACATCTCGAATCCAGGCCTCCTGCAAGGCGAGTCCTTGGCTCTCAGAGAGGGAAAGGTAGATCATTCCTGCTGAATTATCGAGCGCTGAAAAAAAATCTCTCTGGTCAAAACTTCCGTATGTGAAGACTTTTGTCTGTATGTTTTTTGCCTGTAATCTATTTGAAATATCTACAGCATGTGCCTCTCCTGGAATTTTGTCATAAATAACAAAGGGTTTGTTATTGGTTTGTGAAGCGGCTTTGTTATCCGGATTTGATTCTTTGTCTGAGCTAGAGCCAAGTTTTGCAAATGGATCTTTCACGCCAGATGCCCAGATTTTGATCCTAGACTCAAGTTTTGGAAAACGAGAAATATAATAATCCCTCGGCCACTTTGATGGGAGCAAAATCAAATCAATAGCATCATCTGCAATGATTGAGTTTTGTTCTTCTGGTGCAACCACAATCAGTGGTCCTGCTACTAATTTTTTTATTTTGCCTGCGCGCTTGAGGTCAATACAAAAACGCAATGTCTCATGACCTTTGAGAACATGGACTATGTCGGTTTCTTTTATGTTTTTTATTTTTGGATCAAAGAGTACAGGTATTGAACCGAAGTGTGCAATTTCTCTCAGTCCTTCCTGGAGACCTTCAATAACGGCACTCGGACCTCTCTTTCTATAAATTATTTTTTTGATGATGTCCTTGAATCTCTCTTTACTCCAGAAAAAAGGCGGTCTAGTCAAAACTATAATCCTTGTATCAATCCCTGCGTCATTAACTTGGTTTGGGTGCTGAATATTTGCAGTTGTATCTGTTGCTGGGATGGTTGGGTCAGGATTATTCATGCAGGTGGTTCGATTAGAGTTTGATTAGGGTGAGCTTAGATTCTTTCCTCCGAAGAAGAATTTGAAGAATTGTTTGTGTTACCTGCTGAGTCATCAGAGTCTGACGTTTCTCCAGTTGCACTGTCCGCGCTATTCTTATTGTTCTCAAAAAGTGGTTTTACTTCTGTCTCTGGAATGAATGTAACTCCGTCTATTGTATTTTCATCTGCAGTGGCATTATCAGGATTTTTTACATCTATCTTTTGCTCAGGCGCTGATTCAGTTTTGCGTATTTTTTTAAACCAAAAACATCCACATGCATACATACTGTTTTGTCCTTTAATAATTGAAGTACCTCTCTCAAGGCCACCTTCGCGGTCAGTCTCTGGGATAAAGGCATATTCACTTAGTTCAAATTCACCGGCTTGGCAAATGAGATCTCTGATATATGAAGGGCTATAAATTCTATGTGCATTAAATTCGATTCTCTGCTTACCGACAGGTACTACGATAAGTAAATTTCCTCCAGGAGCAACGACTCGCATAAGTTGTTTGATTGCCTTTGTATCACCGAGTGGATCGATTGGATCGCCGTATCGTCCAAGGCCAACATGTTCGATTGTGTGCAAACAAGAAATTGATTCAACAGTATTGTCTTCAAAAGGTAAATCCATCAAATCACCGTGCATAGTAGCAAGCCCAGAAAGTCTAAGGTCTGCTGGTCTATAGTCATAAAAATCAACAGGAATAAATGCAGAAAGCAAACCAGAAAAATAAAGACTAGATGAAATATCTATGTGCTTAAAATTTTTACTATTCTGACTTGCTTCTTTTATTTCTTTGACGGCTCGTACTGCCCATGCTGTGTGATATACATAATGTCTGTCAAAGCTTGTGTACTTTGTATTCTCGCCAGAAATAGGGAAGATGTCTTTGAGGTCAGTGGTGAATCTATCGTCTGCGACAACTTCATTCATTTTTCGGTAGTCATACCAATCCTTGAGCACTCGCGGGCTTGTGAATAGTTTGAGTGTTCTTTCGAGTCGTAATAGTTTTTGACGGTTCTCTTTGGATAGATAATGTTTCAGAATTTGACGCATAAATAAGCTTGCCAGATTGAATCTGGATTAATTGTAATTCCTTATATTTTAGCAATTTTTATCCTTTTCTGAAAGGTGTTTTTTGCTTGATACTAGACAGACATTGAGCCAGGATTCAAAATAATTAGCAATATAAGAGATGCAAAGAATATAAATATTATCCAGGCAATTACTTTTAAGGGTGTGTTTACAGGAAGTTGCATGTCTGACTATGATTATACAAGCTTCAAAATCTCTGCTTTCTCTGATGGCACGAATACATACATGGCAAGGTTTTCGATTGCAGCTGGCGCAGTATTTTTTGGATCAAAGATTTTGTATTCAGGAGAATTCTGTTCACCTCTGTATGAATGTGAATAGGCTGTATAGTTTAATCCCTTCATAAATTCAAATGTGGCGTCAAATTTTGCATTTGTTTTACCTTGATGTAATTTGATGACTTCCATAAATAAGATAGGTCTATGTGTCCCGAGTGTTTCTTTCATCCCTTCGAGCATGGCGAGTTCATGGCTTTCGACATCGATTTTCATGAGGTCAGGAATTGCAAGATTTTTTTCTTGGATAAAAGAGTCCAGCGTTCGAATATCAATTTCTTCGGTCGAGCCAGTTGAAACCATATCGGTATTGAGACTGCTTCCAGATCCTGCGAGATTGATTTGCGCTTTGTCATTTTGATTACTGAGTCCAATTTTAAAAGCAGAAATTCTGTCATTCAAATTATTTAATTCAATATTCTGTTTTGTAATTTCAAAATATTCAGTAACAGGTTCAAAAGCATAGATTGTTGATTGTTTGTCTTTGATAGCAGAGAAAAGGGAATAATATCCAGTGTGTGCGCCGATATCGTATATGTGGAGGCCAGCTGCTCTTTTGTCCAATTTTTCATGGTGGATATCAATAAGGTGTGAAAAGACTGCACCTTCCTCAATCTCAACTTGTCCATTCTGAAATATACCGTATGCAATATCACTACGATTGAAAAGATTGCCGATATACCAAAAACCGAGAGGGGATTTAACAGCTGATTCGCGTACAGTACCTTTTTTTGAGAGCAAAATATTAATACCGGCAAGACCTGCGATTTTGTAGATTAGATTGAGTATATGGGATTTCATGCGCACTATTATACCTTAGATAGTACCCATCAAACAAAGGGTCGTTTTGGGTTGTCAGCACACGAAGCATGGGCCTATGGCGTAATGGGCGCTATTTCTTGCTCGTATCAACATCAATAAAATGCTCGAAAGTCGAGATATTGTTTTCGATAAGAAATAATCTTTCTCCTTTTTCTTTTGAGATTTTTTTCATATTCTGCCAGGTGTTTTGGTCTGATTTGAAAATATTGTAAAACTCAAGTATTGATTTACCATAGCTTTCAAAATCATCTTTTTTTGCAATGCGACTGAAGCTATCGTCTAAATATTCTGCATGTGCATTCCAGATATGAGAGACATGGCTCAGTATTGGTTTGGCGCAGAGCATTGATTCAGCAATGTTGAGACCAAATGATTCTCCATCTAGTCTTGAATGCGCAAGACAATCAATCGAATTATGAAAAGCAAACACGGCTGTATTGTCCGAGTTCGGCTCAATGAAATGAACATTTTTTATTTGTTCGTCTTTTACTTTTTTAATCATCGCAGGTGCGGGCGCCATGATGATGAAATGTATATGCGCGCACTCTTCTGGATTATTTTTTTGGACATAGGCAAGTGCATTAAGTGCAATAGGGTCAAAGATGGCATCATCTGGTCTGCCAATTCTACCTAATACAAAATCATCAGGACTAATGCTAAAGTCTTCGCGAATTTTTGCTGCGGCAGTAAGGTCAATAATCGGTCTTTCTGATGGGATATACATAACTTCACTGCCTTTTTCTTTGTAGACAATCATCGATCTCTTTTTCACTTCTTCTGAGATATTTATATTTCTCGTGATATTTTTTTGCACAGAAAAAGAGCCGAAGATATTGATAAGTAGTATCGGTATATTTTTAATTGTATTAATTGGAAAAATGGTGTGGCCAGGAGTTGCGGTCACGAGGCAATCAATTTTTTTGCCTTCAATAATTTGTGCGAGCGTTGGAGTCATGTCATGTATGACATATGGATGGGTTGGGGCGATATCGCTGTAAGTAATCGGAAGCAATGTCACATTCGTGTTTTCAAAATAACTAATTCTGTTTTTTAAGGTTGGCATAGATTCGCTTACGCCGTATGCATAGTAGACATTGTACTTATCCTTGTTTAGATATTTGGCAAGTATTTGCAGGTTTTTTTCTGTTCCACCAAAAGAAAGGCCGTGTATATGGTAAAAGAGCACGCTGATTTTGCCATCTGTGCTTTTGTTGCCACCGTTGTTTTGTATAGCTGTTGCCTCATTTTTCGCGGGGCTTTTTTGATTGCTTATTTGTCCTGTCGTCTGACTCTGTGATTTTTTGAGGCTTTGTAGGCTTTTTTGAAGCCACATATATTCAACTGCGCGGACAATCAATCTTCGGATAAATTTTGGTGAGGCGAAAAAGGCGAATCTGGCTAGTTTTTTCATGTTGTTTAAATGATTTTAGTTTTAATGTATTTTAGCATGCGCTTAATTGGTGTTGGGACTGATTGATATATATTGATTGCAAGAGTATTGAATTTTTGTGGATGCGGTTTCTTGCCAGTATGTTCTGTGAAATATTCCGCGAGTGCTTGATTATTCCAAATATCAAGTCCTTCAAAAAACAAAACACCGTAAGTCTCAAACAATGCAAAAATCTCACTTAGTCTGATATTGTCATTTTGCATGAAGACAGATGTCTCCGGGAAATCAATATCTGCAAGCCAGTCTTCGGGTGTAGGTAATAATTTTTTTGTATCAACAATAAGTGAGCCTGAATATTGGAAATTAATTTTTTTGTAGAGGGAAGAGGGTGGGAGATTCTGTGTTTTTGCCTCATGAGATACCGCCGCTTGACTGTGTTGATCGTGAGATAGGTGCTGGGTGATTGGACTCTGCGGGCTTCTCTTTATCAATTCCTGACACATATACCAGGCTTGTTTGATATATGATCTATTTTCTGCAAGGAAGTGGAGGTGTAGAACTGGGTGCGGGCAATCAAGACTTATTTGATTACTACTGATTGGTAGTCTGTCTGTATGGTCATTGATAACTTCCTGTCTGTTATATTCCACTTTTTCATGAGAATCAAAATCAGTGAATGCTATTGCGCGAGTGTTGTTTTGCCAGACGCCATCGTTTCGATATTTGTGTATATCGCTACATAGTTGTATCCAGGCATAAGAAAAGCGCAGTGGCAAAGAAGCTTGTGCTTGAGTGTTCGCGCTATTTGCCTGTAACTGATCTTCTGCTTTTGCTATTGTCCATTCAAAGGCTTCTTTGCTGATTATTTCATCTGCATCAAGACAGAAAATTAATTTGTCACCAGGAATTTTCCGGGCTTCGTGCAGAAGTGCCCACCTGATTTTATTACTATGTCCTTCAAATTCATTTTTGATACAAGTGATATTTGGATATTTTGAAAGAATATCTTTTGTATTGTCACTTGAATTTTGGTCAGCCAAAATAATATGGTCCGCAAAAGAAATGTTTTTGAGAAAAGTCTCCAGGATCCAACCTTCATTTTTAATTGGTGCAAGGACAATTTTTTTCATTATTATTTTCCTTTTTCTTGAGCTTTCATTTTTTCAGCCAAAATCTTCTCAAATTGCTCCTGCTTATCTTTGATATTGTATTTCTTGAATACTTCGATGAGTTCTTTGGTATGAGTCAAACTCTTGCTTCCACTTAAAGTTGTTCCGTCATTTGCGAAAAGCCCTGCACTCACAGGTACGTGCCTGAAAGTGAATCCCATACTCGATGCTCTCGCACACCATTCATAGTCTCCGACAACTCTTGAAAGTGGATCAAATGGGCCAACTTTTTCATATGATGATTTTCTGAATATGAAAAACGGACCTGAATGCATTGATCGGATGAATTCATTCTTTTCAAATTCCGGTGGGACAATTAATTTTCTTTTGACCAAAACTTTGAGACCGAGAATATTGATATATCGTTTGTAGATAAAAGGGAAGTAAACAATGTCGATACTAGGCTTCTGATCCGTGTTAGTTGTCTCTGTGGTTGAGTCTACTGTTGTATTGGTACTTGAACTGTCAGCACTAAACACTTTGAGCCCTTCTTCGATGGCTTCAATAAAACGAATATCGTCTACATTCCAAAAACCACAAATTTCTCCTGAAGCATTGTTGATGCCACGATTCCATGAGGCATAGATACTTTCTCTTTCTACAATAACTAATTTGAACCATGGCTTTTGGACGAGCGCATCAAGTACCTTCGTCTCAATCTCTGTTGGATCATTTGAAACAGCGACAATTTCAAAATCAATATTTTTCTCTCCGGCTTTGACGGCAAATTCCTCTAGTTTCTTCTGCCAGTTTTCAATATGTTTATCTGTCCGGTATAGGGAACTGATGAGGCTTATTTTCATATATAAAGATGTTAGATATTAATTATGTGGGGATTAAAGCGGTCTCGCGATGAACATATCATCGTGCGCTGCAAGTTCTTCAAAATTAGAACTTGTGCATACTATGCCATTTGTATTAGTAATTGAGTATTTTCTTTCTGTGAAAAAGTTAATAATGTCATCAGCCTTGTATGGATACACTTCAAGGTTAAGTGGTGACATTTCAAAAAATATAATTGGCTTATCATTTTCAATTATATTTATCATGCCTTTTAGTGCCCAGAGTTCGGCGCCTTCGATATCAATTTTAATGATATCTGCAGAGACTTTTCTGCTTGATACAAATGCATCAAGTGTCATTGTATCTACGATTTCTTTTTTTGCTCCATGTGATCTACCTGTATCAATGAGGCCGTCACCGCCGACATCTCTATCATTGATACTTGTGCTAAATGAAGTAACGCCTGCTTCAAAAGAAAGTGCATAAGGAAGCACAGTTATATTCTCTAGATGATTTGCGCATACTGTTGTCTCAAGCTGGGCTCGCTGTCTACTACCAGGCTCAAAAGCAAAAACCTGTGTATTTGGTGAATGTCTCAAAATATAGAGACTGATAAGTCCGATATTTGCACCAACATCAAAAAAGTTTATCGCATCATTTGGATTGGATTTTGTCTTTCTCTTTTCCTCAATTGATTTAATAATTGCATCACAAAGCTCCGGTTCATATATTTTCTTTGGAGAAAGAAATCGAATGCGCTCTATGAGGCCGGTTCCTCTCGTATAGTAAAGCGCATATCCGAGATAGTTGCGGTGAGTGACATAAGGGGTAAAGAGGTCAATGGTTCGATAAATGACTGCTCTTAATTTTCTAAGAATAAGCCGGATAATCTGCTCTGCTTTTGATTGCTGTTTTTGGGGCATTAGTTTTTTTGATTTGGTTTGTATACTTCAACAAAGTAGAATGAGCCATATCGTGGCAAGACTACAGATAGAAGTCTATCAAATTTAACAAACAATCTAAATAGGAAAGGTAGCTTGGTTTCAAGTTTTTCTCGAAGGCCGGTTGGGAGCGGGAGTACATTCACACCACGTCTTTTATAGATAATAAAACCGGCATCTGTCAGCAATTTCTCAATCTTTTTTGAAGTAAAGCTTATGTGACGCACTCGTTCCCAATCTGGATACGGCAGGGTATCGATTGGCACTGCAAGTAAGTCTTTGAGGCTAGGGCGAATTTTTTTGTAAAAAAGACTTTGTCCATTTGGCATGGAGAAAAGCATTTTTCCGCCTGGCTTCATGACTCTATACAATTCAGCTGCTGCCAAATGTTCTTCGGGAATATGTTCAAGTACTTCAGAGCAGACACAGATGTCTACAGCGTTTTCAGGTAGTGGAATTGACTTGAGATCGACTTTTTCAAAGTCGAATATATTTGAAGGTTGATTGATTTGCGACAAATTAATTTTGGCTCTGTCTAATTCTTTTTGGTCATATTCATATACATATACCTTTTTGAAACCTGCGATACTACCGATTTTGCTATATGGACCAGTGCCAGCGCCTGCATCCAAAAATGATAATTCAGCTGAAGCATGCTCTTGAATGAAAGAGTTAACAACATATGCTTTTTTTCTATGGTAATAGCGAACATTCGAATGATCTGGATACTCGTGATAGCCATCCATGAACATTAGATTGTCGCCAAATGTCTTTGCGTATACATCTTTTGGAATTAATGAAAAAGCTTTTTTGGTCATAAGTCTGATGTTTTTAAAAAAGATAAATAGGTTGATGAGTATTGTGTTTAGTGTGCTGGAGATTTTGTTTTTTGCTAGTTTGTGTGCGTCCTTCAAATATATAAGCTTGCTGTAATTCATGCGCATATTCCAGAGGAACTGACCTGGATAATCTTTTGAATGCGAGCCACCATACAGTTCAAATTTGCCAACTTGCAAATCAGGAATGTCACGACGTAAGAAGAGACTAAAAAGCGTTGTGTCATGGCGGAAGATTTTGCAATCTCGCACGTATTCTGTTTTATTTACTCCCTTATTTTTCCAGAGATCAATTTTCGAGAAACCGAGACAATAACCTTGTTTTGAGGCTTCGTATAGTTTTTCAATAATATCTTGTACCGGTTTATACTCAATGCTGAAACCAAAGATTCCAGCGGTGATGGCGTTTTTTTGGAGTACTTCCGAACTGATATTAAATTTAGATATATAGTCACTTGGAGTAATGTCACTAATTGGTGCGATTTGCTCAACAACTAAATATCCTTGCTTTTCAATCAGGGCAAACATTTCATCAATAGGGCGGAGGAGTTCATTGCCGGCATCAAGATATAAATTCAATTTAGCTTTTGGTCTTTTGAAAATACCTGACTTCCATGTATAGCATGCGCGCCAAAAATCAGTTTCCATTTCAATTTCGCACATAGTAACACCAGGAATAGAGGAGACCTCATCTCTAAATGTTTTGAATAATCCAAGGTCATAGACATAGATTGGAAGCTCAGGATTAAACTTTTTGATCGATCCGATGAGGTTGAGGAGTGATGGAAAAAATTTATTCGAAGCAACTGTGATAATCGCTTTGTCTCCAGCGAGTTTGTCTTTAGTGAGTGCACTATTGCCTGTGTTTTGAGTATTTGTTTCGCTGATCATAACTTTAAAACTTTAAATTGAGTTTGCTGATTGTTTATCTCTTTTGCCCCAAAACATAAATGATTTAAGGATAAATAATGCCTCGCTGCGTGTATTTTTTGGGACAAGTAGTGACATTGGTACAAGTAAATATGAGAAAAGAGTAGCATACGCCGCACCAATAATCCCATAGTGAGGAATGAATAAGATATTGAGAAGAATATTCGAGACCGCACCAACACATGTTGTCGCGAGTAAGTATTTTGATTTATTCACTGCAATCAAATGTTGCTGGATAACAATACCAACCGAAATGAAAAGACCGGCCCAAGAATATATCTGTATGATAGAGGTTGTTTCTGTGTACTCTTTTCCATAAAGGATTTGAACAATCCAAGGTGCCAAGAAAACAATCGGGACAATAATAGCAAGTGACATGCCGTACATCAGTCTATATATATGTGTAATCCTCCTCTCAAAGATATCCTTGCCTTGCTTCATTGAATTGATGATGGCAGGGAAGAGCGCAGTGGTCACAATACTTGGCAAGAAATACCAACCCTCTGCTACGCGTACACCAGCATCATAAAGTCCAACCTCTCTTGGTCCAAGCAAATACTGAATGATGAGTTGGTCGATACGAATAAAGATAATGCTAAATGCAGAAGCAAATATAAGTGGCCATGATTCACGAAGTAATTCACTTGCTAGTTTTCTATCAAAACTCCAACGTACATGTGAGCCTTCATCGTAACGTCTGTATATATATAGATATCCAAGCGCATATATAAGTGGTTCACATATAGTGATGTAGATGAATGATTCAAGTGATGCACCGCTTCGGATAAGTGCAACTTTTGAAAGTGACAAAATAACAATTGCTCCAATACTCAGTATCGATGGGAATTTTGATTTTGACTTTGCTTGGAAGTAAGAGTTGATAATCGAATACGGTTGTAAGACCAGTGAGATATTGGCAAAGATAATATATAGCTTGATTGTCGGGTCCTTAATATAGAGTATTGCAACAAGTGATGAGACAAGCATTGCAATAATTGCACCGATGAATTTGAGGATAATACTGGTCCCGAGTAGTTTGGAGTCGGATGTTTTTTTGAGGATGAATTCGCGCGAGACTATTTTCTCAAGCCCTAAATCTGTGATAAAGCTAAACACCGCCGCCATACTGAGCGAGAATGTTAGTGTTCCATACTGTACTGGTCCAAGGTAGCGAATGACATATGCCGTCACAAAAAAAGAAATAGCCGTTGTAAATATTTTCGCAAAAAACAACCAAGAGATATTGGTTGCATATGTACGCACACCTTCACGCTTAAGAGTTTTCTTGATAAATGAGACTGACATGTGAATGGTGGCTAATTTCTTTGTGTCGGTGTTTGGCCAGAGCCATGTTTGAAACCGAACTGTATTTTGGTTTAGGCAGTTTTTCTTTTTTCAACTTGTTCTGCAATCCAAGTATATGTGCGTGAAAGGCCTTCTTTGAGTGCGAGGTTTGGTGCCCATCCGAGTTTTTCTTTTATGAGTGTGTTGTCAGAGTTTCGTCCACGAACTCCAAGTGGTCCATCAATATGCTTGAGTGTAATTTTTTTACCAGCAATTTCCATTGCCATTTCTGCGAGCTGATTGATTGTGACCATTTCATCAGAGCCAATGTTTACTGGTCCCAAGAATTCATCTTGATTCATGAGTCGGCGTACACCTTCGAGACATTCGTCTATATATAGGAATGATCGAGTTTGTTTGCCGTCTCCCCAAATTTCAATTTCACCACCGTCAGGGGTCATGGCTACTTTTCTACAGATAGCTGCAGGTGCCTTTTCCTTTCCACCGTCCCAAGTACCTTCTGGTCCAAAGATATTGTGGAAACGTGCGATTCTCACATTGAGACCGTAGTTTCTATTGAATGAAAGATAGAGTCTTTCACTGAAAAGTTTTTCCCAACCATATTCACTGTCTGGTGCAGCAGGGTATGCAGATGATTCTGCGCAGTTTGGATTTTCTGGATCTTCTTGATTATAAGCAGGGTACATACAAGCAGAAGATGAGTAGAAAATCTTTTTGATACCAGCTATTTGTCCGTAATGTGCAATATTGAGGTTAATTGTTGCAGAGTTATGCATTACATCAGCATCATGCGCGCCTGTGAAAATATATCCGGCTCCACCCATGTCCGCTGCGAGCTGATAGACTTCATCAAAAGGTCTATCGAGAATTTGTTTGCAAACTGACTGTTCTCGGAGGTCACCAATAATAAATTCATGCGCAACACTCGCTCCGAAATCTGGATTTTTGAGATCGACGCCTCGTACCCAGTAGCCTTCCTCTAGGAGTCTTTTGACAAGGTGGCTACCGATAAATCCTCCTGCTCCACATACAAGTGCTGTTTTTTGCATAAGTTTATTTTTTTAGAAATTAAAAGAAGCGTCTTTTATATATGATAAGTAATAAAACCCGCCCTTATGCATACTATTATATATGTATTGTATATAGGTGTGCAATTGACTGTGGTATGCAATTTGTGGGGAGGTATCTGGCTTTAAATTTGAATTGGTCAAAGTGGTGACGACAACAAGATTGCAGGCTGCAAAAAAAAGGTGTACACCACACTTTACGAATTCATATTATTAATGTACTGTTTTTGACGGAGTCGAATTCATCGACACGCCCTCAACGCGGGTTAAGCGTAAAATCGAACATTGAAAGGAAAAAACGTTATGACATTCATCACACCATTACCAGGAGAAGATCTCTTGGAACTTGGGAGGCGCTGTGGCGCGGTCTATATCTGCCCAAAAGATGGCACTAAACGCAAGGGGCCCTTGGTTGCATACGCAGGAAAAGATGATCTTGACCGGAATCTTGTTGGGGAAATTTACTTCAACTTCCGGCTAATCGAGACTCATCCGAAGGTGGTTCACTGCTTTGCTGAAGTGGCACTTGAGAAGCTCCGGGAGCAAGGTCTGATTGATACGTTCGATACTATCTGCGGAATCCCGCATGGTGGTCGGACATTCGGTCAGGTGCTTGCATATGTTGCAGGTAAAAGGTTCACGTATGCAGACAAGAAACCTAAACTAAAAGTGGAGGGAAAGAAACAAGAATACACTTGGGATCTCTCACAGTTTGGTTTCGATCGTGGTGAGCGTGTTGCTGTTGCGGAAGATGTGTTCAACAATTTCCAAAATACAGACCACACTCTTTCTGAGATCTCTGCCACTGGTGCGAATATTGTGCTCCTTGTCGGAGCGCTCAATCGTTCTCCTGTTTACGACACTGATTACAAAGGCTTGCCTGTGGTTGCCTCAATTCGTAATGCGTATCCAGAATACAAGCAAGATGATCCAGCTGTTGTGGCTGATATTGCTACTAATGGAATCGAATTCGAAGTCAAAAAGAATTGGGAGCGACTTATGGCTGCCATGCAACAGTAATTCATAAAATCAAAAGAAAGGAAAAAAATAAATGAAAATGCAATTAACATCGGCGAAACGATTAATCGTCGCCGCTGATTTCAAGCCAACGCATTCTGTGTTGGATGATTGGATGACAAAATTATCAGCTCCTAAGCCAAGCGAATGGGTGAGAAGGCAAGTCCTCACACTTGCTGAGAACCTCAATGGAACCGGGGTCTACCTAAAGGTAAACTCCGCTCTGCGACTCTGTGGCTATGGCCTTATCAATGAAATCAAATCCTGTGGCCTAGGTGTATTTGCCGATCTCAAACTATGCGACATTGGCAATACTCTGGGAACCGACGGTGCGATTCTTCAAGAATTCAAACCGGAACTCCTAACAGTTATGTGCTCTGCAGGTGAAGGTGCACTCATCGCCCTCAAGAAAGCATTGCCAGATACTGAAGTCCTCGGTGTCACAGCCCTCACAAGTCTGAGCGCTGAAGACATCGAAGCTGTCCATGGTGAACTCACTCGCAATGCAGTGGTTGGTAATCTTGCTGAAATTGCACTTAGCGCAGGTCTTGACGGTGTTGTTGCTTCGCCTATGGAGGCAAAGATGCTCCGGAAATCGCTAGGAGAAAAGATGACAATCAATACTCCAGCGATCCGGCCGGCATGGGCAATTGTTCCTGGGGATGACAATGCTGGCAACAGCACAGCGCCTAAAATAGCCATCGAACTTGGTGCCACGCGTATTGTAGTCGGACGGCCGATTCTACAGGCCCCCAGCCCATACGATGCCGTCATGCGAACCATTGAAGAGATTGAAGCTGCTTTGCAACAGCAGTCTTGATCACTTTCATTGGTGTTTAAATCATCATCGGCCCGCCTACCACAGTGTAGGTGGGCCGATTTTTCAATTTCAAAATATAGCAACCCTTAAATTATCAAGGGTTTTGTTCGTGTTTCTCACCTAATGCCAACCGGGCAAAAAAACGCTATACTTCTTGCTATATGAAAGAATTATCAAAAAGCATTTCAAAAGTATTAGGGCAAATTGTGCCACTTATTATTATTTTAGCTACTATTACTCCGTTTGTAATAGTCGACAAGATGTTTTTCCCATTTATCACAGGAAAAGCGTTTTATTTTAGGATTTTGGTTGAGATTGCTGCACTCCTATATATAGTATGGGCAATGGTGGACAAAAGTGTCAGACCAAGACTGACCCCAGTTGCAATAACTGTTTCTGTTTTTCTTGGTGCGCTGACACTTGCAACAGTGTTCGCTGTCGATCCGCTCAAAAGTTTTTGGAGTAACTATGAGCGAATGGAAGGGCTCATACTCTTTATACACTTAGCTGCATATTTTTTGATTGCAGGTTCTGTAATGAAAATCAAAGAAGGTTGGTGGAAATGGTTTTTTAATGTCTCAATGGTTTTGTCTGTATTTGTTGGCATTGATGCTTTTGTCGATTTCTATTCAGATCCAAACAGAGTAGGGTATCGTATCTTCGGTAATTTAGGTAACTCTAGTTATCTTGGTGTATATGCAATGATTCATGTTTTCATCGCGCTATTCTTTATCATCAGAACAGTTGGAAACAAAACAATCAAAACTGTTTTTAATGAAGGGCTATGGGTGAGTCTCGGTTTCTATTCTTTGATCGGTATATTTAACCTTGTCGTACTCTTCAATACGGGAACAAGAGGTTCGTTTATTGGGCTTGTTGCTGGTCTTTTCGTTGGCTCACTCCTCATTGCATTTACTGAGAGGAAAAATATTATGCTCAGAAATATTGGTATTGTTATCACAACAATTTCAATTCTTTTTGTTGTCGCTCTCGGTATGGGAAAAAATACAGAGTTCGTGAAAAAGTCAGACATGCTCTCAAGATTTGCAGAGCTTGTTACTTTCGATCTCAAAAAAGTTTTGGCTGAGCAGGGTAAGTCGAGAAATTTACTTTGGGGTATGGCATGGCAGGGTGTAAAAGAAAAACCTGCAATGGGATGGGGTTTGGATAACTTCCATTATGTATTTGCGGAGCAATATGATCCTGCGATGTATGGACAGGAACAGTGGTTTGATCGTGCACACAATGTATTTATGGACTGGCTCACACAGGCAGGATTCCTTGGATTCTTCGCATATCTTTCACTCTTTGGATCTGCTTTATTTGTTATTTGGAAAAAGAGAGAGGACGAACATGCGGATAAAATATTTATTCTAAGTAGCGGTGAGAGAGCGATATTGACTGGTGCACTCATCGCATATATGGGTCACAACTTGTTTGTATTCGATAACTTGTCGAGTTATGTCATGTTCTTTTCATTCCTCGCTTTTGTACATCAGTATGGTGTGCAAGGGACGCGTATCGGAGCAGCAAAGACTGTTGTAAAGCACGATTCAAAACATGAATCAAAGCCTGCACATGTCAAAGATGCTGCATATAGTGATATGAATGAAGGTTTGTTCATGGCGGGTGTCATGATTGTCCTGGCTCTTTTCTCCTATACAATATTCACTTTCAACATTAAGCCGATTCTTGCAAATGGTGAACTTATCGAATCGCTAAGACCGGCAACCCTTGATCCAAAAACAAAGAAAGTTGTAGCTACAACTGCAAAATCAAAGTTCGAACATCTACAGGCTTCGATTGCATACAATACGATGACGAACTCAGAACAGGTTGAGCAATTAGCAGACAGAGGCGCAGAACTTATGTCAGCGGCAAACGTCACAAATGAATACAAAGAATCTGCACATAAGTATATAACCGAGCAGTATGCAAAAGTGTTTAACCGTACACCTCAAGATCCAAGACCTGCATTTTTCTATGCAATATATTTGCAGAAGGTTGGTCTCATAAATGATGCGGTGCTTGCAGCGGAGAGGGTTGTATCTCTTTCTCCAAATAAACAATCATTCCTCACATTCTACGGATCATTGCTCCTACAAACAGGGGATAATCCAAAAGCTCTCGCACAAATGGAAAAGGCATACACACTTGATGAAGCGAATGTGGATGCAAAATATATGTTTGCCGCTGCACTCGTACAAAATGGTCGCTACTTCGATGCGGAAAAAATTGCTCTTGAGAATTTCTCTGTCTTTGCAATCAATCCTTATGTTATCGATGCATATGCTCGAACAAATCAGGCGAATAGATTAATTAATCTGATTAAAAAGCAGATACAGGTTGAACCAATAAATCTTGATTTGCAATCAGCTCTCGCTTCTATCTATATGAGAAACGGCAATGCGTCTGAGGCTATAAGTACTTTGGAAGGTATCAAAAAGATTGCTCCACAGTATGAGAAAAATATTAATGCTGCCATTGAACAAATCAAAGCGCAGATAAAGGCACAGACAAAATAATTTTTTTCAAATTTGTTTTTGAAAAAAAATGTGAATACAATGCGCGAAAAGTGTGAATAAAAATACAAAAAATATTCAAAAAAATAATTTTTGTGAAAAAAGAGAGACGAAAAGAGCGAATACTTAACATGTTAAGTAAAAAGTAAATTGAAAAACAAAATGATTTTAACTATTGGTAGTTATCCACAATATTCTCAAAAAAACATTGTGTGTAAGTGCGTAGTAGATAATAATTAAATTACATTTACATATGCATCGTCGGCACGTGTAAATTTAATAAGTAAGAGCTCTTTCAATTAACTCACATGGCAGCAAAAAAGAAAGTTGCAAAAAAAGTAGCAAAGAAGGCTGTTAAGAAAACAGTAAAGAAGGCTACTAAAAAAGCAGCACCAAAGAAGAAGGCCGCAAAGCGAAAATAATTTCTCACGAAATAATTTAACTTTGAATCCTAGATTCGAGAAAAACTCCCACACCACTGGGGGTTTTTCTTTTCTCAAAAAGTGCTAAAGTATAACCCTATGAGCATATTACATACTATTTTTCCATCGAGGTCAGCAAGGGTCGTTTCATCATATAAAAAGGCAGTAGCCCGGGTAAATGAACTTGAGCAAGAAATTAAGTCTTTGGACAATGCAGGACTGCGTCTTCGTAGTAACGCCCTAAGACAGAGTGCTAGAGACCTCGAGGCATCAAATAAGGGTCTAGATGAACTAGTACCTGAGGCTTTTGCACTTGTACGAGAAGCATCAAGCCGAACGCTTGGACAGAGACATTACGATGTTCAGCTTATCGGAGGTATGGTCATCAATAGTGGTGCAATCGCTGAGATGAAAACCGGTGAAGGTAAAACTTTGATGGCAACTCTCGCTTCATACCTCAATGCACTTTCTGGAAAAGGTGTGCATGTTGTGACTGTAAACGATTATCTCTCAAGACGAGACGCAGTATGGATGGGTCAGATTTACAATATCCTTGGACTTTCAACCGCTGTCATTAACTCTGATGCTTCCTTTATATATGATCCTTCACATATTAGTCCTGCAGAAATAGAAGAAGCAGACAAAAAAGAAGATGAAACAGGTTCATTTAAGGTTCAGTATGAATTCTTGAGACCTGTAAGTAGACCAGAAGCTTACAAAGCCGACATCACATACGGAACAAACACAGAATTCGGTTTTGATTATCTACGTGATAACCTTGAGCACAATGTATCGCAGGTTAGACAGAGACCTTTTAACTTTGCTGTTGTCGATGAAGTTGACTCTATTTTGATTGATGAAGCGCGAACACCGCTTATCATTTCTGCTGCATCTGGCGACTCTGAAGATTTGTATGTCACTTTTGCCAAAATCGTACGCACTATGGAGGAAGGTACGCACTATACATCGAATGAAAAATTCCGAAGTATTGCAGTAACAGAAGCTGGTATCGATCTTGCTGAAAAGGAATTGGGTATTTCAAATATTTACTCAGAAGGTGGAATCAAATTTGTGCATCACCTCGAGAATGCTATTCGAGCCAAGGCGGTATATAAAAATGAAATTGATTATATTGTAAAAGAGGATGCAGTCATGATTGTCGATCCTGCAACCGGTCGTATCAAGGCGGGGCATAGATGGTCAGAAGGTTTACATCAAGCTATTGAGGCAAAAGAAGGTGTGGCTATTCAGCAAGAATCTCGCACACAAGCATCTATCACATTCCAGAACTATTTTAAGCTTTATCCAAAGCTTGGTGGAATGACAGGAACTGGTATGACAAGTAAAGAAGAGTTTTTGAAAGTATACGATGTTGAGGTAATTGTCGTACCAACCCACAGACCAGTGGCTAGACTCGATCGTGCTGATCTCATTTTCAAAACAGAAGAAGGCAAATTCACAGCAGCTGTTGCACGTATCAAAGAATTACATGAAAAAGGACAACCAGTTCTTGTAGGTACAGTATCAATCGAAAAGAGTCAGGAGCTCAGTGCGCTTCTTACAAAAGCAAAAGTTCCACATCAGCTTCTCAATGCAAAGCCAGAATTTGCTGAGCGTGAAGGTGAGACAATTGCACAGGCAGGCAAGAGAGGGGCGGTGACAATCGCTACAAACATGGCGGGTCGTGGAGTTGATATCAAACTCGGTGGTACACCTGGAACAAAAGAATCTTATGACGAAATTAAATCACTCGGTGGTTTATTTGTACTTGGTACAGAAAGACATGAGGCAAGAAGAATTGATAACCAGCTTCGAGGGCGATCAGGACGACAAGGTGATCCTGGCGAGACACAGTTCTATGTTTCTCTTGAGGATTATCTTATGCGAAACTTCGCAGGAAATGATTTTGTGAAAAGAATGATGGACAGACTCAAGATCCCAGATGATATGCCAATCGAGACAAGTATAGTTTCTCGAAGTCTTGAAACTGCTCAAACAAAAATAGAAGGCTGGTATTTCGATTCTCGAAAACATGTATTTGAATTCGATAATGTACTCAATCAACAGCGACTCAAGGTCTATAGAGATAGACGTGCGGTACTTATTGGCGAGAAAGCAGACCTCGAAGGATTTTATGACAAGCTAATCACTTTTCTTGAAACATCATTTGCTGATATTGCAGAAAAAGTAAAAGCAAAGAGACTTGAATTCACCGAGGTGCCTGATGCATTCTTGAACGTCTTGCGAACTGTCATGCTCCAGACCATAGACACTTTTTGGATTGAACACCTCGAAACCATGGATCACCTCCGTGGAAGTGTAAACTTGCGCGCATATGGACAAAGAGATCCACTCGTCGAATACAAACGCGAAGGTCACAGACTATACAAAGAAATGGAATTTGCTATCAGTGCACAGGTTGGTCACGTACTCGCTATGCTTGGTGTTGAGACAGGTACAAAAATGGAGAATCAGCTAACTGAAATCTCAGGTCCAAAACTTGTCTTGAATAACCCGGTTGCAGGAAGTGACTCTGCTTTTGGTGCTCTTGACACAGCTGGTGATGATCAAAAAGTTGGAGTTGGTATGACAAAAACAGTAGTCAGCGGTCTTGATAAGGTGGGCAGAAATGACACATGCCCTTGTGGAAGTGGTAAAAAATACAAGAAATGCCACGGTGCATAGGGTATAGGTTTCTGGAAGTCTAAATACCTTTAGTGATATACTTATTGATATGAACCAAGTATTAGGATCTGATAAATATCAGTTTGTATTTTCTGCAGTAATTTTTATTGCTGTGCTCGTGCTCGCAATTTTAGTATTTTTTCCGTTTTTAAATGTTCTTGCATTGTCAGCTGTTTTTGCCATTCTTTTGAGTCCTGTATATAAATGGATTTATAAATTTGCAAAAAGCCCGACACTCTCTGCGGGAATTACATTATTATTACTTGTCGCAGTTATTCTTGTGCCACTTGTCTTTGTGGTAAATAATATTGTGACTGAGGCAGACAATCTCTATACAAGTCTAAGTTCTACACCAACACTTACTTCTGATAGTTTAACGGGTTGGATTGAGACAAAGGTTCGCGCATACGTACCTGGATTTACAGTTGATGCCAGAGGGTATCTATCTGCATTTTCATCATGGGTTGTTGCGAGGCTTGGTGGTCTGTTCTCAGGAACAGTGGACTTTGTTTTCAAATTCACACTTTCATTTGTTGCGCTGTTTTATTTCCTTCGAGATGGCGAGACGCTCAGGAAGCATCTGATTGCTTTGTCTCCTTGGAGTAAAGAGCGTGATGAAAAAATAATAATATCATTTAGAACTGCGATCCGAACTGTTGTGGCAGGGTCATTGATTGTTGCGCTCATTCAAGGCTCGTTGACAGGTCTATCCTTTGCAATTACAGGTGTGCCAAATCCGACACTTTGGGGAACTCTCGCTGCTATCTGTGCACTTGTACCAGGTGTTGGTACTGCAATAGTTTGGGTCCCTGGAGTTATCTATCTATTTATCTCAAGTCCAGTTACTTGGCCATGGATTACACAGCTTCTAATATCAGTATTTTTGGTTGGTCTCGTTGATAACTTCATTGGACCAATGATTGTCAAAAAAGGGACAGATATTCACCCTCTCCTTGTTTTGTTCTCAGTATTGGGTGGTATCCAATTTTTTGGCCCAGAAGGATTCTTGCTCGGTCCACTTGTACTCAGTCTCTTGTTTGTACTCGTTCGAACGTTCAAGACTGATGGACAAGTTGTCCCAACGGTAGATATTTCTTCAAGTAACAATAGTTCAACTGAAGTTGCGAAATCTTAGATATTAATATAAATACATACACACATGATTGCCATTGCAACACACGGGGCGAATTTTCATTCAGATGACATTTTTGCAGTAGCAACTCTTTTACTCAAATTTGAAAAAGACGGATATTCACAGACATCAAAAAATCCTGAGAAAAAAATAAAAGTAATACGAACACTTGATTCAGATGTCTATAACAAGGCTGATTTCGTTGTTGATATTGGAGGTGTGTATGATGTGCGTAAAAAAAGATTCGATCACCATCAAGTCGGTGGTGCAGGTGCACGCGAGAATGGTGTTCCTTACGCGTCATTTGGGCTTGTGTGGAAATCATATGGTAAAGAGCTCACAGGTAGCACCTATGCAGCTGATTGGGTTGATAGGCATGCTGTACAGGGTATTGATGGTATGGATTCAGGAAAATTTTTATACACACCAACAGTTGCTGACGCGCACCCTTTTCTTTTCCAGGATTATTTCGCCACAGCATGTGATGTGGTTAAAGCTGGTATAAAAACAGGTGGATCAAAAGCGCAGTCTGATGCGCAGTTTGATGCACAAGCCGGTGTACGGGCAAATAAATCTTTTGATAAAGAATTCATGCGTCTTGTGGTAGTCGCGAAAGATGTCCTTCGGGTTTTTATCACTAAATCAACACAGAAGGAAGCAATCAAAAAAATAGCAGCAAAGGCATACGCCAAAGCGAAAGATAAAAGGGTGATAATTTCTGATGCATTCATCCCAACTCGGTTTGAAGATTTCAAGGCGCCGGAATATATCGAACCTTTGGTTTTTGTTTATCCAGATCTGCGTGGTGGTTGGTCTGCAAAAGTTGTGCCAAAAGGGGAGCAGAGCTATGAGGCGCGAATGTTATTTCCAGAAAATTGGCGAGGTAAAAAAGGTGCAGATCTCGAAGAAGCATCAGGTGTTAAAGGTGCGGTATTTTGCCATAACTCAGGATTTCTCGCAGTTGCTGATACAAAAGAAGGTGCGCTCGAATTGGTCGCGAAGGCTATCAAGTAATTATACACAGCCGCTGTATTTTTTAGTTTAAAAGCCAAAAATATTGTATGGTATCGCTTTTTACCGTTTATATGGTACACTCGGAATACTTATGGCACTCATAGACGAATTAAATATACACATAAAAGCAGGTCGCGGTGGCGATGGTGTAGTTAGATGGATTCATGAAAAATTCAAGGAATTTGGTGGTCCTGGAGGTGGCGATGGTGGTCGTGGTGGATCAGTATATGCAAAAGCAGTACGTGATTCATGGTTACTTGCCAAATATCGACATACAAAAGAATTTTCAGCCGAAGATGGTCAGCAAGGTGGAAATCATTTGATGAAAGGAAAAGATGGTGAAGATTTAACTATCGATGTCCCAGTTGGAACTATAATTAGAAATGTAGCCACAGGTGATGAATTTAGACTCGATGAACCAGATCAGGTTATTCAGATCTTGAAGGGTGGTAATGGTGGTCTTGGAAACGATAGATTCAAGAGTTCTACAAACCAACAGCCAAAACAATCAACTCCTGGTAAGCCCGGAGAAGAAGCGGATTTTTATATCGAAGTACAGCTCATTGCTGATGCGGGTTTTATTGGTATTCCAAATGCCGGCAAAAGTTCACTCCTCAATGCACTCACACATGCAAATGTAAAAGTTGGAAGTTACCAGTTCACTACACTCGAACCAAACCTTGGTGATTTATACGGCAGAATTCTCGCTGATATTCCAGGTCTTATCGAGGGTGCTTCAGAAGGACGTGGTCTTGGTCATAAATTCTTGAGACATATCAAGCGGACAAAATTGCTTATTCACTGCATCACATGTGAGCATTTCGCAAATGGAGGCATAGATGAAGTTGCAGAAATATATTCAACTATTAGAAAAGAGCTCCAAAACTTCGACCAAGAACTTGCTGACAAAAAAGAAATTGTACTATTTACAAAAACTGACACTGTCACAAAAGAACAGCTCCTTGATCTTGAAAACAAAATCGACGAACTCTCTGTGCAATCAGATGGAACAGATATTGGCGATGCAAAGGCCGCTTTGTCCCAAAAATATAAAAATAAAGAAACTTTATTCGTCACAATTTTGGACGATGATAGTGTTAAAGTATTTAGCTCACATTTATTGAACGTTATTGGTTAAATTGTTACTATAGAAGGCATAATAGAGGGAGCATAAAGATTGAAGGCGTATTATCCTATAATTTCCACGTTAATATCCAAAAAGCATGAAGACATACACGATTGAATCTAATGGAATCACATATTATCCAGTCATCGGACTCGAGATCCATGCTGAGCTCAATACAAATTCAAAAATGTTTTGTGCGTGCAAAAATGATCCAGACGAAGACAAACCGAATGTAAATATTTGTGCAGTCTGTATGGGTCATCCTGGTACACTCCCGGTTCCAAACAAGGAAGCCATCAAACATATGGTTAGAATCGGTACTGCTATTAATGGAAATGTTGCTGATTTTACTGAATGGGACAGAAAAAATTATTTTTATCCTGATATTCCAAAGGCATATCAGATCAGTCAGTTTGCGCATCCGATAATCAGTGGGGGTATGCTCAAAGATGTTCTTCTTACCAGAATTCATCTTGAAGAAGATACGGCATCATCATCACACGATAAAGGTGATTATAGTTTGGTGAATTTTAATCGTGGTGGTGTACCGCTTATGGAGCTCGTAACTGAGCCTGTTATACGTGATGCCAAAACCGCTGGAGAGTTTGCACGCGAATTGCAATTACTCCTCCGATATCTCAAAGCAGGTGAGGCAAATATGGAGAAAGGAGAAATGCGTGTTGAGGCAAATATTTCAATCTCCACAAATCCAAAGGCGCATGAATATATTGAGGAATCAATAGCAACAGGAAAACCAGTAGCAAAAGAAGCTTTTGCGACATTTGGTGTGAAGACAGAGGTCAAAAATTTGAACTCATTTAAATCTGTAGAGAGAGCCATTGAATTTGAAATCTCGAGACACATAGCTGCGATTGAAGCTGTTGTCGCAAATGGTCAGTCTGCTGCTGACAAAGAGGCACTCCGTGCCCAAAAACTTGTCCAAGAGACAAGAGGTTTTGATGAGACAACAGGAAAAACATTTAGCCAGAGAGCAAAGGAAAACTCACATGATTATATGTATTTCCCAGATCCTGATATTCCAAAACTTTTTATAAGTGATATAGCAGAGTTTTCTAAGGATAATATCCTTTCGACATTGCCAGTACTTCCATGGGAAGTACGAAATCGTTTCTTGAGTGAATTTGATATGAAGGCAGAGGATGCTGAGATGTTTGTCCAGAATGAAGGGGTGAGAAAATTCTTTGACGAGACAGCGAAGGAATTGAAAGATAAAGAATTAATCAAATTAGCGACAAACTATGTAACTTCAGACTTTGCTGGTCTAATCAAAAAATATTCAAATAGTGAAAAAGAACTCAGTCTCGGAAATATTGTACTTATTCCATCTGCCACTTTTGCTGAAATGATTTCTATGACAAAGGCGGGTGATCTCTCATCTCGTGGAGCAAAAGACTTGCTCGCTATGCTATTTTTTGCCTATTACGATATTACGGTTGCTGATAATGAACAGAATGCAAAAGATTCTGCTGCGCCATTATCTCGCATAACACGTGAAAAAGTCATCAATAAAAGTTCAAAAGAAATTGCAGAGTCAGAAGGTTTAATCCAAAAAAATGACCCAGAGGCTTTAAATAAGATGATTGCAGAACTTGTCACTGCGAATCCAAATGTAGTCGCAGACTACAAATCTGGAAAAGAGGCAGCGCTTATGTTTTTCGTTGGTCAGATAATGAAGGTAAGTAAAGGTTCGGTAAATCCAACTACTGCAAAAGATGCGGTGATTACATACGTGCAGGGTCTCTAATATCGAGGGGTAAAATAAAGTTATATTTATTTGTGCGGCGTTTTTTTGCTGTGCATATTCTGTGTATATGTTGTGTGTATTTTTCTGTGGCTAAAATTAAGCCCGATTTGATTTTTTATTGATTAGAATTTAAGGCAAGTCAATATATTATTTACCCATAAATTATTCATAATATAAATCACAATATGCAGCAAGAATTACTAACAAAGGAATATTTCGAAACATATGTAGACTCAAACCTTCTCACAAAGAAAGACTTTCACATATATGTGGAAGCGAATCTACTTACAAAGAAAGATTTTCAAACATACGTTGATGCAAATCTACTTACGAAAAGAGACTTCCATGTCTACGTTGATGCAAATCTACTTACGAAAAAAGACTTCCACGCATACGTTGATGCGAACTTACTTACAAAGAAAGATTTCCAAATATACGTTAACTCAAGTGACGCCAGATTTTCTGCCATTGAGCGGAGGTTAGATGCCATTGAGTCTCGCCTCGACAGGCTTGAGGTAGAGTTCCGAGATTTCAAACAGGAAATTACTCATTTAATCACTTCTGAAATTCAGGCTTTATCAAAAATCATCATTGCAAACATGCAAGAACAGGAGAGAAAGTGGAATGAACAAATCAGACTCAATCAATACTTTTCAGGGAGGATTTCAGATCTAGAAGTCGCTGCCGTTTGATTTACTTCTGGATTTTTCAATTATTGAAGAAGAGGTTTATAGGAATGCATAGGCAAAAATTGGCTATTTTGTACACATTTCTAGGATACATACCTTTTTGAGTTGATGGTATAATGTAAGGTATTAATCTTACAATAATTCAGATACATAGAACGATATGAACAAAAAACGAGTAGCAATCAATGGTGCAGGTAGAATCGGACGAGCTTTCCTCAAATTAGCAGTCGAAGAACCAGGTCTCGAGGTCGTAGCTATTAATGATCTAGCAGACATCGAGAATATTGCTTACCTTATGAAATATGATAGTGCGTATGGACGCAGTAATCTTGATATCAAAGCAGACAAAGAAAAATCTCTTCTTGTTATCAATGGTATCGAAGTAAAATACTTCAGTGAAAAAGACCCACTTGCTTTACCGTGGGCTGCAAACAGTATTGATATCGTTCTTGAATCAACAGGGCTCTTTACACAAGTGGACAAGGCAAACATGCATATAACTGCTGGGGCCAAGCGCGTAGTTGTATCTGCCCCAACAAAGGATGATCCTGCTGGTGCAATTGCAGGTGCTACTGTCCTTATGGGAATTAATGAATCTGCATTGCCAACTTGCTCTATTACTTCAAATGCATCTTGTACAACAAATGCAGCAAGTCCACTCATCTCTGTATTACATGAAAAAATTGGTATTGAAAAAGCTATCCTCAACACAACGCATGCATACACCGCAAGTCAGTCACTCGTAGACGCTCCAAACAAAAAAGACTGGAGAGAAGGCAGAGCGGCTGCTATGAATATGGCGCCATCATCTACTGGTGCTGCCGTTGCTGTTACAAAAGTCATCCCAGATCTCAAGGGGAAGTTTGATGGTATCTCAGTCCGAGTTCCAATTGTGACTGGCTCACTTTGTGATATTACATTCATTGCCAAGAGGCCTACAACCGTAGAGGAAGTAAATGCACTTCTCAAAGCCGCTGCAGCAGAAGAAAAATGGAAGGGCATTTTCGATGCAACAGAAGAAGAACTCGTCTCGCGTGACATCGTAGGTAATCCACATGCATCAATTGCTGACCTTAAAATGACACGCGTCGTAGATGGTACTCTAGTTAAGGTTCTCGCCTGGTATGACAATGAAGGTGGTTATACACATTCTCTCGTGAGACATGTGGTGGAGGTAAGTAAGTTGGTTTAAGTTACGTGGGCGATTGCGAGCCGGTATAATATTGTTCAATATGCAAAACAAGCAAACAAAACTAATTGTCACAGCACTAATCACCATAGCTTTGGTTCTGGCTTTTTTTGCTTTCAAAAATCCGTCACATACTGAAAAGAAACTAAAATACATACAAGCAACCAACGCTGGTCTATTAGGTTATTTTGACAATGGCTCAATTGTTGCATGTCCTAAGTGTGATTTCATGCAGTCCAATGTTGATATCTTGTATCACCAAGAAAGTGTAGGTAGTTGGGACAAAACCAAAACTCCAGAATCATTCACGCTTGAGCAAAATGATCCAGACCTAAAATCAACTTGGGTGATGGTTGATTATGGATGGGTGACACCACCTGGAGAATCAGATGGTAATAGCCGGGGTATCGAGTCATCAAATAATATCTTGCCATCAACGGTAACTAGTTCAAATACGAACATATCAGCCGGTGGTGCAAATCTTGCAACTACAACCAACCAAACAAAAAATAATATACAGTATATTGTTTCGGATTACACACTCAGTCTCATTGAGAATAATTCTGTCAGACAAACCATATCACTCACTCCTGATGCGATAGAGAGCTTGAGCTATGCTAGTGCAAAACAGATGGATTTAGCGGGTTACAATAACATTATGTTTCCAACTGATCAGGATGTGAATTTCGATGGTTATAATGATGTCGGTGTATTTCAGTCGTCAGGATATAGTGGTGTAAACGACTTTTATGATTATTATCTCTATAATCCAAAAACTCATTTATTGGAAAAAAGCCCTACACTCACCGGCATCTCAAATCCAAGGGTTGATGTAATTCACAAAAAAATTATTTCAAATTACAGATCCGGCCCACAATGGTATTCGACTACGTTTACCTATATAAATGGGGGCTATGTCAAATCAGCCGAAGTAAAAGACTAAATGGTGTAAAATTAGTATATGAAAATCTCCATCGCATCAGATCATGCCGGATTTGAACTCAAGGGCTTTCTTATCCAAGAATTGCGCAGTAAGGGCTTTGATGTATATGATCACGGTGCACATGAACTGGTCCCAGAGGATGATTATCCACTCTACATTGCAAAGGTTGCTGATGATGTTTCAAAGTATGAAGAAGCAAAAAGAAATGGGGATTTCGATACTCATGATGTTCATGGTAATATCAAAGACCCAGCAAGGGAGCATGTCGGTATAATCATCGGGGGATCAGGACAAGGGGAGGCAATTGCTGCGAATAAATTCCCATTTGTTCGTGCAGTGGTTGTGTACGGTGGGGTTTCTGTAGGTGGATCTCTTTCACTCATAGAAAAGATCACAAAACTATCAAGGGAACACAATGATGCAAATATCATATCTCTAGGCGCACGTTTTCTTTCAAATGAAGAAGCTTTGACTGTGGTCAAGCTTTGGCTCGAAACTGAATTTTCATCTGATGAAAAATATGCACGTAGGATAAATGAAACAGTTGATATAGAAAATGATATTTCTGTCTAGTGCGTCGCTTGTATTTGGGCATGGATTTGCAAATGTATTGGTAAATAATTATTAAATAATATATACATAAACATGAATAAAAATAACTTTATTGAAGAAGGAAATTCTGCTGAGGAAGCTGATGATGTGAGTGCTGTCGATCAGTCAGTTGCAACGGCGATAGATACCGAATTTGATTCTCCAATTATTATTCCAGCAATCATGCCAACTAATTTTAAAGACCTGGATTTCAAGGCTAGTATGGTTCACGATGTGGTGCCACGTGTTCAGATTGATGTGATGGATGGTAAATTTGTGGACTCACTTTCATGGCCGTTCAAAAGACCTTCAAAGGGGGTTATTTTAAGTGATACTGATGCAGTGTCTGAACAAAATGATCATCTCGATGTTAATTTCAGACAAATGCAATCAGAGGAAAAAGGATTACCCTATTGGAGCACTCTCGATTATGATGTCGACCTTATGGTTGAAAATCCTGCAAAGGCTGTGGATGAATGGGCAAAAGTTGGTGTGACAAGAGTTATCTTGCATTTGCGAGAACATAATATAAATGATATTGCGGTTGCAATTGAAGTTGCCAGAGAAAGAATGCTTGATGTCATTGTTGCTCTTTTGCCAATTGATATGACACCAAAGATTAAGTCTTTTATTTTTGAGAAACATATTGAGGAAATTTACGGTATTCAATTTATGGGTATAGAAAAAGTTGGTTATCAGAGACAGGTCTTTTCTCCAAAAGTCTTTACACTTATCAAGACCGTCATCGATGAACTTCATACATATAATCAAACAAGGCTTGTGGCGGCGAATTCTGGTAATGGTGTTCAAATCAGTGATCCAAGTATCACAATTAATGCAGAGATTTCTACAGAGCCAAAATATCTTGAACTATCAGTTGATGGTGGGGTCACACATGAAAATGCACGGCCACTTTATGACGCAGGTGTAGACAAGTTGGTGTCTGGTTCAGTTGTGTTTGACTCTGATTCTCCGAGACAACAGATAGAATTTTTCCAAGATATTCTCGGTTAGAATCTGTTCGGTGTCTTCTCACCGACCAGGGGGCTATATTTTCAAACTCCAGGCACTCTGAGATCTTGAATAAGTTCTTAGATTTTTGTGGATGAACACTTATCTGTTTTCGTATATAATAACTGCATGTCACTTACTGATGCACAAGTTCTTCGTCTCCAAAAAAAAGCAAATGATATTCGCATTTCGATAATTGAAATGCTCGCAGAAGCAAAGTCCGGACATACCGCAGGGCCACTTGGTATGGCTGATGTTTTTGCTGCGCTTTATTTTGAAATCATGAATCATGATCCAAAAAATCCTACCTGGCAAAAACGCGACAGACTCGTCCTTTCAAATGGTCACATATGTCCAGTGCTTTATGCGTCAATGGCGCATGCGGGATATTTTCCACTCGATGAGCTTAAGACGCTCCGAAAATTTGGTTCTAGACTACAAGGTCATCCACACCGAGAATTTTTACCTGCACTTGAAACAAGTTCAGGTCCGCTTGGTTCTGGTCTTTCACAGGCTGCTGGTATGGCAATGGCAGACAAAATAGATTTTGGGGCAATTTCACCAAGATATGTATATGCACTTCTTTCAGATGGTGAGCACAATGAAGGCCAGATTTGGGAGGCTGGACTCTTTGCTTCAAAAGAAAAACTCGGAAATCTAATCGCGATAATTGATAGAAATAATATTCAGATTGATGGATATACAGAGGACATCATGCCCCTTGCACCACTATACGAAAAATGGAAATCATTTGGTTGGCATGTAATTGAAATAGACGGACATGATATGCGCGCGATCACAGGCGCAATTCGCGAGGCGCAGGCGGTGTTTAATAAACCGTCGATGATTATCGCACATACAATTCCAGGTAGAGGTATTAGTTTTATGGAAAAGAGATTCGAATGGCATGGCACACCTCCTGGTATTTCAGAAGTGAGCGGAGCTCCAGAAAAGAATAAACAAGTTGAAGAATCACTCAAAGAATTACATGCAATCGCTGATTTGCTTGCAAAAAACTAAATAAAATTTAAATAAAATAAACATATGCTCAATCCTGACTATAAATTAAACCCACATATACTTGCAAAAGATACAGCTGAACTCGAACAGTCTCCGATTCGAAAAGGTTTTGGTCTTGGGCTTTTGGTCGCAGGGGAGAGGGATCCACGAATTGTTGGTCTATGTGCGGATCTTACAGAATCGACGCAGATGCATCTCTTTAAACAAAAATTTCCAAATCGTTTTGTGGAAGTAGGAGTGGCTGAACAAAATCTCGCATCGCTCGCATCTGGTATGGCAGCAATGGGAAAAATCCCTGCTATTACTTCTTATGCCATGTTTAGTCCTGGAAGAAATTGGGAACAAATTAGAACTACTATTTGTTATAACGATCAGAAGGTTGTCATCGCGGGCTCGCATGCAGGTATTTCTGTTGGCCCTGACGGTGGAACACATCAAGCAATTGAGGATATTGCTCTGACACGTGTCATTCCAAATATGACTGTCTTTTCACCATGCGATGTCATCGAAGCTCAGAAATTAACAGAGCTCGCACTCAGTGAGGAAATTAAAACCCCAAGCTATATCAGACTTGCTCGAGAAAAAACACCAATTATTTCTACTCCAGAAACTCCTTTTGATTATAAAAAAGCGAGTCTATATTTCATCCCGTCGCCAGATGCCTTGGCAAAATCCGCAAACAAAACAGCTGTTGGTATTATCGCCACAGGTTCACTTGTCTACAATGCACTCCGCGCTGCTGACATTCTTGAAAAAGAAGGTATTGCAGTAAAGGTTCTAAATGTACACACAATCAAACCCCTCGATATTGAATCAGTGACATCACTTGCAGAAGAATGCGGTGCACTCGTCACAGTCGAAGAGCATCAAATTGCCGGAGGTCTTGGAAGTATTATCGCCGAAACCATGACCTCTCAAATGTCACGTCCTGCACCAATAGAATTCTTGGGTGTTCATGATAGATTTGGTCAGTCGGGCACACAATCGGAGCTCATAGATTTCTATGGCATGGATATCAATCATATTGTCGAAGCAGCGAAAAAAGTGATTTTGAGAAAGACGGCCCTAGGAAAGTAATCGCTAAATAGTAAATAAAACAACCGCTGAATTGCATCGAGCAATTCAGCGGTAATGGTTTTGTTTGGTTGGGTTTTTGTGTCCGAACCTATTCTGTGCCTGTTTATGCTTTATGCAACGGCTGGCATTTTTCCAGCCGGCCCAGGGTAGAACTGATCAAGGGTGCAGTAGTCAGCGCCACCCTCTAGTTTGGTGCGGATTTTTTCCAGTCGATCTGGCATAAAAGGGTATAGGTGTCCTTTTTGCTGCTTCAACCATTTCGGATAGTTTCTTTTGGAGAAGCCGGCGAACACGCTCAAGATGCACTGCACTGCGTTCTCACGATAGTTGAATTGCAGGGCTGATTCGAAGATCACCACACTGAGCCCTTGATTTGGGACCCTTCTGATGATTTGAACCGCCCAGTGTTTTTTGTGGTTTTTCCGCAGGTGTCCTCTTTTTGTAAAGGAGAGCCGGGACATAACTTGATGACCAGATTTTCTGGTTGGACGGACAGCGGCAGGTGCGCTGGATTTTTTGCTGCGCGAGCAGCGGGGTTTGCTTTCATGTCTGTAGGTTTAAGGTTTTTGGGTCATCTAGTCCGTCATGGACGAGGATGAACTTCCAATTTTTATAGTACAATAATAAATGACTTATGTAAATAGATATAAATATCTAGGGTTTAGTCGGGTGTATGTTGCATATTGCATGTTGTCGCGTTTGTTGACGTAAATCAATCTACGTGGTACTTTTTTACATGGATATTTTGCAAACACTTGTAAAATACGTTCTCACAAAATAACAACGGGAGGAATCCCAAAACCCGAGGCCTCAAGCCTCACACCGCATAGAAAGGCGGTTATCGATATGTATTATTTAGACCCAGAACACCTCAAAAGGTGTGTGGAACACATAAACGCTCGTCTGGCCCTACCAGAAAAAGTCACCGAACTATTCAGATGCACATGTGTGAGTCTTTGCAATGGTGAGTGGTTTTTTAAATTTGGAGTTGTGTCGGATGATAAATCTTACTCACTGGTGCTTTTGCGAGCTTGGGCTGATATTGCCCGTGCGCTTGTGGAGCATTACTGTGATATTGCAATTTACAGTAAAGAAGAAAGTGCAAGAGGTTCTGGTATTTGGCCAGTTCTAAATACCTCGTATTATAGTTCCTTTCCAGGACGACGTAATAGCTGGTCTTTTGAGGCAGGTTTTATCCTGGGTGTTATGCGCGAAGGCGGCGATGCAGATTTTCGCACTGACCATACACTGTCTGAAAGTATAAAGGAACGCCTTGATGTGTCATTTCGCCAACACCTCCGGCAAACTGCTGTAACGGCCAGACAGTGGATTCTTGACCCGATGGCGTTTTTGTCCTCCAAGGTTTAGTCTTCCATCGTGACGCGCAGCATCAAGTGTCGCACTAACTACCAAACAAAACGAAGACACAATTAAACCCCCATCTGCCGCGAGGCAGGTGGGGGTAAATTTTTTTCATAATTAAATTATTTTTGCTTCAAAATCTGTAGGGGCACTAGTGAGGTATTCTTGAATTTTTTCTGCAGGAAGGAGTCCTGCTTGTGCACCAACACCTTGGCATACATTCATTGAATTTATTGATGCCCATTTGAGTGATTCGGTGACTGTCTTTCCTTGCAAATATGCAACAGAAAATGTTGATGCGAATGCATCACCTGCGCCAGTTCGCTCAAGTGGTGGGGCGATATCTGGATAGACTGGCATGAATACTATTTCATTGTAGTTAATGTCTCGCTTTGATCCAAAATTTTCAGCGCTAGAATCAGTATTCACTTTGTCCATACAGTTATATGTATAGGCACCATTTGGTCCATCGGTGACAACAGGTAGTGCGGGACCTAGTGCGCGCAAACCATCCAAAAGTTCTTTGATGATTTCTTTTGTTTTCTCTCTTGGCTCAAGTTTGAGTATTTTTTCTGCTTCTTCATAGTTACAGAAGAAAATATTTGTTCGTTTGTAAATTCTGCTGAGCGCTTCGGTGCCCCATTTAATCTGGTATGTACCTGGCTGAAATATGAATTCGATTTCAGGATGTGCCTCAATATAGTCGGCGAGTGTAGTGTGAAAAGGGAGTGCATTCTCAGAGATTGAGCTTAGGTAGATGGCACGAGGATTTTTTATTTCAGGTAAAGCGTAGTCAAACAATTCATGTTTGATGAGGATTGTTCGTTCGTCTTTGTACCAAAGTACATAGTGATAATTAGTTTTTTTACCCGCATTGATTTTCACAAATGAAGTATCAATATGCTCGCGCTCTAGTTGAGCAATACACTTTTTACCATTTTCATCATCACCGATATTTACGATGAGACCTGTTCGAAGACCAAGTCTTGCTGATGAGACTGCGGCATTTGCGCTATTACCAACAGCCACAACTTCCTCAGCATATTCAAATGGAACTTTTTCTCCAAAAGGCATTGAGATTTCTTTTGTGCCATCTGGTTTCTTTTCTATATGTGCGCGAGTGTCTTCGTTTAATCTGATAAAAGCATCGATGACCATATCACCGATTGCAATAAAATCTAATTCTTGAGCCGAGCTATTTTCTTGCTGTGTATGTGGTTCTGTATTCATTCAAAAATTATAACATATTGAAAAGCGGTGCTAAGTCTGTGCGAAATGACAAGCGGAAAGAGCTATTTACATTCTAATCTACGTATGGCACTATTTCTTTGCTGAAAACAGCACCGGTTCCTTGTCGATGCGGTCACACTGATCCTTCGTATTTTTTTTCACAATCAACTTAAATAAAGATGGAAAAGACATTTTACTACCTGGTCTTCTGTGTCGAGCTTCATCCTGGAAATGGGATGCCTCTACTCAACAGGTTTGCTGTCATCAGGTTGTTGCATCAACTTGAAATGGCTCTTGCCAAACAAGGCAAAAGGATCACACTGTTACATTCAGACTTCGTGAGTCCTGGCAAAGCAGTAATGGTGGCAATGCTGCCACAATTCGACCAAGATGCATATGATGGTTCAGTTGGTGCCCTGCCAAACGGGGCACTTGGCACAGAGTCGCTAAGACAAGTTGTCACAGTGAAGTCGGTCACACCCAGAGACTAAGTTTCCAAAACAGGATACTGCCACACCCCAAAGTTACACCACTAAAACCTCTGACCTTAACAAAAGGGTTATGTATCAAGCAAAACTTCAAATTGCCTCGGCGCCACAACTTGGTGCCGAGGCAATCTCTTTTTCTCATGATATAATTCTAGACATGAACTCAATCAATAATCTTTCAGAAATCAAGAATCTCCGTACATGTATCGAATGGGCAAAGAAAAACAAGGTCGCGGTTGGGCACTTTAATATTTCAAATTTGGAGACTTTGCGAGCAATCGCAAGTACTGCAAAGAAATTAAATGTACCAGTCATTATTGGTGTTTCAGAAGGGGAGCGTGAAGCTATCGGTGTTTCTATGACAAGGTCTATGGTAACCGCTGTTGCAAAAGAACTCTCGCATCCAATATTTTTAAATGCAGATCACACATATTCTTTTGAAAAAGCGAAAGACGCCGTCGACGCGGGCTTTGATGCTGTTATTATTGATGGGGCAAAATTGTCATACCAGGAAAATGTCGCACTCGTAAAACAATGTGTGGAATACGCTCAGAATTCAGGTAGAGATATTTTGATTGAAGGAGAGCTCGGTTATATTGGGCAATCATCAAAAGTTATGGATTCTATTCCAGAAGGTGTAGGTCTCGATCCGGCTTCACTTACACAACCAGATGATTTGGCTAAATTTGTAGCAGAATCTGGTATTGATTTAATTGCCCCTGCTGTCGGCAATGTGCACGGACTTGTCCGAGGTGGTAATCCAAAATTGAATATTGAGCGAATCGAAGAGCTCACCAAGATTTCATCTGCTGGTGTTGTACTACATGGCGCTTCGGGTATTTCAGCTGAGGATTTAAAAAAGGCAGTCGAGGCAGGTGTATGTATTGTGCATTACAATACAGAGTTACGTGTCGCTTTCACAAAAGAATTAAGAAAATTCCTCACAGAAAATCCAGACGAGACAACACCTTACAAAGTAATGCAATCTGCAACAACAGCAGTTTCAGCAGTTGTGGAAGAAAAGCTAAAAATTATGAATAAATTAGATTAATATATTTATATGAATATAAATGAAAACGAAATAAATATAAGCCAGGGTGCAAATCAAATTGTGACGCCACATGCTTCGGTTTTGTATAGCCGGTTCCAGCCAAGTAATCAGCGTCCGTGGATTATTTCAGCGCTTATTAAGACTCGACTTGCAAAAAATGATGGTCAGGCACAAAAGATATTGTTGGTCCTTGTTATTATTGCCATCGTTATTGCGGTAGGGTTCTTTATCTTCGCATTTAAGACTGAACCTATTGTCATCTAGTATAAATAATATGAAATTTACTATCAATAAAAATAAAAACTTGGAGTCCGGTAATTTGAAGAGAAATTCACATCCGGAACAGGCTGGATTTACATTGATCGAGCTTTTGGTTGTGATTGCAATCATTAGTTTGCTCAGTTCTGTTGTCATGTTTTCAGTAATTAAAGGTAGAGAAAAAGCGCTCGACGCCAAACGAATAGGGGATATGAACAAACTTGAAATTGATGCCCAGCTTGCCCTGCTTGAAAAGAAACCGATTCCAGTGGCCGATAATTTTGACGTTCATTTTTATGCTAGCAATGAAACTGGTTTCGACAGTTCTTCAGTAGAGCAAGATAATCTTGGTGAAAGAGTGATCAAATATATCGGAATTTTACCTGAATCAGTTTACGCTGCAGGAGCAGAGACTTTGCCGACAGCACTTAATACAAACTACAAGAGTCTTGCACCTGGTCAAGCAAAAGCTTTTTTCAGGACAGGTACAGTTTTGCCAGAGGATCCACAATGCGATGTAACAAGTGCTGCTACTTGTTATCGAGCGTGGTATGACGGTAATTCGCTTGTAATCGCGACTACATTGCGTACACGCTACCATTCATCAGGTAACCGTGTTCAGTACGGAATTGTTGTTGGTAATTTGAATAGTACAGTTCTCGATTCTGCTTGCAAAAATATGAACTTCCCAGTATTTGATGTAAACGCCGTAGGGTCGGTAGGTCCGTCAAATCCAACTTGTATTGGTACGATTAACGGCCCTGCATCAATTATTAAAGGTGTCTCAAATGGACGTGACTTTGGTAATGAGCCAGCTAGTTCAGGCTATGGGTATTAATTCCTAAGTCAGGATTTGTATTGCTTCAAGTATGCTATCCAAGGACATTTTCTTGCATTTTATTAAAAAACATATATAATCAGCCATTATGTTGAAACTCAAATCAGAAGCTCGAAAGAGTGGCGCTAAGCGAACAGCTGGAGTAATTCCTGCTGTTGTATATGGCCCTAAAATGGATTCTTTGTCTATATCAGTATCAGAATCTGAATTCCAGAAGGTATGGAAATCAGCTGGTGAATCAAGTGTCATCACACTTGAATCCGCAGATGGTTCTAGAGACGTTTTGATTCACGATATTTCTCGTGATCCAGTCTCAGATGCTGTTATTCATGTTGATTTCTATGCAGTAGACAAGGACAAGAAAGTTGAAATTAATGTACCTCTTGAATTTACAGGAACAGCACCTGCTGTTAAGCAGTACGCAGCTGTACTTATGAAGATTGCACATGAAATCTCAGTTGAAGCACTTCCAAAGGATCTTCCACATGAACTCGAAGTTGACTTGTCATCACTTGTTGATATGGACAGTCAGATCACTGCCGGTGATATCAAACTTCCTGCTGGAGTTACTCTTGTTTCAGACGCTGACGAAATTATCGTTACTCTTGCAACACAAAAAGAAGAATCAGAAGAAGATTCAGCACCTGTTGATATCTCATCAATCGAACTTTCAGAAAAGAAAGGAAAGAAAGAAGAAGAATCTGCTGAATAATCATATTCTCAAATCTAGTTTAGTATTATCATCCGATAAGCTATACGACAAAATAACACCGCAGGGTTTTAACCTCGGTGTTATTTTGTTATACTTAAACTCTGATGAATTTTGTAAAAACACATAGTAAGCATATATGGAAATGGACCCTTGGTCTCGTCCTTGTTTTCCTTTTCAGCGCATTGTTGCCTCTAGTAACAAATGCACAATCGAATAATCTCACCCCGGAACAAGAGGCTCAGCTTCGTTCTGAGCTCAGTTCAATTGAAAGCCAAATCAAGGAACAACAAAAGATTCTTGATAGTAAGAAAAGTGAAGGTAAAACTTTGCAGGGTGATGTGGCTATTTTGAATGCTCAGATTAAGCAGGCTCAGCTCAAGATTAAGGCACATGAAATTTCCATTAATCGCCTTGGAAAAGATATTACAGTTAAGTCAAATACCATCCGAACACTGGGAGAAAGAATCAATGATGGCAAAGAATCAATTTCAAGTATTTTGCAGAGAAGCCGAGAAATGGATGATTTTAATTTGGTGGATGCTCTTTTGACAAATAAAGATGTTTCAGAATTTTTCGTCGATCTGAACGCCTATACATCACTCAAGGAATCACTCAAGACACAACTCGATAGCATTAGAAGTGCTAAATCTCAGAATGAAATTGCCAAAAAAGAATTAGATGAAAAGCGAAACCAGGAAATAGACACAAAGGTAAATGTTGAGTCTGAACAGGCAAAAATCAAAAAAGCAGAAGATGAAAAAAAGCGACTACTTGCCCTTAATAAAAATGAACAGCTCAACTATCAAACTGTCATCCAAAATAGTCAAAAGCGAGCCCAGGAAATTCGCAATGCACTTTTTAAATTGCGCGATGCAGAATCAATTAAATTCGGTGATGCAGTAATATATGCCAAAAAAGCGGCTGCCAAAACTGGTGTGCGAGCCGCATATGTACTTGCTATTATTCAGCAAGAAAGTAACCTTGGTTCAAATGTAGGGCAGTGTTATGTGACAGATGAGCAAACTGGTGCTGGTGTCAAAAAATCAAGCGGTGCATCGGTTAGCAATGTTATGAAACCTACAAGAGATGTTGCGCCATTCAAGGCTATCACAGCTGCTCTTGGTCGTGAATGGACAAAGACAGTGGTCTCTTGCCCTTTCACTGTTGGTTATGGAGGTGCGATGGGTCCAGCTCAGTTTATCCCTTCAACATGGAATATCTTCAAAGACAAAGTTGCTGCAAGCGTTGGTCGCGCGGCCTCTGACCCTTGGAATCCTGAGGATGCATTTATGGCGTCTGGTTTGTATCTTGCCGATCTTGGTGCCGCGAGTCAGTCATATACATCAGAGAGAAATGCAGCTTGCCGATACTATTCTGGTAAGTCATGTTCTGGTTCGAATACTTTTTACGGTGACCAAGTAATGGCGCGAGTGAAAACTATTCAGGATAATATTGATATTCTTTCTAATCTCTAATAAATTCATTTGTCTACTTTTGTTAATTACTCAAACGTCCGCTAACTATTTAGGTGAGGAGAATGATATTTGAAGCAGTTGATCTAAGTGTTTTATACTAAATTCTCAATATATTGACAAGATGATATATCGTGTTAGTATGTTTTTTGGACGCTACAGATGATTACATCGGCGCTCATTATATTTCAGAAAAATCAAAAAAAAGAAAGGTTCAAAAGATGGACACTCGGTATTTAAAAGCTTGCGCAGCATACATCAATATGCTGCTCAAGAAAGAGAACAGAATTCTCCAGCCGTTCAACATTAAAGAAGGTTTGCATCTGCATAAATGTGGCGAATGGGTTATTACATTCGGACTTAGGGATGATGGAGTGGATGTTTATGGAGCCAGAGAAGAAGATCCAGATCGCCCTGTTTGCCCGGGGCTTTGCCTGCTACGCGCTTGGCATGATTTGGTTTTTCAGCTTATTCCATTAGTTCCAAAATACATCCTGGAAGACGAGCTTGGTGGCTGTGGAATGTGGCCAATACTATTTGATTCGTATTTTAGACCTGAAAGCGAAGATCGCTCTCTACCTAACTGGTCTCCAAAACTCGGATTCGCCCTTTCAATTGAAGACGGGGAACAGTTAACACAAGGAAAGGCTGGTGGTGCTCTAGGTGCAGAGGAATTCTTTGCTGTCCTTGAAGTCGAATTGCGCAGGGAGCTTGGAAACTTGCTCAAAAATGCTAATTTGCTGATCTTTGGTCCTTACGACACAATTATGTCTTCCTTACTTGCTACACCAGCAGGAGAATAAAGTGCATGATTGTACCGCGCCTTACGGCTAAACGAAACCAAACCCTCGTTTAGGCGAGGGGGCGGTTTTCTTTTTTTTTATTACAACATTTTTAGATTACTGGACATAAATGTCTTTTTAACATAACGTAGGGAATATATGACAAGAGAATTTTGGAATAAAGAGTACAAAAACCCGGAACACCTCACTATGAGTACGGAACCCGCTCAGGACTTACTCGAGTTCGTGAAGTGGGCAGAGCGAAATGCAGAATGGCCAGCTTTCCCAAAGCATGGTTTTGTTGTTGATATTGGCTGTGGAAATGGACGAAACATCATTCCTCTTTGTCACCAGTTTAATATGAATGGTCTCGGTACTGAGATTTCAGAGGTTGCGCTTGAGCAGGCACGCGCTTTTGCTGAGCGAGCAAAGACTGGTGAAGGATTATCTGAGGAACAGATGGCAGGTCGCAGAAACCCTGGCCTCAAAATAGAATTTAAAAAAATCGGAGCAGAGGAAGTGTTACCACTTGCTGATCAGAGTGTTGATGTTGTGCTCGATATGATGGTGTCACATCAACTCGTGAAATCTGACCGTGAAAAACTTGCCGCCGAATGTGCGCGAGTTATCAAGCCATATGGATGGCTCTTTTTCAAAACATTTATTCTCGACGGCGATATCAATGCCAAGCGCATGATTGCCGAGCATCCAATCACAAAAGATTTAATCCAAAAGAATCCAAAGCTCGGCGATGAAAACGGCAAGCCAGAGCTAAACTCATATATCCACCCGCACACCAAGGGTATTGAGCATGTCTTTACAGAAGGGGAGATTATTGACCTCTTTGTCCCATATTTCAAAATCTACAAGATGAAGAAATCATATAAGCATGTCCGCGACGGCAAGCCACATAAGCGAAGGACTGTGTCTGTATACATGGAGAGGTTGAGAGATTAGGTTTGGGGAATTTAAGGTCTAATAAAAAAAGAGGAAAAAGGAGGGACTAAAGGGAAAAACACCCAAAACCGGTTGGAATTGCTCTTTTTTCCTATATATGCTATAAACTAACAACTAAAAGGCTATGTTTTTCACCTCAAAAAAGGTAGTAAAGCAGTAAAAAGGCTTCAAATAAAATAAATATGAAAGCAGACATACATCCAAAATATAATAATGATACAAAATTCACATGCGCATGTGGGTCTGTATACACTATTGGATCAACAAAAGATGCGGTTTCAGTTGAAATTTGCTCAAATTGCCACCCATTTTACACAGGTCAGGAGAAAGTTCTCGACACAGCAGGACGAGTAGAAAAATTCAACAAAGCTCGAGCTGCAAGTGCTGCAACAAAAAAGAAGGCTGAAGAAAACAAGAAATAGTTTACCAGAGAGAGCAAGCCACTCAATTATGATGATATAATCATTAAATTGAAAAACGGCTTGCTTTTTCTTTTACCTGATTATTTCTCCGCCGATTTGCACATAATCTTCAGGTTCCCGAGCCAAAATATATTGCCATATCACTTTCAACAAAAACATGAATTCAGAAGAAATAAAACAATTTAAAGAAAACTATAAGACATCGTATCTTGCTCAAGAATACGAGCGTGTTTTGGTACAAAAAAATGACCTCGACCAGATGGTGGCGGATGCTGCGAGTACTGGCGATGAAGGCATGGCTGAGCTTGTTGCAGAGGAAAAAAAGACCATCGAGGAACAACTCACGTCTATTCATGAAAAAATAAAAGAAATCGTTAAAGAAGAAGAAAAAGCTGACGAATATCCAAATGAAATTGTCCTTGAAGTACGAGCCGGGGCCGGGGGTGTGGAGGCGGCGCTTTTTGCTGAAGAATTAATCAATATGTACAAAGGTTATGCAGCATCAAAGGGCTGGGGATACCATGATGTGGCAATATCTGAGAGTGAGCTCGGAGGCTTCAAAGAAGCAACCTTTGAATTCCGTGGCCAAGAAATTTACAAATATTTTAGATTTGAGATTGGTACACACCGTGTCCAGAGAATTCCTGCAACCGAAAAATCTGGCCGTGTACACACTTCTACAGTCACAATCGCTGTATTGCCAATCCGCAAAAAAGTAACCGTAGAAATCAATCCTGGGGACATTGAGATGGAACTTTCTCGTTCGGGAGGTGCTGGTGGACAAAATGTAAACAAAGTAGAGACTGCTGTGAGGCTTATCCATAGACCAACAGGTCTTGATGTACGTTGTACATCAGAGCGAAGTCAGCTTAAAAACCGTGAAAAAGCCCTTTCTATTTTGATGGCCAAAATCCAACTTCAAAAAGAACAAGAAGAGGCAAGTAAATTCTCATCTGACCGAAAGGCTCAAATTGGAACAGGGGATAGATCTGAGAAAATCAGAACATATAACGTTTTGCAGGACAGAGTAACAGATCACCGAATCAAGCAATCGTGGCACAATCTTCCGAATGTTATGCTTGGGCAGATTTCGCCTATTATTGAGGCTTTGATAACTGCGAGTGAGGCTGGAACCCTCGGTTCTGGAGGTGATGGGGACGAGGATTAAACCCTTGTCAAAACCCCTTGTACAAACTGCCAAGATATGATAACTTAGTTCTTATCTATGTCAGCGCATACAGAATCAAAAACAAACACAAATAAGGCCTCTGTAGAGGCAATGTTTAAGGTTGGGGCACATTACGGCTTTATCAAGTCTAGACGTCACCCAACTGTTAAGCCATTTATTTACGGTACAAAAAATAAAATCGAAATTTTTGACCTCGAAAAGACTGATGCTCAGCTTGAAGTAGCTTTAGAATTTATTAAAAAAGTAGCAGCTACAGGCAAGCAGGTATTATTTTTGGGAGGCAAAAGTGAAGCAAAAGACATCATCAAGCAATCAGCTGATTCAGTTGATCAGCCATATGTTGCAAGTCGATGGGTTGGTGGAACTTTCACTAACTTCGAAGTCATCCGCAAGCGAGTTGAAAAGCTTGTTGATCTCACAAGTCAAAAAGAAAAAGGTGAACTTAACAAATACACTAAGCGAGAGAGACTATTGATTGATAAAGAAATCGAAAGACTCAACAGGCTTTTCGGTGGAATTATTCCTATGAGCTCACTCCCAGGTGCTGTGTTTGTGGTTGATTCAAAAAAGGAACATATCGCTATTGCTGAATGCCTCGACAAGCGAATTCCTGTAGTCGCTCTATGTGGCTCTGACTGCGATATCAGTCAAATCACATATCCTATTGTTGGAAACGATACAGCTATCGACAGTATCAAATTCTTTACACAGAAGATTGCAGAAGCTTACAAAGAAGCTAAGCGAACTGCCGTCAAAGAACCAGCTCATACATCTGCACCGGCAGCTCCTGCTCACACTCGATAATAAACCTCAATCAATCTCAAGATTGATTTGCCTTGCAAGTCGATTTTAAAATTATTGAATAGGTATATAAATCACTGATCAAAATTGATCCTTTGTTGATTATTAATTCATACTAATGTGTTAAAATAAATATTATGACATCAGAAATATCAATGGATTTGGTAAAAGCACTCCGAGACAAGACTGGCATTTCAATTATGCAATGCAAGAAGGCTCTCGAAGATGCAGGTGGAGACGAGGAAAAGGCAATGATGTTCCTTCGCAAGAAGGGTGCAGATGTTGCTGCTAAAAAGTCTGACCGAGAATTAACAGCTGGTTCAGTCGCCGCCTATGTACATGCAAATGGGGCAATTGGCGCTATGATTCAGCTCTCATCTGAGACTGACTTCGTTTCAAATAACACTGAATTCAAGGCACTCGCATACGATATCGCTATGCATATCTCTGCTACAAATCCACAGTATATTTCTATGGATCAGATCGACGAAACTGCAAAGGCAAAGGCTGTCGAATTTTTCAAAGAAGAAGTGGTTGGCAAACCTGCTGACCTCCAGGAGAAAATCCTCCAGGGTAAATTGGATGCTTTTTTCAAGGAACAAGTACTCCTCGAACAGCCATTCATCAAGAATCAGGATCTCACAATCAAGCAGTTGATTGAGAATGCTATTCAGAAATTCGGTGAGAAGATTGAGGTCTCTCACATGGCACGCTTCACAACACTTCGATAGTTTTTTACATAATCTATATGATTATCTCTTTGATTATATTTATCGCATCTTTATTTTTTCTTCTTGCCATTTGGTATGGAAAAAAGCTAGAGGCCAAACGAGGTCGTCCTATATTTTATATTGGTTCAGAAAATCTGGATACAAAGCTTCACGGCTGGTATTCAGATTTTTTGTCATATATCAAATCAGTAGACTCTGTTTATATCAAAAGGAAATTGCATGATATCGCCGAGAGATTAGAGAAGTTCAGTTTGCACATTGCAGAAAAAGTTGCGGCAAAGTTCGATAAATTTACCAGTGCTGCATCAGGCAAGGATTTGCCAAAAAACAGAGGTGCGGTATCTTTCCTTTTTAGACATATTGAGAGTCACAAAGGGTCAGTGCCAAAGGGTGTTGGTATTGCGCAGACAGACATAAAGAATAAATAAAATAGCCTTACGTCAAGTCTTATTTTGCTTGAAAACAGAATTAGATTATGCTATGATTTTCACGTTCATCCACTGCCGCTTTAGCTCAGTTGGTAGAGCAACTGTTTTGTAAACAGTTGGTCCCCAGTTCGAATCTGGGAAGCGGCTCCAAAAATATAATTAAACCCCTGACTCCTTGCGGAGTGAGGGGTTTAATTATTCTGAGGATTATGTACTGTATGGACTAAAGCATTTTTACTTACCACCTGTAAGAGATGTACCAATCTGTAGGATTGTTCCTGTTGGTGCTCCGTAGGTCACACATGTATATCCAGAGTATACCCAGCATTGTCCTCCTGAGACATAGTTACCAAGGACGTTCACACCAGGAGTTAGGTTGTAGTTCAAATATAAGATAGAGGCACCTGGTTGATACATAAGCTGAGGTGCCCAACCGCGAACATCCTTAACAATAAGAAGGTTGTTGAAACTGCAGTTACAGTAGAAGTTGGTTGTGAGACTACCTCCGAAATTTCCAATAACCGTAGAAGCCGCTGCACCAGCTGCTGCACCTGCAACACCGCCGAGCACCCCTCCGAGAATACCACTGCTCGAATTACTACTGTTTCCACTCTTTGATGTCCCGCCGTTTTTGATACTTTCGAGGCCAAATTGTTTACCTTGCATTTTCTGTAGTAGGTGACCAGAAGGGCTGATACTGTATCCAAAGTCGGCCGCTTTGTCACCACCGATTAGTTTGAGGAGTTGTCCTTGTGGGGAGTAGCCATATACTTCGCGATCCTTTGTTTCAATAGAGTTTAATATACCTGTCCCAGCGGCTTTATTTGCCCCACCAGAGGAGTTTTTGCCTGATGAGCCATTTGCTCCACTCTCTGTGATACCAGGCTCTGGAATGGCAACTTCTGGGGCTTGAGGGATATTTCTGACCACTCTTTCTCCTGGAAAAGCGTATTGCACCACGGCTGTCTGTGCTGAAGTTTTGTTGTCGCTAGAAATACGCATAGCGATGTTCTGCACGGTACCAGCGTTTTCTGCTTGGAATCCATAGTAGTTGCTAAACTGCTTGAGACTAAATGTGACAGAATCAACACTGAGTTCAGATCCAGTAGAAAAGCTTCTAGTAGTTGTTGCAACAAGAGCTCCAAGTGTTCCGTGCACGATATTACTTGTTGTTGCAAAACGTTGTCCAACTATAGTGATTGTATCTCCACAATTTGTGACAACTGTAGGGTTCACTGCAAGAAGTACAGGTAGCGTGCCTGTTGCGGTATTTGTGTTTGAGGCAGAATACGGAGCAGGTGTATTGCTGACAACTTGACTGACGGTATTTAAATAATTATTAACAACAGGATTTGAAGTGTTGTTGTTTTGTCCTGTACCTGAGCCAGCATTATTTAATGTCTGATTAATGTAATTCAAATAATTACTGACAACAGCATTATTTGAATTACTGAGACTTGTACTATTAATAATTGTCCCCGCTGTACTTGTGCTTATAACTCCGGTCGTACTTGCAGTATTTGCCGGTGTTGAAGCATTTGCAGAAGTGAGTGAATTACTTCCAAGTAGTTGATTGAGATAATTATAGTATTGATTAACGACAGGGTTATTGCTTGTAGGTAATTGGCCACTTGCAGCATTAGAAGCAGGACTTGAATTATTGTTTGAGTTGCTTACATTTCCATTTGTACCACTGTTTGCACCGCTATTTGTAGATGATGCAGTTGTGGTTGCAAGAACAGAATAACCACTCACAATTGATCTGTTTACAGCGCTTAGATAGTTATCGACAATAGGGTTTGAGGTTGTTGTAGTCGCAACAGTTGCTCTTGATGTACTTGCGAGAAGTGAGTTGATGACAGTGTTGTAATAATTACTCACCGCATCTGTATTGTTTGGTACAACATTCGCAGAAGCACCAGATCGAATACCTGTATAAGCAGGTGTTTGTAGGAGCTCATTTACCTTATTTCGTGAATATAGACCAAAGACACCAGTTGCAGTGGTTAGGCCCGCAGGGGTCAAAATTTCGCCTCTATAGAGGTTCTGGAATCGTATGAGAGCATCCTTGGTACGTGTGTCAAAACTGCTAGAAATATCAGTATTTGGATCACTACTTATACAAGGATCAATAGTAGAAAGAGCGGTCCGCCCATCCACATTCAAAAAAGCCTTAAGGTATTTCACGTCAGGGTCTTTGTATTGACCGACACTCAATGTGTTATTGAAACGAAAATTTTGAGGAATGAGTACTGAGCTTGTTGACCCAGCAAATACAGCCTGCGCTCCAATTGAAAAAGTAATTGAAGTGATAAGTGCTATAGAAGAAATTTTCCCAGCAATATTTTTTTTGTTCATAGTTTATGTGAGCTAAGATGTTATGTGAATGTGGTTTCGCCTGTGCTGTTGCACGCGTGCGCAACTCTCGAGAGTACTATTGTTTTTTGTTTCCAGTTGATTTTGCGGTTGTTGCTCCGGTGTTTTTCTTTTGTTCTGCATCAGCGCGTGCTTTGTCGATCTTTTTGAGTTCAGGTAAGAGTGCTTTGATTTCATCAATTGATTTGAAGCCTATGTATTTCTGATTTCCAATTACAATTGCAGGAAGCTCAGTATCTTTGACATCAAATATTGAAGTTAGAGTTCCAAGTGCAGAAAGTGAAAGTGTTGTGTCAAAAGAATATACACGTAGTTCAGGGTACTGTTGTCGCAAGAAAGTTAATACTGTCTCAGTTTTCTCGCATTCTGGACAGAACTCTTTTTTCCCATAAAAATAAAGAATTGAAAGAGGCTTAAGTCCACACTTCGAACGTAGCTCTGTCATCAAAAGATAGTCTTTGATTTCAAGGAGAGAATAATATTTTTTGAGATATACCAATTCTTGATTTGTTCCGCTTGTATCATTCGCTTCCATATACCCAAGTGTTCGAGAGAGGGAATTGAGTTCCTCTGAGAGTGCATTTGAAGAAATATTACTACATGATGTTTCGCGGAGTAGATTGAATTGTGTCTCAGATGAAAGGAGGTCGAGTGCAATCTGGTCTCGAATAAGTTTTGCATTACCTAAACGCTTTTGCTCAAAAATACCATTCACATAGAGAACTGATCCGAAGATAAGTGATGTGATGATAAAGGCAAGAATATATTTTTTCCAATCAATAGGTTGTCTTTCAGTCATGTAATTAAATTAATGTATAAGTAATATTTCTAATTTTTCCGGAGGTGACTGCGGTCTGTTTTTTATGTGCAACATTTTTCCGTCGCAACAATGGCGCAGACCACAAACCGTTACCTCCAAGATGCATCTCTTTGACGTATAGTATTATACACCGAAGTGATAGTCCAAATAGGGGAAATGAATGAATAAAGTAGCAAGAAATACACGATATCCATCATCTTTTTATCCTTTACTCCCGCAATCTTTTTTCCATACCAGATAGCGAAAATAATCATGCCGGTAATAATGATTCCAATGAAGAAAGGAATTTTTAGACTATACAATATTGACTCAAAGTCAAATGATGAAAAAGAGAATTCCCATCCAACAAGCCGAGCCTGTTCAAATGAATCAAATAGGCCTTTCGCGACCAAAAATATACTGTGGAAGAAAAGGATAAGTGTTACCACAATCGCATACATCATAAATGGAAGTGCAAGAATACCGAGGTTTCCATACTTCGGATTGAAAATCATCTTTTTATAATCGAGGGTATTTTGGATAAAGCCACCAGTCCATCTGACACGCTGTTTATATAATTTATACAAAGTACGTGGCCCCATAGTATAGACAATGGCTTTGTCGGCATTTTCAATGCGCAAATGATTCTTTTGCAATCGGAGAGCCATCTCTAAATCTTCAGTATTATGCGCATGTCGATATAGACCAACTTTATTAAATACAGATTTTCTAAATATTGAGAATGGGCCAGGTGTTACATACTGAGCATCGAGTGCTGCAAATATTTTTCGAGTGAAAATACCCATATTGTATTCAGCACTTTGAATCATACCGAGGATAGTGTCAGGGTTTTGGATTTTCATTGATGGGGTCACGGCGACGATGTCCTCTTTGTCAAAATAAGGGATGATATGCAAGAGGGCCTTTGAATCTACAAATGAGTCGGCATCGAGACAGCCAATAAAATCATCAGCACAATGTTCGATACCATAATTGAGCGCAGTGTATTTACCACCGTTTTCTTTTTTGTGAAGGAGGATTTGTGGGTGATCATTAAATTTCTGCACAAGGCTCCAGGTATTATCTTTTGAACCATCATCCACAACCATGATATGGAGTTTGTCTTTTGGATATTCAAGCTCGAGCAAAGAGCCAATAGTATTCTCTACGGTCTTTTCTTCATTAAAGACAGGCACGAGAATTGTGACTGAAGGATACACACGATTTGGGTCAAATGGATCTAATGGGTCAGTTGAGGTATTGGACGAAGTAGTAGTCGAAACGTCAGTTGCCGACTCTCCCGACTGATCCTTGGCTTCTATCGACTTATTTTTTTTCTTATCAGCAGTGTGCTCAAAAAGGGTTATGAATAAAAACACTTGAAAATATACCGTTGCGAACAAAAAGGTATAGGTAAGGATATTGAAGATGGAGGTCATAAACTACATAAAATATACCGAAAAAAACCCTTTTTATCAATGTTTTGGCATGTTATACTCTTTTTTAATATGACAGACAAAAAAGCAGGCCATTTGCACCCCCTTACACAAACAATCAGAGATATTGAGCATATTTTCAAGGATATGGGATTTCAGGTTGCAGAGGGTCCAGAAGTCGAAACTGAATACTACAATTTCGACGCCCTCAGAGTTCAGAAGGATCACCCGGCAAGAGATATGCAGGATACTTTTTGGCTAAAAGATACAAATACAGACGGCGAGAAACTCCTCCCACGAACACATACATCAAGTGTTCAGATTCGCTTCCTCGAACATTTCGTAAAAAAATATATGTCAGAGGGAAATGTGAAAGATGGTGGCAGTAATGCCGAAGCAGGCAATGACGGCGCTACTGGCACAAACCAGGGCTTTAGAATTATTGTCCCTGGAAAAGTTTTTCGAAATGAGGCAACTGACGCAACACATGAAGCTGAGTTCTATCAAGTTGAAGGCATGGTCATTGCACCAAAAGTTTCAATGGCAGATTTGCGCGGTACAATTTTGAATTTCTATCGAAAGCTATTCGGTGAATCTGTCGACATTAGATTTAGGCCAAGTTATTTCCCGTTCACAGAACCAAGTGTAGAAATTGATATGCGGTGGAAGGACAGGTGGCTCGAAATGATGGGTGGAGGACTTGTACATCCTGAGATTATCAAAAATGCAGGCCTTGATCCTGATAAATGGCAAGGTTTTGCCTTTGGTGGAGGAATCGATAGATTAGTGATGCTTCGATACGGTATTGATGATATTAGATTATTGTATTCTGGCGACCTCCGATTCATTAATCAATTTTAGGAAATAAATTTATCGCCATGATCATCTCATATAACAGAATTCAACAATATATAAAAGAACCAATGCCAGAGCCGTCTGTATTGGCGGATTTAATTACTGCAAAATTATTTGAAATTGAAGATATAGAAAAAAGAGGCGCCGACACAATGATTGATTTCAAAGTCCTCGCCGACAGAGCAAGCTATTGTTATTCTCATAAATTTGCTGCTAGAGAAATTGCAGTACTCCTTGGTGCAACATACGCTCCAATTGAATTTAATGATGTCATTACTGTAGATGGACAAAATCAGACAGAGGAGTCCGCAAAAGGTCAGGGACAAAACCAGGGCGAGACTCAAATCCCAGCACCAATAATTGAAAATAAAGAAAAAGATATTTGTAAGCTGTATATAGGTAGACATATAACATCTATTCAAAATGGTCCATCACCAAAATGGCTCACGGATTTTTTGGAGACAGTCGGACAACGTTCAATTAACTTGATTGTTGATTTAACAAATTTTGTCATGCTCGATTCAGGCCAGCCAATGCATGCTTTTGACGCAAAAAAAGTTGATGGAAATATTGTAGTAAGACTTGCTACAGAGGGAGAAAGTATAGAACTTTTGGATGGCCGAGTTGTGACACTTGATTCTTCAACCCTTGTTATTGCTGATAGTCAGGGCCCGCTTGCAATCGCTGGTGTAAAAGGTGGCAAGCGCGCCGAAGTGACTCTGGATACGACAGATATCATTCTTGAATCTGCAAACTTCAATCCAGTATATGTCCGCAAGGCATCACAAAAATACAATATTAAAAACGATTCAACCAAGCGTTTTGAGAACGCTGTTTCGCTTGAGCGAGTCGCTTTTGCCATAACAGAATTCTGTGCACTACTCAAAGCAGAATTGCCAAATATTAAAGTCAGTCCTTCATGCGAGGTTGCAACCGAAGTCTATATCCCAAAGACACATACGTTTAATGTTGCCGAAATTATAGAGCGAATCGGTGTTTCTGCAGATAAAATTGATGAAAAATTCATAGTCGACACTTTGAATAGTCTCGATTTAAAAACTGAAATTAATCCCGCGAACAAATCTGAAATCATCGTCGAGGTACCACAGTACAGAGTTGATATACAGATCAAAGAAGATATCGTCGATGAAATCGGCCGTATGTATGGATACGAAAATTTGCAAGGCAATATCCTCCCACCTCTGAACAATGTTCCGGTTCTTCCATCTTTTTACTATTCACAAAAAATCAGAGACGCATTAACTGATCTTGGTTTTTCAGAACTCTATACATATACATTAGTAAAAGACGGCGATTATGCACTCGCAAATCCACTCAATGTAGAGCGTGGTCACTTGCGCAATACAATCTCAGATAATTTCATTTCTGTGCTCCAAAAAAATAGTATCCACCTAGATTATCTCGGCATAGACAAGGTTGCTGTTTTTGAAATAGGGAAGGTCTTTGAGGGAAAAAGAGAAAGACTCTCACTCGCGATTGGTGTCACTACAAAAGAAGGAAAAAACAAAACAAGAATTGTTGATGCAGTATTAGAAAATGCAGTGCAGTCTCTTTCTCATATATTTAATATCGAAGCCTCACGTTTTCCAAAAAGTATACGTGCTGAAGGCATTATTGAAATCGATCTTGAATCATTGATTGCATCTGCTGATATGTCTCAATCTGCCAACGCCGAGCAAGCTGATACCTTGAATGCAGACGCTGGAACAAGTATGGGGGCAGATATAAGTGCAGGAACAGAAATTGGGACAGGAATGGTGACGGGGATAGATAACACAGCAAAAGACGGTATCCAAGTTATTCAGTATAAAAAGATATCTCCATATCCATACATTATTCGTGATGTCGCAGTCTTTATTCCTGGTCCAAAAGGGAATGCTGACAAAGTAAGAAACCTGATTGATTCACTCGAATCACCACTCATCACAAGCATCAGACAATTCGATGAATTCGAAAAAAACAAAATAGCACCAGATGGATCAAAGACCGACGAAGTCGAAAAGACCTCATATGCTTTTCGCCTTGTTTTCCAATCAATGGAAAAAACTCTCACAGACGATGAGGTTCAACCAGTCATGGATGCGCTCACACAAAAGATTACAGACAAAACAAATACTGAAGGTTGGGAGGCGAGATAGTGTTTGTGGGGTTGCGTAAATAGTATCAACTTTGATTGATAGGTTTTTCACTTGTATATAATTTAAAGCAAAACTCAAATAACAAAAATCCCCGCAAGGTCTTTGCGAGGTTTGAATATTGCGAATTGAATATTCTGTGTACGATTGTCGTACGAGTATCAAATTTTTAGAACAAAGAACTGAGAGAAAGATGGGTGCAGGAAGTATGAGTTCCGTTGAGGTGGAGTCAGTGACTCCCTGCACCTTTTCTCCTTTCTAGTGCCGAGATACACAACCAAGTGATGTTTGCTTATCGCACGTGGCCACCTGAGTGGCCGAAGCAATACCATCGTGGCTGGCGCTTATCTGCTGGGGTGGCAAGATAGCGATAGTCTCGGTGCAAGCTCGACGCTGCATTCCGAGACACGACACTTGACCTGCTGGTCGTACCAAGGCGGAATTGATCTGCTGGGTTTAACCCCACTTCGCAGTTTCAATCTCTCTTGATTGTGTATCTCGGGTGCAACACCACGCACTCTCCGCAGAATGCGCCCATACTATACCTTGAGGAATGCAAATCTCATGGTATTTACCTTTGACTCTGCCCTTATAGGTAGGGCTATGTCGCTGGCTATGGGATTTAACCGGTTTCCATTTGAGACAATCTTTGCTCTCTTGTCTCCGTCTGGTCTTCCGGCCCCTCGGGCAATGCCAGCTAAGGCTGGTCTTTTTCACGATTGGTCTTTCGGTCTAACTGATGAGGTTCAGTTATGTATGCCGTTGCGGTTACCTTAAACAAGTGGATGGGCCTCTTCGGCTGTCATCACCTGGATAGGTTTTTACTCACAACACCAGCTTGCGCATTACCTCTGAGATATCCACCCTTCGGTAGCAGTCTCTTTAGTTTTCTGCGTAGCCATCTTGGCAACTCGTGAAGGTTTCTTTTTTATGTTGATCACCGTCAGAAACCTCGGCCAGTGATCTGCACTTCTTGCCGTTGCCCCTTGGCTACGGCGTGCGTTCGAGGTGACATCTAACATCACCAAGGTGGGCGCCTAACTTGCACGCTCACATGAATATATTATCATAGATATAGTATTTGTCAAGCGCTACGTAGACGAAATAAATATATGTGTCATTGTATTGCTTTTACGTTATATTTGAGGCCATTTTCAGTAGATGTGCTGAAATTTGTACTTTTTTATCAAAAATTCACCAAAATCCACTAAATTAAAACAAATCTCAAAACAATCAACAAATAGACCATAAAAAACATCAAATGCAATAGCACAAAAAATGGCTTAATTTGATATAATATGTGAACAAATATAGGTATATAAAAAGGCATTAGAAATATATATTTAGTACCCGAGGTAATAGACAAATTAATAGACCCTTAATTTAAAATCAAAAAAAAACATGGCTAAAGATGAAGTAAAAAAAGAAAAAAAAGCCGGCAATTATGGCGCTGATGAAATTCAGGTACTCGAGGGTCTTGAACCTGTACGTAAGCGTCCGGGTATGTACATTGGTACAACCGGTCCTGAGGGTCTCCACCATTTGATTTGGGAAATTTTTGATAACTCAAGAGATGAGGCCATGGGTGGTTTTGCAAATCATATTGAAGTTGCACTTCTGCCTGATGGATATATTCGAGTTGTCGACAACGGTCGAGGTATTCCTGTTGATATTCACTCAAAGACAAAGGTTTCAGCTCTCGAAACAATTATGACAACTCTCCATGCCGGAGGTAAATTCGGTGGTGATGGGTACAAGGTCTCTGGAGGTTTGCACGGTGTAGGTGCCTCTGTTATGAACGCTCTTTCTGAGCATGCACAGGTTATTGTCCACAAAGGTAAAGAAGGTGGAGGAATTCATACCCAGGAATACAAGATCGGTAAGCCACAATACAAAGTTAAACAAGTCGGCAAGACTAAGTTCACAGGTACTATCGTACTTTTCAAAGCTGATGCAGTTATTTTCAAAGAAGGTGTCGTATACGATTGGCAAAAAGTTGTGAATCATTTGAGACAGCAGGCATACCTTGTTAAAGGTCTTGAAATAAATGTCATTGACGCACGAGGCACTGATGAAAAATTAATGAAGAACCTACTTGGCGATTTTTCAACTGTATATCTCAAAGATCAAAAACTTAATGCACCATCGATGTCATTCTTCTTCGAAGGAGGTCTTCGATCACTTGTTGCATTTTATAATCAAAACCAGAAGGTTCTACACAGAAATGTTTTCTATGTTGAAAAAGAAATCAAGACTACACAGGAAATCCAAGTTGAAGTCGCTCTCCAGTACATTGATGATATCAATCCAAAGGTAGTCGCTTTTGCCAACAATACATATAACTCAGAGGGTGGTACACATATCGCTGGTTTCAAGACTGCGCTCACAAGAAGCATTAATACATATGCAAAGAAAAATAATATCATCAAAGAAAATGATGAGAGTCTTACAGGAGAGGACGTGCAGGAAGGTCTCGTCGCAGTAGTTTCAGTTAAGCTTCCAGAAATCCAATTTGAAGGACAGACAAAAGCAAAGCTTGGTTCTACTGAAGCACAGGGTGCAACCGCCAGTGTTTTTGCAGAGGCATTCGCAGAATTCATGGAGGAAAATCCAGATGATGCCAAGGCCATCATAAACAAAGGTCTTCTTGCTATGCGTGCCCGCAAAGCCGCAAAAGCCGCAAAAGATTCTGTACTCCGCAAAGGCGCACTCGAAGGCATGACACTTCCAGGTAAACTCGCTGACTGTCAGAGTAAAAAAGCAGAAGAATCAGAGCTCTTCATCGTGGAGGGAGACTCTGCGGGTGGTACAGCAAAGATGGGCCGTGATAGACGAACACAGGCTGTGCTTCCACTTCGAGGTAAAATCTTGAACATTGAGCGAGCGCGTCTCGACAAAATGCTTGCATCAGAGCAGATTCGAAATCTTGTAGTTGCACTCGGTACTGCCATCGGCGATTTATTTGATTTGTCTAAACTCCGATATCACAAAGTTATTATCGCGACCGATGCCGACGTTGACGGTGCGCATATTCGAACATTGATTCTTACTCTTTTCTACAGATATTTCAGACCATTGATTGAGGGAGGATTTATCTATATTGCCCAGCCTCCACTATTCAAAGTTAAGGTTGGTAAAGAAATAAGTTATTTCTACAGTGATGAAGATTTGCAGAGTTATCTTAAGAAGCTAGGTTTTGATCCAAATGAATTATTGGAAAAAGAGGGCGAGGAAGACTCCGACGCTGACACATCTGGCGCAGAAGCCGAAGATGGCGATTCAGAAGACACTGATACAGACGAAGCAGAGGGCAGAGCAACTGGCAAAAACGCAAAAGACAAAAAAACCAAAGCCGTCGCCAAGCCTCGTATCCAGCGATACAAAGGTCTCGGAGAAATGAATGCTGAAGAACTCGGTGAGACAACTATGGACATCAAGCACCGTATCCTCAAGCAAGTCGCAATCGAAGACGCCGCCGAAGCAGACAAAGTCATCGACGTACTCATGGGTAATGATGTTCCATCACGAAAGACATTTATCCAGACAAATGCGAAGACAGCTAGACTGGATATATAAGCACTAAAAATAAAAAGACTGCCTCCGGTGTAGAGATGCACAAAGTCGGCAGTCTTTTTATTTTTAGTACATAAAAGTTGCGAGTACGCGAAGGTGGGTGTTTTTGAAGAATATCTTTGCTTAATTTACCGAATTCAAGTTAAAATATGCTAATGCTCGACTATTCAAGGAAATATGATGTCACTGAATTTACATATTATTATATTTTAAATAGCGAAGACTCTCACTGCGCACTGATTGAGTCTGAGGTAATTGCACCTGCACTAAGTAGGGTGAAGAAAAGATATTCCATCGATTTTAAAGAATTAAAACAGTATGATCTACCCAGTAATTATAAACAAAATAGTTACATACTATATGGACCTGCGAACATATTGGAACTTTCTGACAAAGAAAGAATTTATCTAAAGAAGCTCTCATCTTTTGGTTTCGTGAATGTTGTCTCATCTTACCAATTACATGATGGTGAGGATAAAGATTTTTATAAACTTAATCAACACAGAGTACCTTTGATATCTAAAAATCTTGGTGTAAATGTCATTTATCCAGATAATAAATTAGATAATATTAGGACGGTGGATGTTGAAGATGTGTCTGATAATATTGTATGTGAGACTGTGCGTATAAAATATCAGCCAGTGCTTGAGAGGGATATATCGAGTGATGCAATGAAGTCCTTAAAAGATAAGCACGAGGGTGAGATAGAGGAAATTGCAAGATTATATAAAGATTATAAATTATGGCATAGGGCACCGACTGACGGTGCGATTGCAATTCTTGATTTGGATAAAGTATTAATAACTCAAACGAAGACGAATAAAGAGACAATGTCTTTCGAGGACTTTTCACTTGTTACAAATTTTGATGAAAATTTAAATATAGTTAAGTACATGGGAAAAAAACTGCCTAGTTCTGATGGGCCTGAATTTCTTACTTTTCTCAATTTACTTAATAAAAATAATATTAACCCCAAATTCATGCTACATTTTCATAAAAATGAGATTATCCGCGCAGATGAATTCAAAGACCAATTGACTAGTGAAAAGATTGAATACGGGAAGTTTGAGTCAGGTCAGAAAATGTTTGAAGAGTTTCAGGGTAAAGGTGTAAACTACCTTTTACTCCGTGAACACGGAATAGTGTGGTGGGGTGACTCGTTATATGAATTTAAAGAATTCTTGTCTTCAACTTTAAAATTAATACCAAACTGAGGTGTGTGGAGAGAATGTATAAAAACAGATAATATATAAATATCTTTTGTACAAAACCCCAAATAAAAATACCCTGCCTTTGCGTACTCGCAACAGCAGGGTATTTTTATTTGGGGTTTTGCTTAGTTACTAATACTTACAGTCGCACTCGCACTGTTGTTTGACTCATTTGATTCATAGACATTGTTTGCTGTATCAATATAGATATTGAAGAACATTTGCTGTCCATTAGTATAGTTGTAGTTATACCCGTTGTAGAAAGAGTTATTGTTGTTTAGTGCATCAAGTCCAACGATTAGTTTCATTGATCCGCCGGCAGGGATACTGTTTTCACTAGGTGAATAGTATGTACTAGAGTTTGCACCTGTAATGTCAGCTCTCCAAGACCATGCACCAGTAGCTGTGCCACCTGCATTGGTTACGAGGAACTGTACGGCCGCTTTTTCTCCAATTCTTGGATTTACATTCGCAACAAACTGACCATATGAATTAACTGTACCTGTATTTAAGATACGGATTTGCATATCAGCCTGAGAGCCATTTATGTAGTTACCATTGTTACCGTTATTGTAATTTCCATTATTATAGTTTGATCCACCGATATAAAGGGGAACAGATGTTGTGTTGTTTCCTCGATTTGCATCCTGTGTAGAATTTTGTGTATCTACAGTAATAGATACATTCTGATTTCCAGAAATTGGGTTATCGAATCTTGCTTCACCGACAACTGCTGTGCCTGCAGGGAGTGATTGGATTGGTCCAAGCGTTCTAACTGCATCAGCAGAGTTTGAGGCTGGCATATTAACCGTTGCTGTCCAAGCGCCTGTTGCATATGTGCCACGGTTTTCAATTTTGAATTTAACAACTACTGCATCACTTGTTGTGAATGAATTAGTTGGGACAAAGAGTCCTGTATTTCGATCGATAATTCCTTTTGAGATAATTTCGACTGCAATATCAGAAGAGCCAACTGTATTTGCATATGAATTAGATGATGTATAGGAATAGTTAGTATTGTTGTTTCTTGTTGTATTGTTACTTACGGTATTGTTTCCTGAAGCCTTTGTAGTGTTTGAACTTGTTACAGTCTTTGTTGTAGTTTTTGTGCCCGCATTTGATGCATCGCCAATACCTGATGTATTACCAGATATTGTTTTTGTAGTATTGGAAGAGTTATTGCTGTTTGAGTCACCACTTGTTAGTTCGCGGATTGAAAAGCCACCTGTACTAGTTGAGATAGAGGTATTGGTTCCTGTAGTATTTGAAGTATTTGCTGTCTCGGATGTACTTCCATTATTAAAGACATTGCCAATAGACAAACTTGCGTTCGCAAGGGAATTAAGTGCCTTTGGAACGTAGCGTACAATACCGATACTAATAAATATAAGAATGACTAATATTGCCCCGATAACAATAACTCGGAGCAGTGTGTAATTTGGCTTTTTTTGCTCTTTTTCCATAATGTAATAATTATACTACAAAACGTTACTTTGTCAATGTATATATTTGACACCCATAAATTAAGGTTGTAAAATCATAACTACATGAATTTCTTCAAAAAAATATTCTCAATAGTATTTGGTATTGATACAAAGACAAAGTCTTCGGGCCAGATAGGTGCTCAGACAGGTGAACAGGTCGGTGATCATGCCATAAATCAGTCTGGTGTTCGCCCTGAAAATTATAGGGGCGGTTCACATAACCGGGCGGAGTTTAATGGACATATGGGTTCTCTTTTCCAAAAACATGAAATAAAATTCATCGCAATAACCGCGGCAATATTCATCGGTACAGTATTGTTCTTGGTTGTTTTTGGCCTTATTCCATCTGAATTTCAGGTCTCTGGCGGGGAGACATTTGAACAGAAAACCAGAAATGCGGTGCGAGAAATCATCGACGGTAAAACTGGTGACACAAATGAAAATGTAGGTGCCAATCAGGTAAAAACACAAACGAATATTACTTCAAATGACGGCGCTAATACCGGGGGTGATATATCTGCGAATACACAGAGTAATTCTGTGGGGCAAAGTAATACAGCAGGATCTGTCGTCAAAGAAACAAAAAGAGGAACACTTACAAGTCTTTCTATCAAAGCAGAAAACCCAACACGTTTGGTGATTTCTTCAATCGGTGTAGATGCGAATATTGTAAATCCTAACAGTACTTCTTTTGAAGTCCTTGACGCTGGACTCACAAAAGGGGCAGTGAGATATCCTGGATCAGGTTATCCAGGATCTGGAAATATGTTTATTTTTGGCCATAGTACGAGTTTTGCAGCAGTACAAAATACCGCATACAAGGTTTTTAATAAGTTAAAAGATGCTAAGACAGGGGAGACTGTGACCGTGTATGGGTCAAAGGCTGTGTATACATACAAAGTTACATCAGTAAAAAAAGTAGACAAAGAGAAAGCACTTGTGACATTTGATACAAAAAATGACATGCTCACATTAAGTACGTGTGACAGCTTCGGTAGTGCCAGTGATAGATATGTCGTTGAGGCAGAATTTGTGAGTGCCAGCTTGCGTTAGGTGTGCAGAAAAAAGAAGGTCCCTGAGCCACGATGGGCCCAGGGACTTGATTCTCATATTGGATAATAACTCCTAGTTGTCGTTAACGACTCTCCTCAGTGCTATCTCAGGGTCATGGTCTGCAATCTTACAGAGTTTTTCATCTAACACCAATTTTCATATGTAGCCTATTTTCGTATCGTGACATTTCTGTCAGTTGATATGCGTATCAACTAGTCCCCAGGTTAGAGCAGGGCGTCCCATAGCCGATTACGCATATAACTACCGCCATCTATATAGCCAGATCCGGACGTATCCATTCGTGCCAAAATAGGGTGGGACACCACATGAAATTGTTGAGCCTATCTAGGGTCATGTTAGCAAGGGGAGGGATTTAAAGTCAATTTAGTTAGTTTTATTGGGGGTGGGTTTCGAGTGATGGGTGCCTTGTGCGTCTGAATGTCTTGGCGTCTGACAGGGTGGTGTGTCTTACAAAGTGGTGTATCGTATCTAGCGGGAGTGCTTGACATATTCGTATATAATGGTATTATATACATATTGTTCTTTGATAGCTGAAGGTAGAAATTGAATAGGTTTTATACGCAAAACACAAATGAAAATTTTGTTGTGTATGTGGCTTGTTTAGTTTGTTTTTGAATGTACTTCAAAGGTGGCTATATATATTAAATATGATTTGTTAAATATTGAATCTATATAGCTGCCAATGCAGTACTCCGCCCAACACCGGGCATCAACAACAAACCACAACTACATACCGCCCGCAAGGGCATTGCTTATGAAAACACTATCGTTCATCCTGATGGCGCTTTGCGCTATCTTTCTCCCATCTTGTGAAGTCTATTCCACCGATGGTGGATATGGACAACCAGGCTACATGCCCCCTCCGGGGCAGGTGATGGGGTATGCACCACCTCAGTATCGGCAGGCACCATCTCCGCAGTATCACCGGGCACAACAGCCTCAGAATCGTTCGGCACCTCAACCTGATGTGCAGGCAGATCCTGGTCCTACCGAACAATTCACCAGAATTCACGCAGGGGATGACAATTTCCATGCTGATTTTAAAGGCGCGACAGGTGTCGCGACTTGGTTTAAAAACGGAGTCCCGGTGCCTGAATCACAGGTTCCTCCTGCTGCAAAGGCTGGACTTGAAAAGAGACTGCGAGGGAATGGATACGGTGGTAGTATTATTCATAATAAAGTATCTGTTACCGGAAGCCAAGTCCAACCGACACAAACCGTCGCTGTAACTACTACGAGCACGAGCGCGGAAACTCTCTCCGGGATTCCAGCGGGATATACCCCGCCGGCAGCTCCGAGGTTACTCGACTCGTCGGCACCACCGGTAGTGATCAGGTCTTCAGTGCCAGCGCCCGGTCAATAAACCAAAAACCAACCAGATTGTTGTTTTGATCAAAACTTTTGAAAAGAGCATTCAATCTATCTGCCGTCTCCAAACCTGTAATGGGTGAGGGGACGGCTTTTTGTTTTTTCAGGTATTGACTATTTTATATAAATAGTGTATAATCTACAGCAAAGATCTTTACATGTGAATCCGCCTTACGGCGATTCAAGTTTCAATAACAATCAAAATAGAAAGGAACACCAGGGCATGAGCGCGCTTGGATATAAAAAAAATCAGTCGGTGTTTACACTGACAGCGAAAATTGTATGTCTCTTAGTCTGTGCTTTGCTTTCAAATGCAAAGTCATTCGCTGAGACAAACAATAGCGAGTCAGCGATCACGATTGATCTCTCGACTCAAACTCTGACCTGGAAAGGTCGGGGGCAAGGACAAGGTTTGGAGACCAGAGTCTTTTCTGTCTCGACGGGTAAACCTTCAACGCCGACTCCGGTTAGCGCAGAAGGTAAGCCATTCAAAATCGACAGGAAAGAAATGGCCTATGAGCTGAAGGACGTAAAAAGCAAACACGGTGTATCTGTGAAGATGCCATACTGGATGAGCTTTATCTCTTCGCGCGGAATTGCTATCCATGGCGTGAACAACACATGGATTGGTGAGTGGCCTGGTTCGGGTGCTTGCATTCGGATGAAGACCGATGAAGCAAAGTGGCTCTTCGAGCACGTTGATCTTGGCTGCCCTGTGGTAGTCAAGGGATCAATCGAAGAATACTTTGCGAACAATGCAGTCTTTCCGTGGCAAAAAACCGATCAAAAAATCTTGCTCGAGGAATACTCGATCAAGACAAAAGATGGAGTCAAAAAATTAGGTTATAAATTCAAAAAAAACCTGACGCCAGAGATGGCAAAGACTCTACTTAGGCTTGTCGAGGAGCGAAAGCTTAAAATCTACAGACCGCTACCTTCACAAATCAAGGCGGACCCACGATGGAAAAATGGCAACTTCGTCAACTTTCCAGGTCTGGACGAGATGGGCAATATTAGCACTCAAGCTTTTGAACAGTGTAAAGAGAGATACTTCACCCTGGCTGAGTTTCAGGCTGCCATTCGCACTGCCTTAGGGCAGTAATTTACCGATAAGTCCTGCGAAGTGTACTGTAACTGAAAAATTTGGTTGTTGTTGACCATGGCGCGGCAGGGGTGTGTCTTTTTTAGACCCCTTGCCGCGCTTTTTCATTACTATTGACAATAAATACTTTCTACTATATAATAGTATTATTATGTTGAATACAATAAATTTAATAAAAAACAACTTCACTGCAAGACTTGCAACAAAGGTGGTGGCTTCAATTTTTGCCATTGTACTTGTTTTTGGTTTTAGCAGTGTTGTACGTGCTGAGAATTATGATTATGGTGATTTTTACGATTACTCATATGATTACTATCAGCCAAATTATGACTACTCGTATGATTATAATCAGCCAAGTTATGATTATTCATATGATTACAATGAGCCATATTACGATTACTCATATGATTATAACGAACCATATTATGACTACTCGTATGATTACAATGAGCCGTATTATGATTATTCGTATGACTATAATGAGCCATACTATTCATATGCATCATACGACATGCCTTCATACAATGAACCGTATTATTCATACGATACTCCTTCGTATTCAACACCGTACTATTCAACTCCTTCATTCAATGCACCAGCATATAGTTACCCTTCATATTCGACTCCTGCATTTAACTATCCGTCATACGGAGCACCAGGTGGGTCAGGTGCGTCAAATAGCTCAGCTGTAGCAGTGAGCACAAACAATAATGTAAACAACAATGTTAATAACAATAATAACGTTAACAATGTAAATATTGTTGTCGGTACTCCAATTAGTGGATCATACCAGCAGCCACCTCAGCAGCAAAATTTGGATGGTAACTGTTATATTTCTCCTTCATCAGTTAGTGTAAACCAGGATGTTACAATCTCTGCGAATGCAACAGGTGGAAATGGAAACTATACATATTCATGGACAGGTAGTGATGGTATCTCAAGTTATGCACGAACTTTTACAGGTAGATTCTATTCAACAGGTACAAAGTATGCGAATGTAACTATTTCTTCAAATGGTCAAACCATCACCCGCTCATGTACAGTAAACGTACAAGATACAAACAACAATAACAACAACTTGTCTTTGTACTGCAGCGCAAACCCAACACAAG
>CAZVIP010000003.1:0-126806 GCA_964627085.1 uncultured Candidatus Saccharibacteria bacterium | reverse complement strand
GGGAAGGAAGAAGATCGGGCCGCTCACAATAACTTTCCTCATTCTCAAAATATCAGGTGTGCCAATGCTTGAAAAAAGTATGGAGGAAAATCCTCTTTTTGATGAATATAGAAAAACGACAAGTAAGTTCTTGCCGAATTTCTTTAGGTAGATAGATTGGATGGGGTGTTGGGTACTTGTATGTTGAAAGTTAAAAAGGTGTCATCGGCATGCCACGTGGCTAAAAACCAACACCTTGACAACATAAAATATTTATTGCTTTTTTATGCTATACTATTGGTATGAAAAACAACAAGTTCTCTTTGGTGGTATTGGTGATAATTGCGATTTTGGCTACCGCAGGTTATCTGTTTTATTCCAAAAAAAGTAATCCTCCGGTAGATGTGCCAAACACACCAATTGATACTCATGTAAATGCATCGACAAGCGATCCGGTGAATGATGCTGTCATGTACAAAAACACTGAGTTTGGATTTAGTTTCTCTTTACCCAAAAATTGGCTGGGGTATACAATCGTCACAGACAAGTGGAATGGAACTGTGCTGGGTGCGAACAAGGTACAGAGCGGAGCGAAACTTTTAATACGAAATCCAAATTGGACTGCCTCTGCTCCGTATGAGGATTTGCCAATATTGATTTTCACAATCGCACAGTGGAATGCATATCGTGCCGAAGATTTCTCTATCGGCGCTGCGCCAATTCCGGCAAGTGAACTAGCACGTAACAATATGTATGTTCTCGCGCTCCCAGCAAGATGGAATTTTGATTATGCTCTTGGGTATAAAGAGGCCGAGGACATTTTTAGGAGTAATCCAATAACTACATTTGATGTGGGGAATCTATAAAGAAATATAAGAATACCTCTCTAAATCTTGCCAAAACGGCTTCATGTGGTACTGTTTTTGTGGGTATATTCAACTGCACCTAAGGGTTGAGACGTTCTCGCTCTTTCATCAATAAAAACAACACAAACCGGGCCTAAGGAGGGTCCAGCGAGGTGAAAACCTCCAAAGCACGCCACAATGGCAAAAGACAAAACAAAAGGAACAGGCAGCATTGAGTTCGCCTCTGAAGTCTATACCTGGTTCATGCAAGGGACCGGGAAAGGCTATGACAACAAGCTCGGTCACATGATCGAGGTTGCAGCCAAGGCAGGATTCACAGGGATCGAACCAATGGTTCTGCAGGCATCGAATCAACTTGGCCTCAGCAAATACTGGATGGGCGACTATGGTGACCCTTCAAAACTGAAGGATACCTTGGCTGCCAATAACGTGGAGCTGTGTGGTCTGGCACTCATCTGCTCGTGGGACGAGACCAGAGAAACGGTTGCTGAACTCAATGCAGCGGATTGGGCCATGGATCTATTGCAACATTTCCCTGGGGCCATGTTGGGCACTGTGACTCTGCCTTCTGGCCGTGGAAATGATTTGCAAAGACGCCGACTCAATATCGCGCGCAATGTGAATGCTGTTTCTCGGCGTGCAGCCGATCGTGGCATCAAATGTTCCTATCATCCGAACTCGCCGCCAAATTCGCTCGTGCGCACACAGGAAGATTATGATGTCGTCCTCAGTAGTCTCGACCCAAAGTTCACGGGCTGGACGCCGGACGTAGGTCACATCATCCGTGGTGGCATGGATGTCATTGCAACCCTCAACAAATGGGCACATCTTGTCAACCATATCCACTACAAGGACTTCTCCGGTAACGGACCAGAGCCTTGGGCACAAATGGGCTCGGGCAAACTCGACTTCCATCGAATCACCGAATGGCTCGTCCAGCACGGTTACGAAGGCTGGATTGTCTGCGAAGACGAATGTCATGCCGCCATCGATCATCCTGACGATGTCACGATGCAAAATGGTAAATGGGTCAAGGAGAATCTCTTCGATCTCGTCGGCATCGCCAATCCAGAAGGCACCGAGTCGGAAGCTGAATAATCGGTTGAAAACCGAGCAATCACAATAATTGCAAAAAACGCACCGCGCAATCTCGCTGGTACTATATGTATCAGTTGGGGTTGCGCGGTTTTTTTGTCTTGGAAAGGTAAGTGTACAGCTTTCATTATTTTTTTGAGTGTGTAATACTCGGGTATATGAAAATCGTGATTTTTGATATGGATGGTGTTTTATTTGATTCAATTTTGATTGCCGAAACCTATGTTCAGACCGTCTATCCCGGTCTAACACCTCAAATGCAAAAAGAATTGCTTGTCGGTAACTTCTTTGAAGAATTACAAAAGTACAGATCTACCTTACCTCCAAAAACTGAAACACCTGAAGAGAAAGAGATACGTCAGGCTGCATATGCTCAGGCGAAACTAGGTGTTTCTATGTATGATGGTGTCCGAGATTTTCTAGGAAGATTACATACAAAGGGTTATACATTGGTTTTGAATACATCAGCACTTGAGAGGAATTGCGTTCCATTGCTTGAAAAAGAGGGAATAAAAGAAATGTTTGATTTTATTGCAACAGGTGAGGTCTCGAAAAGTAAAGTTGAAAAGTTTAGGATGATAGAGGATAAATTTAAGGTAAGTGCCCCGGAGCTAATTTTTGTCACTGATACTTTAGGTGATATACGGGAGGCTGATATCGCGAACGTTCCTACTATTGCAGTGACATGGGGTGCCCATGATCATTCATTCTTTAATCGCGAACCTCACCAAAATCTAAAAAAGATTGTGGATACTGTATTTGAACTTGAGGAATATATTTATACAAATTTGTCCTTATAGTTTGTAAGTAAAGATTTGTGGTATATAAATTGATGACAAGATGGGTGTATTTAAGATGGGTATATAGGTGCTATAATTTAGTCATAAATGAAAAAAACGAGCCTTACTTCAAGCTCTGTATTAAGCCCTATATCGAAACCTGCACTAACCGCCATCGTGGCAATATTGATTGTCTTTATTGGTGCGATTATTTACATAAATTATATCTATAGTCGAGATGGTGGTCAGATTAACAGCAATGGTCAGATCAATCCAGGTACAGCACAAGGCTTAGATCAAGGACAAGGTGCAAACAATGTATCAAGCACAAATCCAAAAACTGGCACAGACTATAAAAACACAACTTATACAATTGATGGAAAAAAGGTGACATTAAAAAATGGTGTTGCTGAATCGGAAAGTGTGTCAGCGAAAATAATCACGCGCTATTTTGGAAATGAAGTTAAGGGTGATTTTAATGGTGACGGGCGAGAGGATGTCGCTTTCATCCTGACACAAGAAAAAAATGATAAGAGCATACTATATTATGTTGTTACTGCGCTCAGTGCGGGCAAACTGTATATTGGCTCAGATGGATTTTTACTCGGCGACAGAATTGCCCCACAAACAACAGTGCTCGGTAAAAACAATAGTATCGTCATAAATTATGCAATCAGGAAATCTGGTGAGAGTTTTGATATCTCTCCTTCTATTGGAAAAAGCGTCAGACTTCTCCTTGATACAAAGACAATGCAATTTGGTGAGGTGGTACAGAATTTTGAAGGTAAGGCCGATCCTGTGCGGATGACGCTTGGTATGAATAAATGGAATTGGATAAGTACAACATATAATGATGGCACAGTGATAAAGCCGCGTATAGAAAATAAATTTACACTCAGTTTCAAGGTGCCGAATACATTTTCTGCGACAACAGATTGTAATGGTGTGGGCGGGGAATATGCAGTATCTGGAAACAATATTTCATTCGACAAAATGATGTCGACACTGATGTTCTGCGAAGGGTCACAGGAAAATGATTTTTCTAAAAGTCTCAGTGAGGTAAAGAGCTATCATTTCACCTCTAAAGGCGAGCTCATTTTTGATTTGAAATTTGATAGTGGTGTCATGGTATTTAAATAAAATAGAAAATAGTGCAAGACACGGTCAAGATTTAGCGTTTTTCTATTTTCTTTCCACCAGTTAAAAATCAATATAAATGGTTTATAATGAGACCTACATGAAAAGACAAATCTCCGGATACTATAACTGCGAAAAAGACGAATTGTTTGCACTTGTGAGATCAAGTGTTAATGGCCTAACAGAATCAGAGGCCACACAAAGACAGCTTGAGGATGGCGCGAATGCGCTTTCTCCCCAAAAAAAGAATGTATTGCTACGAATTATCTTTTTGCAGATATGTAATCCCTTGATTTTTATTTTGATATTCGCAGCTCTTATCACGCTGTATTTGCGGGAAATAACAGAAACCTTTGTTATCTTTTTGGCAGTTGTGGTCAATATTGTTTTTGGGTCACATCAAGAATATAAAGCTGAAAATACAATTGAGAGCCTTCAGTCATATATCAAAAATAAAGCGCGCGTACTGCGCGATGGTGTGGTCAAAGAAATTGATGCCGAAGGACTTGTGGTGGGAGATATTGTTTTGCTTGTATACGGTATGCGTATTCCTGCAGACTGTCGTGTGATTGAAGCAAATGATTTGCGAGTGGATGAATCGATTTTGACAGGTGAATCAATTCCTGTACCCAAAGAAGATGGTGTCATCACAGGTCTATTGATTTCCGAGAGATCGAATACTGTCTTTAGTGGAACGCTGGTCAGCAGTGGAAATGGAATAGGTGTGGTAGTACAAACTGATGATCAGACAGAAATTGGAAAAATCGCCAAATCAATCGCTTCAACAAAAAAAGTTTTGACACCTGTACAAAATGCGGTCAAAAAAATATCTTGGTATATTTTTGTCTTGGCGCTCTGTGTGGTGGTTTTGATTTTCGTGCTTGGTGTGGAGCGAGGCGAAAATATATTTGATATGTTGGTACTTGCTTCTGCGGTTGCAGTGGGTGCCGTGCCGGAAGCATTGCCTATTGCGCTCACAGTAATTTTGTCTATCGGTGTATTAAATATTTCTAAAAAAGGAGGGCTCATACGCAAACTAGCTGCTTCTGAAACACTCGGATCGACATCACTTATTTTGACAGATAAGACAGGTACTATTACCGAAGGGAAATTAACATTGAATGCAATTTACAATATTGATCAACTTCGACAGGAAAACATTGTTATATCTGAATCCACAAATACCACTTCAGGCCTGATAGATCTAAGTGATGACCAAAAACAGGCTCTTATTGCTGCCTATAGAAATATCACAGCAACTGTAGAAAAAGTGGGTGATAATAGAGCAAATTGGATATATAGCGGAAATCCATTTGAGGCAATTATTTTGAGAAGTTTATATGAATATGATATCAATCCAGAAAAACTCGTGCAGAGTAAATTAGTTTCACCTTTTAACTCGACAAATAAATATTCAATCTCAATTGTGAAGTCAGAAGTAGGTGGTGCATATAATGCAGGGGCGAGCGAGGGGATGATCAGTACCGTCCTTGGTGCACCAGATATTTTGATCGAAAAATCAAATCTCACCCAAAGTGAAAAAGAAAAAGCACTCCAGCAAATTCATAAATTAAGTGAACTCGGCAAGAGATTAGTTGCTGTTGCAGAAAGTGATTTTGATATTTCAGGCTCACTGCATAACTTGCGCATAATTGGCATGTTTTCTTTTTCGGATTCACTTCGCCCTCATATCAAAGAAAGCATTGCTTCAATTCAAAGCAAAGGTGTGCAAGTTAAAATTATTTCAGGTGATTTGCCTGGAACTGCAAGATACATTGGTGAACAAATTGGTGTCAGTGCAAGTCAGTCAGAGATTTTGACTGGATCACAAATCGCCCAAATGTCTGATGAAGAACTGCTCAAAATTATCCCAGGTATACAAATTTTCTCAAGAGTGACACCAGAGGATAAGCTCCGCATTGGAATGTTGTATCAGTCACTTGGTGAAATAGTTGCCATGACAGGTGATGGGGTAAATGATGCGCCTGCGCTCAAAGCTATGGATATTGGTATTTCTCTTGCATCTGGAAGTGATGTGGCCAAAAGTGCTTCCGACATGATTTTGCTTAATAATGATTTTAAGACAATCTCAAATACTATCTATGAGGGTCACAATATTAAATCAAATATTCAAAAAGTGTTTATATATCTCATGTCGAGTTCGCTCAATGAAGTTTTTGTTATTGCAGGATCGCTTATTGCTGGATTGACTTTGCCACTTACGGCACTTCAGATTATTTGGATTAATATGCTCACAGGGACACTTCCGGCCCTCGCTTTTGCATATGACAAAAACATTAATCAGGACGATGATAGGCAGACAGGTGTGCAAGCAAGGAAGCATATAGAAATCTTCAATACTAAAGTGAAATGGTTAACAATTGGACTTAGTGCATTTAGTTCGGTACTGCTTTTTGTCTTGTACTATTCTCTGTCGGTCAATATCGAATCAATAGCACTCGCACAATCAGTATTCTTCCTTTGTTTTTCTATGTATGTCTTGGTTATCTCGTATTCATTCAAGAATATCAATCGTCCCATATTTCACTATCCCGTTTTTGATAATATAAGACTTAATATTGCAAACATTATCGGTATCTTGCTTATTTTACTTACTGTATACACCCCTTTTGGTAGATCAGCATTTGAGCTTGTGTCGGTGCCGGTTTCATATGTGTGGATTTTAATTATGTGGCTTATTTTCAATATTCTTTTGGTTGAGTGCATGAAATGGATATTTAATTCTAAAAAAATGAAATCTTAATAGAAATATTTGAAAAAACATATATAATGTCCGTACCATGGATAAAGCCCAAAATAAAACTGCTAGAGAAATTGTAGAAACAAGAAGAGAGGATATCACAGAATCTTTGCACGGTTTTAATGTATCTGATCCATACCGTTGGCTTGAAGACGGGGAGAGTCAGGAGGTGCAAGAATGGACAGAGAAACAAAATCAGCGTGTCGAGCATGTGCTCAAGAATGAAACTTTTGAGACACTGAGCGCTGAACTCGCCGAAGGTCTACATAAAACCACATTTACTGTACCTGCACTTTCTGGTGGTTATTATTTTTATACAGAGCGTACGGCCAGTGATGAACAAGCGGTTTTGTACGCAAAAAAGGGTATTGAGGGTGAGGCTTTTGTGCTCTTTAACCCAAATGCAAATCCGGACGGGCAAAAAATATCTATAGATTATTGGAGAAATTCTCGCACAGGGAAGTATATTGCATATGGAATTTCTGAGGGTGGTGATGAAATGGCGACTTTGTATATTAAAAACGTACACACAAATACATTACTCGAAGAGCAGATACCGCATTGCAGGCATGCATCTGTCATGTGGCTCGCTGATGATTCAGGATTTTACTATACAAGAAATCCAATGCCGGGCACTGTTCCAAAAGATGAAGAACATCTACATACAAAAGTGCATTTCCATGCAATTGGACAAAACCCTGATGCAGATGAATTGATTTTTGGTGAAGGGCAACCAAAGGACGATATGATTAGTATTAAGCTTTCACCTGACAATATATATCTTTCTATTCATGTCTCAACAAAATGGACAGAAAACGAATTGTACATATATCACACAGGAACAAAAGAAACCAAGCCTCTTGTCACAGGCATCCCCGCAAAATTCAATATCACTTTTTTGAAGGATAAGGTGCTCATAATGACAAACCATAAGGCCAACAATTACAAGGTCTTGTCGAATGTATATTCGAATCTTTTTGATCCAATAGATACATGGCAAGAATTTATTCCTGAAAGGGAGCAGGTGCTTCTCACATATGCATGCACAAAAACAAAAATATATGCAGAGTATATGATGAATGCATATTCATCTGTTCACATCTTTGACCATCAAGGTGTTGAAGTTGGTACAATTCCACTCCCGCCATATTCAAGTCTTGATAGGATAAACACCAATCGTGAAGAAGATGAATTTTTCTATAGTGTGTCTTCGTTTCTCTCTCCGGCAACTATTTATCGATACAATCCTGCGACTGGTGAGTATGAATTATATAGACAAAGAGAAAACATGATCCAGCCAGAGGATTTTGTGGTGACTCAAGAATGGTATATTTCAAAAGATGGTACAAAAGTCCCTATGTTTATCGTGAAGAAAAAAGATGTCATTGCAGATGGCAAAAATCCAACCATCTTGTATGGATATGGTGGATTCAATTCATCCGAGACTCCTTATTTCAGAGGATTGGTGGCACCCTGGCTTAATCGAGGTGGTATCTTTGCTGTAGCAAATATTCGTGGAGGCGGTGAGTTTGGTGGTAATTGGCATCAGGCAGGTATCGGAAAGAAAAAGCAAAATTCATATGATGACTTCATCGCGGCGAGTGAATATCTCATTGCCCAAAAATATACTAGTAGTGAACATCTCAGTATCCTAGGTGGTAGCAATGGCGGTTTGCTTGTCGCAACGGTTGCCGTACAGAGACCTGATTTGTATCGCGCGGTTTGCTCGGAGGTGCCACTTATCGATATGGTTCGTTTTTCTAAATTTGGAATTGCCAGAAGATGGGTGCATGAATATGGCGACCCTGAAACAGCAGAGGGTCTTGAATCTATTTTGAAATGGAGTCCATATCATATTGTCAAAGAGGATACTCATTATCCAGATTTTCTTTTCACTACTGCAAAAAAAGATACTCGTGTTGATCCATTCCATGCGCGTAAAATGGCAGCAAAACTGCAATCTGCACATAGCGAAAATGTTGTATTGATTTTCACTGAGACTGATGCAGGACATGGTCCAGGGAAACCTGTAGCAAAAATTGTAGAAGGGAATGCATATATACTGACATTCTTCGCCGAGCGATTAGGGCTTCGGGTTTAGTTTTTTTGGTCTGGCTTGTATGGTTGGGTTTGTTTTGGTTCATGGGTTGGACGGGTTGGTTTGAGGTTTGGTTTGGCAGGTTTAAACTGCCTCGTTTGAAATTTGGAGTAAAGAGCTGACAGAAAAATAAATTTTGCTTGCCAGAGACATGCCTGCGTGATGTCTGACACACAAACAAAAACCCACCCAAGCCAGCATATTGCGCATTGCATATGTATTGGCTTTAGGTGGGTGGTTTCTGACTGGTTTCGATTTTTGGTTTGGTTTCGATTTGGCTTTGATTTGATCTGGTCTCGAAGGTGAAGGTGCCGTTGCGGACGGTGGGCATAGTGGGGATTAATTATCAGTCTTCCTCTTGCTTACCCTCATGTATGGTGAAGTTTTTGTCTGCGAGGTATTTCGTGAGGGAGGCACCCCAGTTTGCTTCAGCAGCCTTGAATGTGTGATAGATGATATTTATCCGGAAGTTCATTTGTCTGGATATTTCATCTTTGAGCAAACATTTGAAGTGTGGGTCATGCTGGTGCAGGTTTTTGTTTTGCCCAACGATGTATTCATTGTTGCCCTCGGTGTCACTACCTTTACCACCGATGAAGCTAGCGAAGGGATGGGTCGGCCCTGAAACCAGATCGCTTTTTAGCGTAAGGAAAAGGCATGAGCCTGTCTTGCGGTGAATCAGAAAATAAAGTGACGAGAGCGCGGTGTCCCGAAATTTGAGTTCCTTGATTTCAAATTCTGGGTGGGTGTCAGGTGTTGCTGTGCCGGATGTCACAGCTGCAAAAGCCTCCGGGGAGATGTGGTATGGCATGGTGGTATAGGGTTCGGGGTTTGTGATTTTGAACTCAGTTTTGGGTTCGGGCTTAAGCTCAGGCTTGAGATTCGGCTCTGAGTTTTGAATTGTCAGGGGACTATTGGTTGACTGGTGCTGGGTGCTGCGGGGATGGCGGAGGAGGGAGGGGTGGAGGGCAAGTTTTATCTGCTTATTTTATAGCATATTGATGGGGTGTTGTCTGTAGGGGGGTAAAGAGGGGTAAAACATGCTTAGGCAACATGGCACCAAAGCGGGTGCGTTCCACTTGGTCACGTTCAATAGTCTCTTTAACTTTCTAAGGCTCAAATTAGTATTCGGTCGGCGCATCCTGCATTTGCTGGAATGTGATGAATTCACCGTTAGGGTACCAAATACCCCTGCTAATCACACGGATATTGACGATACAACCTTCTCGAAAAGGTGGGACGATATTAGAATCATTTACTTTCATAATCAGCTTGCAGGACGCTAACAACTACACCTTGGACCCTGATTTCATCATTAACTGTAAATCGCAATGACTTCGACTTTGTATATTAAAAACGTACACACAAATACATTACTCGAAGAGCAGATACCGCATTGCAGGCATGCATCTGTCATGTGGCTCGCTGATGATTCAGGATTTTACTATACAAGAAATCCAATGCCGGGCACTGTTCCAAAAGATGAAGAACATCTACATACAAAAGTGCATTTCCATGCAATTGGACAAAACCCTGATGCAGATGAATTGATTTTTGGTGAAGGGCAACCAAAGGACGATATGATTAGTATTAAGCTTTCACCTGACAATATATATCTTTCTATTCATGTCTCAACAAAATGGACAGAAAACGAATTGTACATATATCACACAGGAACAAAAGAAACCAAGCCTCTTGTCACAGGCATCCCCGCAAAATTCAATATCACTTTTTTGAAGGATAAGGTGCTCATAATGACAAACCATAAGGCCAACAATTACAAGGTCTTGTCGAATGTATATTCGAATCTTTTTGATCCAATAGATACATGGCAAGAATTTATTCCTGAAAGGGAGCAGGTGCTTCTCACATATGCATGCACAAAAACAAAAATATATGCAGAGTATATGATGAATGCATATTCATCTGTTCACATCTTTGACCATCAAGGTGTTGAAGTTGGTACAATTCCACTCCCGCCATATTCAAGTCTTGATAGGATAAACACCAATCGTGAAGAAGATGAATTTTTCTATAGTGTGTCTTCGTTTCTCTCTCCGGCAACTATTTATCGATACAATCCTGCGACTGGTGAGTATGAATTATATAGACAAAGAGAAAACATGATCCAGCCAGAGGATTTTGTGGTGACTCAAGAATGGTATATTTCAAAAGATGGTACAAAAGTCCCTATGTTTATCGTGAAGAAAAAAGATGTCATTGCAGATGGCAAAAATCCAACCATCTTGTATGGATATGGTGGATTCAATTCATCCGAGACTCCTTATTTCAGAGGATTGGTGGCACCCTGGCTTAATCGAGGTGGTATCTTTGCTGTAGCAAATATTCGTGGAGGCGGTGAGTTTGGTGGTAATTGGCATCAGGCAGGTATCGGAAAGAAAAAGCAAAATTCATATGATGACTTCATCGCGGCGAGTGAATATCTCATTGCCCAAAAATATACTAGTAGTGAACATCTCAGTATCCTAGGTGGTAGCAATGGCGGTTTGCTTGTCGCAACGGTTGCCGTACAGAGACCTGATTTGTATCGCGCGGTTTGCTCGGAGGTGCCACTTATCGATATGGTTCGTTTTTCTAAATTTGGAATTGCCAGAAGATGGGTGCATGAATATGGCGACCCTGAAACAGCAGAGGGTCTTGAATCTATTTTGAAATGGAGTCCATATCATATTGTCAAAGAGGATACTCATTATCCAGATTTTCTTTTCACTACTGCAAAAAAAGATACTCGTGTTGATCCATTCCATGCGCGTAAAATGGCAGCAAAACTGCAATCTGCACATAGCGAAAATGTTGTATTGATTTTCACTGAGACTGATGCAGGACATGGTCCAGGGAAACCTGTAGCAAAAATTGTAGAAGGGAATGCATATATACTGACATTCTTCGCCGAGCGATTAGGGCTTCGGGTTTAGTTTTTTTGGTCTGGCTTGTATGGTTGGGTTTGTTTTGGTTCATGGGTTGGACGGGTTGGTTTGAGGTTTGGTTTGGCAGGTTTAAACTGCCTCGTTTGAAATTTGGAGTAAAGAGCTGACAGAAAAATAAATTTTGCTTGCCAGAGACATGCCTGCGTGATGTCTGACACACAAACAAAAACCCACCCAAGCCAGCATATTGCGCATTGCATATGTATTGGCTTTAGGTGGGTGGTTTCTGACTGGTTTCGATTTTTGGTTTGGTTTCGATTTGGCTTTGATTTGATCTGGTCTCGAAGGTGAAGGTGCCGTTGCGGACGGTGGGCATAGTGGGGATTAATTATCAGTCTTCCTCTTGCTTACCCTCATGTATGGTGAAGTTTTTGTCTGCGAGGTATTTCGTGAGGGAGGCACCCCAGTTTGCTTCAGCAGCCTTGAATGTGTGATAGATGATATTTATCCGGAAGTTCATTTGTCTGGATATTTCATCTTTGAGCAAACATTTGAAGTGTGGGTCATGCTGGTGCAGGTTTTTGTTTTGCCCAACGATGTATTCATTGTTGCCCTCGGTGTCACTACCTTTACCACCGATGAAGCTAGCGAAGGGATGGGTCGGCCCTGAAACCAGATCGCTTTTTAGCGTAAGGAAAAGGCATGAGCCTGTCTTGCGGTGAATCAGAAAATAAAGTGACGAGAGCGCGGTGTCCCGAAATTTGAGTTCCTTGATTTCAAATTCTGGGTGGGTGTCAGGTGTTGCTGTGCCGGATGTCACAGCTGCAAAAGCCTCCGGGGAGATGTGGTATGGCATGGTGGTATAGGGTTCGGGGTTTGTGATTTTGAACTCAGTTTTGGGTTCGGGCTTAAGCTCAGGCTTGAGATTCGGCTCTGAGTTTTGAATTGTCAGGGGACTATTGGTTGACTGGTGCTGGGTGCTGCGGGGATGGCGGAGGAGGGAGGGGTGGAGGGCAAGTTTTATCTGCTTATTTTATAGCATATTGATGGGGTGTTGTCTGTAGGGGGGTAAAGAGGGGTAAAACATGCTTAGGCAACATGGCACCAAAGCGGGTGCGTTCCACTTGGTCACGTTCAATAGTCTCTTTAACTTTCTAAGGCTCAAATTAGTATTCGGTCGGCGCATCCTGCATTTGCTGGAATGTGATGAATTCACCGTTAGGGTACCAAATACCCCTGCTAATCACACGGATATTGACGATACAACCTTCTCGAAAAGGTGGGACGATATTAGAATCATTTACTTTCATAATCAGCTTGCAGGACGCTAACAACTACACCTTGGACCCTGATTTCATCATTAACTGTAAATCGCAATGACTTATGTTTTGGATTGCTTGATTTTGGTTTTAAAACTACCATGCCATTTTCACGATGGTATTCTTTTATTGTTGCATCATCACCGATGAGGGCCACTACAATGTTTCCTTCTTCCGGGTGATAATCCTTTCTACAAAGTACAAGGTCACCATCGTTGATTCCAGCCAAATTCATTGAGTCGCCAGATGTCCTTAATACAAAATATTTTGAACCTTTAGATATTAGTTCGCTTTTTACGGGGATCATTTCTTGTACTGTAGGGTCTGCAAACATAAGTTCACCGCATCCAACAGAGTCAAATAACGGAATGTTTATCATGACGCCAGAATATGGAGATTTTATCGCATTGTTATGTTGGTTGTTTTCAATTTGATTTTTACTAATTAATATTTTCTTAAAGTGATCCCTAAGATTCTTGTCTACTATATAAACATAGGTTCCTTTTATCCCTCGGGTTAACAAGGTCTTGTAAATATTTATTACGTATTTCTCTAGTTCACTCGGATCTGTGATGCCTTTACGACCGTTCATGTCTAAATACTTTTCTTTGTCTACACAGAATTTATTTTTTAACGGGTCGTAGTAAAATTCTGGTCCAATTATTACACCGACATAGTTCAAATCGTATCCTTGTACGGTGTGAATACACCCAACTTCATTTATTGCATTTTTGGAGTTTACCCAGTCTTGTGCAGTAGAATTCCATACTAATTTTAAATTATCGATTTCAATATCATGTTCCTGAGTAGATTTACTGCCTGGTTTCGTATGCCACGGCCACGCATAACCTGCTACCACGCGGGACAGCTTGTGCAGCTTGTCTTTTAATTTAATTTCTTTAACCATTTCTTCTACTCCGTCAAAAAGCCTGAAATCATAGTTTGAAAAGTTAGTGTTATTTGGTGTTTTAAGATCAAAAATATCTTCTATGAAATTTATGAAATCATCCCCGGCTTCAACGCGCATTTGGGTGCTAAGGCGATAGTATTTCGGGTTTAAATTTTTGAAATCAACGGATCGAATATCAGCAGGTTTAATGCTCTGATTTTCATCGTATAAAAACACCTGATGCTTAGATGATTGGACAATCCATTCAAGCTGAGTGGCGTCCTTGTTTAGTCCTAATTTTTTATTTACATTATCATACGCCTGATAACCCATGATACCTTTTCTTCTTTGTAATCTGTGTGATTCATCGATGATTAAAATATCATAATTATCTTTTACGACATCATTAGGTCCGATTACCATATTTGACTTTAAGCCTTTAATTTTAGAGAATACTTTACTTATTGTCCTACGCAAGCCTGCCATCGGTACAACAAGGCCAATTTTAAAGTTTTTAGTTTGTTCCTGCTCTTTTAAATATTTAAAAAGATATGTCGCAAGAATGGTCTTACCAGTTCCTGGTTTGCCGTTAACGATAACTGTGTTTGTTGGATTATTTTTTATATCTTTAAAAATATTTTTAGCCACAGAGAGTTGATCTTCCGTGAGGGATTTGTATGGTGAGTATTTAAACAAATCGCTGTTCTTTAGGTTTTCGAGGGTATTTGTAACAATTCCTTTTTCTCTTAGATCATCCCAAGTAATTTCAAATTTTGTCTTGTACTTAACTTTATCGTAGTAATTATGGTTTTTTAAACCAGCGTTACCGTTTTGAATTGTGTATTTTCCATCTGCTGCGATGTATTGAATAAGCCATGACTCTATATCCAGAGTTGCAGAAACATTAAATTCTTCATCAGTAATAATGTGTATGTCTTTTAACTTATTTCTTTCTGGGTTTTCATGGTGTTGTTTGCTTCTGTAATAGGCATTTACTGTTTGGCCAATATAAATCTCTTTTTCGTCTTTTATGATATAAACAACTGGCCAATTACGACCAAATTTATAGTCTTTAATTTCGTCAAACTTGTTTTTATCAAAAGGGAATGTATTTATACTGGTCATAGCATTAAAGTTTGTTGTACTTAGTGTGTTTACCTCTGGCTTTTTGCACCGGATATTTGTCTTCGTTTATTTTCATCTTTTTCTTTAGTGAATCAAGTATGTCAATATCCAGATCGTGCCCCATAAGTATTACCCAATACAAAACATCGGCCAGCTCTTCGCCAATAGCAGATTTGTTATCCTTTGCATACTTTTCCGTTTCCTCTATATTCTTCCATTGGAAATGTTCCATGACTTCACAGGCCTCTAGGACAAGAGAAAGTGACATATCCTTAAGATTGTTGAATTGCTTCCAATCTCGAGCGTCACGAAAAGCGATAATTTGCTTTGTTAAGTCTGCAATATTTATTTTCGATGGTTTATCTTTATTACTCATATAGTTATTTCTCACTACTAAGCATTACTTTCAATAAGAAAATTGTATCACTTTTCAACTTCGCACGCGTTGAATCTTTTTGTGAATCAGACAACAATTCACCTAATCCATCCAAAATGTGTTTATTATCCATTGATTCCAGCTGGCTGATAGCTTTTTCCAAAGCTTCTTTAAAAGAAAGACCGGACCTACTCTCAACAATTCTCTTGTTGAGAGTCCAATTATTCTTTGCAAAATATTGAACATCAAAAATATCTCGGCTTGTTTTGCCAACCCGTTCAATCATTGCCATTAATTTATGCGCGAACATATCTTCTTGAACCATCACAAGCATTGAAATACCAAGATAGGTCTTCATCTCATATTTCGATCCAAACAGTCGACGATTTACTTCAACCTTGATCTGCTGAGTATTTACCTCGTACGAAACAACATTTTTTAAATTACTCTTTTGCATATAGGATTCTGTAATTTTTCCGTAGGTGCTAATAATTTGGTTTATCTTTTCAAATATTTCATTTTCTTTTGCCTCATCCAACAAATCAAAATCCAAATCAACTGAGTTACGGGGTAAGTTATAAAACATCATAGCCGCTGTACCACCCTTGAATCCCAAATAGGGGGCAATAGAGGTATCAGAATAGATATCCTTCAAAATCTGTAATAATATATTTTTGTGTTTTGAGTAGTCTAATGTCATGTGATTAAGTAAAATTGCGCTCGGCGCTACTTATTTATCTGGTTATTCTGATAGTCTTTAAGGTATTCGATGATCTTTTTCTCTAAGCGCTTGTTATGATAGATGGGTAAAATTTCCATCACCTTATCCCAGTCTAATGAACGCAAATTATCAAAGTGATAATCCTTTGATACATAGACTCGATCCAAAAAAGCGCGCTCGCGTGAGGCGGTGGCAATATTACTTGTGTGCTCGATTCCTGTGGAGTTGCTTAAAACGTAGTCTTTTGTGCGAACGTAGGTAATCCTTTGCTCTCCAACTTTAATTTCACGATTCATATACGATGCAACAAAAATATTTCCGTAGTATTGAAAATTAACACCTTCACGAGTTAATATTGTCTCAAAACTGATGTATGACGGGGTATAGATACGTGTTGCTAATTCAAGGTGATTGTAGTTTTTGTCTTTGGCATAAAACCCTCTGTGAACTCGTATCAATTTTCCAGTCTTTACATAGTAATTCAAACGAACCCGGGCCGCTGACTCGTTTTGCTCACTCCACAACAAAACCACATCCTTTGCAGAAAAGATGGTCTGAGGTGATCGAAGTAAGGTCTCTAAAAACTCTCCTTTTGCTGGTTTATTATCCATATTGTGACTGGAAGTTAGTTTTAAACTAACATCCAGTCACAATATTAGCATATTTCGCAAAAAATAGACAATATATGAGTATGGGGAAAAACTAGGTATCCTGCGGATCTATTATAATGCCTGTGAAGCACGCAGTGGGGCTTGCGTATATTAAAAAGAGGTCGCACGCCGCGCAAACTATAAAATGTTTAACTACGTTGGTATAGACAAGCTCCCGTATTTTGTTTTGTATACTGTCTAATCCTAGTATTTGTTTCTGCCACAATCACACCCTGTGAATAAGACAAAATAAACAAGGGCGACCACCATCACGGTAGTCGCCCTTTCGAGTTTAATGTTGCGCAGCACGGCGCAGGCACAACATATCATTGCCGAGTCACTTCACAGACCTCTGTAAGTCATCAATAAGCGCGGCGATGGCCAGACCAAAGACAGCAACCAGTTCAACTGCAAGGAGGATATGGTCACCTGAGTCCTTGATGGTGAACGGCAGTGAGAGGAATGCTTTTCCTCCAAGGATATGCGTCCAACGAGGATTGGCAATATCCAATAGGTGTAGTGATGCCATGGCAGACAGCGCAGTTACAAATATTGAGACACCGATGCCGATGCCGGTCAGGAATTTGTTTTTACTTTGCTTAATTGCACCGATGTCGAACAGCGTCGCTGCAAAGCCCAAGGCAGCCACAAGCCCGCATATGACTGCGAGATTGTTTTTGTCTAGCGGCTTGGTCATCTTGTATGGGATGGCAACGGATGGCCGTCCGTCGATGACGGAGTAGGATGTATCGGCCGTCGCTTTCTTCGTGGTGGGTTTGCCTGAGTTTTGCCAGACGCCGTAAACGGCGAAGATGCAAAGTAACAGGAGAAGTGACGAAACGACGATGCCTATGAATTTCTTGATTATGTTTGCGATTGAGCTCATGTGTATGAGTCTTTCTATTTGTTGGTGGTTTTTGAGGAACGGGGCAGTATTACCGCGTCTGGCTAACACTAAACACTATTTAGCTAGGGAAGTCAATTAAAGTGCATACTTCAATAATCTACATTCTAATCTAAAAAAATACTGCCTGTAAAATAGGCGCTGATAGTGAACAAGTTTTTTGTCTGTAACTATTTTTGCATCGCAATAAAAACTGTTCGATCGAAAACTTCTTTGATTTTCTCAAGTTGTTCACTGCTGAGATCTGTGTTTGTATTTGTGACCGAATCTGTGACTGAATCCGTGCTCGAATTAGTGCTCGAATCAGCGCTCGAATTTGCGCTGATGGAATCCGAAGCAATATCAGAAGTAGTGGCCGAAGTGACAATTGGAGTGATAGAAGAAATTGGCATGCCGGCTGTGAGGAGAAGTAGGGTACGATAGTATCCTTTTTTCTGTTCGTGTGTAGATTGTGGCCAAAGAGAATTCAGCTCTACATACGCATCGCTGAGCGCTGTCCATATGAGTATATCTTTCGCTCGGCCCTCTGGTGTTTTTTCTGCATAAGTTGTGAGTGTGTCCTCGAGGCTCTTTGTTTCAATATCTGATAACTGCATAACGAAATGCTCGATTTGTTTTATTTCTATATCGCTTAGTGTATTCATGGTAAATATTTAATGTTACGGCCTGCAATATCGCAATGTGAAATAATCATAAAATATGAGTCAACACAACATATTGCACAGTCCTAATATCTACATGCTACCATATCCATACAGACAAACTGTCTCACAGGTGGGTAGTAGGGAACAACAGATTGTTAACAGAAAAATAATTTCGCGCTATACTTTTCCTATGAAAAAATACAAAATCATTTTTTGGATTACGACGACTATTATCTTTTTATTTGAAGGTGTTATGACAGGTCTTACGTCTCAAACTCAGATGGCAAAGGATGGCATCACAGGCTTGGGATATCCTCTGTATTTCGGAACAATGCTTGCGGTAGCAAAAGTGCTTGGGTCTCTCGCTCTCATTATTCCAAAAGTTTCAAAGACAATCAAAGAATGGGCATATGCTGGATTTGCTTTTGATTTCATAGCTGCTTTCGTTAGTATCTGGGTTGTGCTCGGTTTTGGACCAACGCTTTTATTGCCTGTTGTATTCATGATTATCCTCGCACTCTCATATAAGTCATATCACAAGATTAACGGCTAATTAATATGCAAAATCTCAATCATCACATTCATCACACCGATCTCACCCAGCACAGCTATCAGAACCGTCATACTCAGCACATTCATCAACCTCGGCAGACCAAACAAAAAGGTTCGGTTCTCGTCGTACTCATATTCCTAATTGGTATTGCTTCGGCTATGTATTTCATGAAGGACTCAAAGGGTAAAAATTATTTCCAGCAAATTGGTGATAAAAAAGAAGAAGCCCTCAAGGCAGCTGACAACTACAAAGACATCATGAATAAGCGTGACAAGGAGATAGAGAAAAATTTGTAGCCCTTTTTTTGTTGACCTGGATCAAGGTATTTGGCTATCTGTTGTGTGTGTTAGCTGAGACTGTGGATATGTTGGGTGGCAAATATGGATGATGTGGTAAATGCACTGCAAAGTTTTCCAGACTGAGCAGTGCTTTTATGTTTCTAAAATGTTAAAATAGACTCCAAATAATAAAGTAATTTACCCATGAAATTCAATTTACGTACAATTCTGTTTTTATTCGTCATCTTTTTTGCTCTGCCAAACGCTGCACACGCTGCATATCCATTTGGTGATGAATTGATTAGGTACACATTTGAAAATGGAAGTACGACTGCTGTAACAAACCTTGGTACTGGCGGGGCGGCATACGATACTACATTCTCTGGGAATGCGGCTTTAATTGCAACTACATCACTTGCTGGAAATTATGCAGCTATCTTCGATGATAACGGTGATTTCATTAATACGAGATTTGGAAGTAGCACCAACCCAACTACACAACCTTTCACTATTTCGATGTGGGCTATAGCAAGTTCTTCTTGTGCCACTGTCGACAAACACGTATTCGGTGTGAGTGGTACTCCTGCCGCTAACCGTTTCTATTTGCGTTGTGGATCTGCAGGGCCAAACAAATTTGTTATCCGTGTACAAGGTCAGGCCGCTGTGATCAGTTCAACGACGGTCTCTTATGGTCAAAGGTATAACGTCACAATGGTGGCCAGTTCAACAAGGGCTCTTTTTTATGTAAATGGACAACTTACTGCCTCTTCAACATATACGAGTTTTACACTCCCTGGACCTCTCTATATTGGTAATATTTGGGAAAACAGCTCGACACCTGCTAACCAAGGATTTGGTGGGGCGATAGATGAAGTCTCAATCTGGAATAGAGCTCTTAATCCAAGTGAGGTTACCGAGGTTGCAAATTATTTGTCGACTTCAAGTGCTCCAACTGCGCTTGCTGGTACGGGCTATGACAGCAAGGTTATGCTGACGTGGACTGCGCCGAGTGTTGGTGGTGCACCTGCTGTGACTGATTATCAGATTGAGTACAGACAAACAGGTGCGCCTACATATACTGTCTTCAATGATGGTGTGTCTGCAATTGCAAGTACAACGGTAACAGGTCTTACGATCGGGCAAGCATATGATTTTCGTGTTGCATCTGTTAACTCAAACGGTACAAGTACAGCATCCTCGAGTATTACAGTGATACCTGTGAGGCGTATGGAGTGGGTATCACCAACTCCAAGTCAGAGTTCAACGATAAATACAAGCTCTATTACTGTCTATGCTTCATCTAGTCCAAGTAGCTTCACAGGTACAACAACACAGGTCATTAGATTAGAGACTGCAGCAGGTTCACTTGTCGGGCAAGTGTCGACCACAACAAGATACGGCGATGGAGATCTTACACATTATGTAAATCAAGTCTCGGGCAGAGACCTCTCACTCACCGCAAACTCATCGGGTGCCGCATATGTACCAACTACAAACACAATCTTTATCCCGCACAATGTCGGGGCTGGTTCAAATTCAACTATTGACGAAGTCGATGTTGAAGGTAACCTTATCCGTACAATTACTTGTACTGCTTGTGGGGACAATGAAGGTATTGTTCTCATTTCAAGTGTTGCCTCTACTACAGCAGGAGGATATGACCATACGTTTATGCTCTCAACAGAGAACAACTTGGCGAGTAGTACGATTTTCAAAATGAAGATTCACTCAGCGACTGGTTCGACAGCGAACTACACAGATTTCTATAACTTGGGTATTGCCCATGATTCTAACTTGGGCCTAGAGGGTATTGCATATAATGCAGAGAAAGATTTGTTTTATGTCGCCACAGAAAAGGTGAGTGCAGTCTCAACACCAGGCCGTCTTTACGAAGTAAAACTTAATGGTTCATCAAGAAATCTCCAGGCTACACAAATTTGTTCATCGCTTGACTTTAGTGCCATTGCAACTGACTTTTCAGATCTCTTTTATCGAGACAATATACTTTATGTACTCTCACACGAGAACGACCGTTTAATTCCTGTGAATATTACAAGTACAAGTAGTTGTTCATTTGTTGATAGTGATGGTGACTCAAATGTAACAAATGACACGGGGGATTATCTAAATACTGTGCCAGTTGGGGTAACAACACAGCCTGAGGGTGTGACATTTGATGCGACATCTGATTATCTATATTTCATCGGAGAAGCAGATTTCTATGCACGGTATCGATCAACGGCATTTACTACAAGAGCTTCATTTACAGGTCTATCAAATGGGAGCTATGTCCTCAAATCATATTTTGTGGATGTAAATGGTGTGATGTCTAGTTCAACTGATCGTGCTTTTACTGTAAACGTGGACAGTACCGCGCCATCTATCTCAAATATCCTGACTCCAACTATTTCAACCACGACAGCGACAGTCACTTGGGATACAGACGAAACATCAACATCGCAGATAATTTACGGAACAACTATTTCATATGGCGCCACAACAACGCTTGATGCCACAGCGGTCACTAATCACTCCGTTGCCCTCACTGGTTTGACACAGAATACTCTTTATCACTATAAAGTTATCTCTGTAGATGCTGCTGGAAATGGTGCCACTTCAACCGATCAGACATTTACGACCGCTGCAACTGATGCATCAGCGCCTTCATCTACAATCACATCACCGTCATCTGGTGATTCAGTGGCTGGAACGATCACAATCAATGCAAGTGCAACTGATAATATTGGGGTACTGGGTGTGAAGTTTTACTACAATACAACTTTGATCGGATCTGAGGATACAACTAGCCCGTATTCTATAAGTCTTGATACGACGACATTGTCTGATGGTTCGTATAACCTTCGGGCGGTTGCTCGCGATGCTGTTGGAAATATTGCAACATCATCTACTGTTGCAATAACTGTTGATAATACTGCTCCGACCCAATCATCCATTACTGCTGGTACACCAGGTGCAACAACTGCAACTATTGGGTGGACAACAGATGAGCCAGCTGTGTCACAAGTTGAATATGGTCTAACGTCGTCATATACAGCATCAACAACATTGACTGCTAGTTATATTACAAATCCTTCAGTTGCACTTTCTGGTCTTGCGGAGGCGACTACATATCATTATCGAGTGGTCTCAATTGATGCGCTTGGAAATAGGAGAAATTCAACAGACCAGACATTTACTACTGTCGATGGTTCAGCGCCAGTGATCAGTAACATCCAGTCAACATCAATTTCAACTACGACTGCGACAATTACTTGGGATACAAATGAATTGTCTACTAGACAAGTAGAATACGGTATCACTTCTGCATATACGGCTTCGACATCGCTTTCTGTTGCGAGCAGTACTTCACATTCAGTTGCACTCACTGGACTTACACCTGATACGATCTATCACTTTAGAGCTGTTGCATATGATCAGTCAGGAAATAGAACAAATTCTTCTGATACAACATTTACTACACAGACCCTATTTAGTATTGGAAGTCCTTCAGCAACTGTTGATTCGGCGACAGCGGCTACTCTCACATGGACAACGCCTCAAGCTGGTTCAAGTTATGTGAGCTACGGTCTTTCATCTGGATCATATGCCGTGACTACATCAGAAGTTGACACATCACCGAGAGTGACAAATCACTCAGTTGTACTCTCAGGTCTTCTTCCTTGTACTACATATCACTACAAGGTGTTTTCAAAGGATGCGTCACTCGCAATTGCGAGTAGTTCAAATGGCAGTTTCGTAACAACTGGTGGATGTACTGCAACTGCTGGCACAGCAACAACAACTGAAAGTGTGGTTACAGTAGCAGGTGGTGCGACTGTTACTTTGGCGGGTTCATCGGGAAATGTTACGCTTGTTGTTCCAACTGGCTTCACCGGAACTTCATCATCAGCTACTTTCCAGGCAAAAGATCTCAATGCTTCAACATTCTTTGCTGGTGTCGCAAACCCGACAGGTCAATCACTTGTTGGATCTAGAGTTTTCAACCTCAAGGCATATTCGGATATTTCAACCGTGCTTAGTACGTTTAGTAGTCCTATCAGGGTAACATTGTCATATACTGCACAAGATGTAGTGGGTAAGGACGAATCAACTTTGAAGATTTATAGATACGATGGCTCATCTTGGTATGCGCTCACAAACTGCGTAGTTGATACTGGTGCAAGGACTGTCACTTGTGATACGTCAGCATTCTCTGACTTTGCTATATTCGCTACTTCAAATGCTGTTTCAGGGATCTCTTCATCAAACAGCTCAGGTCCAGTCTCTGCTGGCGGTTTTTCACCAAATGAAACACCTGTGGCAATTCTCGCGAGATTAAACGGTGGTACATCTAGCACGCCTGGTTCAAATACTTCAACAGGTGCAGGTTCAGTAACGGTGAAAAATGTAAAAGGTATGAAAGCTCCACTCAAGAATCTCAAGCTTGGCATGAATGATTCTGATGTGAAATTACTACAACAGATCCTCAACAATCTCGGGTTTACAGTTGCTGGCAAAGGGGCAGGCTCTTTGGGTAAAGAGACGACACTCTTCGGACCCGCAACAAAAGCAGCGGTCATCAAATGGCAAAAGGCATATGGTGTGTCACCTCAGTCAGGTTACTTCGGTCCACTTTCAAGAGAAACAATGCAGAAGATTGTGAAATAGGTATAATAAGTGTATGAACAAAAGAATCATTGCCCAAATCGTCACAGTGCTCGTTATAGCACTTGCGGTCTTTGTTATTGTGAGAAATTATCAAAACAATCAAAATCAGTATAAGACAACTGCTGGTATAAGTGATAATTCAAATATACAAAACCCCTCGGCAAATGATTCGGCTAATGATCATAAAATCAGTGCAAAGACTGATCTGTATGAAATCACTGCTATCTACCCAACAGAAATTCTCGACAAAAACAATGTCATGGCAACTTTCGTCCAAGATGCTGTAAACAAAAAGAAAGAAGAATGGAAAACAGGAGGTGAGGCATATAATCAAATGCTCGCTTTTAAAAAAGAATTTCCAGATAGTCCAGAAATGCAATATCAACTTGATATTCAATATACAAAGTATGTATCAAAGAAGTTTGGCGCAGTCTCATATGTATTTACATTGTATGAGTTGACGGGTGGCGCACACGGCAATACTGCCATTGTGACATTTGCATTCAACGGTGATGGTCCGGTGGCGATTGATAGTCTTATTGATTTTAACAACAATAAAGACATTGCACTCTCGCGACTAACAAAGATTAAATTAATGTCCACCCTTGGTGATTATGCAAATGAAGATATGGTTGATTCAGGTCTTGGTCTTGCATATCTCAAGGCAGATGGCATTACTCTTGATAAAAAGAAATGCTCATGTGACGGATTTTTCTTCGGATCAAATTTCCAGAACTTTGTTATCAAGGACAGTGGTATTACATTTATCATGAGTCAGTATCAAGTGGCCCCTTATGTAGCTGGTATGCCAGAGGTGACATTTAGCTTGAGTGAGCTACAGAAATATCTTGTGGTTGGAGCTTTTCAGTAGAAACCATGAGCCTTGTTGGTTTTTGTCATCTGTCGGTCTCAAATTAGAATTTATAGATAATCACAAAACATGAAAAAGAAATTCGCTTATATATTATCTATTACGACAGTCTTTTTGATGGGTTTATTGTTTCAGCCAGGCATAGCAAGTGCTCATGTAAAATGGTTTGTAGATGCTGATGATGTTGCAGAGAAATCACAAAGTATGGGTGCGTTTTATGGTGTAACCAGTGTGGAGGTTTTGATTTGGGCCATCCTTGTATTTGTCGCTGTGATTATATTCAGTGTTCTTGATTCTTTTATTCGAACCCCAAAGAGACTATTAGCATTTGGACATAGACATGAAAAGGGAATTGTCTATGTTGCGCAAGCTGTGCTCGGTTTATTCTTGATAGGCATCAGTGTGCTTTGGAATATTATTCTCGTACCTGAATATAATGTTACTGACTCACTGACTTCTGTTCTCAAGGTGGTACAAATAGTGATTGGTCTCATGCTTATTGGGAATGTCTGGCCGAGAGTTGCAACAAGTGTGCTTTTTGTCATGACATTGTCACTCGGCTTCACTCACGGACTTGTTACTCTCGCAGAGAACGCACTGCTACTTTCACTTGCTGTATTTTTCTTTATTAAAAAATCACCTGCAGATTCTTGGTGGAATAGATGTGATAAACATGCAATCGAGATAGTTCGAATTGGTGTGGCGATCACGCTCATTGTGCTCGCTTTTACAGAAAAATTAATGTACCCGGAACTTAGCTTGTCATTCCTTAGTGTGCACGATTGGAATTTTATGCAGCCAATATTTCCTTGGTTTACTGATAAGTTGTTTGTATTGAGTACAGGCTTTGCAGAACTCGCTTTTGGTGTCATTTTTATTTTTGGATATCTGACGCGAATCAATACGGTTCTGATTGCAAGCTTCTTTGCTGCATCAGTTGTCACAATGGCGGTTCAGTTCCAGGTTTGGGAGGTAGAAGATCTCGTAGTCTATTCCGCTGCAATATTATTTGTCTTCTACGGACATGGAAATACAAAATTCTTCCACGCAATGTGGCCAAATTCATGGTTACATAAACACTTATTTGGCCGTAAAAAGGAGGCAGAGGGTGCTCTTGTGAGCGCAAAAGAGCATATGAGCGAGGAGAAAATATAAATAAAATATAGGTAAATAATTCACATATTCTTAAGATGCAAAAAATTTCATTCCCGATCGAGGTTTTCATATTACCAATACTAGTTATCGTCTCGATTATCTTCGGTTTATTTCACGTGCAGTATGCATACCTCATCGGTGTAGTACTTGGTCTTGGTCTTATTGTTTTCGATTCATACCATGAAATAAGAGCCGGTAGATACAGTCTTGATTATGTGGCTTTTGTAGCCATGGTGACATCGATTGTCTCTGGGCAATATCTCGCAGGTGCTGTAGTTGCGCTTATGTTCACCGGAGGAAAAGCGCTCGATATTTTCGCATCTTCAAAAGCCGAGATGGCACTGCGCTCGCTTTCGGACACAATCCCAAAAGAATGTTTTGTCAAAAATAATTCGAGTGATAACTCAGGGGACGGCAGTGGATATACCGAGACAAGCATCCAAGATATCAAAGAGGGCCAGGTAATTTTGGTAAAGAGAAATGAAATCGTTGCCCTCGATGGTGTTGTTGTGACAAAAAACGGTGGTCTCTTTAATCTCTCAAACCTTACAGGTGAAGTTGATCTCGTGAACTATGAGAGCGGAACTTTTGTCAAAAGTGGTGCCATCAATGCTGGCGATACAATTGAACTTTCTGTTGTCGGAGACTTTTCATCATCGACATATCACAAGATTGTTAAGTTGGTTGACGAAGCCCGTGCAAACCCCGCGCGCATTGTGAGGCTTTCTGAAAAAGCGAATTTGTATTTTACGCTGACCGCTTTTGTACTCGCGGTACTTGCATATCTTTTTAGTGGCGAGCTTGCACGGTCACTTGCTGTCCTTGTAATCGCTACGCCTTGTCCGCTTATTATCGCCGCACCCGTTGCATTTATCAGTGGTATGTCGAGACTTGCTCGTATGCGCATCATTGTGCGAAAACCTGCCGCCCTCGAAGTCTTGTCTAAGGCCAGCAAAATATTTTTTGATAAAACAGGAACACTTACTATGGGTGAGCCTGCTCTTTCTCACATAGAAATTTTGGATAAAGCGTCTGCACTCACGCAAGATATTGCCGGACAAACTACTGGTGCATTGCAGGCGGATCAGACATCACAAACAGAAAATTCAGTATTGCAAATTGCGGCCGGAATTGAGATTCATTCACTACATCCATTGGCGCGTGCTTTGGTCCATAAAGCCAAAGAATTAAAGCTCGATTTCAAGGTTGCAGAAGATATCCACGAAAACATCGGAAAGGGAATCGCAGGTCTTGTCGGTGGTATGCGATATACGATCGGTGCTGCGACACATGCACATGAAGGTATCGTTCTTGCACTCCGCGAAGAAGTTTCTGAAAAAGAGATTGCCTATTTTTATTTCACCGACACTCTTAAGACAGGTGCAATTGATTTGATCCAAGATTTGAAATCTGCACATATAATTACAGAGGTCATTACAGGTGACAAACAAAAAAATGCAGAAGCTGTCTTTGGTAATTTAGATGTCGTTATCCACACTGATGCATCACCTGATGATAAATATCGCATTGTAGATGAAGCTCGAAAGAATAATCAAATCGTTGTCATGGTTGGTGATGGCCTCAATGATGCACCTGCATTATCAAGAGCGCATGCTGGTATTGTTTTTTCTGGAACTGAAAATGGCGCTTCTATAGAAGCTGCAGACATCGTCGTCCTTGATGCACAGATATCAAAGCTCAAGGAATTATTTGTTGCTTCAAATTGGACAGTTAAAATTGCCAAGCAAAGTATCTATGGAGGGATTTTGCTTTCAATAATTGGTATGATTTTTGCTGTATTTGGTTTTATTACACCAGTTGCTGGTGCGCTTATTCAGGAGGCAATAGATATTATTGTTATCCTAAATGCACTTCGTGCACTTCGTGGTGGGGAATAAATGTCTGGGGGAATCTGATGTGATAAAGGTTGTGCTAGGTCGTATCTGTGTTTGCATTCGCTTTAGCAAAATGAATTTAATATAAATAAATAATCAATATGCTCATACATGTTCATATATATCCTGATTCGAAACATGAGAGGATAGAGCTCAAGAGGGAGACTTCTTTGAATGTATATGTCAAAGTTGAGGCAAAAGAGAATAAGGCAAACAGGCGAATGATTGAATTATTGGCTATACACTATTCGGTCCCTACCACAAAGATAAAGATAATTACAGGACACCATAGCCCTTCCAAAATTCTGGATATTGTAGGGCTTTAATAGAGTGAAAGAAAAAAGAATTTCAGACGTATAATAGTATGAAGCCTATAATATCCGCTATGGCACAGAGCACAAACATACATCCCGAAAATACCAATGTACTGGGTCAAACGGTCACACAGACTGATTTAACCAAGTGTACAGACCAGGAAATAGTATTACTTGTACCAAATGACAAGAATGCTTTTGCTGTGCTCATCAGACGGTATGAACAGGCTTTGCTTCGTTATATGCGCAGACTTGGTCTTTTTGGTGAGGATGCAGTAGATGTCCTTCAAAATATTTTTATAAAAGCATATAGAAATATTCAGAGTTTTGATACAAAATTATCTTTTTCTTCATGGATATATCGTATTGCACATAATGAAACAATTAGTTTTTTTCGATCAAAAAAAGTTCGCCCAGAGGGCAATATGATTGATGATGCAGAGGAATTTATGGAGAAAATTTGGGACGAGCATACAGACGTCGCAGAGGAAATAAATCAAAAGATTAATGCAACGCATATTATTGAGGCATTAAATTCACTCGACGATAAATACAAGAATATTTTAATACTCAGATATTTCGAGGATCGGGAGTATGGCGAAATTTCGGATATTTTGCAAATACCCGGGGGTTCAGTCGCGACATTATTACATAGAGCAAAAAAGCAATTATCAAAGAAACTTCAGCATATAAATAATTAATATGAACAAAGAAAACCAATCACAAATTCATATGGATTCATGTGTAGAGTCTGTCCTCTCAAAAATAGAGGCAGAGAATATGACACCGCGTAGTAAATGGTATTTCATCCTCAAGGATGAACTCTTTTGGGGTATAGGTGCGCTCTCTGTTGCGATAGGTTCTTGTTCTGTGGCGGCTGCGCTTTTTGCTCTAACTCATGCGGAGTTTGGTCTGCATGAGGTTACTCATGATTCATTTTTTGAATTCGCATATGATGCATTGCCGTTTATGTGGATACTCAGTCTCATTATTTTTATGTTCGTAGGCTATGTGCAGGTCAAACATACCAAGCGTGGTTACAAATATCCCATCTATATCATCATAGGTGGTAGTCTGGTGCTTAGTATAGCCGGAGGCATTGTCTTACATCAATTTGGTTTTGGAGAGAGGTTTGAGAAGGATTTTGGTCCTTATATACCATTCCATGTACAGCAGGATGCATTGCGTGAACGTATGTGGCTCAATTCTGGGCGAGGAGTTATCTCTGGTGAGCTTGTATATGTCGACCTTGCAAACAATAATTTTATTATAAAAGATTTTTCTGGTAGACCTTGGATTGTCGAGGCTATTGATTTAAATACGGATGATGTGCGTGTATTAGAACTTGCTGACAAAGTCAGAGTGATTGGCTTACCTGCAATTATTGCAACAGGGACTGTTGGTGTGTCTGCGGGCTCTTTCAACCAAAACAACGGACTCATACCAGACATGCTCGCCACGAGTACTATGCATGCTTGTATTGTGATGCCATGGGATACAGATACTGTGCCACCAATTCCAGTTGGAGTAGATCGCCCTGTAGACCTGGGTCGCGGTCCGGTGTTGCCAGGTGATTTACCGAATGTTGATCCGAGGTTGGCAAACCACCCAATGAATGCCACTGATTCTAATCCACCAACGAAGACAAAATTTATTTCCCCAAAAAGTGAAAGAAAAATTCCAGTCGATCGTAGTACTAAGTGTAAGGACATTAGGCCTTACCAGCTCATCATCAAGATGCGAGCTGAAGCCCAAAACTAAGTTCCAAAAAATTATTATTAATGCGCTCATCATTATATGAGCAACAATTAAATACGTTTGTACACAAATAAATAGTTCAACTATGAAATCTAAATTAACCAAATCGGCACTTATTGCCATTCCAGTTTTTGCCTTAACAATTATGGCGACTGGTACAGCATTTGCTGCGACGGATACTGCAGCAACGGCAACAGCCACTGGTCCATCAGCTGCGCATGCACATATGCGAGGGAATAGACCAGTGCTCACCGATGCACAGAAACAATCTTTAACACAAATTCGAGAACTTTATCGCCAAGGTAAAACTACCGAGGCAGAGGCACTCGCTAAGCAGGCTGGTCTACCTGCTATGCCAATGAGAGGCAAGGGACTCGGCAAAGATCATGATGAAAAATTTTCAAAATTGACCGATGCCGAGAAAAAGACTTTAAGTGAAAAACGTCTTGCAATCGAGACTGCAATCACTGCAAGTGATTATGCAAAGTTTGCAACTCTGATCGCAGGTACACCATTTGAAGGTAAAATCACTGAATCCAATTTCCCAAAATTAGTTCAAGCTCAGGCTTTAATGAAATCAGGGGATCATGACGGGGCACATACCATCATGAAAGAATTGGGTATCAATGGCCCTGGCCAACACGGCAATGGTCCAAAAACTGATAGAAAGTCTAATTAAATATTCTCTATGCTGATGTGGAGCGGACCATGTCAGCATCAAAAAAGCGCATTCGAAAGGGTGCGTTTTTTTGTTCACATAATTTTGATATAATACAGAAATGACAAAAACTTCAATAATCCAAATCATTGTCGGCGTAATAGTGCTCGTACTTATAGGTACGGCTATTGTATCCGGTACAAAAAACAAGACTGAAAATGGCGCTTATAGCAATTCATCGAATCCAACAGTTGAGGTGACTGGTACTACAAGTACAACAAATGCACCAAGTTCAGCAACAACGAACACAGATATGAACACGACATCAAATGCAGGTGCAAAACCAGCAATCACAGTTGGTGATGTCAAAACAGATGCTGGTGTAGAAGCAAAAGTTGTTTCAGTCTACAAATTGACGGATGTTGCCAAGCACAGCACAGAAGCAAGTTGCTGGTCAGCGGTCAATGGTTCTGTCTATGATCTAACAGCGTGGATTGCGGCGCATCCGGGCGGTGAGCGAGCTATCCTAGGTATATGTGGAAAGGATGGATCGTCTTCATTTAATCGTAAGCATGGCAATAGTGCGAACGCAAAAGATGAACTCGCAGATTTTAAGATTGGCGTACTCACAAACTAAACCAAGCTAAGCAAAACAGAAGGTATAGCCGAAGTGCTCTTTTTGTTTATGTTTGTTTTGTAAAATATATTTCTTATGGACTCTTTTATCTCATATCTTTTTGGAAAAAGAGCCCCATCCACACGCACACCATCTCTGCGCACTCCGTCGATACGCTCTCCGTTTTCGCGTTCAAAAATTCTCAAAATTGCTAAAATTAAAAAATTCAAAATCCTAAAAACCAGACAAAGAAAGGTTGTGTCTCGCAGTGTCCTTTCTCGCAAAAAGAAATCTCGGCCAGACTATCTTGCACAAAAAGAAAACACCAGAAAATTGGTACATGAAAATTTAATAAAGTATTCTGATTTATATCGTGAAATGGGTATCGACATACCACCGTATAAAAAAGTATTTATAAAAGATACGGTATCAAGGTGGGGGAGTTGTTCGAGTAAGGGGAATTTGAACTTCAGTTATAGATTGGCGGTCATCCCGCAACACCTCGCTGAATACATTGTTGCCCATGAACTTTGTCATCTCAAAGAATTCAATCATTCAAATCAGTTCTGGCTACTAGTCGAAAAAACAATTCCAGATTATGAAGCAAGGAAAGAGGAATTGAAAAAATATTCTTTGCGAAAAGTGGACATAATATAATTTACTTATCTCCAGTTTGACAGCATATTCTGTGAATACCACCAAGACCCACTACTTGTTTCAAGACAAAGAAAATGCGGCGCTCCAATCGGAGCGCCGCAGCTTTTTGTGTATTCGGTTTTTTGGCTGTGCTCCGAATATGCACAGTGAATGTTGAGGCGGGTTTTACTGCTTGGACCAGAGCCTTTCGAGCTCTTCCCACGCAGTTTTGTTGGTGCGGGCATGAGGTATCCCTTGCTCAGTTAGTGCACCTGTGCGGAAACATGTCCAGACGGCCTCTTCGGGTATTAACCCAAATGCTTTAGCTGCGATAAATCCCTTGCGGAATATCGCTGATTCGCTTTGTGTCATATCAGTTGACCAAAGATTGCCTTGATGTTGCATTCGATGTCTTTGCCTTATTAGGGCAAGAATGATTGCTCTCGAAAGTTCTGTGTCTCGGCCGTCTTTGGCTTCAAGTTGATAAGGGCGTGGTGCTAAATCTCTACCCGCTGAGTGCAGGTATTCTCGAAGCCATACAAGTCCGCTGTCGATACATACGTGGTTGAGTAGCATTCTGATTGACTTCCGCTCTCGCTCGAACGCGTGAGATTCTATCTGCTTTGGAATATCTACCCATTTAAATTGTGATAACAGGTAGATCGATGTCATGAAGACGAGGGCCATTACCCACATGAGCACTTTTACCCAAACACCGTGAGGTGCCGTGAATAGCTCGGGATGCCACGCGGGCATTTTTGAGATAATTGTTACTACGATCAGTGTCATGATGGACAAAACGAGGAAATTCCTTCTCTCGAACGTCCTTATGTATTCCAGTGTTTCTGCCAATTTTTCTGGGTTGAAGCCTTTTTTACGGGCATACATTTCGACGAGAAAATCGCGCTCGGGGACTATCTTTCCAGTATTGGTGGATACATCTGCTGCATCCGGGCAAGTGACTAATGCATTCATTTGTCGTGCTTTCTGTTTGTTGTTTTCCTCTTGAAAAGAACATCTCACACCCATATAGTACCCATATAGTGTTGCTGGTTGACCAAGGATTTGTATCCTGGTACGAGCATGAAACGGTAGTCACTTGAGGGTGTGAATACGTCACTTAGATTGCTCTAAAATAGTGGTATTGTCAAACTTCTGGTGGTCTAAATTTAAGGCAAATATTTGGTTCAAGATACAAAATGTCAGACATAGAACATTGCCTGATTTTGAGCTATAATAGATAGCATATGAAAAAGAAAACTATTTTAATTATTGTTGCTTTGCTTATTATTATCGGCTTTGTTTTTTTGGTAAAAAGAGCTAACGCACCCACACTTTCACCGCTTAGCGACGCAAATAATATTGGCACTACGACAGGTGCCGGCAATGCTTCATCAACAAATGGTGCGGCTCTTTCTACAACAACAAAAGTTGCTATTATCCCTGCTATAACTTCAGACAAGGAAGTTCAGCGCGATATTAATTTCTCATGCAAAGACAAAAAAGCGATTGAGGCAAAGGTGTATATCGGAGGCAAAAACCCACGAATCGACATTAATCTTGTCGATTATGCCGCTGGTGTAAATGGTGTCCAAAATGAATCACGATCATTCATACTCCCACAGGTTCCAGTCGCAGAAGGTGTGAGATATGTCAGTAAAGATGGTGCTGTTGTGTTCTCTGGTCTTGGTGATGATGCCTTCATCGAAGAAAACGGCAAACCGATTTTCTTCTCATGTGTTTTCCTCAACTCACAGCTCTCGCAGTAATTTCTGTAGAATAATTCTCGCACTATAGATGGATCAAATAAAGTCATGGGCAAAGGAGGTGTTGCGTGTAGCAATATTGTCTGCCGTGGCTTTTATTTTGATTTTTATTTCTCAGGTATTTCATCTTGATAAAAATACAAATAAAAATCCTAATCTAAATCGAAATTCGAATTTGGATATAAGTTCTGGCAGAACAGCAACTACGGCCATAGCTCCGGATACTGACATAACTTCAAACGCGACTCTAACCAATGACGGATCTCTGCATTCAAGCACAGACACCGCCGGATATGCATACACATATCCATATGCAGAAGTGGTACGAATAGTCGATGGCGACACGGTGATTGTGCGCTTTATTCCAAATAATTCCACCGAATCAAAAATAATTACGACTCTGACAAAGTCAACCGAATCAAAAACAGCTACAGCACAAACGAACACAGCGAATACAATAGAAGAAAAAGCGCGACTAATTGGAATCAATACACCTGAATCCGTTGACCCTCGAAAACCTGTGCAATGTTTTGGACGAGAGGCGAGCGAGTATACAAAAAAATATCTTCTCGGAAAAAAGGTACGTCTCGCGTCAGATCTAACACAAACTGTGAGGGATAGATATGATCGTTTGCTTGTATATATTTTTATTGAAGAGAAGTCTGCGCCGACTGAAATACTCTTTAATCAAAAAATTGTGCAAGATGGATATGCCTATGAGCATACATACGCTGGTGCGTATCAGTACCAAAAAGAACTCCGCGTAGCAGCGGGTTCTGCGAAGAAGGCAGGTCTTGGTCTTTGGGCAAAGGATACTTGTGCAGGTAATTTATAGGTAAATATGCTCAAATCTCGCTCGGGGTGTGTTTTCTCATGTATAATACTCTCTAATGAAATCTTTACTTAAGCGACTTGTAAAATCTCGTCATACACGCGTAGAGCGCTCCTTGCGCTTCTCGCAATTCTTGAAACGAGGCAAAGCTGTTATTGCGGTGATAGAAGAAAAGCCACTCCAGGCAGCAAAGGCAGCAGAAAAAGCCGCTGAAGGCTATTGGAAAAAATTAGGTCCAGGACTCACAACTGGTGCCGCCGATGATGATCCATCAGGAATCGCTACATACTCACAGACAGGTGCGAGTTATGGGACTCAGTTTGCATGGCTGGCGCTTTTCACATATCCATTTATGTCTGTAGTACAAGAGATGTGTGCACGTATTGGTCTTGTGACTAGTCGTGGTCTTGCGGCAAATATTCGTATTCATTATCCAAAATGGATTTTGTATATCCTCACTTTTTTACTTTTCGCAGCAAATACATTTAATATCGGCGCCGATCTCGGTGCTATGGCACAAGCTGCGAAGCTTGTTTTCCCATCACTGCATGTTGGGCTTATGGTTATTGTATTCACAATATTTAGTCTCTTGTTGCAGATTTTCATGAGCTACAAAACGTATGCTGGCTATTTGAAATGGCTTGCACTTATTTTGTTTGCATATATTTTCACGGCCTTCACAGTTAATCTAGATTGGAAATCAATCGCGTACCATACATTTATTCCACACATGGAATTCAATAAAGAAAGCATTCTTCTCCTCGCGGCTATTCTTGGAACAACTATCTCTCCATATTTGTTTTTCTGGCAGACATCACAAGAGGTTGAGGAAAAAATTCAAAACGGCCAAGCAACCGAAGAGCGTGTTGAAGTCATTAGAACAATTTCAGAGGAAGGAAAAATCATTGAGACAGAATCTATTGTCGAAGAACAATCTGTGCTTGTACCGGTCATTAGCAATGTCACAGATCAGGAAATGAAAGATATGCGACTTGATGTCTGGTCTGGAATGTTTATTTCAAATCTTGTGATGTTCTTTATTATTGTGGTGTGTTCCGCAACTCTTTTTACACATGGAATTACAGATATCAAAACAGCAGCAGATGCCGCAGAAGCCCTTCGTCCACTTGCAGGAGATATGGCTTATATACTATTTGCCATTGGGATTATTGGTACAGGACTTCTTGCTGTGCCGATTCTTGCTGGCTCTACTTCATATGCACTTGCAGAGAGTTTCAGATGGGTCTCAGGTCTTCGTCACAAGCTCAAGGAAGCATATGCTTTTTATGGGGTAATTATCGCTGCGATGGTTGTAGGTCTTGGTCTTAACTTTATCGGTCTTGATCCAATCAAAGCTTTGATTTATTCAGCGGTATTTAACTGTATTGTTTCTCCGATTGTACTTATCTTTATTGTGAGACTAAGTAGCAGAGAAGATGTGATGGGGAAATATGTAAGTGGAAAAAAGAGCCGCACACTCGGCTGGATTATAGTGACACTTATGAGTATGGTTGCCATTGCAACTATTTGGTTTAGCTTTAATTAACTCGTTAAGTCAATTCTGGTTAGGGCCAGCTTAATTAACTTTCAAACTTTTCAAAAAGTCAGTCAAAGGTTTTCCTTCAATTTTTCTTGCTTCATTTGGCTTGAGACTTGCAAGGTGGATAGACATGATGCGAATTCTTTTGAGTTCGTCTACATCTGTATGCATGACTTCACACATTCGTCGGATCTGATGCTTTTTTCCTTCAGTGAGTACAATAGAAAAAGTCTTTGGACCCATGAGTTCAATTTTACAAGGCTTAGTGACATAGTCGCCAATGTTGACGCCTTTTTCCATACTCTGTTTAAAATATGATGGAAGTTTTTGATTTGTTGTGACAATATATTCCTTTTCGTGAACATATTCGGGACTGAGTAATTTATCAGAAAGTCTGCCGTCATTTGTGAGAATGATTAATCCCTCAGATTTTTTGTCGAGGCGACCGATGGGGAATAATTGCTTAGTTACATGTGGGGCGATAGAAGAATCCTTGAGAAGGGCTGACATGATATCAGTTTCTTTTCCTGTTGCAGAGTGGGTGAGTACACCTCGTGGTTTATTGTATGCAAAATACATGTACGTATGTTTGATTTTTTGTACATCTTTGCTGTCGACAGTGACGATATCTTTTTCAGTTACTTTGTCTCCAAGTACTGCAATGCGCGTGCCGATTTTGACCAGCTTTTTTTCAATCATGCCATCAGCTGCACGTCTTGTGAGATTGTGCTTGAGGGCGATATATTTGTTTATTCGCATTGGATAAAGAGATTCTGTTGATTCAGACATATGCAGGGAGTATAGCACACTTTAAATATTATGCAATTAAAATTGATTTTGGGCAATGTTGCTCTGCGGTGTGTATGCGATGCATATATCGTCGCAATACCTTCTGCGGATATATGAGGGATATGCGGTGATTGACTGGTTCAATGGGTTGTGTTTAAATTCTGACGGAATAATCCATGCTTGTTCACCATACTGGTGAGTCTCGCAAAAAATAGAACCCCGCTCGAAACTAGCCTTTATTTCATATCCTTGGTTGGATATGGAATGTGGGTTAGGTAAGGGCAAAACAATAGAAAAAACCCGGTTATGTTGAGTTTATTGCATACACTGACCTTTTTGAAGGCAGTAGAGAGTCAGGTTGGAGTCAATGATGTTCGTCATGAGCATACGGCAGTGCATATTCAGGATGGATTTTACAACGATGTGATCCGCCTGCAAGAACTCGGCTGGAAAGTTGTCGCTGCACCAAACGGGCCCTATCTCGGTCCAATTTTCTTGGAACGGTTGAAGTTTGGCGGTGGTCACGAACGCCTGGAACTTGTTTCGCTCAAGTTTCCGACGCACACCGCCTTTGCTGTATCAAGTGCGGTATTGCTCCTTAAACTGGTGAATTTTGTGGAGTCACAATCAGTGCTTTTTGAGCGTCTTCCGAAACTTGATGTGGCAAACGGTGGCACAACCGCAGTAATGTTCCGTTGTCGCGGAAGTGATCAGTTTATCCAGTTGCTTCACCGAACACACGAAATTTTTACTGATATCTGGAAACCTTACCAACGGCACACTGACCCCATTCTTGCCAATGGTTATTTAATCACGGGCGACGAGCAAGATATCGGCCTGGCTGATTTCCTTGAAGAGCATGGTGTCTGTGCGAGCGAGTAGACTCTGACTTTACACAAACTCAAAAACGCCGCCCCGCCAGCAACCGCTGGTGGGGCGTTTTGATGGTATAATTAATGCATGAATAATCTTATTGCAAATAGTATGACTCCTGCATATTCTTGGTATGCAACACTTATCAAACCTTTTTGGGCACCGCCGTCATGGATCTTTGGTCCAGTTTGGACAGTGCTCTATATACTAATCGCAATTAGTTTTGGTTACATCTTTTATTTGGTAATAAAGAAGCGTCTGCCAGCGATTTTCGCCCTGCCATTTATCTTGAATCTTATTTTTAATGCGCTCTTTTCTCCAATTCAATTTGGTCTGCAAAATTTGTGGCTATCTGCTGTCGATATTTTGCTTGTACTCGCGACACTTATTTGGCTCATCAAAACCGCGCTCTCACAGAAAAAGACGAGATGGGTCGGCCTCATCAATATGCCATATCTTGCATGGGTTTCTTTTGCGACAATATTGCAACTGACAGTTACTTTTTTGAACTGGTAGTTTAAAGGAACTGGTTTTTGGGAGATGATATAGAAAATGAAAAGTGTGACTGCAAAAAAACCAGCAACTTCACAAGGTGCTGGTTTTTTTATTCTTGTATTTCGTCGGCCTGTGATCGACTTGTGTGGGCCTGTTATTATCTGCCTTGGTGTTTGGTTATTTGCATTCAGTGATTGGTGCCGTGATTGCAATTGATGTGAATCCAGCGGCTGAGAACATGAGCTCCAATTGTTTCTTTGCTTGTTCTGTTGCAGTGGTGAGAATGCCTTGTGCACAAGCGGCTGCACGGATTTCTGTCTCGGCTTTTCTTCGGGCCTCTGCCTCAAGGTCAATTTCTCCCTTTGTAAAAATGCCTTGGTCACGATCAAAGACTTTCGTATTTGTATTATCAATGATGACAGAGAAGATTTCAGGTGCAGGTAATTTGATGGTAATTTCAGTTCCTGTTCCACTAAAATCTGCGGGTGTCATTTTGTTCATATCAAAACCAGCAACGACTGACCCTTGTGCGATGAGAATGATTTTATCACCGAAAAGTATTTGTTTTATTCCAGTGTATGTGGTGCCGACTTCAATTATTTTGTCCACATTGTATGAAGCGGTTTCGAAGCGATTGAGGAGTTCGATTCGGTTGATGATTGCGGTGCGCTCTTTTCCAAATCTGATATCTGGTCTGTCATTAAGCCAGTTTCTGACGCCTATAAATAACGATATTAAAAGTACTGTGATAATTGCTATGTAAATGGCTGCTTTTTTCATATATATGTGCTTAGTAGTATAGCTTAAAACGCAGGTGTATAATATAGGTATTGCGTGATGTGCCACGGAATAGTGGATCGAAACAAGCTAATCTAAAATATAATTAAATAATTTATGAAATTATCTGAAGAAAACAAATTGAAGTTAAAGAAATACGGTATTCCTGTCCTAATCTTGATAGTTGGAATTATTATCGGCGCGATGTTTGATGGTCACGGCAGAAACAGGCATCGTGGTTATGGCATGATGGACGGTCGTTTTGGCAAAAGCTCAATGATGGAAAATCGTGGTGATGTAAGTGCAAATGAAAGAATGCAAAAAATGCATGCAGGCATGGAAAGTAAATATAGCACAGCAGGTATGAGCATGGAAGGTATGAATGGCATGGACATGCAGATGGCTGGAATGATGGAGGGTCTGCAGGGTAAAAGTGGCGACACACTCGACCGCGCTTTCCTACAAGAAATGACTATTCATCACCAAGGTGCAATAGATATGGCGAAACTTATCCTCAATTCAACAAGTAGTAAGCCTGAACTCAAGAAATTTGCTCAATCAATTATCGATGCGCAGAGCAAAGAAATCAGTAATATGCAGGAATGGCAGAAGACTTGGTTTGGAAAATAAAAAATCAGGTTTTAAATAATTTTCTCTAATTCTGATAATAAAAATATGCACAGCTATGCAAAATAGTTGTGCGTATTTTTTTGATTAGCATGTTAAAATATATCAATCATGCCAAGTCTCAAAGAATATATACTCACATTACAAAAGTACAATCCTGGAATTACTGATAAATCCATTACGATTTATCTTTTAAAAGATGGATGGGATATACATGAAATCGAAAAGACTTTCATTGAAATCAATGGTGGTAAAACACCTACTGTAAGTACAACTAATGTTTCAGCTCCAACATCCACAAGTGCGCCTGCTCAGGTGCAAAGTACAAGTATTGAAGTTCAGGCAGATGAACTCCTGGCTCCACGTATCGCTACGAATCAAGTAGAAGGTGCAATCAATCATCCGACTTTTGATGAAGTGAAGACAAGGGTTGAATCAAGTGGTGTTGTAACGGCATACGGAATCCCAAAGGCTGGTCTCGAAGAAGCACTACAGGAATTCACAAGAGAGCATCCAGATACAAATAGACAGAGTGTGGGTACAAATTCGAACCCTGTATCAAGTGCGGGTGTTAATCAACAGGTTAAATCAAATTTCTTCCTCACAAAAGACGAGATTCTCAATAATGATACGGTTGGTACATTCGACATCAGTAATTCTGATGCAAAATCACCTAATCAAATCGATCAACTCGGCTCGCTTCAAAAGGCAGGGGCCGAGGTTAATTCCAGACCAAAATTTTCTTATGAAGAAATTATGGAAGGTAAAGATTCTCCTGTTGGTAATGTAAATGAAGCAGACGTATACAGTCCGCTCAAAGCTACAGAGCCTGCAATGCCTGTTGCCAAATCACTAGAAGTTCAGTCTGCACCAATATCTGTCATGGCTACAAATCCAGTACCACCTAGAACTGATTCGGTTTTTTCTGCTACACCTATGTCCACTGCGTCTTCTCCTATGGCTGTATCAACCTCTACTCAGGTGCCATTTCCAGCAGAACCTACATCAACACCTGCCAAAACTGGAAATCTTGCAATTGATAATATACCTGATGCGGCAACAATTATGTCAGCTATTCTAGTTTCAAATGCGAGCGGTGTACCGGTAAGTGGTGTTTCAGGTGAGGTTATGCAGAGCCAGGTGTTACCACAGGTCCAACCATTAGTGGGTGCAATTCCAGTCATAACAAGCAATGCAATGGCGGGTATACAAACAGGTTCAAAAAATAAACTCATCAAGCGCTTCGTACTCATCGTGCTTGGAATACTATTCCTATTCGCTGCTGGATTTGGATATTTCAAATATGTGCATGGTGTGTATCTCTTTGTACATGAACCTTATGACAAAGAGCATTTTATCCGTGATCTAGTCAAAAACAGCGCAACAATAGAAACCGCTGAATATGTGACATCATTCAATATTAAGGCATCAAATAAAGAAGAAGGTGTTGATATATTCGAATTGCCTACTAGTGAGTTTGCCACAACCAGTGCTAGTACTTCCAAGGGTTCAAATGTTCAGATTCCGGCGCAGGGCATGGATAGTGTTTTCGGTGCTATACCAAATGATGCCAGCATGTCAGGTGGTATGAGTGGTCTCTATGACAGGACAAACAAGAGCCAGAATGGTAAATTTGCCATTAACGGTGAATACAATGGTGATGGTCTCAATATCGCTGTTGATGCAGAATCTCTAAAGATTGATGATTCAATTTATGTTCGACTAAATAAATTCCCTTCATTTTTTATTGATTTGAGTTCAGTTAAGGATAAATGGATTCGTGTCACAAAAGATGATTTACCAGAATCTTTTGCATCTTTCTGGTACAAGGATACAAAAAGTGTAGTAGATAAGGGTGGGGTAAATAGTGATACGGCTGGTTCTATGTCCGCTTTCAACAAAAAAACAACTCCTGAAGAAGCAAAAAAACAAATTGCTGAAATAATCGAAATGGCTGATGCAAATAAGGTGCTCCAGATTGTAGGAGAACCTGTAGCAAAAACAATCGAGGATAAATCAAGGGTATATGAGTATAAGGTTGTCATTGACTTACCACGTCTAATTAATTTCGTTGAACAAACATCAAAAAAACTTCAAGCTGAGTACGGAGAAAAATCAATATTTAATGTCTCTGAAAAAGCGCTTGCTGACCTCAAAGGTGAGGACTTTGCAAGATACATAAACTATACAAACAAAAATAGTGACATGCTTATCGGTGTCGATACAAAAGGATTTCCAAGATATGTCAGTATTACATCAAAAATGGCTTTCAAAAGCAAAGGGGACACAAAGCAGATAAATTCAACTTTTAAATTAAGTCTTAATAATATAAATAAGAAGATCATACTTGTGGCACCAACAGAATCAATGCCGTATATCGATGCGTATTCAAAAGTGACCGGAAAATCAAAAGCCCAAATTCTTTTTGATAAGCAAGCGTTACAAGTTGAAACTATACGTGAGGCAATACAGCGCTATGTAGATTTTACTGGTGAAGTCCCAACATTGCTCCAGGACCTTACCAAGAGTACTGCGGAGTTAAAACCACAGATCACTAACGCCCAAAGTACTTCTACAAGACCAATATATGAGGGTGGTTTGTCTGATGTCTTTACTGGCTCAAATTATGCATATCAAAAGACTGAAAAAAATAAGTATACACTGACATATGGTATCAAATTACCTGAGGTTCCTTCTGAGGGGTATAGTCTGTTATATGCTGTTGGTGCAGTAGATTATGGCGCTCCTTTCGTTAAAAATAAAAACCCAAAACCTACATTTATGCTTAGGTATGTAAACGGTGAAAATACAGCCACTGAGTCTGTGCTTTCTAATCAGGCAAATATACTAAACAAAAATGATAAGGATAAAGACATGGTCACTGATTTATTTGAGCAATATCTTGGCACAGATCCAGCAAAGACTGACACAGACGGTGATGGAACCTCAGACTATGATGAAATCAAGAACAGCACAAATCCAAAAGGGAATGGTGACTGGGCACAGGGATATGCAATAAATGCTACGGCAAAATAAGCCAAAAGAACAATATAAAGTCACAAAGTAAAAGTCGGCAAAGTTTTCCACAAGAAAATCTCGGAAATCTTTGACAGTGAACCATGGTTCACCTATAATATATTCATACAGATGCGGTGAATCAGTAGCCCAATTAATATATTTATAATCAAACAAAACCATGACAAAAATGACTTTAATGTATGTTCTTAGTAAGGAAATCAAAAATCTCAATCACAAAATCGACAAGAAAATTGTCAAAGGCCAGACATACAGCAGAGAGGCACGCAAGCACCGAGAGCTTGTACACAAACTTCGCAGACTAGAGAGTGAGGCATCACTTGCACGAACTTTGACATATGCTTTCTTCTAAATAGGTTATAATCAAATTAATGTCAGACTTCAATACATACAAAAGAAAGATCGTCGATTTTTGTAAATCAAATAGACGTGTCCCTGGATACAAGGAATTTCAGACTATTACTGGTTTCAAATCCAAAAACGCTGTCTTCAAATTGATTAGCAAACTTGTTGACGAGGGTCTATTCGAAAAGGATAGCGCTGGTAAACTTTCAATGAAATCACTATTTGGTGAGGTACCTATGCTGGGTGTTGTTGAGGCTGGTATACCTACTAGTGTTGAGGCTGGATTTGCAGAGGGTACAAGTGTCGAGGATTTTCTACTCGGTGATGTGCGTGGCGAAACCTATATGCTTGAGGTTAAGGGTGAATCAATGATTGATGCACATATTGCAGAGGGTGACATGGTCCTCGTCGAGAGAAATGATAATCCAAAAATTGGTGACATTGTCATTGCGCTAGTTGATGGTGGCTGGACTATGAAGTTCTACAAAAAGGACAAAAAAGGCCAAGTCTATCTTGAGCCTGCAAATAAATTATTCAAGCCAATCTATCCGGACTATGAGCTCGATATCCGAGCTGTTGTGCGGGCAGTTATTCGCAAGCTCTAGCGGATACAAGAGGCTAAGAGTCCAAGAAGTGATGATTATTCTGAAATCCCAAATATCTCTAGACTATGAAAAAATATTGGCTTATTAAATCAGAACCGAATACATATTCAATTGATCATTTGCAAGCAGATGATGTGACGCCATGGAGCGGTGTTCGCAATTATCAAGCGCGAAACTTTATGCGTGATGAAATGAAAATTGGTGACCTTTGTCTCTTTTATCATTCAAATACAAAACCTGAACATACAGGTGTTGCAGGTATTGCACGTGTAGACAGTCTTCCTTACAAGGACAAGACAGCGGATGATATTAAGAGCGAATATTTTGAATCAAATAAAAAGATTGAGTGGATATTGGTTGATATGAAGTTCGAGAAGAAACTCAAGAGAGTGGTCACTCTAGCAGAGATGAAGATTGATCCATCGCTTGCGAATATGCTTGTAGCCAAAAAGGGCATGAGGCTCTCTATACAGCCTGTTTCTGCGCTAGATTTCGCGCACATAGTTGAATTGTCCAAGAAATAGTTTGGGGGTATAATTTAGGTATTAATACCGGTTTGTAATTCTGTTATATATTTATGATGTTTAAAAATACCCCCAAGAAAATAGCGATTGTTTCTTCATTTTGCTTTATGCTCCTTGCGCTGGGATCTGTTCAGGTTGCACAAGCTGAGAGAGGTGAAATCAGAAATGAAATAAAGGATATTCGAGGTGATATCAAAGATTTGCGAGAAGAAAGAAAGGAGAGAATTCACGATCTTCGTACTGCTAGTTCTACATTGAAATCCAATAAGATTGCTTCATCTACAAAAGACAACATTAGAGCAAATATCGAGAAGGAGCGCGAAGAAGTAAAGTCTAAAGTTGAAAAGCTCAGGGCCGATATCAAAGCAAAGAAAGATGAAAACAAAGAATTTAAAACAAAGAAACTCGAACAAAAGGCAAGCGAAAGGGTTTCTAAGCGGATGACTGCTATTGCGACACGCTTTGACAACCGAATCGACAGGCTTGCAAAGCTCGATTCAAATATTGAGGCCAGAATCGCTAAATTATCTACTGCCGGAAAAGATACTATACAGGCGACTGCTCTCTTGGTAACAGCTCGTGATTCATTTGCTTCCACAAAAACAACCATTGCTGCAATCAAACAATCTGCTGCCTCTGAGACTTCTACATCTACTGCGAGTGCTGTCTTTAGAGATTTGGCAAAGAAAGGTGAGGATAGTGTCAAATCAACGACAACTGCATATAAGAATGTTCTCCGGGTAATTGTAAAGAATGAAGACAATGCACCAGTTGGAACAACAACACCATTGGTACAATAATTTATCACTATAGGTGTGTATCTCTTTATCAAAAAAATAAACATAAATAAATTATATGGATCCAATTATCGAAAGTGGTGTAAAGAAAAATGATTCGCAAACGCTAAATGAAGCCCCTCATTCTAGCGCACGACTTGTTTCACTTCTTGTTATCTTAGTTATAGTTATGCTTGCAGTGGCCGCCTGGATTGTATTTGTATATCCTAAGCGTGCGGATATTGGTCCGGCGAATGTTGTAAAAATGTATGAACAAAATGCATCTGGAACTGCAGTTACGGATATTGACGCAAATCTTGCAAGTGATCCTTTGTACGCTGAAATAGATGCGATAAGTTCTGGGGACAATGAAGCTGATCTCAAGGCCATCGACGCAGAATTTTAAAAAGCTCTCCAGATAAAAATTTAAGAAAAGCGAAAACCGGAATCTCGACTGACTTATCGTCAATGTTGATTCCGGTTTTTTTTTGTATCGGCTGACCCTGGTTGTATGCCACCAAACATGTGTCATGACGCAATCGGTGCGTCATTGATGTCTGTCCCTCCACGTCCCGCCAGGTTTTAAGTTACCCATAAGTCTGATGGTGAAATGAATGATGAGCAGGATGGTGATTACAAGTATCAAACCCCAGTTTGCACTCAGGAAATGCTTGATAGCTGAGACAATGTTGGTCCAAAATATGTAGGTCGGGATACCTACAATGGCCAGGATGAGTGGTATTAACCAGTAGTATTTAATAACCCCTCTGTGATATGTGTTCATTTTGAATCTCTGGTTGAGTTTTGGTGATTAGCAAAGAGCTGCGAATCTATTCGTAGTTTACTCCTGTGTGAAAAAAAGTCTATCAGTTCACCGATTTCTTAGGTGTGGTTTTTTAAAATGAAAATTTGTTGTATAGTTAGTGGGTATATAATGACAAAAATAATCAATAAAGATTTCGACAAAGGAATGCTCCATCTAATTAAGCAAAAGCTTGATCATGGGAATACTCCAAAACAGATTGAAGATATGCTTTCACGCGCTGGTTTTGCTGTAGCAGAAGTCAAGAGAGCGGTGAAGTACCTCCTAGACGAAGAGATGCCAACACATCAGCGTGAAGCCGCACAGAATGATTTTTTGCCTCCTTTGTCAAAAAAGATTGAAACAAAAGTTGTCAATAATCCAGGGTTAGATACACAGGATTTTGCTGAAGCATCACAGATCGTTACAGCTGAAATCACTCACAAGGGTCTTTTTAAGGGAAGACTAAGAAGAAAGGATTTTTTGATGGGGGTTTTGTTCTTTTTCGGGCTTGGTTTTGTTTTCTTCTCGATAATGGTCACATGGGTCCAGATACTGTTCCCTCATTTCTATAATCAAGTTTTGGCTTTTGTCGAGCAGGATTCATACGGTATATGGCTGATGTGTGTGCCATTTATGTTTGCTCCGGTGACTATCATTGTCCTTTCTCTTATTGTAAGAAGGCTTCATAACCTCGATCTGCCTGGGTGGATTGCCTTCATGTATCTATTTGCATTTGTGTCGCCATTTGGTGCTTTTGGGGGCACTTTGCTATTTGCGATTCACTTCGTGCTACTTACACTATTTATTGTCTTGCTCACCGTCAAGGGGCATCCAGCTCCGAATCGTCACGGGGAATTGCCATCTAGCGCAGGCTCAATTTTTGGACATATGTTTGGTTATGAACATTCGGGCGCTCAGGCAAATTCTGATCGATCTAAAATTAGGGTAGTGCAGGAAAAATCGGCTCAAAGTAAAACAACTCAGAACAAGGCTTAGATTAAAATATGCCAATTATTATTTAATATATATTTATGGAATCAATTTTAAAATCTGACATATTCTTCTTTATTACCTCTATTGCAGTTATTTGTATTACGCTTGTTTCTCTTTTAATTCTTTTTTATTTTATTAAAGCCGCCAGACATATCGAATACATCGCCAAAAGAATAAGAAACGGCAGTGATATTATTGCTGATGATATGGCAGAAATCAGAGCTGCATTCAGAGAAAAAGCCGCAAAAGCACCAGGGGTGTTTGGAAGTGCACTCGGTTTTGTGACAAGTATTATAGGGCAGAGCCTAAAGAAGCAAGGTAAGTCTACACAGTCAAAGACTGCCAAATCACCACATAAGAAAGATGCATCTCGAAAAACAAGGTCAGCAAAGACAGGTAGAGACACAAACAGGGAGGCTTCTCGAGACATGGATGATGAAAACCTCGAAGACGATTCTTTTGAGACTGAAAATGAATAATAGGGTATAATTGAAGGGTAAGATATAAACAAATAACCCACGGGTATATTTCATTATAAGTAATGTAATTGCTCGTACAATTTATATTTATAAATATATTTATGACTCAAAAAACAAACAAAACTTCAAAATCAGATTCAGTAAAATCAGCACCGTCGAAATCAGGATCAACTAAATCAGCTCCAGCAAAAAGTAAAACTTCAAATGCTGCGGTAGCCTCTGTTATCGGTGGTATCGCTGCAGCCGCTGCGATTGGCGGATATTTTCTTTATCACAATAAAAATGCGCAGAAAAAGATTAAGTCTGTAAAAGGTTGGGCACTCAAAGCCAAAGGTGAAATACTCGAAAAAGTAGAAAAGCTCAAGGAAGTAAACGAAGGTGCATATCACAGTGTTGTAGACGCAGTTACAGCCAAATACGAGAAGCTTTCACATATTGATGCTGCAGACATCGCACATTTTTCAAAAGAATTAAAATCTCACTGGAATTCTGCAAAAAAGGAATTGACAGTAAATGGAAAAAAAGCAGCCAACAAAGCCGTTTCAAAGACACAGGCAGTGGTTGGCACTCTTGTAAACGTCGCTAAAGCTGTCAAAAAAGAAGTAGCAAAAAGTTCTGCTACTACTGCCGCAAAAGCATCAACAACACAGAAGGCAAAGGGTATGAAAAAAGCTTAGTTAAATCCTGAATGAAACCTGAACCAAAATCTGAGCATAAACCAATGCGAGAATCAGCGCATAAGTCTGTTCCAAATTCAAAAATAAATTCCAAGGTAAAATCCAAAGAGACATCTTGGGGTTCTGTTGCGAAATGGTATGACGAATATCTAGGAGACGCTGACACGTATCAAGCAAAAGTTGTGTGGCCAAACCTAAATAGAATTATTTCAGCCGCGGTACCACGCGGTGGAGCAGTTCTTGATCTTGCATGTGGGCAAGGGTATTTTTCATACCTTATCTCAATGCTCGGATATACAGTCTCAGGTGTAGATATCGCCTCTGAGCTTATCGCTTTTGCAAAGCAAAAAAAAGAAGTTGCACGCATAGCTCAAGTTGATTTCTTGCCACAATTTCACGTTGCGCCTGCAAGTAATGTCTCAATGATTTATCCAAAGACACAGGACGCGATTGTATGTGTACTTGCTCTTCAAAATATAAAAGAACTCGACCAAACCATCGGCGAATGTGCACGAATGCTCAAAAAGAATGGTTCATTTATTTTTGTTATTAATCATCCAAGCTTCAGGGTTCCACAACATTCTGATTGGTCATATGATGCAATGAAAAATGTCCAAAACCGGACAGTTTCAAAATATATGCAAGAGGCGACAATTCAGATTGATATGACTCCTGGGTATACTGGAAACAGAAAAAACATCACTTTGTCATTTCACAGGCCTCTTCAATTATTTGTAAAATTACTATCAAAACACGGTTTTGCGATAACAAAACTAGAGGAATGGTGCTCACATAAAAAGACAGAAGCCGGACCCCGAAAAGAGGCCGAAGATACGGCCCGAAAGGAAATACCGATGTTCATGTGTATAGAGGCAAAATTAATCAATTCCTGATACAATTCTAGATATATGATGATCTGGAGACCAGTCATAATTATATTGGTATTTTTTATGGGTCTTTTTGTATTGCGTGGCCCAATCCAGCATCTCAATGAGAATCTCGCAGTGGTTAATACTCACTATATCAGCCCGATTGTAAACTATTTTAAGGGTGTAGACAGTGCAAGTTCGTCTGGTAAAACCTTGCCAGATTATTTGCATAATAATTACGCGACCGGACAAAATTCAGTATCTGGTTCATCAACCAGTACGGCTTCATCGCAGAATATAATTCCTGAGGTCACTGCGGGAAGTAAGCCTGTCCTTGTCTCAAAAGACAATACACTCTCCGCGGATAATTCTGGTCTCACTATCCAGGGTGTTTTAAATCAAACAAACAAAGAGCGCAGTGCCAAAAGTGTGGGTGCACTTAGGCTTAATTCAAATTTAAATAAATCAGCTGAAGCAAAATTGCAGGACATGTTCACCAATCAATACTTTGAGCACATATCGCCAACAGGCGTAAATGTGTCAGATGTTGTCCGCAAAATGGGCTATGAATATATTGTAGTGGGGGAGAATTTGGCCCTAGGAAACTTTGGTGGTGATGTGCAGGTGGTAACTGCGTGGATGAATAGTCCTGGTCACAGAGCTAATATTCTCGATTCAAGATTCCAGGAAATGGGTGTGGCTGTAGGTAGAGGTCAATATAATGGCAAAGAGCAATGGATTGCCATTCAGCATTTTGCAAAGCCTCTTTCTTCATGTAGTGGACCTAGCGCTGACCTTAAGGCAAAAATAGATTCTCACACAACAGAGCTTGCTGTACGAGAGGCGGAGCTCAATAAACTTAAATCACAAATCGATGGTACAAATCCAGTCGGTGCTACAGTGGATAATTATCGTGTCAGTGTAGAAAAATACAATGATATGGTTATAGATTACAATACAAGGCTCGGAGGACTCAAGGATGAGATCAAAACATACAATGAACAGGTTCGTTCATTTAACTCATGTGCAGGCCTTGCAGGCTCTGCAAAGGGCAACTAAATAGACTGGGTATTATTAATTTAGTTGCCTCGAATCAAGAATGCATATCTCACACCAAGAAGCATAATTACACCAAGGACAAAGAACATATATCCAAATGGCAAGAACCACAGTATAAGCGGAATTAGTATCGGCATAATGAAATAAGGTATAGTTCGTGTCATGCGGAAAAGGCTGATATAGTTCGAATTCTCAGGCTTCACATGCCTGAAGAAATAGCTCTCACTCGATACTTCAACAAAGGCAGCCCCGATATGTGTCATAAAAAGTAATGCACACCAAGCGATGAGGTTAGGTGTACTTAGGAGTGGTTGAATAATTGTCCCAACCGCCATAATCAAAAAGCCAAAAATGAGGAGGCTTTTCTCCTGATGAGTTTGATCTTCAATTCTACCAATAGTTCTCTGTAGCAACACAAAAGGAAGTAACATGACACTCAAAATAATACCAACTTGATTCCAGGTGAAATGAATATAATCGTGAAGATAAATAGGTAGAAATACAACATTCCAAGCAAAGTATAAATTGAGCAAAATTCTATCCGCAAAGACATCAAAAATATTCGAATTTTTATAAAAAGACTTGAACGCATGTCTAATGTTCATTGTTGAGTATTCAGCATCCTTGAAATTCGGAAATGTCGTTTTGAGGATAACAATAAATGGAATAAGAAATACGGCAGAGATAATATATATTTTCCAGAATCCTGATGTATAGAGTGAGTTAATTACATCATTATTCATTGCAGAAATAAGATTATTTCCGTCGCTACCGAGTATGGCACCTGCAATAAATGGAGTAACAATCGGAGGGATATTCCACATGGTCAAAAATGTTCCACGCATAGATCCGGCCTCTTCTGGCTTAGTGTATTTTTCAAGAATAATATCCATGCAGTAGATAAGTGCACTGGCTACACTCATATGAAGCAAAAAAGCCAAGATAGCAATCACAGGATGCAAGGGGAAGGCGAGGAATATAAGCGAAAAGGCCTCAATAAATGTGAAGGTGAGTGTCAGCGAGATAATCCCTTTCTTCCGCAGCATTCGGGGAATCATCAGGAATAAAGAGATATTCAATATCGCTCCAATGGCATATATAAGACTCACAGCTTTTTCTCCGACAAAGGCTGTGACATATGTCGAGTTCACAAAATAGATGAAGAAAAAGTGAAAAGAAAGAATAAGTACAGCAACAAAAATCAAAAGCACAGTATTTAATTTATTTGTCTTGGAATAAAATCGGTCCATAAGAATTGGTGGAATGGCTAATCTATAGCGATAATTAATACTGATATAGCTATAAGTATACAGTATTTAGGGTATGATTTTTTCGTACATCAAAAATACCTAAATTTAAAAACCACCCCTTGGACAACGCCAAGACGGGTGGTTTCGGATTTTCATCCTACCGATTTACGTATCGGTACCGGAAATTTCTTTCTAAAGTCCCCAAAGGATTTGCAACTGCTGTGCTTCATGTGCGAAACAAATCGCAATTTCTTTCACAATAGTTTTTTCCTTTTTGAACTGAATTACAGCTTGAACCCCAAGACCTGTGTAGGTGATAAACGCAGTGGTGCGTTTGCAACCTGAAACTTCTCCGGCAATACGCTTGCGCGTATCACCTGTAAGCAGCTCCTTTAAACCATCAGGGACAAAGCGAACTTCTCGTCCAAGCGACAGTGCTGTATGACAGCTGATTATCGCCCGTCCTAGTTCCTCAAGCATCCACACATCAGCTTCCGTTATCGGGTCGCAGTCATGGGTGATAGTGAGGGATTTTTTGGGTTGGTTCATGACAACATGTCTAGGCGTTTTTGCGTAATAGCGTCAAGCTTTTCCTTGTAGCCTTCCTCGTAAGACACGAGTTCGGCATACAAGGTGTTTAGGTCTGTTGAGGTTTTGGCAAGGTCAAGACGACGCCACCAGCAAGCTGATTTCCAGCATGCGGGTTGGTTTTGATCAGAGTCAAAGACACCTGTTAGGTCGACGGGGTGTCTCGCTAACTGTAGCATCTTCTTAATAGCCACCTCTTTTGCACCGGCATCACCTCTGTCATAAGCCATCTTTACTTGCGCAATTGTGGTTGCTTTTTCCACTTCAATTAGCGAAAGTTTATTCCACTGCGCCAGAAACTTTGTAAAGGTTTCTGATGGCTCGTCAATTCTCTTCTTCAAACGTTTGAGCCTGTCGAGTGACTGGATCTTTGTTATGAAGGGGTCAATCAAGTTATTGATTTCACCATAAATTGTTACTCGAGCCTCAGATTCATAAGGGCAAGACCTCAGAAACTTGATCAGATGTCTAAGCAAAAAAATGTTGCGCTTTTTTCCGATTAAGGCCTGAACCTCTTTCAAGGCAACTTCACACCATTTTGCATGGATCTTCCTTTGAAGATCTTCAATATGAGGTGCGTTTCTTGCAAGGGTGTGTAGAGCTTGTGTGGTATCTGCCGATACTAATTCACTTTCAACAGCCCTCGTCCATTTAAGCATCATGGCGTTTTCTAATAATTTTGCGTCTTGGGTTTTTTCGGTGCTAATGTTCCAATTTAATAAACGAAAATCGTCGGTGGTTGCACACAACTTTACCAACTCTTCACACGTATCTAATGAGACAGCCCCTTGACAGTGGGCACCTGACCAATATGCAATGCAGCGCTTTGCTGTATTGAGCATTGGTGTAAGTTTTTCACCGGCAAGTTCACGCCTTTGGGATGGCTCAGAGTAGTTCCTATGAATTTTGAGAAGAGTATCGAAGTCATCGATGTGATCAATCTCAAATTTATAGACAATTTCACGTGCGCCGTTGGTGTTGGCAAGGATTTCTGTTGGGAATCTTGCTGCTTCATCAGTCGTTGTAACTGACTCTGCGAGTTTGACCGCAAGTTCATTCCTCTGTTTATGGCGCCAGTTTGTCGCGTTCCAGATACCCAAGTATTGGTCGAAGGTTCCATTTTCTGGAATCTCCGGTTGGTCCATGGATTGTGGTTTAACTTCCGAAGCGAATAGTCTGGCGAGGATTTGTCCTAATTTCATGATTTAATTTTGGGTAAGGCTCATTACGGCCGTTGTTTACTGAAAACTTAGCCCACACAGGTTTATCGTTACAGTCACATATTTCCATATCATGTCATGTTCACTTGCTGACAATATTGTCAGGTCTGTAATATGGCTCTATATGGCTGTAACGATAGGGGTGAGGGGGTAGATAGTCAGTATCTTTTGCGGGTGTATTTGCAAAAATCCCAAAAGAAATATCTTGAGTAAGCTGTAATTTCAAGGTACTTATACGCCTAATATTATACTCCTTTTATTGTGTTTTGTCAATATATCCACAACGGTTCATATCTGGAATCTGGGCATGAACCTAACCAAGAAAGCGCCCTGCGGAATCAATTCCGCAGGGCGCTTTCTTGTTTCACTTCTTTCATTTTATAAAAATATATTGAGCGACTTTGCGGATTTTGCACCGGAGGTCAATATATTTTTATAAAATGTTATACACATATCATCACCGGGATAATAATCGGTCGCTTAGCTGTTTGCTGGAAGATGAATCGTCCGAGCACATCTGAGACGACGTCTTTAACATAATCAATGTTTACTGGGTGCTGATCACGTGTCACTTGTTCAACTGTGTTCTTGACCAAGAATCGAATCTCGCGGAGGAGTTCTTGTGATTCTCGCAAGTAGACAGATCCTCGAGAAATAATATCTGGAGATTTTTTGAGTCGTCCCGTGTTTGCGTTGATGATACCTACGACAACATAGATTCCGTCTTGTGAAAGAATTTGTCTATCGCGGATAACAACATCTTGGATATCACCGATAGTGAATCCGTCAACCATGACAGTGTTGTCAGGTGCTTTTACAGCAAGTCTTGTGAACTTCTCACCAGTGGTATCGATTTCCATGATAGTACCGTCATCAGGGATGATGATATTTTCTTTTGGAATACCGAGTTGGTGTGCGAGCTCTGCATGAAGCTTGAGCATGTAGTGGTTACCGTGAATTGGGACGAAGAACTTCGCTCGCAATTTTCGGTGTAGCCATTCAATTTCACCACGGTTACCGTGACCAGTTGAGTGGATATATACATCTGAACTTCGGTAGTGCATAAGTCTTGCGCCTTGTCTTGCAATACTGTCCTTGAGTTTTTGTACCGCTTTTTCATTTCCTGGGACAATAGAAGAAGAGAGTACAACTGTGTCTCGCTCAGTAAGCTTGAAGTGCTTGTACTGATTATTTGAAATACGCATGAGGAAAGCGAATTCTTCACCCTGCGCACCTGTGGCAATGATAACAATCCTGTCGGGCGCATACTGTTCAATGTCTTGTGGGTTGATGAATGTGCTTTTTGCTACTTTCAAAATACCAGCCTGAATAGTAATGTCGACATTGTTTTTCATACTACGTCCTTCAATGATCACTTTTTTACCAAGCTTTTCACATGCGTGAATAACGTGTGCGATTCGGTTTACGTGAGAAGAGAACATACCCATGATGAGTCTTCCTGTAGAATTTTTTACAATTTCTTCAAGGTTTTCATTAACGATATAGTCAGGTGTAGAAAAGCCTGGGTTCTCGATGTTTGTTGATTCACCAATAAAACAGAGCACGTTCTTACCATTAAAGATAGAATAGTTTCTTTCTTCGTCTTCGCAGACAACGCCTTCTCGGTGATCGAGTTTGAAGTCTCCAGGAGTCATGACATAGCCATGAGGTGTCTCAATGGCGATACCAAGTGAGTCTGGAATACTGTGACTTACACCGAAAAATTGTACTGACAATTCACCGATTTTTACTCTTTCATTACCTTCCATGACACGATATTCAAAAGGCTTCGTGTGTGGGAATTCTGCCTGACGCTTCTTGAGCATGAGGGAAGTAAGGTTTCGTGTATAGATTGGTGGTGTACCGATTCTGTCCATGATAAATGGGAGAGCACCGATGTGGTCGAGGTGACCGTGAGTGACAATCATGGCTCGAATTCTATCCTTTCTTTCCTCAAGATATTTTGTGTTTGGAAGGATATAGTCGATTCCTGGTGTATCAGAATCCTTGAATTTAAATCCGGCATCAATAACGATGATGTCATTTCCAATTTCAATGACTGTCATATTCATACCGATTTCTTCTACTCCACCAAGTGGAATAATTCGAATTGATCCGGCTGGAACTGGAGGGATTGGAATATTTGGATTACTTTGCTGGATGGCTGTGTGTTTCTTTGGGATACCGAGTGGGCGAGGGCGCATGCGGTTCTTTGAACTTTTACCGCCACCTTGTCCGCCACGTTTCTGTGCACCTGCCGGCTGACTGCTTGTTGCCATGTTTGCATCTGCATCACTTTCAAAATCACCCTGAGTTGTATCAGCGTAACCTTCGTCTGCATTGTCGATTTCTAGTGGGATGACTTGGTCATCACTCATAACATCGTCATGATCAAATCGTTCGCCGAGCGATTCATCCTCGCTTGAGCTTGGAAAAGGAGAGTTTGTAAAATTTTGATTTGATTTCATATTTGTTTGATTAGTTTGTCCTGAAAAATTATTTGTCTGACTTCCTGAAATTGATTCAAGACTCTTACCCTCAGCTTGAAGTGCTTGGTTGACGAGTTGTTTAAATTCGGTAACCGCATCAGCTTTACCTGTTTCTCTTCGTACTGTTCCTGTGCCATGCATAGGTCTCTGGTTGTTATAAGGTCTTGCATTGTCATATCCGCCACCTTGATTACCACCTTGATTCGAATATGGTCTTGAAGGTGCATTATTTCTCGCACCGTATCCTTGTCTCGAATCTTGTCTTGGTCCAGCAGGGTTATAGCCACCTTGTCTTGGGGCAGGTCTTTGTGCCGAACCACCTCGTGGTCCATAATTATTTCCATATCCGCCTTGTTGTGGGCGAGAGTCTCTTTGACCGTATGGAGCATTGTTTGTGTTTCTGTAATTCATAATGTTTTTGTTACTATTGTTAATTTGTTTGTAAAAATTTTTTCGTGTCTATATTGTTTGCTTTTCGTATAATTAATTGTTCGATTTTTTCCATATAAATTTTGTCTTTAGATACCATGAGTTTATATTGCTTAATCTTTCTCTTGACTCTGTGATGGTGTCGATGTTCATATTCTTGATTTGTATGTTGGATGCATAAATATATTCTGGAGAAAAGAGGAAGATTGCTGGTATGTCATTTTGTATCTCTTTCTCAAATTGAACTCTCGCAGAAAATTGCTTCTGAATATCGTTTGTGGCACGTGTGTTTTCAAGTGCTTCGTCAGCTTTGATATTTGCATAAAGCGCAATATTCAGCCCTGGGTCAACACGCTGTGATGAATGCCAGAACGGATATAAATCCATGTCTCTGTCAGTCTCTTGTCCAAACAAAAGCGCACTGTACTTTCTTGGGCGAATAATTTTTTGTGTTAAATCGCTATTTTCGTATATTTCTATTTTGACATTTGCCCCAATCTTTGCCCATTGTGTTCGCAAAGCTTCTGCAACTTGTTTGAGCTCTGGTGAATTTGCTGTAGTAATTGTAAATGAAAAAGTAAGTTTTTCATTTTTGGCATTTACTTTTTCGTATACACCTATTGCATCAGTAGGGAGGCCAAGTCCTTCGATGTTTGTATTTAATTTCCAGCCATTTGATTCCAGTAATTTTCTCGCAGTATCAATGTTTGTGGTTGTATCCTGATTTTGCCCAAGCATTTTTTCTGTTGTACTTGTCGCAGAACCTGCGATGGCGGCAGATGCACTTGAAGATGCAAAGGCTTGTATTGCAAGGTTGTGTAAGTATGTTGGAAGAGGGGAATTGCTCGGTACTCCGTAATTTTTAAGTACAAGTGAAATCAACTGATTTCTATCAACACTGATATCGAGAGCCTTGCGCACTTCTTTATTGATAAGTACAGGGTCTACGTTTTGATTGAAGAATAGGGCAAAAGTTCTTGGAAGAGTTGCGCTATTAATCATTTTGGCATTACTTAGACTTGATGATGCATATTCTGGTGAAAGACCGCCAATCAAATCAATGTCATTATCCTTGAATGCAGAAATTAAATCATCTTCATTTTTATAAAATTTGAGAGAGAATTTTTCAATAAATGGCGCACCGAGTGTATATCCTGAAAAAGGAGTGAGTTCATAATATTCATAAAGACCACTTCGATCTTGCTTTGTCTTTTTGATTTTATATGGACCTGATCCAATTGGTTCTTTGTTATACGTACTAACATCAAAAGCTTCATCACTTACAGATTCCCAAATATGTTTTGGAAGTATGCCAAGTGTAAGGTTCTCTGCAAAAGGTGAATATGGTTTTTTGAGTGTGAACGTAAGTTGGTATGGATTTACTTTTGTCACCGCAATACCAGTCCAGTTTGATGCTTGTGTGCTTTTGACTGCTGGGTTAATAGCTTTTTGTATTGTGAATTCAATATCATCTGCTGTGACTGGTTCACCATCGTGAAAAGTTGCTGATGGTTTGATGTTTACTGTATACGTAAGGCCATCAGGAGATATGCTCCATGATTCAGCGAGATCCGGTGCAAGTTCTCCTTTATCATTTACTTTGAGGAGCCCAGAGTAGATGAGCGTAGTTAAATCTTTGTCCGCATCAGTTGAGGCGAGGAGTGGGTTAATAAATCTCGCATACCCAATAACACCCTCTGTGAGAGAGCCACCATTTTTTGGGGTTTCTGAACCATATGTGTATTGTGCGGTTTTGTATACTGCAAATGCACTGAGGAGAAAGATTCCTGCTGTAATGAGTACAGCGAGTTTTTCACTAGGTCTAAATGATTTGAATGTGTTCACGAGACGAAAATAATACGTAAATAAATAGAGCGAGAGATATTATTTCTTTTCTACTGAACTGTACGTAATCTTTTGGTATACATTTAGTGCAAAAGAGAGCAGGGGGACAATCAAACTGTATATTCTGTATATATATAGAGGTTTTTTGGAATACTGGCGTGGGTAACACCGTGAGATAAGAATATCTGTCTTTTTTCCAAATCTAAAAACCAACCAATTTAATTAACCAATTCGAAGCGCAACGATAGCTGAAGCAACAAATAGTATTGCGACAACAATCGTAAAGAAAAATAAAAACTTTTCGAAGCCTCTGCGTGTCTTCCAGGTTGAAACAGAATCGCTGCCACCAAATGCGCCACCAGCCCCAGCATCTGACTGCTGAAGTAGTACGCTCACTGTAAGGAGTACAGCAAGTATGATCTGAATCACTGGGAGTGTAGAGATAATATCCATCGGTATTAGATTAGCATATTCAGTTTTTTTTGCAATATAGGACGTGTATATCTGTTAATATTTATGTGAAATAGGGTTATTTATAGGCAAAGCTTGCCCAAGACGTGGCTTATCTGTACTATTCCTCCCAGTTGCAGATCTTTGAGATATCAAATTCAAAAAGTTTCCTGCAAATTCTCGGGGTAACCCAAATTCCACAAAAAAAGACCTTTTATTGCCAAACCGGTAATAATTGGGTCGAAATCAGCAAATACAACCAAAAACAAGCCATAACATGGCATTCTAAATTATGAGTGATAACACAGTAACTTCCGCTTCGGCGGCCACAGGTTCTGATGAACCAGCACTTCCATTTCCACTCCTCATCGAAGGAAAAACCAAAAGGGTCTATAAATTTGTAGGTCCAGACGGTAAACCAATCATCGAAGGTAAAAGCCTTGTTCTTGTCCAGACCAAAGACACTTTGACCGCTGGTGACGGCGCAAAAAGCACTGTCATCACTGGACTCGGCTGCTTGAAAACCACAACTACAGTCGCACTATTCAGACATCTGGAGCGCGATAATGTCCCAACACATTTCGTGGATAAGGATGAGGTTTTGGAACATGAGCACCTGGGCATTGTCCTCGGAAAGCGTCAAGCTTCTGTTCCAGACGCGTCACCAAGTCTCACTGTTGATGTTTCAGTGCGTGGTATTGCCGCGAGAGGTGATGTCTATCTGATGAATTTGGCGGAGATGGAGAAATACGAGCTCGTGATGCGAGCGTTAGCGTTTGGTTCATACCTTCGTCGTAATCCAGGTGTAGAAGAAGGGCGGGAACTCAACCCATACCCATTCGAAATCTTCATTAAGGATGATGCAAGGCATGATCCTATGCTCAGGTTCGACGCTGTTGGCAATCATGGTCTCCTTTATGACCCTCAAAAACCAATGGGTGCAGAAGGTGCTTTCCTTGGTTATCAGCCAATTGAGCACCCTGAACATTTTGCAGAATTTGTGGGCAAGTTACGGGATATAACCTTCAGTGCTTTCCGTTCACTGAAAAAACTGTTTGCGAGCCAAGGTATGAACCTCATCGACTTCAAGATCGAATGCGGACGCGCTGGAATTTGGTCTCCGGAGCTAGCCAGTATTTCAATTCCTACAAACTGGCTCAAGGTTGGTGATTGTGTTGATCTAGATTCTCTGCGCCTTAAACAATTGTCTGGCGCCGGAAGGCTCGATAAGGACCTGTTTCGTAAATGGACAGGTGACCCAAATAGCCCTGAACTACATCGGCAAATTCTTGAGGTCTATGGTTACGGAGCATCCCTGGCACAAGGTTTGAATCCTTTTGGTTACCAGGCTTAGACTCTGTGCAATGTAGGCGAGTAGCTGAAAAATGTTAAGAAATCGCCAAAAAAACGAGGGTCCGCCATCATGTGTAATTGCATGATCGGCGGACCTTTTTCTTATCTCTAATTTCTATTATATTTTTTCCACTGTATTTTGAAAGTGGATTGAAAAAATATGACAATAACAAAAATCCGCAGTATCATATTCAGTATGAAAACATTGCTCATTGGTGTGGTGATTATTGTGATTGTGGCTGCGCTCTTTTTCACTATTCAAATAGTAAAGAGCCCAAAACTATTTAATACCCAAGCAGTTCAGATTACGGAGACAAAAAAGGGTGAGGATGCAACATTTATCGATATCAAAAATAATATTAGTTTTTCATATCCAAAATCTTGGACAATGGTTGATCCAAAAAATATTCCAAGCTTTGTTCCAGTGTTTTCATCTGAATATATTGCAAGTGGTACTGTCGGTGGTTCTGCCGATAGTCCTGCACGAGTGGGGTATATCGCAATTGCAAAAGATACATTCACATCGCTGGGTAGTACCGAAGAGGAGATTGAATCATATTCTGAAGATACAGCAGTGTCTGTTGCGCTCAAGGCTTTGAGTCAAAAAGATATAGAAATCAAAAACACAAAAACTCAAAAATTATCATATCCGCATGCACTCGCTGGGTTCATTGTCGATTATGATGGTTATTCAAATTCAGAAATGGTGGCAAAAGGACGTATCTATTTTTATCGAGCCGGCACAAAAATCTATTATGCTTTTTCTGCTTTTATTTCAAGTACGGGTCCAATTGCTGATACCGATCGTGATGTGCAAACATTTATTGGTAATGCTGACAAGGCATTGCGCTCTTTTTCGATTGAATAATTAAAACTAAAACTAAAAACCGATTTCACCACTCTTTATCTGTTCGAGTTTGTTTTTTGGGAGGAAAGAGGACGAAATATTTTCCAATTTCTTTAGCATAGTGTTTTTATTTGTCTCAGATATTTCCTGCAATTTTGTACCAGTAATTTCGATTGGAATTAATTTGATTGAGTTTAGTTTTATACGTGCTACGGGTTGTCCATCTGGGTTTTTCTCCAAAGGATTCAAAGAATATGTCAGGCCAACAGCGAGACCGTGAGTGGTATCAAAAGAAAAATATTGATCAAATATATAATTTCCAAGTGAATAAAAAATCAATTTATCTTTATACATTTCAATGGGTTGTATGACATGAGGGTGTGATCCGACGACCATATCAGCACCTGCATCAATCCAGGTATAGGCGAGGGTGATTTGGTTTTTGCTTGGATTGTTTTTATATTCAATACCCCAATGTGGCAGGACAATGATAAGATCTGATTGTCTGTGTTTACCAGTGATGTCAGTAATTTCGTTTTTGGCTCGTTTGATTTCTTTGATGACTTCAGCATTGTTTTGATATGCAAATTCATGCCAACCGATAAATGTGATACAAATTGCGTCTTGGTTATAACACTGCCTTTTTGAAATTGAATTAATCCCGGAGTTGGTGCCAGTGAGGTTTGTGTTTGCACCCACGGAATTTGTGCTCGTAGAATTCACACTCGCGGAATTTATATTCACTAGATTTGTATTTGTCGGATTACCAAAAAAATTCACATTAGCTTTATCAAGCCATAAGGCGGTTTCCTTGAGACCGCTTTGTCCAAAATTCTGAGTATGATTATTTGCGAGACTCACTATGTCGACACCGCTATCTCGCAAAAGAGTTGCGGTTGATGTTGGAAATGTAAATGTAAAACCAGGGATTGCTTTACCTGCAGAATTTACCAACTTTGATTTTGAGTTTGTGACAGGTCCTTCGAGGTTCGCGATAGTGAGATCATATTGACTCGCGAGTTTCTTGGTAAAGTCTTTGAAAACAGTATCTTCGCCGATTTTCTTGATTTGTGTGCGCACACCTCTATCGAACATCATGTCTCCAAAAAATAGAAGTGAAAAAGTGGAAGAGGCAGAAGGTGTAGGTGAGAGAAGGTTGCTATCTTGTATGTCTGGTGCGAGAGCAGAACTTGTCCCGGTCATTTCCTGTGCCGAAAAGACTGCCTTGGAAATACAAAGTGCACTAAGCGCGCCTACTGATAAAAGGCCGACAAGACATATTGCTAGTACTGGTTTTCTACTCATATCCTTTAATAGTATGTTAAAATAGGCAAATGATGAAATTTTTCCACACACTAATTAATTCGCTCACCAAAAAGGATTTTTACCTCAGTGTAATTCGAGGTGAAAAAAAGATAGGCTTCGGTTTTGTTTTTAAATTACAAATTATTGCAGCGCTCTTTCTCACAATATTATTATCAATAAATATCGCACAGGTTTTACCAGCAATTGATAATCTCGCACAAAATATTTTACCAAAAGGTGCAGAAGTCTTAGTCAAAGACGGTAGGTTGGAAACAAACTCAAATCCAATTGTCGTGCCTTTGCCACAAGATGAAAGAAGTGTGCGTATCAAACAGTCAATTGTTGATACAACAAATCAGGTCATTAGCACAAACGAGGGGCAAGCTAACCCAGGCATCACATCAACATCGACTATCGCATCTGCTGTACCTGTAAGTGTGCTTGGTATAAAGAATTTGCTCGTCCTTGATGTGACTGCTTCTACAACACCTGCAGATCTTGAGAAAAAAGATACATTCGTACTTGTGACTGCAGACGGTATTATTTTCAAAGGGGATACAGGTAGAATTACTATTACGCAATTCAAAGACATGAAGGATCTCGACCTTGTCATTGATGAAAAGTGGTTACTGGAAAAAACAGCATGGATAAAAGACTTTGCTCGCTTCTTGCCGTTCATTGCCTTTTTCTTCTTGCTCGCAACACTCTATATTGGTGCACTCTTCGCATCATTGCTCTATGGTTTCGCAGCTTGGCTTATCTTCAGATTACTCAAAAAACCACAGCCATTCAAAACTGCATACTCAATTGGTCTCTATTCAAGAACATTTGCCACTGTCATTGGTCTCGTTGCATTCCTGATTCCATTTATTGGTTCAAATTTTGTTATCGTTCCGCTTGAGGTGCTCTTTATCCTGCTTATGATTAAAGATGTTCGAAAGACTCATACAGCGGAGGAAATCACAGCGGCTCATAGTGAAAGTGAGAGCAAAGATACGGCCTCAGACAAATAATCGAGCCTGGTAAATCATAACCAACTGGTGGTTGATTATGTGAAATTTAATGGAATTTTGTGCGTATTAATATGTGCAAACTGACATTTTGTAGGTTAAAAGGTGGCGGTGCATATATTGCCCCACAAAACACCGCTATACTCTTCGGGGTATACACATTATTTAGTAGGGGTATAATTATAGTCATATGTTAATTATTGTTACAATCATCGTCTTGGCTTTCGTTCTGGGTTTTATCGGTCTTTATAATGGGTTTATTAAGAATATCAATAGGGCAAAAGAGGCATGGGCCGATATTGATATCCAACTCAAGCGCAGATACGATCTTATTCCAAACCTCGTGAATACTGTTAAAGGTTATGCGACCCATGAGGCAAGCACACTTGATGCTGTGGTCTCGGCGAGAAATCAGGCAATAAACGCCATCGATGAACATGCATCAATCGAAGACCGTGCCAAAAAAGAAGACAGTATTAGTCAGTCACTCAAATCTATCTTTGCACTCTCTGAGGCATATCCTGATCTCAAGGCAAATCAAAACTTCTTGGAATTGCAGCGTGAATTATCTGATACCGAAAACAAAATTCAGGCAGCACGACGTTTTTACAATAGTAATGTTCGTGAATTAAATATTTCAATCGACACATTTCCATCTAATGTCATTGCTGGCATGTTTCATTTCACCAAAATGTCATTTTTTGAAATTCCAGAAGCTGAAAAAACTGCAGTGCAAAATCCAGTGGAGGTAAAATTCTAGCAAGTAACCAGAGTTAATAATTGCGTATTTATGGCAACACTATACACACACCAGGAATCTAATAATACAAAGACACTGTTTCTCATGGTCTTCCTGTTTTCGCTTATTATTGCTGTTGGTTGGTTTTTGAGTTTTTATTTCAATAGCCGATCGATATTATATGGGGCGGTAGTCTTTAGTGTGGTATTGAACTTTTTTAGCTATTGGTATTCTGATACTGTTGCTCTCAAAATGGCAAAGGCAGTGGAAATTGGTCCACAAGACCCTGAATATATTGAGCTCCGTAGAATGGTTGAGAACTTGTGTATTACCGCAGGCCTTCCTGTGCCACGTTTGTATCTGGTCCAAGATCAGGTGCCGAATGCTTTCGCAACTGGTAGAAATAAAAATCATAGTGCAATTGCGGTGACTACAGGACTCCTTCGAATATTAGATAGATCAGAATTAGAGGGTGTACTTGCACATGAGCTATCTCATATCGGAAATAAGGATATTTTAATCTCAACAATTGCAGTTGTCCTTGCAGGGTTTCTTTCTATTGCATCTGATATCTTTTTGCGCTCTGCGCTATTTGGTGGTTTTGGTGCGAGGGATGGTCAGGATAATAGGGGTGGTGTCTCTATAATTATAGGTTTTATACTCATCTTACTTGCGCCGCTTGCGGGTTTATTGATTCGCCTTGCTATTTCACGCAAACGTGAGTTTCTTGCAGATGCAAGCGCTGCTCTTTTAACAAGAAATCCAGAAGGGCTCGCAAAGGCACTTGAGAAAATATCAACACATGCTGAGCCGATGGAGACGGCACGAGACGCGACTGCACACCTTTATATTTCAAATCCATTTGGTGGTCTTGCTGGTAAAGGTATTCACGCCCTTTTTATGACACATCCACCGGCAGAGGAGAGGATCGCAATGCTTAGATCAAGTGTAAAATAGTTCCTGTGCAACAATCCCGAAGTCTGCCAAGGGCTTATCAGGTAACTATGTCTGAATGGGGTTTGGAGAATGTCTACGGATTGCTGAGCATCCTGCATGTTTGAGTAAAATCAATAAAAATAGTAAAATATAGGGGTAATATAAAGCTTTACACAATTTAGACAAAAGCCTAAAACTTAAACAATGACAAATCAAAACCCAAATTCAAATCAGAATCCAATCTCAAAAATCCCTACATCAAATAGAAGGATTTTTACTACCGCTTTTGTTGTTGGAATAATGGCGATCTTCGCATTCGTGTTCCTTATCAGATCATCAGATTCTAACCCGAAACAGTATGTTGATAAGGCTGTAATGCAAGATGTTCCAGATCCTGCAAAAGTATTCGATGCACCTCTTTCAAAAGCAAGTCTTTACTATATTGATTTAGAAAAGTTTGGAAGTAATACAACTGATCCGCAGAGTATTGGTTGTGGCGACGCTGTTGTTGCGTATGAAATTCCAGTAGGTGATCTTTTTGCAACAACAAAAGCAGATGCAACAACATATGTTCTTGGACAGCTTTTTGACAATACAGTGTTTGAAGGTCTAGAGAAATTGAATCCATCAAAAGCAACACAGCCATACAATGTTCTTGCTGGATCAAAAATTACAATCAAGACCATCAAAGATATTCCAGGTCAGTACGAAGTTAGACTAGTTGGCACACCAAAAATCGGCGGGGTGTGTGATGGTCCACGAGTTGTCGCACAGATCCAAAAAACACTTGATGCTGTATACGCACCATCTACTGTTGCGGTATTCTTGAATGGCAAGCCACTCGCAGAGGCGTTTAGTGGGAGATAATTAAGGCGGGAGAGTGCCCTGTGTCCCTGCGGTATCTCGTAGTTTAGAAAGTATTTTCTGCTCCATTTTTGTTTTGTCTATTTTTTCACAAAGATTTTCTATGTACTTTGTGTAGATGTGTCTAAGTTTTATGTCTTGTGTGTACGCTACACATTCTATGGTCTTGGCGCACTTGTTCGTAAGGTAAGTGTAAACTTTCTCTTCGTCTAATTTTGGTATTGGCCCAAGGATGAGATTGTCGCTGTTTTGTCTTGTTATTTTTTCTTTGTTTTGGTTTTTTACATTTCGCAAGAAATGAGTCATCGATGTTGATTTTCCAGTCTTGAAATCTGAGTCAAAGTCTTTGTGATCATCACAGATTTGTCTTGCGCATTGTAGGTGTTCAAAATATGAGATGGTTTGATTTGCGTATTTTGGGTATACGATAAGTGCCAGAATAGAGCTACAAATAGACTTGTGGTGAATATTTTTGATCGGAATTGGTCTACCTTGCACTTCTTCAAGGTATGAAATATTCATGAGATAGAGTATGTGAGATATGGACAGTTTCATGTCTGTATTAATTAACAAGAAAATATCGCAAAGCCATTCTTCAAATACTTGAATGCAATATTTTGATATAGGGAGATATGTAACACTTAACTCTTTGTCGATTATTTTGTCATATAGATAAAAACCAATAATCCCGAGTAAATGATTTGATAATAGATGTACTGGTCTATATGTGACCCACTCTGAAACTCCAGAATATAAATAAAAAATATGCCTTCCTGCTTCTCCCCCGATTTTATTTGCACAAGTGATAACCTGACTAAATTTGGAATTAAAGATGTCTTTTGCAATCTGAAAGTCAGTTGAATTTGTGAGGTCACTGATTAAAGATTGAATATATGTTTTTTCATCTGCGGTAAACTTTTCAATATATTCAAAAAGACAAAGATGTATTTCATCCGTGCAAATATCGGTGAGAGTAATTGAGTTTAGATCCTTGTAGGTGTAGCTCGGGGTGGAAATGTCCACAAGGTGACTCGACTTGTTGTACTTAGAAAGAATTTGTCTTGACCCAAGTATTGCTTCTCTTGCAATATTCTTTATAAAAGTTTCGCTATGTGCATATGTTGTTACTTCCACGGATTGTCTCTCAATATAGAGCGGGTATCTGGTAGGATTCAATCCTTTTAAATATGAAATTTTGCTTTGATTTTGTCCTGCAAAATACTTGAGTATATGTTTGATTTTATGTATTTCATAAATAAGGCGAGTGCTCTGATTACACCCCGCACCTAATAGTACGTCCGGGTCTGTATTGTTTGATGAAAGAAAGCTATGTAATTGATAATTTATTGCACACACAAGGAGAAGTGTGTCTATTTTGGTCCAGCTTCCCACGCTTGAAGCGTGACAAGAAATATTGTTCTGCCTGAAAAAACTTTTCTGTAATAGCGCTGATGTTGATGTGACAAAACACTCTAGCTGATCACCACTTAGTTTTGATCTACTAAATAAATATATAGGCAAAAAAGGTGATTGATAGAATTCAGAAAATTGGCAGAGTGTATCTTCAAAATATGTTGCGTATTGAATTCTCTGGATGAAAGCTTCGTTGACTATGTCTTTAAGTCTTGTGCAGTCAAAACCTACACTATCAAAAAATGCAATTACTGAAGTTTGGGCTGTAATGTCAATTGATTTGAATTGGGGTAGGTGGCTATACCAAGTATTAAATAAGATACCATCATCTGTGGTCGGGCAAGATCCAGTATCTCCTAGTATATCTGATGGTCTACACCTGATCTTATCCAAACCCTCAATTGTCCGAGCGATAAGTTCTGGGTGTATATAACCACCTGTACGGGGTGGTAAAAGGTTGCTGTCTGGATATGTATTTAAAATATGAAGACAGGTGAATGTGTCGTCGATATCATCTGGATACAACTCAGAAAATTGAGAATTTCGATTGTAATAATTTATGGTCCCGTCAGCTGATATCTGCGATAAAAATAGGCAACAGTTTCGCATGTGATTAACGCTTACCAGATAACTCTCACAATCATGCCCTAATCCAAACTTTCTATACGCAAGTGTTCTGAGGTGTGAAAGTGATTCAAGTGCAGAAATAAAAATTGGCTTATCTACATTCGCTCTCGGTGTTGCAGAACAAATACACCCGGGATGACCGAACGCATATATGCTTCTGTCTTTTTGATTTACAGTATTTTTCTCTGCTCCAGATCGCATATGCAGAATATACAATAGGCCACATTAAATTTATGGAAAAAGAGTATCAAATAAACATTAATTTTTCCTTTAGTAAAATTATAGAAAAATGTGATATAAACTTAATGTGTTTTGGTGTATAAAATGCAGATGTACGAATATTTGCCTGCGCAACAAAACAGGGGTGAAATCAAATATATTGGAGAGATGGCAGAGCGGTCTAATGTACCACCTTGGAAAGGTGGCGTATTCGAAAGGGTACCGGGAGTTCGAATCTCCCTCTCTCCGCAAAATAAAATGATAAAATAGTTTTGTAGACAAGTTTTCGTGGAATATGAGAAAATTATTACATAATAACTCTATAATCCAGATACAATACTGGGTAAAAGTAAGATATGAAAATTACAAAGGAACATAACGATAGAATGGCTAAGATGGTTTTTGCCTCTGTTTATCCGTGCTATGTGGAAAAGGTTGAAAAGAAGGGTAGAACAAAGGAAGAGTTGTGTCAGGTGATTGAGTGGTTGACTGGTTTTAATAAAAAAAGAGTAGGTGAATTAATTGATCAAAAGATTACATTTAAGGGCTTTTTTGAAGAGGCCAATTTAAATCCAAATGCAAAAAATATAACCGGGTCGATATGTGGTTATAGGATTGAGGAGATCGATAACCGATTGACCAAAAAGGTGCGGTACTTAGATAAACTTGTTGACGATCTTGCAAGGGGTAAAAAAATGGAGAAGATTGCAGAGGTGTTGGGTATAAGTACTGATAAGCGCAAAAGTAAAAATTAAAGTCGTTCAGTAATAATCAAAATAAACATAATAAAATAATATGAAAAAAATAAATTTAAGCATAAGGATTAATGCTAGCGTAGAAAAAGTTTGGGATGCTGTCACTGATGAAAATAAGTACAGGGAATGGACATCGGCTTTTTGTCCAGGTTCTTATTTTAAAGGTGATTGGAACAAGGGTTCTAAGATTCTTTTTCTTGGTCTAGACCCAAAGTCTAATGGTGAAGGAGGTATGGTTAGTGAGATAGCAGATAATATTCAATTTAAATATATTTCAATTAAACATAATGGTTATGTAAGTAATAGTATCGAAGACACAACAAGTGAAGAGGTTAAAAAATGGGCACCAAGTTATGAGAACTACACCTTTGAAGAAAGAGATGGATCAACTTTGTTTACATTAGACATGGATGCAACCGATGAATATTATGAATATTTTGTTGCTACATGGCCTAAGGCTCTCGAAAAACTAAAGGAGGTGGCTGAGAAGAATTAATAAATTGTAATCAATCTTTTATATTATATCTTCGGTAAATTAATCAAGATACAATCCACACATGTCATATACTAATAAAACTCAGCCGACAGCAATTAGCTCTGAAAAATATATAAAAAATAACTTTAAAGGGAAAGAGAAATTGCAAAACGAAGCATCGGTTTTGGTTGATCTGCACTCAAAAGCTTCAGGCTCATCCTGTGTGATGTGGAATAAGATTTTTGGTTTTGGGAAATATCATTATTTAGATAGTAAGGGTGGTGAGCACACATATCTCATAACAGGATTTGCTGTCTCATCTGGTGGTTTTACACTTTACAACATGATGGGCTGGGAAATGTATAGACAAGATATTGAAAAGTTAGGTAAGTACAAGTTATCTGGAAAATCATGCTTAGCAATAAAAAGCATTGAGGATGTTGATCTCATGGTACTTAAGGCTGTGATAAAGAACTCATGCAGGGAGATGAAAAAACACCATAAGACAGAAAAGTAATTTGATAGCATTCATGTATGAATTAATAAGTCTGAGTCTATTCAAAAAAAATATAGTTGCTTAGTTTCATCCTCACAGATTATTTCCAGTCAATCTCACTCGCACCAATGTCTTTCAAATAGTTATTTGCCTTTGAAAAATGGTGGTTACCGAAAAAACCTTCTTTGCCATGTGCGGATAGTGGTGAAGGGTGCGCGGATTCTAGTACAAGATGTTTTGTCTCATCAATTAACGACTTTTTCTTTTTAGCAAAATTTCCCCAGAGCAAAAAGACGAGCCCTGATGTGTGATCGCTCAGATATTTGATTATGTAATCTGTAAAATGTTCCCATCCAATATGTGAATGTGATCCAGGTAATCCACCGCGAACTGAGAGAACACTATTTAGCAGAAGCACACCTTGGTTTGCCCATCGAGAAAGGTCGCCATTCTTTTTATCTACCTCAACCTGCAAATCATTTTCAATTTCTTTAAATATATTTTGAAGTGATGGCGGAATTTTTGTGTGATTGGGTACGGCAAAAGATAAACCTATGGCTTGGTCTTCGCCGTGATATGGATCTTGTCCGAGAATAATGACTTTCGTCTTTTGCAAAGGACAGAGGTTAAAGGCGTGAAAAATAAACTCTTTTGCTGGATGGGTGGATTCGGGTGCGACGGCCATCTCTTTATCAAAATTTTTCAAAATATCTAAACCTGAATTCGTCATAAAGAATTCATCAAAAATCTTTTTCCAGGAATTTTCTATAGATTTAATGTGGGTTTCGAGCATGTTGGTAATTTCTTTATTTTGATCCTATCTCATTGATTTTCTTGTCTAAAAAAAGTTTACACAAGACACACAAGGTACACAAGACACACAAGACACATGAGACACCTGGTGTTTTTCGTCTATGGCGCTATTCTAGCATTTAAAATAAAATGGGGAATATGTGATTTGCGACGGCATTGATACGCAAAAAAAATAGATTTGCAAAAAAACAAAACAACAGAAACAACAAAAAAATGACTAAAACAAAAATCGACCCCGAACAAATATATGCAGAAATAAAAAAAGTCAGCAGGGGCTCGGTTATTTCATATCGTGAACTGGCTAAGCGAACAGGGTTTCCTGGAGCAATCCGCGCCATTGCGACAATTGTCGGAAAAAATAAGAAGCCAATTATCATCCCATGCCACCGCATTATTCGGACAAATGGTGAGGTGGGAGAGTATACATTTATAGGGAAAAGAGACATCGCCAAAAAGATTGAGCTCCTACAAACAGAAGGTGTCATATTTGAAAAACACAAAAACAGTCTTGGCAAGAGTGTATATTTATTAAAACAAGCCAAAAAAGGTGCTATACTTTAGCCATTACCATTATTTATATCTTTTTGATAACAATTTAATCTATGAAATCTTATATTGCAGAAGCGATCGGAACATGTTTACTTACTCTCGTCCTCATCATGGGTGCTACCCTTGGTCCATGGATTGGAGCTGTTATGGCTGCATTCGTACTTATGTACGTTGTGTATGGTTTTGGACATGTGAGCGGTGCACATATTAACCCAGCTATCACTCTCGGTGCGCTTTCAGTAAACAAAATCACACCACTTCGAGCGCTTTACTATATCGTCGCTCAGCTTGCCGGTGCATCAGTTGCTGTTGGTGTTTTGTATTATTCAAAGATCGCATCTCCTACAGCCGTAGAATCTGTTTGGTCATGGAAACTATTCCTTGCAGAAGTCTTGGGTATGATTATCTTCTCATACGGTGTGGCTAGTGTTGCTTTCAAGAAGGTTGAATCAGCTGCATCTGGATTTGTTGTTGGTCTTTCACTTTTCCTCGGTCTTGTTGCATCAATGCTACTCCTTGGTAACAGTGGTGACTCTGCAGTGCTTAACCCGGCGGTTGCATTTGGTCTTAGTCTGACATCTTGGGCTACAGTTATTGGTCCAATCGTTGGATCAGTTATTGGTATGTGGCTCTTTGTCACTTTGGGTGAAGATGCAAAATCAATTGCACGAGACGTCAAGCGAAATTTCAAGGCTTAATCTTCAAAGACGAGTACTTGTTAGTTAGGTTTATTTGCATAGCATTTATGACTTTATGTCTCGGTGCGCATAAATAAGCTAAAAGAAAAACACTCCACACGCTAATGTATGTGGGGTGTTTTTTCATGTATAATCTAACAATATGGAAAATACAAACACTGAAATCAAGAAAACAAAGCACGCCCTTATCATCACTGCTCATCCGAGCTCTCTTGGATTTACACATAAGATTGCAGAGAGGTATAAGCTGGGGCTTGAGAGTGCTGGGGGTACTGCAGAAATACTTGACCTTTACAAAACAGATTTGAAACAACCCTTCCTTACTTTTGAAACACCTCGAGACATTGCACCGGATGCGGCCCGAACTGCAATCCAGGCAAAAATATCTTCGGCAGATGAACTTGTATTTATTCATCCGCTTTGGTGGCTCGGTGCACCGGCGATTATGAAGAACTTCCTTGATCAAAATATTTCTGCACATTTTGCCTTTCAGTATGTGAATGGAAAATTAGTTGGGCTCCTCAAAGGGAAGACTGCATCAGTCTTTATCACATGTGATGGATCGATGTTTTTATACACACTCATGGCTCAGCCGTTTCGCCTAATCTGGCAATTCGCAATCATCGGCTACTGTGGAATGAAAACTCGTGCATTCAAAGTGCTCGACAAAAAGACCTGGAGATCTGAAGGGGACAAAGAAGCTTTTCTCAAAAAAGTAGAACAAATCGGTCGTTCACTAGTGAAGTAATCCTTCAAACTAATCTACTAAGTGATGAAAAATAAGGAAAATATATATAAAAGAAGAGTCATGCTAATGACGCTTTGTTTCATTCTTTTTGTGTCAGTCTGTTATATAACTTATCGTGCCGTGAGAATTGCCTTGCATACATATATAACTGAGGACACTCGCTCAGTGGCGCTTCCTGCAAACAGTCTCACTACTGAAGAAAAAGTTAAATCGGGCTACTTCCAAAGTCAGTACAAAAAGACAAGGTTTGCTCTAGGTGACAGTCAGTTTGATATGCAGATTGCAGATTCACACGAACTGCAAGAGCTCGGCCTTAGCTACCGCACAGGTCTTGAGAAAAACAATGGAATGATATTTGCCTTCCAAAAAGACAACTACTATCCATTTTGGATGAAAGATATGTCATTTGATATCGATATGATCTGGGTTAATTCCGCAGGCAAGGTCACATATATAGTCTCTGGAGCAAGGCCTGATTCATATCCAACAACATATCAGGCACCTGAACTTTCTCGATATGTTATCGAGATCCCTGCTGGGGCCGCTGCTGAAAATAACCTAAAAGTCGGTGATTTACTGAGTGATATCCCGAAGATATTTTCAAAATAAAATAATTTTGGATAAAGAGTCTCTTTTCACCTAAAATTTAAGCCCTCCTAGAACACTGATATTTACAACCTCGGCTAGGTATTTCATGACACTTTATTTGAGCAAAATTTGAGGATATCCACAGCCCCTTTTCCGAGAAAGAGAGTAAAATTATGTGCATACAAAGCATCTATCTCTACCCAGTTAGCGCATATATACCCATGCGCTCTCTAGGAGTCCCTCGATACTTTGTTGAAATATTATTTAATTAGAAAATCCGTACAAATCCATGGCTCGATCAAACAATAAAAAAAGCGACAAAAACAAAGTTGAAATCAAAAAAACTGTAGTAGCAAAAAAGGCTCCACAGACTAAGGTTTCAGAAAAACCAGAAACACAGACTGTCTCAAGCACTATCGATCACGCTTCAAAAGTTGAAAAGAAGAAAAACTTTTTGATTAAAAAAGTAGTGAAACGAAATGGTATGATTGTCGACTTTGATCTCGACCGCGCAGTAAATGCAATCTACAAAGCAATGCTTTCAACAGGTGAGGGTTCACTTCGAGAGGCAGAAATTGTCGCAAACAATGTATATGCTGACCTTGTACGAATTTCTAAGAAATACAAAAATTTTATTCCAACAGTAGAGGGTATACAAGATGAAATCGAGCAAGCACTCATCTTGGGTGAATATGCAAAAACTGCAAAGGCATACATTCTATACCGAGCAGAACATGCCAAGCTTCGAGAGCGAAGTATTGAGGTCCCAGAAAAAGTTCGAGCACTTGCCGAAGAAAGTAAAAAAGCATTCCGAAACTCACTCGGAGAATTTATTTACTATCGAACATATTCAAGATGGATTGAAGAAGAGGGCCGACGCGAAACTTGGACAGAGACAGTTGCAAGATATGTTGATTTCATGCGAGAAAATCTCGGCAATAAGCTTACAGAAAAAGAATATTCAGAAGTTCGAGAGGGTATTTTCAAACATGAAGCAATGCCATCAATGAGACTTTTGCAATTCGCTGGTCCTGCAGCAAGACGCAACCATGCATGTGCATACAACTGTTCATTTACCGCACCTCAGTCATTCCAGGATTTTGCAGAAATCATGTTCCTTTCTATGTCAGGTACAGGTGTAGGTTTTTCTGCTGAAAGTTACAGTGCACAGGCTTTGCCACAGATCAAAAATCAGACTGGTAAAGTTGTGGACTATGTCATCGAAGATAGTCGAGAGGGATGGTCAGATTCTATGTCATATGGTATGGAGCAACTTTTCAACGGTATCGATGTACGATTTGATTATTCAAAACTAAGACCAGCAGGAGCACGCCTCAAGACAACAGGAGGAAAGAGTTCAGGTCCAGACCCACTCAAACAAATCCACGATTTCACACGCGCAAAGATTCTCTCAAGACAAGGTCAGCACCTTTCAAACCTCGATGTGCACGATATTATTTGTCAGATCGGTATGGGTGTTGTTTCAGGTGGTGTAAGACGAACAGCTCTTATCTCACTTTCTGATCTCAATGATGGAGGTATCCGAGACTCAAAGAAGGGTCAGTTCTGGATGTCAGAGCCACAGCGAGCTCTCGCAAATAACTCTGCGGTATACACTCAGAAACCTTCACTCGAACAGTTTATGGAGGAATGGGTAGCCCTTATGAAATCAGGTTCAGGAGAAAGAGGGATCTTCAACCGAGGCGGACTTTCTGTTCAGCTTCCAGAGAGACGACTAAAAATCTCAGAAGGATTTATGGATAAGTTCGGTACAAACCCTTGTGGAGAAATTATCCTTCGACCAAAACAATTCTGTAACCTCACAGAAGTAGTTGCTCGTCACGAAGACACACTCGAATCACTCAAGAGAAAAATCCGCATCGCAACAATTATCGGTACATACCAAGCGACATTTACAGATTTCATGTATCTTTCTCCAGAATGGAAAAAGAACTGTGAAGAAGAAGCCCTCCTTGGAGTATCTATCACAGGTATGTGGGATTCACCAAATGCTCGAAAGCCTGAAGTACTCCGAGCTCTCCGCGAAGAAGCAATCAGGGTCAATAAATTGTATGCTAAAAGATTCGGTATCAACGCATCAGCTGCTATCACAACGGTGAAGCCATCAGGAAACCTTTCTCAGACAGTGGATTGTTCATCTGGTATGCATGCAAGACATTCAGAATATTACATCAGACGAGTTCGTATCTCATCTACTGATGCACTTTTCAAAATGCTCAAAGATCAGCAGGTGCCATATCATCCAGAAGTAGGGCAGAACGCTGATAATGCAACTACATATGTAATTGATTTCCCAGCAAAGGCTCCAAAGAATTCAATCTTCAAGGATGACCTCACAGCTATCGATCAGCTCGAATTCTGGAAAAATGTAAAATTAAATTATACAGAGCACAATCCTTCAGTAACTGTTTCTATCGGTGATGATGAATGGCTCGAAGTTGCAAACTGGATTTACAAGAACTGGGAATATGCTGGTGGACTCTCTTTCCTCCCAAGATCAAATCATGTCTATCAGCTAGCTCCGTATGAGACTTGCACAAAAGAAACATATGAAGAACTCTCAAAGCGATGGGAAAATGTAGACTTCTCAAAAATCGTCATCTACGAAAGACAAGACCAGACTGATGTCAAAGCTGAGCTCGCATGTGCCGGCGGTGTATGTACAATCGACGATATCGTTGTTCAGACAGAGCAGAAGTAGTTTGAGGGTCTAGTTAATGTGGTTTGAAAAAATATAAAGTATAAAAAAAGAGGGCCCCGCAACAAAATGCGGAGCCCTTTTTGATTTTTTGTGCACAAATTACTTTATGCTGGGGCAGTTTCCAGACCCCAACCGAGGCTCTGTAATGCAAGGCGGATATCTCCGAGGCGTTGCTGGAGCCGTTCAGACTGCACGTTTTTGATAACTAAGCCGTTCTGGTCGTTTTTGGATAAGTCGTCCCAGCATAAGCAGCTTCCCCAGATATACACTTCGAAATCACGTAATCCGAGGCCTAGCAGGGCTGGACGCAACTGTTCAGCATGCTCTGGATCCACTAGGCATGGCCCATCCTGCACTGGAGATAGTCCATCTGAATCTGTGCACATGAATTTGCCTGTGTCCACCATGACGAATTTTTGAAATGGTAGTTCGACTGCTGGTTCAGGGCTACCCGGAATTGCCATCAACTCCGCGGCACTTTTTGGTTTTCGGGGCAAGATGCTATCGACAAAGGTTTCAACAGCATTCGCATCACCGGAAGTGATACCAGCAAATATAAGAAACTCTGAGCGTGTTCCTGGATTGCTGGGCATAAGATTTCCGAGACTTTCACCTCCGTACGGCCCGATATATGCGAGCCTCGCACCTTTTTCTTCATATTCGACGACGAAGACCACGGTGTTGCCAGCTTCTTGCAGGGCGGTAATATTTCTTTTGGCCCTCTCTACTATGCTTCCAAGTAAGTCAGGTTTGTGCAAAACGCTCTGCCCAAGAGACAAGATGAGCTTGTCGAGCAGAGGGTTTTGTGGGTCTCCGAATGTCGAGCGCCCTCGACGAATGTCGCGGCAGATGTTTTTCCATGCATTTTCTCTGCTGGTTCGAGTTTTCTTTTGAGCTAGGTTCGCAGCAATTTCTGCACGAGCAATGCATGCATAGCGGAGTTTTGGGTTAATAGTGTGCGGTTTCATATTCAATTGTGGTTTGGCTCTCGCCGTGTTGTGCTGATTGAGGTGAGTAGGGGACAAAGTATTTTGCCTGACACTAACCCAAACCTCGTGAATGGAATTTTCCGTGTATATAGTATTCCAAAATATGCAAAAGGCAATATTGGGCGATAGGGGTGGGGTGATCGCGCATTTTGCGAATTGCGGAAATTATTTATTACCATAAATCATAAAACAAAAAACAAAACACCACCCCATTTCTGAGTTGGTGTTTTGTTGTATCTATAAGCCGAATTCTGTACTCTTTCTCAAAAAAATAATCTAGATCTTGCGATGAAGACAAATCTGAAAAAGGCGACAATCATTCATCTTGATTGCATATCGCCATGCAATTCTTTGCGTCACTCCACAAGGCGGCATTGGACATACACGTGGTAATCCAAGGCTGCTTCAGGCACGGACTTGCACAGGGGTAAGGATTTTGCCGTTTCACTCTCTATGTCGCCATAGGGATTTATCTCTAAATCTACTTTGTATATATTGCTATATGTTTTTGGATAAAGAGATACCTCTTGCTTTCGCTCCAGGCGTCACTGCTCGCACCTCTTGTTTGCCCAGTGCACTTTGATTGTTTGAGAAGTTGCCTTGCTCAAATGATAATCAGAGTGAAAAGGGGACAGACAGGTATTACCTGCTACCTTTCTCCTTTGTTCAATATGTTGCAAAGTTGCTGCTCGCTACATAAATCATCACAAAGGCTGTGTTCGGACTTTCCTCCCTCCGTGGATTTTTTGCAATAAAGCAATGCACATCCACAGTCGGGCGATTATCTGATACATGTATATTATATCATAAAATACGGATTAAATCTAGTGTGCACAAAACCACAAAAATAATCCTCAAATAATTATAAAATCGCCAAAATCATGTTATTATAAGCCAATAAATGGTATCCAAAATCCTCAAACTATTTAACCGTGAAATTATTGGCGTCCATCAGGCGGCATTTTTGATTGGATTTTTTACATTACTCGCCCAACTCTTGGGGCTTGTGCGTGACAGAGCTTTGGCACATTTTTTTGGAGCTGGTCAAACACTTGATATCTATTATGCTGCCTTTCGAATTCCGGATGTAATTTTTGCAACTGCTGCGTCACTTGTTTCAATCTCAGTTATTATCCCATTTATTAATCGCGCAGAAAGTAGTGAGAGTGATTCAGAAAAAGGACATGAAAAAGTCCGCAATCTCCTTGATTCAATTTTCAATACATTTGGAATCATGATGATTGTGCTCTCTGCGATTTTCTACATGCTCATGCCATGGTTAACAAAAAATGTCTTCAAAGGTTTTGCTGATAATCAACATGTGATCGATCAAGTTGTATTTCTGTCTCGAATTCTGCTCTTGCAGCCAATCTGTTTAGGGCTTTCAAACATTCTAGGATCACTGACACAGCTTCGCAAAAGATTTGTGTTATATGCAATTTCACCAATTGTATACAATGTGGCCATTATCTTCGGTATATTCTTTATACGGCCATTTCTCGGCATTTCAGGTGTGGTGTGGGGTGTTGTGCTCGGAGGTATTTTACATTTCAGTATTCAAATTCCTTTTATTAAAAAAGAGCGCCTCCTCCCGCGCCTCCGCCTCCCACGCAATATCGACTGGAAAATCGTGCGTGAAGTATTTGCACTTTCAGTTCCACGAACATTGACGCTTTCAGCATCAATGCTTGAACTTGTATTTTTAACAGCACTCGCATCAACACTCACCATCGGGTCAATCTCTATTTTGAGTTTTTCTTTTAATATACAATCAGTACCACTTGGTATTGTTGGTGTTAGTTATGCGCTCGCGGCATTTCCAACACTCAGTGCATATTTTGCAAAAGGGGAGCGAGATAAGTTCATGAATCAAATCGTCAATGCGATGCGACATGTTATCTTTTGGTCCGTTCCGATTTCAGCTTTGTTCATAGTCCTCCGCGCACAAATTGTACGAACTGTTCTCGGTTCTGGAAACTTCAATTGGGATAATACGAGATTGACCGCAGCATGTCTTGCGCTCTTTGTCATATCACTTGTTGGACAGTCTCTCGAATTATTATTTATACGCGCATACTATGCAGCAGGTGAGACAAGAAAACCACTTGTTATCAATTTACTTTCATCAGTGCTCACAATTGGATCACCGCTCGCATTTATCTGGCTTTATCGTGTGAGTCCGGAGTTTGGAAACTTTTTTGCAAGATTATTTAGAGTAGAGGGAATTGCAGGTATCGAAATTTTGATGCTACCGCTCGGATACACACTCGGAACAATTGTAAACACACTCGCATTCTGGGTTAAATTTGAAAAAGATTTCAGTCACGGCCTTCTGCTTCGCGAAACATGGAGAGTATGGATTGGCTCACTTGGCGCTGGTGTCATCGGAGGATTTTTCGCATATGTAGCGCTCAATATTTTTGACGGAGTATTTGACCTCACAACACTACGAGGTGTTTTCCTTCACGGCTTTGTCGCTGGTTGTATTGGAATTATCGTAGGTATTTTTGTACTCAAGGCGCTGGGCAGCAAAGAGCTCGAAGAAGTCTCCGAAACACTCCACAAGAAAATTCCTTTCGCTACAATCTTTGGCAAAACCAGTCGTCCACAATTCGCGACCGCTGGTGCTGTGCCTGCGTCTTTGTCTGCATCTGTGTCTGATGCTTCTGGTCGCGCCGTCACCAATTCTGCTGGTGATACAACTACAGCTACGAGCGAGTCCAATATCTCCACCGGAAATGTCGATGCAAAGAGCACTGTTGTCACCACTGAATCCGAGGGTGCAACACAAGACACTGATACAAAACATAGTGCAACTACAGATGGCGCAATGACAGATACAATGAAAGAGATAGAAAAAACCGAAGACGTACTCGTCCTTGAGCCTGATAAGATTGAGCCTTAATCTTGAAGTTCTGGCTTGAGCACAGGTAAAATTTTCTCACAGATTATTTCTCTTTTTCGATACATAAAACCTATGCAATAGAAAAGCCTCAGACCGGAATGGTCTGAGGCTGAGAATATGTTGAACGCTCATCTCATGCGTGTGAGTCTACTCACCTTTCGTATTGATACTGTCTGCATCTCGAGACGGCCCTCGCCAGGACTTATTTTGCCGAAGCTGTTTCAGTCACTGGTTCAAGCTTTGCTCCCCGGAGCCAATCGAAGAGTTTTCCTTGCTCGAAAGCAAGGAGAGCTTCTTCGGCTGTTTTGATGAGATGATCACCGAGGGAGTTTGCCCGACCAACACCCATGCCATTCATGGAAGAAATGTCCCCTACTGTCCGGCTGGGATTGATAGGGTCGTATCCGAGCCACTCGAGACCTGGTGTTGAGTTGAAACCTCTCAACTTGTCCTTGTTGTTGTCCAAGAATTTCATTGTGTCTGCAATTAGTTCGTGATGAGCAGGGAATGTCCCGCTGTCGCTGAACCTGGCGAGAATGAAGAAGTATGGAACCCCTACCTTGACTCCAATGATGTATGGGTCAGGATTACGGAGGGTGCTAAGCCTCTGCCAATCCCTTCCTGCCACATCGTGATAAGGGGTCATGATGACCACGTGATCAAAATGTGGGAGCATCTCCCGAACACGACGAAGGACGCTTAGTGGGATTTGATCTCCTGCATACATCTGGTGTGTTCTTGGACGGCGATTGAACATCAATAGCATGTCTACCCAGTTTTGGTTGGGGAAAATGCTGCAGAATGCTCTGATTCTTGGTGGAACCAGCAAGGCCCCACGCTGATCGCCGTTAGTTGCCAACCTGTGCTCCTCATCACTTCCGAAATGGAACCAAACTGGAACTGCTGCGAAGAAGTCTGGTAAGAACTCCATCGGGATGATGGCGTCTTTCCGGATGAGTTTTTCGCGCTTCATAATGACCAAGGCCTTGCGGAATGACAAGAAGTGAGCTGCCTCGTTCTCGAGGATTCCGACTTGGGTATCCATGCCGAGTCCTCTCAGTTCTTCTGTCGCTGCTGATACTTGCTCATTGAACTCAGTTTCATCCGAGTCCAGACCAAAGTGCGCACCGAAACTAACTAGCGAGGGGTATTGGTTTTGTAGAAACAATACCATAAGCTCGTCAACGTTTTCCGGGACCGTGTGGTCCCGTGGGATGCCAGGCGCCGGGTTGTTTGCACTAACCAATGCGAGTGTTGCCGGGTCGGAAGCCTTCATCTTTGGTGCCTGTGCTTGTGTTGGCGGGATGTAGCCACCGTTATCGGCTTGTGCAAGCGTGGATGTCCCAGCAAAGGGCGCGAGAGCGTTGAATCCTTCCATCGGCTGTTGGCCTTCAGGGAGGAGTTCTGCCTCGATTTCCTCAACAGCTCCGATTGCTCGGAACGCACCCGCCCGTGTTAGGTCAGGTGTGACATCAAATGATACAAGCATGCCGACCCTGAGAGGTCGTGAGCTGCAATCATTTTGATGGATGTAGATATCCACTGTGGTCGCAAGACCGTGTTGGATATCGTCGATCTTGGAGACCGTGGCGATGCTGATAAAGCCGTATGCAAAGTCTTGAGAGACTGTGGTGATTCGGCCGATGTGTGTTACTTTCAGTGTAGCAGTTTTCATTCAGTTTTGTGGGGCAGTGCCCCGGTTTCATTCAGTTTGTTTTGGATAGCAAACAGTATCTTGTGAAGGAGCTATCCGTTTTCCCTCAAAGATCCTATAAACCACATCGTGTGGCGGATAGGAGATTGAAGGAAAACGGACTCAGATACTCATAAGAGTATAAGAAATTTCTGCTAATATTATAACATATTATATCCCTTATTGTCAAATACACGTAATGTATCATGACCCTTGCATTGCATACCAACAATTATTGACCAAGCAGGCAGGAGGGAGTTGCAAAATAACCTTATTTACAAAGCTTTTTCACCCGTCTTCACACACTTAGCACAAAACAAAAACACCCGGAGGCAAACCTTCGGGTGTTTTGTTGATTTAACCTAATCCACTTAGCTTTTTGAGGACTATGCAGTTGGGTTTACTTTTGCAACCTCTTTCTTTGTGATTTTGTTCAAGAACTTGATAGTCATGAATACAGCAAAACCAACAATGAGCATGTTTACAAGTGAGTTGATGAATGATCCCCATTTGATTGCGCCATATGAGAATGATGCAAAGTCAGGTTGGTTTGCAAATGTAGCGATAGCACCGAGGATGATATCTTTTACAAGTGAGTCAACGACTTGATTAAATGCTGCACCGATAACAACTCCAATTGCGAGTTCTACTGCATTGCCCTTAACGACGAATGCTTTGAATTCAGATACGAAATTTTTCATAATATATATACGGTTTATTTAATTAAATAAATGTATGTCTATGTCCAAACTATTGACGCATATGGGTCAATAGTTGATGGGCACGGTCACACATAATTACATTGCAAGTATAGCAATATTATTTCGCGAGCTCATCCTTGACAATCTTCTTGAGTGTCTCTGTGGTTTGGACACCAATGATGACGATTTTGCCATTAACAATAACTGTCGGGGTAGAAGAGATTTGCATTGAAGTTGCATCTTGATTGTCTTTAGTGATTTGAGCTGTGACTTTGTCTATAAACTCCTTTGAGTTAATTGTGGCTGTAAATTTTGGGATATCGAGGCCAAGTTCAGTTGCATATTTGATAAAGAGGTCAGGTGTATGTTTGGCTACCCATTCACTTTGTTTTGCAAATAAGATATCTCCCATCTCAAAAAACTTTCCTTGTTCACCAGCTGCGAAGGCCGCAACAGCAGAGTCGAGTGATGTCTTGTTGTGGATTGGAATAATACGCATGCTATATGAGACTGAGTCTTTGTAGTCAGCAAGGGCTGCCTTGAGGTTTGGTGCAAGCATACCGCAGGCAGGGCAGGCAAAGTCAGCAAATTCAACAATTTGGACTTTACTATTTTCAGGCCCTTGTCTTGGACTGGTGCTACTTGTGAGAAATGCCGGATCAATTTTGATATCGTTTTGTGTGCTATTTGAATTTGATTTTCCGCTTGTGAGAGATAGTCCGCCAATGATGACGAGGATAGTAAGGATGACTATGATAGATACAACTTTAACTTCTGAATTCATATAATTTATTTATTATGTTTAATTGTTAGCTGTTTGCAAATTTGATTGCGTACTATACTGCATATTCTACTGCGTATTTGCCTGTGTTTTGATAAAACGCATATGCTCGCACATAGCCATAATGATGACTGAAAAGGCTACAAATGCAAGAAGAGGAATTGTAACAAAACCAAAATATTCTACATATTTTGTTGTGCATGATACACCGAGTGAACACGGAGCGAGTGTGTCAGGAATTATTTTGTAATACAGTAAATTATGATAAAGAGAAATCACCCATCCAATGATTGCGAGCGGGAGGACATATGTATGCACCCCTTTGTCTCTGCGTACAATTCCGACAATGAGTAATATCGCAAGAGGGAACATGGTAATTCTCTGATACCAGCAAAGTGTACAGGGCTTGTACATGAGAATGTCGCTAAATGTCATACTTCCCAAAAATGCCACTATAGCTTGAATGAGTCCTATATATAATGCCTTGCTCCCGATCTTATCTCGAAAGCTCTGCGCACCTTGGACGATTTGTTGTTCGCTTTTTTCCATATATACAGTATAGCAAATTTTGCTGTCGGCTTGGTATTCTACTGTTAAATTCAATCTCGTGAGGTATTTCGCGAGGATTCGATGAAATATGTAAAATTAAAATATAGAAAAGTTAAAAAAAGACCGTCCGCAACGTTTGAACCACGAGGGTTCTGTTGCGAACGGTCTGCGTATTTTTGGCTACGACACATGGTCGTGCCAGGATTCCTGGATCTAGCTCAGCTGTGGTTAAGCGGAGCGTCGATCACAGAAACCTTAGGCGCTAGCAGCGGCAGCGCCCGGCTGGGCAATTGCACCCCTTTTGGAGTGCAGTGCGCCGACCGGGGCGGAGGAGGCTGATGCCTTTGAGTGCCCATGCGGGCCACTTGGTGTTCATGATGTCTTCTGGGCCTTTCTAACCCGAGAATTGACTCTGCCTCTGAGTCAGTTTGATTTGTGCAGTGAAGCATAGGCTTTGCTTCATTTGGTAGGATAGCATAGAGGTTTAGTTAATGCAAGCCTGTCGCATTTGATATGCATTTGCAATTGGTACATAATCGCATTTGAGATATTGAGTAAGTGTGGTATTGTTTTTCTATCAATTATCCAAATATACCAACATCCTACTACCAAAAACATGGCCAAAAAAACACCACAAACAACACCTAGATCTGGAAAATCAACGAAATCGGCAAAATCAGCGAAATCAAAAACCAAGAGTGTCGATAGTGTCACTCATGGCACCGGAGCAAATGATCTGTCAGCTCTTCTCAAAGCGGCAGGCCTTAAGAGTACGCAGGGTCGTATCGGTGTCCTTGAAACTCTTTTCCTCACAGAAACACCTATCACTGTTGAATCAATAATTAAAGAACTTGGCAAAACATCGCCAGACAGAGCAACGGTCTACCGAATCGTCGACCAGTTTGTGAAGGTTAATTTGGCAAAAGAAGTCCATTTCAATGACGGTGTTGTTCGCTATGAAATAGTCGGTGCAGTTGAACATGACCACTGCTGTCACCATGTGGTGTGCAAAAATTGTGGTTTTGCAGAACATGTTGAGAGTACACAGATTGAATCTGCAATTGAAAAGTTGATTGCGCATGTGCCAAATTTTAGATCTGTAGATGGTCATTCACTTGAGTTTTTCGGTACATGCAATGGTTGTACTGGTCCGGCACTCACAAAATCTGGGGTGAAGAAAACTGGCACAAAGAATAAAGTCAGCACAAAGATTATTGCTGGCGTAAAAAATGCAGCTCACACAAAAAAACTGTTGAAGACAAAGAAATTAGGTGATAAGAAAATAAAGAAATAATATGAGTTTTCAGTTCACCGGCTCGAAAAATAGGAAAAAATGGGTTCTGGTATGTGTGGCGTTATTCGCTGTGCTTTATGTTTTTTTTACTTTGACTGGAGAAAAAAAGACTGTAGAAAAAGTAAATGAAGCAGGTGTTGGTGGTCAGGTATCCGTCAACCAAGACACTCAAGGGCCAACGATGCGAATTGATGAGGTGTATGTATATAAAGCAAAAGTATTGAGCATTGAATCAGAAAACCTTTTGCCAATACCTGGGACTGACACAAAACAGGTGCTTAGGACTGTGAAAGCAAGATTATTAGAGGGTCCAGACAAGGAAAAAGATATTCTTATTCTCGATGATCATCTAAAAACTAAAAGCGGTGATGTGTTTTATGTTCAAGTCACCAAGACATACGATGGGAAAATCACATATGCCTCAACAGAGGTTTATCGCCTTAATTGGCTGGTTTTCTACTTAGTTATTTTTATTTTTCTCACGGTATTTTTTGGTGGTATGCAAGGTGTGAGAGGGCTTCTAAGTTTGTTTGCAAGTATATTTGTTATTTTTTACCTATATTTACCACAGCTCGTGGCGGGTGTGTCACCGCTCCTGCTTTCTGTGTTTGTTTCCGGGATAATTATTATCCTTGGTTCATATGTGACACATGGATTTAATCGCACAACATCATCTGCTGTGATTGGGATGATTGTAACTGTTGTTTGCACAGGCTTACTCACTTTGCATGCTGTATATGTTTTGCGACTCACTGGCCTATCATCTGAGGAGGTTGTTTATCTAAATTTTAATATGGGTGGAAATATTGATTTGAGGGGATTGCTGCTAGGGGGGATAATGATCGGTCTTTTGGGTATACTCTATGATATTGCTATTGGTCAGGCGATTATCGTGGAAGAATTACTACGATCTGCTCCGCATCTACACATAAGAAAGATTTTTGAACGATCAATTAGAATTGGTAGAGAGCATATAGGTGCGCTTGTGAATAATCTTGCACTTGCATATGTCGGGGCCTCTTTACCTCTATTATTGCTTTTTTATACTGCTGGTAATTCAAGTATTGGGGCTATAATAAATCGAGAAGATATATCTACTGAGGTAATCAGGACATTGATAGGTAGTATCGGGCTTGTACTTACGGTTCCGATTACTACGATTCTTTCCATCTGGATGCTTAGAGGTAGGTTGCCTGCTCATACGAATACAGGAACGGGCCATGAGGGCGATGAAACGGCTCATGTACATATCCATCACTCACACATGCACGTACATAGACATTAATTATGAATACAATGCAAAATATCTATCAAAGTTTTAGTTCATTTATGGCTAGTGACATGGCTGTGGGTTTTATGGCTGTACTACTCGTGAGCCTGGTTTCTTTTTTCGGTGCTTTAACATTTGTGCTTTCAAAAGATAGGTTAAAGAGGTTTTTGCCATATCTTGTGAGTATTTCGGTGGGTGCGCTGATGGGTGACGCTTTTTTACATTTATTGCCAGAAGCATTTTCTGAGGGGGTAAACAGTTCGATTGTCGGTGGTTGGGTATTAGTTGGTTTCTTTCTGTTTTTAATATTGGAGCACGGCCTACATTGGCATCATTCGCATGGGGACGAAGAGGGTGATCATGATCATGGAAAGCATATCGGGGGCTTGGTGACAGTTGCTGATAGTATCCATAATTTGCTCGATGGTGTAATTATCGCTCTTGGCTTTGTGCTTGGAACTGAGATTGGTATCGCGACAACAATTGCGATTGTGCTACATGAAATACCTCAAGAAATAGGTGATATGGGTTTGCTTTTGTATGTTGGTTGGTCAAAGAAAAAGGCAATCTTCTTCAATTTCGTCTCCGCATTATTTGCTTGTGTTGGTTATGTTTTGGTCCTCTTGCTTAATCAGCACACTGCCTTGCTAGAGGTTTATTTGCCATATTTCTTGGCTGCGGCCGCTGGAGGTTTTCTATACATTGCTGGCGCAGATTTAATACCTGAACTTCGCAAGAATCATAGGAGTGATTTTGTAAAGCATATTATAGTTATTTTGCTTGGTGTGGTTGCCATGGCCGGTTTATTGTTGCTTGAATAAGTATTTGAGTTTTTCTTTGTAAAAATTTCATATCTTGGTGTTATAATATCTGTATTATGACAGTAAAAATTTATAGCACTCCATCTTGCATGTACTGCAATATGGCAAAAGATTATTTCCACGAACACAATGTTTCTTATGAAGAATACAATGTGGCATCAGATTTAGAGAAGCGAAAAGAAATGGTTGAAAAATCAGGTCAAATGGGAGTTCCTGTAATTGATATCAATGGACAGGTTGTTGTCGGATTCGATGAATCTACAATTGCAGGTATTCTTGCAAGTACTCCAGCTTCTGCGTCAGCGAATACTGAGGCTGAATCTAAATAATTATCCGTACAGTGTGGGTTTTGTTACTCATTTATTAATATAATTGTTGCATATCATTATGGATAAAAAACATATAGTACCAATCTTGGTGTTGGTGCTTCTCGGAATCGGTCTGTATACAATTTCTGCAAAGAGGGCAGACATGATTTCATCTAGTGTGTCAGACGAAGCGAATGTTTCAAATATTAATAATCTATCTGAATCAAAAAATAATCAAAATATGGATACAACAAATACAGGAAATTCAGCAGACAGTGCTGTGGCAAACGGCGCTGCTGCACTTGTCGCAAAAAACGGTGATGTTATCACTGTAAATTACACAGGTAAGCTAACTGACGGCAAGGTATTCGATAGTTCTATTCCACGAGGCCAACCTTTCACATTTCAGCTCGGTGCCGGCATGGTAATTGCTGGTTGGGACAAGGGGCTCCTTGGCACAAAAGTTGGTGACAAGAAGACTCTCACTATCGCACCGCAGGATGGTTATGGTGCAGAGGGTATCACTGATCCACGAACAGGTGCAGTCGTTATTCCTCCAAACGCAACTCTCATCTTTGATGTAGAAGTTGTAAATATCGAAAGAAAATAATTTTGATATAAAGATATAAAAATACCTTGTATCTGCTGTACATACCCATGTGCTCGGTACAAGGTATTTTTATTTGAGCCCATGTATGATAGATTTGTTTTGTGGATATTGTTTGACCTGATTTCTGTTCTTGATTGCCATTATCTTAGTTGATTGGTGTCAATATTTATATTCGCCCCCGTAGTTAAATGGATATAACTGCCCCGTCCTAAGGGGTAATTGTAGGTTCGATTCCTGCCGAGGGCACCAGCGAAAAAATCCCAACCTGTGTTGGGATTTTTTGCGACTGGGGCCGGCCGGAGCCATGTCTCATCAGCAGATGAGACATGCGAGGTGGGCGATTAGCAGATTCGTGCCGTGAGGCTTCGCGAGAATTTCCGAGTGTCGACGAGGAAATCACTCGTGACCACAGATTAAGGGTGCCGCAAGGCGTTTTTTCATTTGTGCCCGAGAGCAAAGCATTTGAATGCTTTGCGTGCAGGAATCGAAAAGGTTGAGTATATCGCGCGGAGCGTAGCGAGCACGATACGAAACCTGTACAGCGCCTGTAAGGCGAGATTCCTGCTGAGGGTCGAAAATCATCTGTGGTCGCACACTCTCTTACACACCCTCCTCTATACTCATACACCCATCCTCGCCTCTGCTGATTTTTGATAATCGGTAAAAACAGGGTGCTCCATCAATACTACAAACTTGTGATCAATATGTTCCTGCAGAGCACCGATTTCGCGCTTATGTGTTTCCTCATAATGTGCTCGCTGTTCATCCATAATTTCACGGACATATGCGAAAAACTCATCTCTGAAGGTATCGAATTTTGCATCGATTTTATCGATGCGGTCTTCCATGGAAGTAAATTTATTATCAATATTTAGCATAGCAGACTTGAATTCTGACTTTGTAACATATTCTGTTGGCTTAGCTCTTTTTGTCATGGTTTTGATGATTGTCATATGAAGTATAAAATTTATTAATACCCGCAGTCTATCTTGACTAGTATTAAATTCTGATAAATATAATCTCAAATAACGCCTAATTTCATGGCTAAATTAGCAATACACATATCCACAATCCAAAAGTGAATAACTTCAAAGCGCCACACCGTGATTAACCCTGCGACAATAAAAGGTAAACAAATCGCCATTTTCGTGTATACTCAGTTATTATTTGGTCAGATGAGAAATTCTGCCAAACACCATATATATGTCAAAATCAATTACACTTAAAAATATTTCATACAATGTTGGAGAAAGAGTCATATTCTCCAATGTCTCAATTAAATGCGATCAGGACGAGCGCCTTTGTGTTATTGGTGAAAACGGTGCCGGAAAATCTACACTTCTTAAAATTATCGCTGGTCAACTAGAGCCTGAGAATGGACTTGTACAGCATCAGGGTCATATTCGCGCAGCATATATCCCTCAGGAATTCGATGCAAATTTTAATCAGCATACAGTATCAGAATATATAAAAGAAAAATGCGGTGACGCACTCAAAGGGAAGGTCTACCAATTCGCCTCAAGACTTGGTCTTTCCGTCACAAGAATTGAGGAAAAAAAGTGCGGGGCACTCTCCGGAGGACAGCAGAAGATTTTAGTATTAAGTACAGGTCTCGCACTCAATCCAGATTTTATCCTACTGGATGAACCTGAAAACCATATCGACATCGTCAGTCGTGTGGCGCTTATTGATTTGCTCCAGGAATATAATGGTGGGGTTATCTTTATTTCACATGATAGAAAAATCATAGACTCTATCGCTTCAAAGATTGGGGAATTACATGGAGGTACAATGCATATCTCAGAGGGTGACTATCAAGATTATATTGATGCGCGGCTTGAGCGAATCGGAGGGATGCAGAGAAGTTACGATGCGGAGACCAAACGAATCAAGCAACTGGAAGCAGCTGTGAGAATTTTGGGTAAAAAAGCATTTCGCGGTGGTGGTGTCGCTTTATACCAAAGAAAAAAAGCAGAACTTGCCGAGCTAAAAGGCTCGCACAAAGATGAAGGCAGACCTGATATCAAGCAATCAAAAATAAAAATCAAGGGCGCAAATGGCTCAATTAGCCATGATGGCAAGCTTATCTGTCGAGCAACTGATATGGCATTTAGATATGAAGGTGCCAAAGGTGACATGCTCCACGGTGTTCATTTCGAAATTCGTTCTGGTCAGCATATTGTTCTCCTGGGAAGAAATGGCTCAGGTAAATCAACATTTCTCAAATGTCTAACTGGAGAGCATGCACCAACTGAAGGTGAGGTGAGATGGATTGAAGGAATGAAATTTAGTTATTTTGACCAGCATGCAAAATTTGATCCAGAGCAAACACCGATGCAGATTGCTATGCATGATTTGAATTTACTTGAGACTGAGGCGCGTGCAGTTCTCGGTATGATGCGTTTTGATAAGCAAAAAGCAGACACAAAAATCAAATATCTATCAGGAGGAGAGCGTATGCGTGTACGTTTTGCTCTTGTCTTTGGAAAAAAAGCGGAATGCATTATTTTCGATGAACCGACAAACAATCTCGATGAAGTCACTTGGGAAATATTTTTGAGTGCATGTAAACAATCAAAGGTTTCCATCCTACTTGTCACTCATGATTATGAATTTATTGAAGAATTCGAACCGGATTATTTTCTCGTGATGAACGGACAGGGAATCGATGTGCGCCACAAAGATTTGGAAGACATAATGAAGGAATTGAAGTAATATATTTATATGATTATTGAACCACAGCCTGAATACGAACTCATCGACTCTGGTGATGAGATGAAACTTGAGCGATATGGAAAAGTGGTTGTTGCGCGCCCAGACCCACAAGCTATCTGGAAAAAAAGATGCATACAAGCAGAATGGGACAAAGCAGATGCCACTTTCAAAAAAGCTCCTGCACCCGGATCAGCCGCGGAAAAATTTGCAGACAATGACGGAGAAGACAGAGGAAAATGGCATGTTGCTGACTCTGCAAAAGGTAAGCTCGAATACACAGACGACAAGACTCTCGGTGCTTGTATTTCTCTTGGTTCGATAAAATTGTATGCAAGACTGACACCTTTTAAGCATACGGCTATCTTTCCAGAACAACTTGCAAACTGGTCATGGAGTGAAGATTTGATTAAAAAATGCATAGAAGTAACCAAAGCTAAAAACGCTCTAAAAGGAAATGGGGTAATGGCTGATGAAACAAACCAAAGACCAAAAGTCTTGAACTTATTTGGATATACAGGTGGGGCAAGTGTTGTTGCTGCAAAGGCTGGGGCAGATGTCACACATGTGGATGCTTCACGTGGTGCAATCACTTGGGCAAAAGAAAATATGCTCGCAACAGGTCTTCCTGAAAATGCAATTAGATGGATGCTTGAAGATGCGGTTAACTTTGTCAAAAAAGAAATCCGTCGCGGAAACAAATATGATGCCATTATTATGGATCCGCCTGTATTCGGGCGTGGTGCAAAAGGTGAGGTCTGGAAAATTGAGCGCGATTTAGTTCCGCTTCTCGAATTGTGCTATGAACTACTTACTTCTGAACCGTTATTTTTTATTCTCAATGGATATGCATCAGGTTATTCATCTGTGGCCTATGCAAACAATCTTGGTATACTCGCTCAAAAGTTTGGGGGTGAAATAGAAAACGGGGAATTACTTATTCAAGAGAGAGTACAAGGTGATTTGCCTCAACGATTGCTCCCTTGTGGGATTGTTGCGAGATGGAAACGTGCTATCTAGATTTGATAGATATGCGATACGATGGTTTTAATATGTTATAATTTTTATATTGAATTAACATATTATTTAAATACTTATCAAGATGAAAGAGGGTCCACAATCAATGTCGGTTACTATTCCAGGGGAAGCAACGAGAACAAGACCTGATGCACCAAAAGCACCGGATGTACCTTATCCTAGAAGGTCCAATGCGGAGGTTAGTGTAGATACACCCTCAGCTGCTCCGACAGTAGAACTTAGGAGTAGGTCGGCAAATATAGGCAACGCTAGAGGTCCTGAACAAAGAGTAAATCTACCGGGTTCAAATGATCCTGCACTTGTAAGTAGTTGGGAAAGAATTGCAAGTGAAGAAGAGGAAGAGCGAGAGCGCCAGGCAAGTTCAGATGAAACAAAACGAAGAATTGCAAATCAGGAAGCGCTGCTTAGGAGTATCGCTGATCAGCAAGCCGACAGAAGTCCAAAGCCGTCACAGATGCGAATGCCTCCACCACCACCGGGTTATGAAAATAGTCCTTTTGCACAATTGATAAATCCAGATGAAAGAGCTAGAAATAATGCTGTTCCGACAGAATTGTATGTTCCGCCAAATTTGGATGAACTCAACCGTGATATCAAAATGAACCTCAAGCGCGAAAATGCTCTGCTCGGAGTGGTTCATCCACGAGACGGTGAATCAATGCCAAAACCAGATTTACCTTTTGCTGAAATCAAGGTTGCAAATGATGCAGAGGGTGAGGAAGACGAAGCTGAAGGTGCTCTAAAATCTGGAGCAAAGAAAGCTCTTAGTGCCGTTGCAAAACCTTTTGAAAAAGCAGCCGAAGGTGTTGGTAGTTTTGCGGTCTTTCAAAAAAATAGAATCCTCACATATGGCAAGACCATGAAAGAAGGTTTTTTTGCTAATAGACACGCCAAAAAATTTGAAAAAGCGCGCGGTGAATTTGTCCAAGCAGAAAGTCGTGTAAATGAAGTGAAATCACAGATTGCAGAACTTGATAAAGTGCGTGCATATGAGGGTGAAATTTCTCCTAAAGATTTGGTAAATATTCAAAAAAGGTATCAGGCACTCCAGGCAAAACTAGCAAAAGAAATCGAAGCACGTGATACAAAAGAACTCGAAGCAAAAACTCATGAGGCACAGGCTTTGAATCATGAAAATAAGAAAAAATTAATTGCCGAAGAGTTTTCACAAATAGTTGACGAAAGAACAGCTCCGCAAAAACAAAAATTTGAGGAATTGACATCCACGAAAGATGCCCTTAGTCGCGAGATACATGAATGGAGACTCAGTCTTCAGGGTGAATCTGCACGTCTTGAAAAAATCAAAGCTGATGCACTCAATAATCCATATCTAAAAGAAACCTTCAAGCAGAAAATTAAGCAGGCTGAGGATAGAATAATGAGATCGAGAAAAGAGCTCACGGCACGAGCCGGACAACTTGTCGATGCTGAAGCAAAATTAATTAAAGTCGGCACAGTACTACAGAAATGGGATATCAAAAAAGCCTCATACACTGGCTTTGCAGAAGAAGGTGTACCAGAGGGTCTCTTGCGAGGTGAGTCATTTGCTGAGACAAAAAATGCTGTAACAGGTAAACAAACTGAACCTGAAGCGGCATTTATGATGGGGCGTGACTTGTCATTTGAAGATAGTGACGTTAATTCTGATGGTTTCCTTGAAATTGAAAATGCAGATCTGGGTTATGAACGAAAGGATGCATTTAGTTTTGATGAATGGGCCAGTGCTTGGAATAAAATTCACGGCACGAAAATACAAGTATATCCTGAACATATGTTTAGCAAAGTTGTTCTTGATTCAAATAGAAGGGCTGGTACAACTGCAAATAAAGCGCAGTTTACTGCACTCGTCAGAAATTACTATCTTGCAAATCCACAATTGCAGAAGTCTGTAAAGTTAAAACCGAAGCAGTTCGATGCTTTAGCGGATGATGTCTTTGCATATCTTTCAAGGCAGGCGCTGAGTGCGCAGGAGAACGTTGAGAGTGCGGCGTAGGAAACTCTTTTCTCAAAAATTGGGATAAAGAGACAGATCATATAAATAATAATTACATTACAATCATGAGTGAAAATCCAAATCAATTAGATATCAGTCAGCCAAGAGCAGAGGGTGATGCTGTGAAAGTTGATACACAGGTTGAAGCACCTGCTGTGACCAATCTAGAGGCTGATGCAGCGGCACTTGAAGCCCGGCTCGATGAATTACTTAATGATGGCACTCTCGAAGGACATGCCATAGCCGCGGGGCAGTTTGCAGTACCTCTTATGAAGGCTGTAGGCGGGCTTGGGAGCGATGTGCACAGTATGGACCAAGTGTTGACCACTGTAGAGGGTCAGGTGGGCGAGGAGGTTGAGAAGGAAGAATAGCTAGGAATAGGGATATTTTTTAAGTGTATAGTTTTTGATTTCTCTAGTTTTTTGTGCTAGCATATGTCCATGGATCAAGAAATCCAAGCCCTTCAAAAGGAACTTCAAGAAGTACGTGAAATCATCGAAAAAGATCATGAAATGATCCAGAGCGTGTATCGCCGTGTACGTTTATCGTCTGCGATTAGCGTTATCAAATGGGTTGTAATCATCGGCTTTTCTCTCGGTGCATTTTACTATATACAACCATTTCTCGAAGTTCTGCTCCAGACATATACCAGTATTGGTGGGTCAGGAGTAGGGCAGAGTGAATCATCAATTGATTTGCTCAGAAGTATGATTAAGTAGAGTCTTTTTGTAAAAAGAGATCTCCATATATCCTCACTTGCCGAGGTAGCTCAGTTGGTAGAGCATATCCCTGAAGAGGATGGGGTCGCCGGTTCGAGCCCGGCTCTCGGCACAAAAAAGAAACAATGTAGATAAACAAAAACCCGCCAATCAAATGGTGGGTTTTTGTTTACAAAATAACATAGATAAGTACAATATCCGAGGACGTAAGTTTCTGCTTGTCCAAGCAGTCTAAAGTAATCTCGGGACCCTAACCTATGGATGAAACAGTAAATTACTGATCTTTGCCTATGCAAATGAAGTAAAGACAAAACACAAACCGGGCAATGCCCAAACAATAGTTCGTTATGAATAAAAAACTCAAGCCAGGGATTCTAACTGGTCCAGAAATTAAGCGTTTATTTAAGGGGCTTAAAAAAGTGAAATGCGCATTACCAGCAATCAATGTGGTCAACAGCACCGGTGTGACGGCTGCGCTCGCGGCTGCTGCAAAAGTCAATTCGCCAATCATTATCCAGGTATCAATGGGAGGTCTCGAGTATTTTGCGGGGCCTCAACTGAAGGGTGTTGTTGAAGACAAACATCGTCGGCGCCAAGTTGGCGGAATAGTTCTTGCTGAAACGGTTCGGAACCTCTCACTTGCATACGGTGTGTCAGTTATTCTACACACCGATCATGCTGAGCGCGTAGATCTTCCGACACTTTCGCTTCTTGCAAACAGGAGTAATCGAGACATCGTCTTGTTGTCTGGTGATCAAATGGCATTTTCAAGCCACATGCTTGACCTATCAACTGAACCTCTGAAAGAAATTCTCGAAACAGCCGACATCTGGAGTCGGATTCTGCACGGAAACGAACAGTATCTCGAAGTCGAAGTTGGTCCAACTGGTGGTGAAGAAGACGGCAAGGACAACTCTGGTCTTTCAGCAGACAAGCTATATACCAGTCCTGAAGACGTCTTTGCGCTCTATAACACTCTTGCTCAGACGGGCTATGACTATTTCACTATCGCAGCGGCTTTTGGCAACGTGCACGGTGTGTATCAGCCAGGTAATGTGAAGTTGAAACCAGAAATTCTGGCCGCATGTCAAAAGCATGCGGCTGAAGAGCTTGGTATTTCTTTGGATAGTCGCCCGATTGATTTCGTCTTTCATGGTGGATCTGGGTCAACTCTCGAAGAGATTCATGAAGCAATCGAATATGGTGTAGTGAAGATGAATATCGACACCGACACACAATTCGCATGGACCCGTCAGGTTGTGAAATATGTGGAAGCAAACACTGCATATCTCCAGACCCAAATTGGAAACCCTGAGGGCGATGATAAGCCAAACAAGAGCAAATACGACCCACGGAAGCTTCTTTCGGCAGGCGAGCTTGGTATGACTGACCGCATCGTTGAGGCATTTGCTGCACTGAAGAGCACAGACGTCAATACACTCTTTGGTTAAAGTAGATTTGATCAAGTCTGTGCGGAAAGCACATAGCGCTGCCTCACAATAATACAAAATCGAACCCCTACTCGCCGTCAGGCGGGTGGGGGTTTATTGCTATTTTTACATACATATTGTATTGTATTTTTGGTCATGTTGTTGGAGAAAGAATTCTTCACACATGTTTTGTTCAAAATTTAACTAAATAGAAAGGGGATATACAGAATGTATACAACAACTGAAGCCTTAGGCCGTGTCACAACACACGATGCACTGGTCTATGATCTCATGGATAACGTTGTAAGGTTTGCTGTTAATGTCCATGAGAGGTTGCCACACCCGCAACGTGAGGTTGTCATGCCGAATTGTCACTCGATGGTGCGTGCAATTAAGATTATGTTTGGTGATAAGGTCACTGTCGTCGATGGATATATTGCAGGGTCTAGTCATTACAGCATTGGTTATGATGATGCGATACACAGGATTAATTATGGTGGATTCATCGAACATTCTTGGCTGGAGCTTCGGGACGGGGCAATAGTGGATGTCTTTCCAGCTGGTGTTTATTCGTCCTCACCTTTGCTTTATCCACCTTTCGGGCAGTATCACGATGTCTTTCCTGCGAACGTGTATCACGGCTCGGAGGGTGGTGTTCCAGAATACCTCAAGGGTGAAAAATTGAATCATGCTTGGGAAAGAGCGGCACGCATCGCCGAGATCATGATGGGTTTTCCTTATCTGGTATCAAGTCTTTATTATGCAGGCCAGATCAGAAACATCTCACTCGAAGGTCCTATCATCGAAACAGTCGCAAGAATCACACCGCTTCTTTCGGTCTGGGCCGAGGAATAGGGTTTCTTACAACCAATAATCGAAACAAATCAAATACAAAATGGCCCGCCTGCAAAACAGGCGGGCCATTGTTCGTATGTTGCTAGTGATAGATTGCCATGTAGGTGTGACCTCGCTATAAAATAGAAAGCAAATTATACCGACTTAATCTTCAATTTAGTCTGTCTGCCTTTATCGATGCGTGGGAGGGTGAGTGTGAGCATGCCGTCTTTTTCTACAGCGTCTGCTTGCTCGATATCTACTTCATGTGGTAAGTCAACTTTTCTTGAGAAAGAGCCCCAGTACAATTCACGGAAGAAATAATCCTGATCAGCGATTCTGCCGTCCTCCATTCTCTTGCCTTTGATTGTGAGTGAGTCACGCGAGAGGGCAATATCGAGATCTTCTTTTTTGACACCAGGGATCATTGTCTTGATGACAACCGCGCTTGCTGTCTGATACATATCGATAGAGAGTTCGCCTTCATCGACTTCTTCTTCCATCCACTTTGATCGATTTTCTTCTTCGAACATGCCCTTATTTTTGATTGAGCCACGTTCACGAGGTTTTTCAATCAAAATTTCATCTTCTTCAACTTCATATAATTCAGTATTTTCGTCATCGTACTGATCACGGCCAGTTAGTCTATCCAAAAATGATCGTTTCTTTTTAAAGTTCATATAAGTAAATTAATTGCCTTGCTCTTAATATTGTTTTTATTATAACAAATTTTTTAAGTATAAACAGTTTTGATTCGGTTTAACTGTTTAGAACTTTGCAGACAGGTAGGTGCGAAGATGAATTTGCTGAATTCCTGAAATTGCGCAGATGTTGCTGTTTAGAACTTCTTGATTGTCTTCACTCTATCGAGCGTGATTATCAAAATAATAGTTGTGAGCCAGACGAATGAGAAAATAAGGAAAGTGCTCCCTTCGGTAGTGATAATAATAAAGTAATTAAATAATGTATGGATTATTGTAGCGATAGTGATTCCAACCAAGAAATATAGGAATTTAACAAATTTTGATTTGTAGAAAGAGAATCCAAGACAGATAGCAAGCGATCCTGATGCCACGACGTGAAGCAAACTCGCACCCATAAACCGTAGGTTACCTGTCATGATACTTCCGACAGTGTCGCCTTGGAGTAGTGGGGCAAGAAGGTAAAAAGTGTTCTCTAGGGCCGTAAAACCAAGCGCAGCGGTCATAAGGTAGATAAAAGCATCAATTGGCTCATTGAATACATTTTTGACATTAAGGGCACAGAAAAATGCAGCTCCATACTTAAAGAGCTCTTCCACAAATGCCCATCCTGAAATAGTAAATAGTCCAGAAAGTCCACCAATTGCACCACCAGGTTCGCTTGAACCAAAATCAACGTCTGGAAATAATTTTTGTACTGGATAGACAAGAAAAACTGCGCACATCCCACAAATAAAAGTGAGGGCAATAATCCATTTCGGCTCATCGTGCTTATAGTTTTCATGCATCCAAAACCACATCCATAGAAGTGCCGGCAAAACACCGCCAAGCAAGGCGTATGTAAACATTTCTATGACAAAGAGTGGTGATTGGGTAAGCCCAATTATTGAAGCGGCCATTTCTCAATAGCTATCATACCATGAGTTATTGCATCTTCTCTGATTTCTTGTGGAAGGAGTGACCAAATTTCTTGTGTCACATGCGGAATAAATGGATGTGCAGTGAGAAGAAGTTCTCGAAGGATGGTGAGAAGCATTTGTGCGCGTGAAATCGCAGATACTTTTTGTTCTGTGATATCGGCTTGATCGTTTTGATCTTGCTCAATTATTGTGTCAGCAGTAGAGTCAATATCACCACGTACTTTGGCAAAGTCAGATTTGAGTATTGGTTTACTTTCCTCCAAAATCTTGTCCGCAAATGTATGCCATGCATAACCATAGAGTTCTTCTGCTGCGAGGTGGATGCGATATCGGTCGAGGTGGTCAGAGATTTTCTTCTTTGTTTCATTCCATTCATTGATATGGACGCTATCGAGCTCTGTCCATGCAGTGAATTTTTTGTCAAAAGAGATACCACGGGCATGCTCATTTTCATCAATGGCACTTAGGATAAAGCGAGTAATATTCCAAAGCTTATTACAGAAATGTTTATAACCTTTAATTTTGTCTTCATAGATTCTGGTATCAGTACCAGGAGTTGTACTCATGGCATAGAACATACGAAGTGCATCTGCGCCATATTTGTCAGACATTTCGATTGGGTCACCACCATTACCGAGTGATTTTGACATTTTTCGTCCCTGGCTATCGCGAACTGTACCTGTGAGATATACAGTTTTGAATGGAATAGTACCAAGTTCATATCCTGTCATGAGAACCATACGTGCAACCCAGAAGAAAAGAATTTCATATCCAGTCACAAGCACATTTGTGGGATGGAATCTCGCAAGGTCTGAACCTGCTTTTGCTTTGTGAGTTATTTTGTCCCATGCATCAGCACTTGGCCATCCCTGCGTAGAGAAAGTCCAAAGCGCAGAAGAGAACCATGTATCGAGCGTGTCTTCATCTTGTATCCATGGTCCAGGGTTGCTATTTGTCATAGATGTATCTGCTGTATTGCCCCCAGATGCCATTTGGTCAGTAGTCGGATTCGTATTTGGGTCCGTAATACCACAATAAATCTCGAGGTCTGGATTTGAAGGGTGGAGTTCGCCGCTTTTTTCCAAAATCTGCCCACTCAAACTGCGGTACCAAACAGGAATACGGTGACCATACCAAATCTGTCTTGAAATACACCAGTCATTGAGGTTATCGATCCAGTGGAAATATGTTTTGTTGAAATGTTCAGGAAGGATTTCAATTTGTCCGCCATCAACAGCTTTGCGCATAATTTCTTTGAGTGTTGTTTTTGAACCACTTGAAATGCCTGCGATTTCAGAATAGGGAATAGTGAATTCTTTGTTTACTGCAACGAACCATTGATTCATGACCTGGGGTTCAATTGTCCCACCTGTTCGCTCTGCAGTTGCAATATTGTGAATATAGTTTTCTTCGATTTTTTCTACGAGACCTTTGCTTTGTAGTTTTTCTACAATTTTTTCTCGGGCTTCTGCAATTTTCATTCCAGCAAATTCACCAGCAACAGGAAGTAGCTTGCCGTATCTATCGATAATTTGTTCTTTGTCGAGACTGTATTTTTCTGCAAGAGCAAAGTCCACAGCAGAATGCCATGGAGTAATTGTCATAACACCAGTACCGAATTCCATATCGATACTATCGTCTTTGATAATAGTGGCTTCTATTTCACCATTAATCCATTCGACTGTAATTTTTTGTCCATGAGTATATGCAGAATAACGTGCGTCATCAGGATGCATAACCACATATTTGTCACCGAATTTTGTTTCTGGTCTTGCTGTCGCAATAGTAAATGGTCCGTACTTGAAATAATAGAATTTTGATTTTTCTTCTTTGTATACAAGTTCATCGTCGGCGATCGTTGTCTGGCCTTTTGGATCCCAGTTTACAATTCGAAATCCACGATAGATAAGTCCATCGTCAAACATTTTCTTGAACATTGTTCGTACTGCATGATTTCTTTTGTCATCGAGTGTAAAAGCTTCTCGAGACCAATCAAGAGACACACCCATACGTCTTGTTTGAGAGACAATTGTGTCATGACTTTTTGTGGCAAATTCACCGATGCGTTTGAGCATTTCTTCGCGACCAATATCATAGCGAGATTTACCTTCTTTTTTTGAAATTTCTTTTTCAACTACTGACTGTGTGGCGATTGCTGCATGATCTGTCCCAGGTATCCAGAGTGTATCTTTGCCTTGCATGCGAGCTTTACGCACTAGAATGTCCTGGATAGTGAGCATGAGACCGTGACCGAGGTGAAGTGTGCCGGTTACATTCGGTGGGGGAAGTATTATAGAAAAAGAGTTAGAGCTATCCATATCACCCTTGTCAGAAATACCCATATTCAACAAAACATCCGGATTGTAGATAGATGTATCAGGTGTAGCCTGTTCTAGTTTTTGGATTCGAGCCTCAGTCTCAATGGGATCATATGGCTTCAGGAATTTTTCAGGTATATTTGGCTGTCTTGTTGGTTGTGTGTTTTCGGACATTGATTAAAAATTAAGGGTGATTATGGGTGGTAATTGGTTGTGGTTTTGCGCAGGGTAGGGATTGGGTTGCTGTGTATGTGGTTACGGTGCTGCCTATCTCTGCTTTTCTTCTCCTATTATTTCGCCATTTTACCAGATTTTTATGGGTTTTTGAAGGGTAATTAGTTCGTAGAGGTTCATTGCTTCCACAGAAAGAATTTGTGTGGCATGGCAGAAATTTTGAGTGCGCGCGCTTATCTGTTGACAGATGGTAAATATATGTTACTTTAATCAATGAAATATAGCTCTGTTAAATAAAAATAAAACCACAAACCCAAATAGATGTTATGGCAAGCGAAGTAAAAAAACCAAAAAAACGGTTAAATTTAGACCTGAACCCACATGACGATAGATTGCTCAATGAGAATCTCAAGATCGGTGACTCAAGGAGCAGGATCGAGGAGGTCGGAAGAGGATTGAGCCTCAGAAACTTTGTTTTGAAGGCGTCGCTCCAGAAAAAGCAGCTAATTATCAGATCCGAAGACGGCACGGAAGAGAGAGTTATCTTTATCTGATTTTTAAGCCAGAGGAATGTGTTGTTTAATGTCTACACCCTCAATACGAAAACTCTCGTAACTGAGGGTTTTTGTATGGATTGTTTTTTATAAAAATTATTTAGCCCGCCACCTATAAATCAAAACCCAAATTACCACATGCTTTGAGTGCCAAAAATTCAGCATATTCTTTTTCATTTTCAGATTGTGGCATGAGACCTTTTTTACCATCCATATATTGGAGTACGGCTACTAGTCCAATCATTGTTGCATTATCAGTCGCAAGATCTTTTTCAGGGAGAAAGAGCCCAACATCCATCGATTCGCATAGCTCGCTAAACGCCGCGCGTATCGCTGTGTTTGAAATAACGCCTCCTCCGATAAGTAGACTTTGTGCGCCGACAGATTCAATAGCTTTCTTTGTTTTATGTGCGAGCACATCAATGACCGCTGACTCAAATTCAAAAGCGAGTGCGCTTTTTTCCACTTCAGCTAATGTTGTTTTTTTATCTGCATTTATTGCGTCTGAGGTTTCGACATCAGCAGTATTTTTCTCCGCCACTTTGTCACGTACTGCATAGAGCACTGCCGTCTTTAATCCAGAAAAAGAGAAATTAAAATCTTTTGTATGGAGCATTGGGCGAGGGAGCGTGAACATCTTTTCTGTTTGCGTCTCTGATTGCACGGCATTACTTTGCTTATCTGTGCTCTGTGTATTTTGTATATTCGCACGGAATATATCAGCGAGTTTTGAAATTTCAGGTCCGCCAGGATATGGAAGTCCGAGTATTCGGGCTGTTTTGTCATATGCTTCGCCGACGGCATCATCTACAGTTTGACCAAGTATATGATAGTCATGCCATGAATTAATTTGCACCAGCTCGGTATGTCCGCCAGATATCAAAAGTGCAATAGCGGGGAATTTGATTGTGTTTTCTGCGGCCACACTGGTCGCAATATCTGTATTCATAGAATTATCAGCAATCACCGAAGCAATATGTCCCTCCATGTGGTTGATGGGGTAAAGAGGTTTGTCAAAAATGACGGCGAGCGCTTTTGCAAAAGATATTCCTACCCATAGCGCTGGCTCAAGCCCTGGTCCATAAGTCACAGCGATAGCGTCTGTTGTCCTTTTTATTTCTTCAAAAATTTCAACAGAAATTGAATTGATAAAAGAGATTAGGTTGTCTCCGAGATTTCCTTCGCGTACAAGTATTTCTTTGATTGTTTGTGATTTTGATTCTGATATATTTCCGTGGTCAGATTCTTTTTTCTCCAATTCCAATATCGCTAGATTCTTTTCTGTTTCCTCTATTTCTACGGGCTGGAAGTTCGGATATACATCCCTAAGGACAAGACGAAGAAGTGGGGTTAGATTTTCTGTATGTTCTCTTTTTGCAAGATTAGGAAAAACACCCCCAAACTCAGCGTGAAGTGCCGCCTGAGAATTCACTCTATGAGAAAGCGCTGAGAGCCCACACATATATGAAATAGCAGTTTCATCACAACTGGTTTCGATGGCAATAATCCTCGGGCATGTCGAGATGCCTGGCACAGGGCCATGCACAGAATTTTGTACAGTGCCCGGTACAGGGTTTTGTGTAGAGCTTTGCGTTTGTGTATGCACAGGGATATGTGGGTTTTTATCCATAAAATTATCTATTTTGGTGATACTATATATAACATGAACATGCAAAAAACGGTAATCGCAATGATGATTATTTTGCTCCTCATCGCAGGTGCACTCGGAGGTGTATATTGGTATACGCAAAAGAGCTCAAAAGAATTCGATAGTATTATCGACCGCTCTACAAAACAAAAAGATTTATATGATAAGCAAACCGGCGCAAATAGTGGTCTCGGTACAAGCCAGGGTATGAATGAAGGACAAGTCAATAATCCTGCGACGGACGATGACACTCAAGTTGCTGTAGATACATCAAATCAGGCCTCAATTAGCCCTGACAAAGAAAAAACAATTTCAAATCTAAGTATCGACGCGGCTAAAATCAAAGCAATGAACAAAAGTACATATATTGTAGCTTTTGTCGGTGACCAAGGTGCTGATACAAATACCACAGATGTACTTAAACTCATCAAAAATGAAAATGCAGATGCGCTCGCTCTGCTCGGGGATTATGATTATATTGATAATCCAAATTTATGGTATAGCATGTTCACAAATGTCCTTGGAAAAGATTTTCCACTCATTGCAGTTATTGGAAATCATGATGAAAAAGAATGGAAAGGGTATAGTCAGTTAATTTCTTCCCATCAAAAAAATACACCATCAGTCAAATGTACGGGGGAAACAGCGATTAAATCAACGTGCACGTTCCGTGATTTACATATGTACATTACGGCACCAGGTATTGATTCAATCAAAGAGACCAAAGAGAATTTTGCAAACTATATTACATCTTCAGCGTCTTCAATGAAAGATTTGTCAGCAACATGGAACTTCTGTGTTTGGCACAAAAATCAACATCTTATGCAGGCTGGAAGCAAACCTGACGAGGCAGGCTGGCAAACATATGAAGCTTGTCGAGCCCTTGGTTTTCCTATTGTCACCGGACATGAACATTCATATTCACGAACTTATTTGATGGATAGTTTTGAAAAGCAAATTATATCTCCAAAAAATATGGTTCGCTTAGGGTCAGCGTCAGATCCCGCTGGTGTTTCTGGTTCAAGTCTTGTTGATGAAATACACCTAGAAAAAGGCAAATCATTTGTTACGGTATCAGGTCTAGGTGGCAAGAGTATCAGACCGCAGACATATACAAGTCCGTGGTGGTCTACTGTGTATACATCAAGCCAAGGTGCAAAATACGGATCAATGTTTTGTGCATTTAATTATGAAGGTAAAAAAGACACAGCTCTCTGTTATTTTAAAAATGTAGACAATGAAGTCATTGATGCGTATATCGTAAAAAAATAAAATAAAAAATCTGTGTGGCGCCCAAGGGGCACCACACAGACATGTTTTTTACTTCACTTGCTTTTTCCTAATGCAACTAGCTTGAGCTAGCGAGCAGGGAATTGAGACCAAGTATTTTGGACAATGTTTCGAGATATTCATTTTTCTCGCTCGAAGTTAGCTCCTGAAAAGGAGTTTTGCCCTCATAGCGAATAAATCTGAAATTATCCCATTCTTTACCCATTTGCTTATAGCTGTAGAAGTCGAGCACTGGTGCTCGGTATTCTTTGCTCGATGGGCGAAGTCCGATTGCTTCGGCGCGTTCTTTTGAGGCCCTTCTTTTTTTGACATCTCCACCGGTGTCGACTGCGATACAGATAGTGTTATCTGGTGCAATGATTGCACTCCCGTATGGGATTACTTTTGGATCGACTGCGACGGTGCCCAAGCCAAGCTCTTTCAAATCGAAAATATCAACCTCAGTTGAGGTTTTGTCAGCACGAGTGTCTTCGTCTGACTTTTTTTCGTCTTTGTTATAGCTTGTGCTCCGAGCAAAAATTGTCTCGGGTGATTTAACTTTAACGGGCGTGGATTGGGAATTTGTTTCCTTTTCGATCCGATCATGGGCTGTAGGAATGGTCTCTGGTGCAATCTTTGCCACGGTTCTCGCGACTGAGGTTGCCTCATGGACATGGTCTTCTCCTGCATACAATGTGCCTACGGAAAGGGAATAAAGTCCCAAGCTGATTGCGAACAAAAGAACTAATTGCTGAATTAACAGCGAGGTTGCATTCGCGAAGCGATTGAGTGCGCTACGCAAATTTGTCTTGTCTAACTGAGTTACGGTCATTTCTGTGTCTTTGATTGTTGTACTGATATTGCCTGATTTGAGTATAGGAGCTCTTCGCAGTGCAATATTGGATAAAGAGAATTCTTCATCCACACTTTTCTATAACATTTTTTATGACCCCACGTCAAGCTATTGACCTGAATACGGCTTTGTTTCAAGTTTTGTACCTATGTAATCAAAGGGGAATCAAAAGAAAACCGCCACTTCGCACGAATGCAAAGGGGCGGTCTTCAATATGGTTAGTGGTTGATTGGTGGGTTTAGTCGAGGGTGGTTTTGCGTGCTGATTTCTTTTTGGCACGCTTCTTCTTCGCCGCTTTCTTGGCCTTCAGTGGCTTGGCCGTTACCGAATTGCTCGCAGAGGACTCAGTTGACTGCGGGGCTTTTGCACCACCTTCGGTATTGCCATCTTCGAGTTGGGCAGGAGGGTTGTTGTCTCCCTCACCTCCTTCATCGTCTTTCTTGAAGAAAAGCATACCAATGTAGTGATTTGCAGCATCTCTGTCACATGTTTGAAGTGCGAGACAGTTGACTCCACGAAACAGCCCTCTTGCGAGCTCCACCGCTCTGTGAAAACGCTTAAAAGCGTTGTCGGCATCTCCTCGCAAATCGTCGTCTCGGACAATAACCTTATACCCGGTGCGGATACCATATTGTTTTCCATTGCGAACACAATCCTCCAGTTCGAGGAAATCGATTTCAACGAGTGTGTGGAAGAAGTTCCAGAGAGTCCGGAACTCCACCAAGTGTTTGTTCGCACAGGCGATGATGATAGCCAGGGTTGCCCGGAAGGCAACTGCGGTCTCAACGGGCAAAGTGGTGCCGTTGATAAGGATACTTTTTTCATTTGCGGTCCCGAATTCCTGGGTTAGGTCATTGACCCGTTGTGTCATTTCATCGATTTTTGTTCCGACGACAGTGATCCGTGCCCAGTATTTTTGGCAATCAGGGGTAAGTGTCCCGAGCACCGTCTCGCCGAAGGCGACTTGCATGATCGGATCATTTTTCACTGGGTTCGTATCGCTTATGCGAAAGAGGATGCCAGTTGAAGATAGTCTCTGTTGTTTGGTTTTCGGAGGCATGAGCCCGGTTTCTTTCTAGTGTTTTTGTTGTGGTGCTGAATTTCTACCACTATCCATATTGAATGTGGTTTACAGCCTTAAATATTCGAAATAATAAATAATAAAAAACGGAAAAAAGGGTAAAAGCTCTTATGTATCTTTCCAGTATTTAAGGCTGTAAACGCACGTGTTTCCAAAGAACTTTCCAATAAAGTAATACAGTAATCATATTTTGTCAAATATTTAAAAATTGAAAACGGCGCGCCCATCTGGGCGCGCCGTGCGATGTTGTGTCTTGTTGCGCAAGACACCTTCTTGTCTGTCGGCTAGAATTTCTTCGAAGCGCCAATAAAGAAGGTTGCGTCTGGGCTGCGATAGTCCGACATGGTGGGCAGGTAGAACCTGGTGCCACCGTCGATCGACAGGTTATCAGTGAGCTGATAGCTCAGGGTTGTCGCGCCACGGATGAGTAGCCCGCTTCCGGCTCCAAAGCCTCCATCATCGTAAACAAGGGCGGTGGTTGCAAGCAGGGTTAGCTTGCTAGCAAGGTGCCAGCTGTTCGAGAGTTCAAGACCGTAAAGGTTTCCACCTCCGACTGAGCTACCAGGCAATGCCCAGTAGTTCTCAAAGGAAGCGGAGAGGGTGTATCCTGCTCCAAGAACCTTTCCGAGCTTAAGGTGCGTATAGAGGATATCTCCCGCACCCTCTCGGCCAAGCAGTGGCTCATCGAAGTATGTGATACCTGCATTGGTGGCGAGTCCGAGCACTTGCCCAGACCAGCCGACACCCAAGTTGATCTCATTGCCGAAATCGATATTGCCGGAGCTGCTCTTCCTGTAACTGGAATCGAAACTGGTGGATGCCCAGACGAGGGCGTAGAGACCGGTTTTATTGAAGTTCAAGGTAATGTCACCTTGCAGGACGGGTTTGTCTGTCAGCTCGATACCCGACCCGAAGGACAGGTATTTGCTGGACAAGGACAAGTGGCCGGTAGTGGACACCGAATCGATGTGTTGGACTTCAGCTACCGGGACTTTTGAGTCATCGGCAGCAGTGATTGTGGTGGTATTGCAGAGGAGCACTCCGAGGAGGGTTCCAATTTGAATGAGCTTCATTTTCTGTGTGGGTTTGCCTTTGCGTGTAGTTTTTATGCATTGGCGGGTTCAGTGCACGTCTTCCTGTCGACGGTATGTCGAAACGGGGTGCTTGTATATTATAGCACTGTATTTAGGCTTTGTCAAAGCATAAAAGAAAGTGTGGTTGGTATCAATTTTGCCTGAATAGAATCACTGTCAGTTTGGACAACAACACAATTGACAAGTTATGGATAGGGGGTACTCTTTAATCCAGAGAATAAGTTCTAAGGCAAAACAATACCGTGATGCCGACCAAAACCAATACACAATCCAAAATTGGACCAAGCAGAACGCTGAAGCCCAAAACCAAAATAGAAAGAAACAAAGTCATGAGTCCAGAAAAGTCTAAAAAGCCAAGCCCGGTAATTTATGTTGCTGGCCTCACTTGCACAAGCCAGATGCAGGATGCCGTCAGGCAATATTACAGTGAGCGCAAACATGGCTCGCGAAGTAAGTTTGTTGTCGGCATTAATTGCGGCCCTGAGACCGTCGCTGAGGAACCAGCTGGTGGTCGCTATCCGAGTCAGGAATGTGTTCAAAAGATGTTTACGAGACTGTATCCGAGGGAGTTTGAAATTCATCTCCGTCGGTGTCTCATCTTCAACTATACAGAATACAAAATTTCTGCTAAGGAAATTGCAAAAGCAATGGAACTTGCTGGCCCCAACCTCGACATGTTGCAACTTAATACTGAGTGGCCGACACCGGCGAGTATCCAAGATGTAAAAGAGAGGGTGCAAGGGAAGTTGCCTGAGTTTGTCTTGCAAGTAAATCGCGAGGCACTCTCGCAAATTGGTGATGATCCAGATTGTCTTGTCTCTAAACTGCAGGATTACCGCGGCACTGTCCAGCGTGTCTTGCTCTGTGGAGATGACCCTGATGGTGGTCATGATGGGATAGAGATAGAACCCTTCGTTGATGCTGTCAGTAGGCAATTGCCGGAAATAGGGATTGTCATTGGGGAGGCTTATAATCGTGATCACGGAGGTGTTGTCCCTGCACACTACTCTTCATTCATGAAGGAGTACTCTGGTCTCGGTTTTCATGCTGAGAAAGAGCTTATGGATCCGAGTGATCGTGGGAGTCAGATTGAGGCGGTTCAAACAACTAGGTTCATCAGTGCTGCCTGCAAGCTGTTTCCCGGCTGGAAAATACGCAAGGGTCTTGATTAGGAGGAATAGGTCTTGCTGTGTGTGATTTGTTTTTGCAGAAAGCGCACAGCTCATATGCTTGTGGAATGATTAAACGAGTCGCAAAGTATTTGGCGACTATATTATCGAAACATCCCCGCCTCGCGATTGCGTGAGGTGGGGGTTTTGTTATCTTAAAAAATGTCGAGCTTGTTTATATGCGACCGAGTGACTCCTCAATTAGCTTATGATAATCAATCTTTTTGCTGTGCGCCTTGGCAAGTAGAAACATTTCTTTGAGTAAAGAAATAATATTTCGATTATTTATTTTAATACATGATTCGTGCTCCCAGTCGAAAATATATAACTGCGTGCTTGTAAGAAAGATTTCGGAGGAGACATTCAAATATTGGCCGTCAATAATTCTCGTGTCTGAAAGTCTGTTCTGCAAGCTTTCTAGTAGTGACTTTTGTGTTTGGTCTTTACCTTCCTTGTCTAGGTAGTTGTTCATATAAGTTGTCATGTAATTTTGATGTATGATTGCATCAAAAATTATGTGGTTTTTCTTTACTTTTTCATTGAGTTTGATGAGCTCTTCTGGTGAAATCTTTTTTACCGCAGAGAGCATTGATCGTGTTGGTTGAATGGTATAAATACGCTCATTTTTTTTACTGCACATTTCTTGATACATAGATATCGTGTTTTCTAGCCCATATATTATTTTATAGTCTTGAATCGTTGGTATCACATTTTCTTGAACACTATTTTTTGCATAACTGCTTTCATTGAAAATAATAGTATCAAGCTCGGACCTGTCTTTAAGGGTGATATGGGTCTGGTTGGATATTTTGTTTTTATAAATAAGGCCTCGAGATAAGAGGGAAGTGATAGTTGTATATAAAGTGGTCCTGGGTATTTTTGTTGATCTGGCAATGTCTGACATTGATTTAGTTCCCAAGGTTAAACAGGTTAAGGTCTTTTTCTCGTCTTTTGTGAGATTAATTAATTTTGAAAATGGTTGGCCAAACATAGTGCTCAGTATATACATTGACGATAATCTCGTCAATGTATGAATGTGACAGATGGCTTTAAATAAGACTGTTGCTGAATTTTTAAACCTCTACGAGGTATTTACAGCACTGAACATGTGTGGTCTGTACCATATATACGGAATCGTTCTTTCACAACACGATTCAGAAATTCAAATAAAACAGGAGAATAATAAATGAAAAACACACAAACGATATTAGATTCAGACACCCCATTAACGGCATTATTGAAGCAAATTTTCAGCATAATGGGTTGTTCGTTGACTAAAATTGCTGCTCAGTGTGGCGCAGATAGATCTATTCCATACGCATGGTTGAAGCATAAAAGCAAGCCATCGACTAAAAACATAATTCAACTTGGGATACTGGTTGGATCAAGGACGATGAATGTCGTAGATGAAATCACTGGTCAGCGCAAGACGCAGGCGTGGTGGATAGCTAGTCTTCTCGAAGCGAAAGGTGTTTCTGTGTCAGAGAAGGTATTGGCTGAAACAATCTCAGCTATCTCTACCGGTGGACTAACTGGTTCAGTCTATGAATCGAAAGTGATAATTAGTCTGGTAGAAAAAAGAGCTTTACTTAAATCTCTAATGTGTCTTCATGAGGAAGTGGTTGATCTGGCGTATATTGAAAGTTACCCTGAGGTTGCTGACCGTATACTTACCGCACAGATATCGGATTCTCATCACGATGGAAAAATAGCGAGTTGGCATAAAACCAACAGTGGAGAAATGACATATTTATTTGCAGGTAACGATGTATCAACTGAAGAGTTGTATAAATGGATGGGCTCTTTTGCTGAAAAGGTTTTAAACGAGAAGCAGACAATAAACCTGTTTGTTGCTCCGGCTAACAATCTTTCAGAAGATGAATTCTGTTTACTCAAGGATCTCTATGCTTTTTGGTTCAGTCGTCTTAGTGATTGGATTAAGTGCCGGCTGAGGGTGTATCTGTCTAGCAAGACAGTTCCTTGTCCGGTCTCAGTGCTTGTTTTGTCTGGCTCTGAACCAGCAAAATACATTGAATTACACGGGCTCGCATCGGCAGTTGAAGTGTTGGCGCCGCTTTATGTCGCAAAGAAATCAAAGGGAGATATGTATCAAACAATATATTCTTTGACTACCTTAAAAACAGAAATGAATGGAGCGACTGCACGGTTGCTCCTTCGTGAGAACGGTATTGTTCATTCTGATGAAACTTCGGGTTTAGTCCCGACTTCAGATAAGTGGGTTTCTATTTGTGTGTAGTTCTAGAGTGAATTGACCCCCCCCACCTCGCTATTGCGTGAGGTGGGGGTTTGTTTTTGTGTAGCTATTCCAGAGTTGTGTTTGTCTCTCTGTTTCGTATTACTTTTACAAGATCGATAAAGTCGCCAATGGTTTTGACCTTTTCCAGGGCTTCATCATCGTCAAATTCAGTTTTGATAATACCTACTTCTTCGGCATGCATAACAAGCTCGATTAGGGTAAAGATATCTAATTCTTTTTCAAAGTCAGTGTTGAGGGTTAGGACGTCGATAGGTACTCCTGTTTCGTATGAAATTCTTTCAAATATTTGATTTTCTAGTTCTTTGTCTGTCATGTCTTTTTTTGTTTTATGTGCGTTGTGATAGGAGGATTACATAGTCTCGCGCTTTGTTCTTTCTTAAAATTGTGCGCAGCTGGTACTTCATATTTTCTTCGCAAAAGCTCGAAAATATGAAGTACCACTGCATCACAAATTTATAGTCGCTTCACTCCTTAAATTTTGTGACCCTTCTCGTGATAGAACTCGGTTATTCATTGACCTGTATGGCTATTGTTAGCATTTCGGGCGTGTCATAACTACCCTTATCGAGCGTTAGTTTAATTGAGAATTCAAATATGTTTCAAGATCCTCCACAACTTTGATAATTTCTTTATGGGTGAGCTTTTCTTTTGCTTCTTCAAACGATACCCACTCCGCCACACTAATTTCATCGAGTTCTTCACCAACAGTCATTGTTTCAACAAAACCTATATAGTAAGTGTTTGTTTTGTCATATACAATTTCATCTTGTGTAAAAAAGTACTGTTCAAGAAAGACAAGGTCTTGCTGAATCTGTATATCCTTCTCTTTTATACCAGTCTCTTCCTGTAGTTCTCTAATAGCAGTCTGTATCGGCGTCTCATCATTCTCAGGCGTACCTTTTGGAAGACCCCAATGCTGACCTTTGCTATTTTGAATAATTAGAATTCTGCATCCTTCTATATCCCTGAACAAAGGAATGACACCAAATGATTTTGCTATTTTGTGTTCCATTTAATAATGATATCACCTAACTAAAAAAAATATAAACTATGCAAGATTGGGGAGATATAACATTGACGCTTCCCGAGCACTCTCTAATTGGTGACCCTACAGGGAGTCGAACCCTACAGGACCAGTACACCTTTTCTTGTTTTATCGAATCGAAGATTCTCAAAACATAGAAAAGCTTTTCGACTCTCTGATGCAAGCAAAGTAGTTTGCTTGCTTAGGGTCACACTCGCAAAATGCAAAAATCCACCGAAAGGTGGATTTTGCTCGTGTGACCCTACAGAGAGTCGAACTCTGCTTCTCACATTGAAAACGTGATGTCCTAACCGATAGACGATAGGGCCATTCTTATTTGTTGTTTTTGAACAGTGTGCAGGAGATGGTGATTAACCTGTCTCACAGCCAATTTGCTGGGCAAAAACAGACAAAACTGAATAGGTAATATTATATCTATTTTTATTTAAAAATCAACTGGTGTAAAGCCTGAATCAATCAGCTTGCAATCTGGTGTGTACAGCGATTAGATATTGGTCCAAGACTGGCTCTGTCAGGGGTAATAACTGGTTATACAAAGGAGGGTTTGTTTCCTGTACAAGCATCTCTTTTGCCCATATAATATTGGTATAAATTACTGATAAACTTTAAATAAAATACATATATATGGACGCAACAAACAATACGAATGTAGCTAATGCAAGTACACCTAAAATTCCAAAACTAAAGGCGGTCTGGGTTATCCTAGGTGTAGTCGTTTTGCTTGGACTATGGGCTATTTCATCATATAACGGCCTTGTGACAAAGAATCAGGAGGTCACAACACAGTGGGCAAAAGTTGAGACACAGTATCAGAGGCGTTTTGATTTGATCCCGAATCTCGTTGAATCAGTGAAAGGTGTAATGAAGCAAGAAACTGAAATATTCACAGCACTTGCAAATGCAAGACAGGGTTATGCAGGTGCACAGACAGTCGATCAAAAAGCAGCTGCAGCGGGACAGGTTGAGTCATCACTCGGACGATTGCTCGCGGTTGTTGAAAATTATCCTCAGCTTAAATCAAGTGAGACTATGCAGACACTCCTCGCACAGCTTGAAGGGACAGAAAATCGTATTGCAACTGAGAGATCAAGATACAATGATGTAGTTAATGATTACAATATCAAAGTAAAAACATTCCCAGGAAGTATCTTTGCTTCTATCTTTGGATTCTCTGTAAAGACACCATTTGCATCGGTAGAAGGTGCACAAAATGCAGTTCCGGTTAAATTCTAGTCGGTTTTAGTTCATCAAAAATTTATGAAGGCTTTATCATATTTGTGCATATTTGGTTTTTTGTTTGCAATATTTTTCTGTGCTCAAAATACATATGCATATACATCACCGGGAGCTCCAACCGGTTATGTAAGTGATTTCGCTGGTGTTTTAACTGATGAACAGTCTGCTGATTTGAACTATAAGTTATCAGAATTTCATGCCAGTACAAGTAATGATATTGCGGTCGCTGTCATACAGTCACTAGGTGATGAAAATATTGATAGTTATGCTGAAAAATTATTCAAAGAATGGGGTATAGGAAATAAGGACAAAGACAATGGAGTGCTTCTTCTTGTTGCTATTCAGGATAGAAAACTCCGTATCGAAACAGGGTATGGTCTAGAGGGTGCGCTTCCTGATGCAACCGCAGCAAAAATTATAAGCCAAACAATTACACCTGCATTCAAACAAGGTGCGTACTATGATGGCATTGATAGAGGTGTCGATCAGATAATTCTTGCAACAAAAGGTGAATATGTAGGCGAGGTAATTTCTAGTGGATTATTCAAAGGGGTAAAATCAAATATTCCTTTGCCTGCAGGTTTTGATCCTGGTCCGCTCTTTGTGTTTGGGATATTAATATTTCAAGTTATTTTCTCATATCTCGGTAAATCAAAAAGATGGTGGCCTGGTGGGGTTATGGGGGCTGCAGGAGGTGTTATTGTGTCATTTGTAGTCTTCTCAGGCCTCGCCATTGCCTTTACTGCTGTGATAATTGTCGGTATGACAATATTCGGTCTTTTGATTGATATCATTGCCTCAAAGAGTACAGGTGGGGTTAAAAAATGGGGAAGTTTCTGGATGTCTTCTGGAGGTTTTGGTGGAGGGGGCGGTGGATTCGGATCAGGTGGTAGCTCTGGTGGTTTTGGAGGATTCGGCGGCGGCTCATCTGGTGGAGGCGGGGCAAGTGGGGGCTGGTAATTTGTCAGCCTGGCTTTGCAAAAGTAATAGGAAGTACGTATTTCATTTGATGCAATAAGAGAGGTCGCTGGTCAACTATTATTTGTATTAGATTCATATTATGTTTTTAATATGAAGTCTTTTTATATTCTAAAAAAGAAAGAGGCGATTAAGTTTCGGCAGAAAGGCAAGTCTATTGTTGAAATTGTGAATAAACTAGGAGTTCCTAAATCTACTTTGAGTGGATGGTTTAAAAATGTTCGTTTATCAAACAAGCAGTCAGAAGTTTTAGAAAAAAATAAACAAGAGGCACTTGTTAAAGCGAGATTATTAGCAGCAAGATGGCACACCACTCAGAAGGATGAACGAATAAAGGTTGCGCAAAGTGAAGCCGGTACGATCTTGGCCACAACTACACCTAGTGATCTTGTTTTATTAGAAGTGGCCCTGGCGTTTTTGTATCTTGGAGAAGGGTCAAAACGTAACACAATGTCTCTTGCTAATTCAAATCCTCAGATTCTAAAGTTTTACCTAACCGCTATTGATGTCTTGTATGGTATCAAACGGAATTCTCTTTCTTATTATTTACACTTACGCGCAGATCAAAATCCAGATGAGTTAATATTGTTTTGGTCAAAAGTATTAGAAGTTAATAAAAATCGTTTCAAACTACCTTCAATTGATAAAAGAACAGTTAACAGACCGACAACGTCCAATTACAAAGGTGTTTGTGTTGCTGCAAAAGGGAATATAAAAGTACAGCGACGACTCCTTGAAATTAGTGCAATTTATAGTAATATGATTCTACAAAAGAAGGGCGATTAGCTCACTTGGTAGAGCGTGCCGTTGACGTCGGCAAGGTAACAGGTTCGAATCCTGTATCGCCCACAACAAAAATAAAGACCGGATTTCTTCCGGTTTTTATTTATAATGTGAAGTATTTGAATAATGTACACTCAAGTGCACTGACTCTAAGTAAAACAAAAACCCCGGTCCGAATGGTTACGGACCGGGGTGATTTAGTTTGCAATCGGGCGGATGCACCGGGAGTCGGCTAGTTAAAGAACAGCATGGTTCCCGATAACGCCGTGAGCGCGAGGCACCACAGGAGTGCTTTTGCTGTAAGGCTCATTTTCCTCCTGTCGAGCACCTGAAAGAATGTGCCCGCCACGTCTGGGGGTGTATGTGTTGATCTTCGGGGTTTTGACTCGTATATTTGAACGAAATCTTTTTCGAAGCCGTCACACTGACCTTTGTATTTACTGCCAACCCAGATTGTCAGCAGGATAAGTGAAAGGCCGCCAAAGGTGCCAGTTAGAATAAGGAACAAATTGTGCATGTGCAAGGGCCTAGAGGGAATGTGTTGTGTTTGTCTCTAGGTTTGAATATTAAATCACGTACCAATAAGGCTGTCAATTTCAGTAATTGACATTGCAGTGAGTCTGTATTATTGTCTTTTCATTGTTCTTTGCACAATTTCTACTTTAAACACTTAATTTAGAATAGTGCAGTAAATTTAACCCCGTAATTTATATGAAAAACTTTATGGCGGATCATATCGGTCCACTAAAGCAATTGATCCTCGCGTATGTTCTGCGACACAATGTAATTCCTCCGGAACAGCAACTATTGGTCACTCTTAATTTGGTGGATAGCACGAGCTCTGAAATGGTTTGTGTTAAAGAGCTCAGCCGTCAGATTGTCCAACCTGTAGATTTGGATTCATTGCAAATTACCAGCCTGCAGGTTGGCGCCCGCGCAGTTAATGTATTGGATAAATACCAGATTGATACGGTGGGTGTTTTGATGCGAAAAATCGAGGAGTATAAAAAGCGAAGGCTTGGGCTTTTGACACCCTACGGATATCTTCACACCCTACGAGGTATCGCTGATATGACATACAAAGAAATCCGTGAAGCACTCGAGCACGCTGGCGTAATACTTGGTGAAGAATGGCGAATGCCAACACGCAGTGACCACTGGAAGCCAAAATCAATGTGTGAAGCACCTGCCGACTAATCCTCTTTGACTCAAATCAAATCAGGTAGACAATAAACCCCAATGAAAAAAGTCCCAACAGGCTCGCTTCGTTGGGACTTTTTTTTATTTATTTTTTATAGAAAATTAATGCATGCTGATATGCACAAAGATGTCTTCAAGTGCTTTTACGCCGTCACCGGCTGCGATGTTGTTTTGGTGGTACAAACAATCTGTACAATCACCAGCAGCCCAAATACCTGGAGTTGAGGTTGATTGAGTCTTTGGATTGACGATAACTTTATTGTATTCATCAAGCTCCACGATATCTTTTATAAAATCAGTATTCGGGAGCATGCCGATTTCTACGAAAATACCTGTAACTGCGAGTCTTTCAATTTTACCTGTTTCAGTATTTTTAATTTCAATACCTTCTACAAATGCATCGCCGTAAACTTCATCAATAACAGTGTTTGTAATTGATTTGATATTTCCTTTGGCAAGAATTTTTTCGACAGTGACAGGGTCAGCACGGTATTTGTCAGAACGATTGATAATTGTGACAGTTTTGCAATATGCCGCAAGTTGGGCAGCGCTTTCGAAGGCTGCATTACCGCCACCGACAACAACTACGTCTTGGTCGCTAAATAATGGACCATCACATGTTGCGCAGTATGTAAGGCCTTTGTGTTCAAATTTGTCGGCCCCAATTGCGTCGAGCTTACGTCTCTTGCTTCCGGTTGCAATCAAGACTGTTTTTCCTAAATAAGACTCTTCTTCTTGGTTTGCTGCTTTGTTTTCCTGTTTGCGAATTGTTTTGAATACAAAATGTGAGGTATTGCCATCATTGTCATTCACCGGCAATTTTTCAATATGTTCGATCTTTATACCAGTTTTGATATCAACAATATCAGCAGCATATGCACGCAGGTGATTTTCTAAATCTTTTGCGAGCTGTGCGCCAGGAATTTTGACGGTCCCGATCCAGTTCTCAATGCCATCAGAAACAATACTCTGGCCACCAAATGAATCAGTGAGAAAGAGTGTCTTTAGCTTTTTTCTACTTGCATATACTCCTGCTGCAATTCCTGCAGGTCCGCCTCCGATAATGATTAGGTCGTACATATTGATTATATTTTTATTATATTAATTTGTTTTGTTTTCAACTTCTTCATTGATCCCTTGATTGTGGTAGTATCTGAGTGCGACTTTTGAGTGTCTGAGATTGTATTCATCGAGTCCTGCCTTGAGCCCATCAACTGTGTCATATGGTATACATGCCATATCGATCGAGATATATATGAATAGTAACACAGGGATTAGTGTCTGTGGCGCTACAAATCCTATTCCTAAAAACATTGCAGAAAGAGAGACTTTAAATGCAGCGTACATCCATGTCGTAATACTCAGTGTGAAATTTATGAATCTAGCAGGTACTGCACCGAAACTAATTGCAAACCAAGCACTTCCAAGAAGCATGACTGGTGCAATTAGTGCATTGATCAATAAAGGAAAGGTTTCAGGGCTTGCTTGGCTGAGACTTACCCAAATTAATACAGACATGGCTAAATTTAACCATTGAATACCGCGATGTTTGTTTATGTTTCTCAATGCAAAATCTCGTTCATCCTGGCTCGGGTTGCTTGCAAAAAAACTTCTATGCGCAAACATTAGATACCAATAGAATGGATCTACCTTTTTAATCAACATGGTTGGCTGTTATTTTAGCTTACTTCGTCGCAAGAATGCAGGTACCGCACTCCAGTCATCATTGTCCTGTGCTTCAATTGGCTTAGCTTCCTGTGGTTCACTTCGCTTTTCTTCATTTCTAGAAGTTGGCATAGTGTTGAATATCTTTCCACGGTCACTGTCACCACTGTTTGAAGAGCTTAGATTTTCAGTTCGTGCAGATTCAGTGTTGTTTGACACCGGTGCTTGTTCGTTTATTCGTGGCATTGGTGCAATGTTGTTGTCACCAAAGACAGTCTTTCTGAATTCTTCGCGAGGGAAGTTTGCGGCAATAACTGTAATTCGAACTTCATTTTTCTTAAGATGTTCGTCTCGAACTGTACCGAAGATAATCTTGGCATTTGGATCGACAGAGTCAGTGATGACTTTAGCAGCCTCTTGAATTTCCCACATGGTGAGATCATCACCTCCGGCGATAGAGAAGAGTACACCCTTTGCACCATGAATAGAAACATCAATAAGAGGTGAAGAGATGGCGGCTTTTGCAGCTTCGACAGCGCGGTTTTCACCACTTGCTGTACCAACACCCATAAGTGCTGAGCCTGCATTTTCGAGAACAGCTCTAATATCGGCGAAGTCGATGTTACCGACAACTCCAGGTGTAGTAATCAAATCTGAAATACCTTCGACTGCTTGCTTCAAAACTTCATCACACATAGCGAATGCGCTTTTTGCAGGAGTATCTTTTGAAACTGCAGAGGCGAGTTTCTCATTTGGAATAACAACAAGGGCATCTACGGCCTTGCTGAGTTCTTCTAGGCCTTGTTCTGCAAGTCGCATTCGAGCTTGTCCTTCGAACAAGAATGGCTTTGTCACAACAGCGACAGTGAGTGCACCCATCTCTTTTGCAATACGAGCAACAACAGGTCCTGCGCCAGTACATGTACCACCACCAAAACCTCCGGCAATAAATACCATGTCTGAATTTTTCATTGCTTCCTGAATTTCTTCTTTTGTTTCTTCAGCAGCTTTTCGTCCAACATCAGGATTCATACCAGCACCGAGACCTCGTGTGAGGTTTTTTCCGATGTGGATTTTCCTTTTTGCCATTGAGTGATGCAAGTCCTGTGCGTCTGTGTTGATTGCAATAAAATCAATGCCTTTTACTTTTGCATTAATCATGTGGTTGATTGCATTTTTTCCTGAACCACCGACTCCGATGGCTTTGATTCGTGCAAATGTTTCTACTTCTGTTTTTACCTGTGGCATGTTTTTTGGGTTTGTATACGGGGTTATGGAATAAATTCTTCAATATTGATATGTGGTCAATATTAACTCGTAGTCATGATTAGATAAACTTTTTATGAGTTAAAATTAATTTAAAACATATAAAAAGTTTATGTAGATTTAATCACTGATCTACTTTGGGTATGAGGCCAATTATAGCACCGATTTGATAATTTAGCAGGGGAGATAGGGTATTGACAGTGATTAAATGCGTGTCCTTTTATACAAAAAACACCAAAAACAGGGCTGGGAATATGGCTTGTATGGTGCTTGCGTAAAAAAAACGCGTCTAGCGCGAATTTGAGAATAATTTTATGAAAAATTAAAGCGGGTTATGCGCAATAATTAAAAATTAAATATTTAAGGTAAAAACTGTTTAATCCAGCCCCAGATACTTTTGCTTGTCTTCTCAAAAAGTTTTCTGCCAAGATTGATTTCGATTGTAGAATTATCATCATTTCCAAGTCCGAGAATAGCAAGACCGTATGCAACTGACCATTCATTTTCATTAGTCATTTGTTTTGTGTTGCCGACAGCGCCGAGTACTGACTGCTTTGATGGAAGTTTAAGTGCAATCTTGGCAAGTTCTTCTATGTTTGCAAGCTTTGATCCTCCTCCTGTCAAAATAATACCCGCAGGAAGTAATCCGTTTCTATCGATGCGTCTTAGGTGGTCATCAATCAAATCAAAAATATCAGAGAGTCGTGCAATGACAATCTCATCCAATTTTTTTCTTGAGAAAGCGATTCCATTATCGTTTCCGATCTTGATATGCTCCGCATCTTCGAGACTTACTTTGAGACCAAGGGCGATATCGTTTGTGACATCATTCGAGCCAAAAGGGAAAACTTCAAGTGATACTGGAATACTATTTTCAAAGACAATAATTGAAGTTGTCTCAGCGCCGATATTTGCGAGTATACATCCAGCAATCTTTTGTGTTTTATTCAAATTAACAAGACTCGATGCCATAGGTGATGCGATAGCATCGAGGACTTCAATGTCTGCTTCTTCAAAAGCCATGAGCAAATCACTCAAGTGATGGGCAAGTGATGTGATATAGAGTACTTTGGCTTCAAGTTTAATTCCTTTGAGACCTTGTGGTTTGCCAAGGACTTTTTTTCCATCGATACGATATTCGAGCGGAATGGTGTGTATTATTTTTCTATTTTGAATATATAAATTTGGGAGTTCTTTTTCACTCTCTTCGATGGCACGCTTCACATCAAGGTCTGTGATTTCCGCATCAGCCTTTGTTGTGTTTACGTTTCCGGATGTAATGATGGCACCGAGACCTACACCGCCGATTGAGACGAAAGCGCGTTTGATTTTTGTATTGATACCGCGCTGAGCTTGTTCAACTGCTTGATTGATACTTTTGGCGACTTCTTTCACATTTGTGATATAGCCATGTCGCATACCTCTTGTTTCTGCAATACCTGTACTGACCACACGTGGTGAACTGTCTCTGCTCCCAATATTTGGGTTTGCTTTGTTTTCAGGATTAAGTTGTGGGTACTCAGCAACCAAGACTTTTACTTGATTTGTGCCTACATCAATACCTATTGAAAATGTTCGACCGTTTGCCATGTGTAATATTTGTTTTGTGTATACGTTTAAATAGATACTTAATTAAGTGGAAAAGGAAAACTGGACGGAAACTGAAAATAGAGCCTGATTCCTAATCAATATTGTACTACCGAAATAACAATCCATCAATTGTGGATACTTTTAAATCTTAAACTTTTTGCAAATTTCTTTTTCAAAACGTTCCATCGCGGCGCTATCCTTTTCATTTTCGTGATCGTGGCCAAGTAAGTGCGCGATGCCGTGTACAAAAAGATAGTCCAAATAATTTGAAAAAGATCTATCGAAATCCACTGCCTTTTGTTTTGCTTTTGGTGGATAGATAAAAATTTCACCTGTATTTTTGTCCAAAGTAAAAGTCAGTATATCTGTCGCATAATCTTTTTTGCGAAAACTTTTGTTGAGAGCGCGCATGCGCTTTGCCCCAATAAAGACAAGTGAGAGTTCAAATGAATCACCTTTTGAATTATTTTTGTCGAGACAGTATTTCTTTATACGAGAAAAAAACACACCATCAATCCGAGGTGTGTTTTTTTCTGAAAGGGTTGATGAGATTGAAAAAGAATTTGATTCAAAAATAATCTGCATCGTGTTTGATTATTTCTTAGATCCTCGAGGTGGAAGTTTGCCAAGTTTTGCCTTTTTTTCCATGTCTGCTCGTCTTCGGATTACTTCGAGAGTAGCTTTCTTTGTTTTGTAGTGAGAAAGTGTTCTCTGAGCTTCTTTGAGAGAACGTACTCGTGGCAAAATACCAGAGTCCTGAACTCGCTTAGTAAAACGTCTGATGAGTGAAGACGCGCTTTCGTTTGGGTTTTTATCTACGGCTACATTTTTCATATAGATGCTACTTTAGCACAGTTTTTTAAGATATTCAATAAGGTTGTCCATATGGATAGTTTCCTGGATTCTGGTCTCGACGTGGCGGACAGTGACGCTGTTTTCGATGGCTTCTTTTTGACCGACAAGCAAAATATATGGCACAGCAAGCTTTTCAGCTGCCTGGAGCTGGGCTGTAATCTTATCCTTTGACAAAGCCTGGTGTACAGGGATTTTAGCAGTGCGCAAAAGCTCGAGTATTGTGAGACTTTTGAGCTTTGCATCGTAGCCGAGGTGGATGAAATAGAATTTGATGTCTTCTTCCATGATAATTGCATCAGCTTTTTTGATATCTTTATCATCTACAAGGATGTGTGCCCCAACTGCTGGAATTTCTTTTTTACCAAGTGCCTTTTTTGAAATACTGTTATATCTTTCACCGATTGCGAGCGTTGTTCGTTTTTCTGTTTTGTTTTTTTCTTCGATGCCAACAATCTGGAACACTGTACCGGTTGAACAATTTCTTGATCCGATAAGTGAATTATTAATCATGTAAGGGAGCCCTAGTGATTCAAGGTATTCGAGAACTTCACGGAAATGTGTACGGCTTTCTTCTGAAAGATAATCAATCGGCTTCGGTGCTTCCTCTGCAAACTCTTGGAGTGCGTCATGTGTCGTACTTGCGAGGCAGAGCGGGTCCTTTTTGAACAATTGTCGAAGTTCGGCAGGGAGGTCGGCAATCTTCTTTTTATAGTAGAGGATGAATTCTTTTGTGAATTTTGAGAAAGAGTCTTTATCTCCGACTGAGTTCACCTCAACTATGAGTTCTTTGACGTCTTGGTGTTCCTTGAGAATGACATATGCAGTCTCAATCACAACAGCATCAGCGATACTCTTATTGTTACCAATGATATCGATATTAAAAATATGTTCTTTTGTTTTACCAGCAAAACTACTTCCGGCAAGCGGGCCGCTAAAACAAATGGTTGGTGGCTGGTGCAAATCCTGCATCTTTTTCTCTGCATAGTTTCGGACAATGGCCACTTTTTCTTCGAGGAAATGTTCAAAAGTGAGAACAGAGTTTCCGTCTAGTTTAATACTCTTGTCTTTGAGAACTTTTGTCTTTACAACATCTTGCTTATCAACAACAAATTCAAAAGGAGTGAAACCGTAATGTCTCGCCGTCTTAACACATTCGATATGACCTTTGTGGATATTTGGCGGGAGTTTGATTTGTTTGAGCTCAACTTTAGGTGCTTTTTTTGTTTTTTGGGCAACAAGTTCAGCGTTTGAGGCATGGTCAAGGTTTTTGCTCCATGAACTGAGATTGCTTGTATTGTTGATTGGTTTTCGAACACTTTCTGGGTTTGCTGAACCAAGTGCTCTACCGGCTGGTTTTGGAGCTTTTACAGCCCTTTTTGGCGCCCCTTTTGTTGCTGGAGCTGCTTTTTTTGTTGATTTTTCTTGTTTTTTTGGCATAGATATCGTGAAATATTCAATAGAGTAACACGTACTGACATAAAGTCCAAAAATTAAACCTCGAATAAGTGTTCCCTTAGCTCTGCATAAGTGTTCCCTTAGCTCATCTTGAGGTCAAAATCTTTGGTTTCGGGACTTCTATTTTTTTGAAGGAAAAGAGACTCCATCAAATTTTGAAATCGAACCGGGGAATAGGCTGATATCTGAAAACGGGAGTAGTCTGACAAGGGCCCGGCCGGTAATGGCGTCTTTGTTGAGGGCGCCCCATATTCGGGAGTCTGAGCTCACTTCACGGTTATCGCCCATAACAAAGTATTCATCACTTGCAAGAGTTTTGTCAGCTGTACGATTACTCTCAAATTTTATGTATGATTCAGAAAGTGAAAAACCGGTTGGATTATCAGTGTTAAAGATTGTCACTTTACTGCCGTTTACCACAACTCTTTCTCCAGGAAGACCAATCACACGCTTAATGAAATAACGCCCATCATCTGTAGGTGCATCAAAAACAATGACATCGCCTCGAGAAGGATCTGTGATTTTATATGTGAGCTTGTCTACGATGACATAGTTTCCATCTTCGAATGTTGGTTGCATTGAATTACCGTGAACCAAAAAAGGATCGATAATAAAAAGTCTAAAAGTTGCAACAATAAAAATAAATATAACAATCGTGCGCCAGAAATGGTCTTTTTCTGGTTTTATACTTTTTGCCACTGAGTCATCTGAGAGTCTCTCTGAAATCGTTGGCTGCATTGTCGGTGTTGAACTACCTCCATTTAATAGTGATTCTTGCTTTTCTTTTTCCATGTCTTGGCGGAGTTCTTCGTCGAGATCAACAAAGCTCTCGTCGACAACTTCTTCGAGGTTTAGATTATGAACGGCGTTTTGCGAAGCGGATGTTTGGTCGCTTTCACCAAAAATACTTTTATCGGTATTAGATAAATTCATAATCAGAATAATAACATATTCATTGATAAAAACTCATATATTCTAGGGATAAATCTATGCTATACTTTTTTTATGTATTATATCGTCGGTCTCGGAAACCCAGGTGAAGAATATGAACTTACAAGACACAATGTTGGTCGGATGGCAGTTGAGTATGTGGTAGATAAGCTCGATTTAAATGATTGGAAAACTGACAAGGTTGTTATGGGTCAAAAAATAAAAGGTGAAATAGCAGGTGAATCTGCAATATTTATTCTACCTGATACTTTTATGAATAAATCTGGCCAGTCTGTCGCGCCTCTCATAAATAGTCTCACCAAGCAGGCAACCGAAAAAAAAGCAGCAAAATTAATCGTAGTGCACGATGACCTCGATCTCCCGATTGGTAAAATCAAGATTGCTTTTAATCGTGGCTCAGGTGGGCACAAAGGGATTGAATCAATTAAACGAATGATTAAGACCGAGGCGTTTATTCGAATTAAAATAGGCGTACTACCTACAACTCCGACTGGTAAAACAAAGAAACCGAAAGGGGAGGAAAAAGTTGTCGATTTCATTCTCGGGAAATTCCAAACCTCTGAAATGGATGTATTGAAAAAAACTTTTAAAGACGTCAAAGCCATTCTCGAAACCATTGTGACAGAAGGCTTGGTTGCTGCGTATAATAAGTTTAATTAAAAAAATGCCCCACCGGTTAGAGTGGGGCATCGAATTTTTGTCGAGTAACCGATGTTATCGGATTACTCGATGTAGGGATTTTACCTTGCACTTTGGTCGGTGCTTGGTATTTTAGACAGAACTTGCTGGATATCCTTCTGGTAGATGTCGCGGAGAAGGTTGGTCTCGGCGGTATATGGTTTTGTCAGGCGGAGTGCCCACTTGCACGATTTCATTCACCTTGCCATGTGGCAGTGCTATGTCTTGTTGAAAGAAGTGAGCTCCAGCTATCCATGCGTGCTGACGGTCTGGTGCCACGATGGGCGAGACATCAACATTCCAACCGAGACGATTGTGGTCCCAGAAAACTATTAACTCCCGAAGGATGAAACTATCCTGGCCGACCTGATAAATCAGATCGGAACTATGGGTGCTCTCCTTGGTTTTACCAAAGGTGAACGCACATGGTTTCCTTGGTGCCCCAAGCGGTGCGACCCCTCCCTGGGGTATCACCTTTTGCGGAACAATGAATACGTTGACCTTTGTGCTGTCACGAGTCAGGTAGCTAGGTGTTTGACCTGTCTGCTGTCTGGCATAATCCATTTCCACCAAAGTGGCCACTTGCTCAAGACTTGAAATACACAGCGGGATACCATTGAGGTCCTTGCCGAATATTTGAATTAATTCTTGAGTGGCTACAGGTTGTAAAGTGCTGTGCATACCCATGAATAAGTCTCCGGTTTTTGCTGCGGCGGGCAAGTATGGCTCACACTCATCACTAAGGAAGTATTGAGTGAACCGCTTGGCGATTCTTGTGAAATGCCCTCCGTCAGTTTTGAGCTTGAATCCATGGCATGGAATCAGGCTCGGATTGACGCGGATGGGAATTAAAGTCCCTTCACTGAGGTTTGAGCAGATGCCTGCTCGTGGGTTTGCTGCAACAGGTGTTGTTGTCTGGTCTATTTTTGCTTGAGCGCTCATGCGTTCATTAGTCTTTCTATTGTTGTTGGTTTAGGGTATGGCCTGGAAGGTTTTTCCAGAAAAAGCCATGTTTTGAGCCCTTTTTGGGGAGCTTCTGGGTGCATTAAAACACACTTTAAGTGTTTTTGCAATACGTTTTAAAATCATAACAAAAACACCGCTTTGTGGGCGGTGTTTTTGTTATGAGAAATCTGAATATTATTTTGCAGATTTGTCGATGAATGAAAGTGCCATTTTCTGGTCCTTTGCATCAAAGAGAGTAATCTTGAAAGGATATGTCTTACCAAGTTCTAGTTTCTCTCGGAGTTTTGCTTCACTACCGAATTCTGAAACGTGGACAAGTCCAGCAACACCTTCTTCGATAGAAGCGAGGGCACCGTGCTTGTTGAATTTGATGATAATACCTGTGACAACGTCATCTTTCTTGTATTTCTTTTCAGCTTCTTTCCAAGGGTTAGTCTTGAGGGCTTTGATTGAAAGTGAGATTTTGCCATCTTTGATTTCGATGACTTTAACCTTTACTTTTTCACCAACCTTGAACATTGAACGTGGGTCTTCAACGAGTGACCAGTCAATTTCAGAGATATGCACAAGGCCTTCTAGGTTTTCTTCGAGTTTAACGAAGATACCGAAGTCTACTGCACCTGTAACTGTACCTTCAATTTCTTCACCAACAGAATATTTGCTGACAATTTTCTCTTTGTCCTTTGATTCTGGACTCTTCTCAGAGAAGATGAGTTTACCTTCTTTTGGTGATGCATTGATGATGCATACAGAAAGTTTTTCACCTACAAGTTTCTTGAGTTCAGCAAGGATCTGATCCTTGTCACCGTCTTCAACTCGTGGGTAGTGATCAGCCTTGAGCTGAGAAGCAGGGAGGAATCCCTGGATACCCTGCCAAGACATGAGGAGTCCACCTTTGTTTGCTTCGAGAACTGGTACATCGTATACAGTCTTTGCCTTGATGGCAGATTCTGCTTCACCCCAGATAAGAGCTTGCTTAGCTTCCTTGAGTGAGAGTTCGATATAACCGTCTGGGTTTGATACCTCTACAACCTTGGCTGCAATGCTGTCTCCGATATTTACCTTTCGGATGATATCTCGAGCCGCAATGTATTCTCGGCCGTAAATGATACCTGTACCGTATGGCTTGAGGTCTACAAAGACACCCTTTTTATCGATAGCGATAACTGGACCTTCGACAATGTCTCCGGCACTTGGGGGTGTAGTTGAGTCTGCTAAAAATTTAGACATTATGTGATTAGATTTTGCGATTTCAGCCGCAATTTCTTCCTCAGTTTTTGTCAATTTGATTGATTCTTCGTTAGTTTGTTTTGTCATATTTGTACACTGACGCTTCTGCTTGGATATCTGGATGAGCATGGCTCTTTATACCAAATCTTGGGTTAAAAATGTATCAAATTAAGATAAATTTCTAGCTAATTTTTGGGATAAAGCGCACACACAACTCGCACAGCAGGGCTTACATCAATGTGGATTGCTAATAAATATGTATGCAAAGTGTACAATAAAATGGTTATTTTGCAAGGTTTTCTCGCAGGAATAGATATTGGCCAAATATTGGTGTTGGCTAGCCGCTAAATCTAAAATCAATAAATAGCGCATCTACGGGTGGGTGCACAAACAAAAACCCATCCAACAAAGGACGGGTCCTTGTCGAATGGGTGAGTAGCAGGAGGGTGCTACTAGTCAGTGCTCCGATAGCGCACTTTAACTTGGTTTGCTAGGTGTCGGTGCTGATTTGTTACCCGAGATGCTTACGATTTTGCCCGAGAACTCCACAGGGCGATTTGACTCCGTGGGGCCATCTGCCGACTCGGCCACCTTGGGTCGGATAGGAATAGGTGCGTCATTGCCTGTAAGATAATAGAACCGTAAGGCCCTGATCACCAGCAGGAAGCAAAAAATCGCAAGACTTCCTTTCCACACAAAGATGGTGTTTTCAGGACAAAATCTCCTTACCAGAAAAAAGTTCGCTACAAAAAGCAGAACCAAAGCGATCGCACCGACAAGCATCGGGCCGAGCACATTTCGTTCGCCGTCGCAGCCTGTATGTTCGGTGTGGAATGGCAGATGGCTATTTCTTGCCTTGATTTCTATGGTGAACATTTTTGTCGATACCCAAAGTATTGCAGTGCAGAGCACTGTGAATACAGCGAGTATTAAATAATGTGCCCCTGGGTGGCTGCCTGGCATTGATGCCTGGCCAAGCATTTCAGATAGAAATGCATCAACAACTGAATTGGTTTGGTTCATGGGTTGGACGGGTTGGTTGTGTCTGGATTCGGTGTGGTCTTGCTCTACCTTTCGATTGTTCGGTAGGAAAGCCGTGGTCGGTTTATTTGGTCTGATTGGTTTTTCGGACTGTGCGGTAATTTGCTGATTTCAGCGAGTTTGAGTGCCTTAGTTTTTACCAAGGATCTTCTGGAAATAAACAATACCACTCATACGGGTGTGCGTCAATTTAGGTATTTTCAAAAAATATCGTAAAATAGGAACATGATTAT
>CAZVIP010000002.1:0-156511 GCA_964627085.1 uncultured Candidatus Saccharibacteria bacterium | reverse complement strand
TTTTAAATAAGGTGAGATTGCAAACAGGAAACAGAACAGCAGGGTTAACAGGGTAGGCAGGATGAGGTGCATATTTGTAGGTGTTTTGGGTGGAATGAACTTTGTTTGTGTAGGTCATCAGAATGGAATCAGTTGATTACACATCGTATGTATAACATGCTAGTTGCTTGTTTTCAACAGCGGGTAGGGAGGGGTGAAAGTGCTTTGAACCTGCCGTGGATCGAGTATAAGGCACCCAAAACCCTCCAAATGGCAATAAAACTTATCCCCATGTGTACAACTTATATTGACTTTTGTATGGCTTGACTCATTACCTAGAAAATGTAACAATAGAGCCCTGCGTTAGACGATTGAGTTATGCGGCCAGCTCTTCGCGGAATCTCACTTATTAAGTTCTCACCCAAACTTATTTTAGGCCATCAATAATACCCAACCCTTAAATTGAAAAACACGCACACAATGCGGATTTTTTTGTTTATATAAATTCATATTCCAAAACATATGAATGGAAGAAGGTTTGTTCAAAAGATGTGTTCGTACACAAAAAGTGCGTGATATGGCAGAAAATAAATTGGTTGATTTCAAAATAAGAAACAAACATCAAATTATAAAGTTTCATTTATTTCATATTTCCACATGCGCCAAAAGAAATATTTTTCGAAGTTCAAAGAAACGCTGACACCACTTCCAAACTTGGTTGAAGGACAGCTTGAATCATTTAAATGGTTATTAGAAAAAGGTCTCGCTGATGTATTCAGTGAATTCTCTTCAATACAAGACTTTACTGGCAAAAAATTCGAACTTGATTTTACAGGTTTCGAATTGCAGAAACCGAAGCATGATGAATTTTATGCAAAGGAAAATAAAATCAACTACGAAGCTCCGCTCAAAGTAATGGTTAAGCTCAAGAACAAGATTCTTGGCACCGAAAAAGAGCAGGAAGTTTTCATGGCGGATTTCCCAATGATGACTGAACACGGTACGTTTGTAATTAACGGTATCGAGCGTTTGATTGTGCCACAGCTTGCACGATCATACGGTGTCTTCTTTACTGCAAATGAATTAAAAGGCAAGAGTTATTATGGCGCAAAGATAATTCCAGCCCGTGGTCCATGGATTGAAATCGAGACAGAAGCAGACGGTGCGATGTTTGTTAAGATTGACCGAAAACGAAAATTCCCAGTTTCTTCACTCCTTAGAATTTTCGGAGCTGACACAGATACAGAAATATTTGATTTGTTTAAGACAAGTCGATATGCAAAACCTCACCTTGAGGCAACTTTTGCAAAAGATCATGCAAAAACTACAGAGGAATCATATGTAGAAATTTATCGAAAACTTCGAGATGGTGATTTGGCGACTCCAGATAACGCAAAGGAACATATCTCATCACTATTTAGTGCAGAGCGATATGAGTTCTCTCGCGTAGGACGATTCCGATTCAACCAGCGATTCGGTAAGCCAATGACTGAGGAAGCTCTTTCTCAAATGGCCCTTACACTAGATGACCTTGTGACAAGTATTATTCACATGATTGAGCTCAACCACAATCCTCATGCAGCGATTGATGATATTGACCACCTTGGTTCAAGACGAGTTCGATTTGTCGGTGAAATGCTTCAGCAGAAAGTTCGAATTGGTATGACACAAATCAAGAGAAACATTCAGAATAGAATGTCTACTATTGATAGTGATGCAAATATGCCAATCAACTTCATCTCTCCAAGACCACTTCAGGCGAGAGTACGTGAGTTCTATACTACAAACCAGTTGTCACAGTTCATGAGTCAGGAAAACGTCCTCTCAGAACTTGAACACCTAAGACGTATTTCTGCCCTTGGTCCCGGCGGTCTCACAAGAGAGCGGGCAGGTATCGAAGTGCGTGACGTTCACCCTTCTCACTACGGTAGACTTTGTCCTATCCACACACCTGAAGGTCAGAACATTGGTCTCGTACTCCAGCTTGCAACATATGCACGAGTGAATCATTTTGGAATGATTGAAACTCCTTATGCAAAAGTTAAGAACGGTAAGCTCACAACTGAGATTGTATATTTGAATGCCCTCGAAGAAGAAGGTTTCAAAATTGCTCACGCCGCTACACCTATTGATTCAAATGGAAAAATTGGTGGCGAGATTATCGAGGTTCGACTACAAGGAAAGCCAGCTTTGGTAAAGCCACAAGATGTAGATCTTATGGACGTTGCTACAGAACAGGCTTTCTCAGTTTCGACTTCTATGATTCCTTTCGTAAACCACAATGACGGTAACCGAGCGCTCATGGGATCTAACATGCAGAAGCAGGCTACTCCAGTTATTATTCCAGAAGCACCACTTGTTGCGACTGGTATCGAAGAAAAAGCAGCACTTGATGTTGGACGAGTTGTTACTGCACCAGAAGATGGAGTTATTTCATACGTTGATGCAAACAAAATTATCCTCAAAGGCGCAAAGAAAGAACACGAATACAAACTCGCAACTTTCAAGAAGAGTAACCAGTTTACAGTTCTCCACCAGAGACCTTCTGTTACTCTTAATCAAAAAGTAAAAAGAGGTGATGTGCTCGCGGATTCATCTACTACAGATCAGGGACAGATTGCCCTTGGTCAGAACGTACTTATCGCATTCATGACATGGTCAGGTGCGAACTATGAAGATGCTATCATTATCTCTGAGCGAATGGTTCGTGAATCTAAATTCACAACTATCCACCTCGAAGAATTTGAAATTAATGTTCGAGATACAAAGCTTGGGCCAGAAGTCACAACTCACGATATTCCAAACGTTGGTGAAGGTAAACTCAAGAACCTTGACGTTGATGGTATTGTCCGAGTTGGTGCAGAAGTTAGACCTGGAGATATTTTGGTAGGAAAGATTACTCCAAAATCAGAAACACAGCTTACTCCAGAAGAAAGACTCCTCCGATCAATCTTCGGTGAAAAATCTCGAGACGTAAAAGACTCATCTAAGCGACTTGAAAATGGTAAAAGAGGTCGTGTCATCTCTGTAAAAGTGTTTTCTCGAGAACGAGGAGACAAACTTGAATCAGGAATTATTAAGCGAATCCACATCGAAGTGGCACTTCTCCGAAACGTTACAGTTGGAGATAAGCTCGCTGGTAGACACGGTAACAAGGGTGTTATTTCAAAAGTACTTCCAGTTGAAGATATGCCATTTATGGAAGATGGAACACCTGTTGATATGATCCTTACACCACTTGGTGTACCGTCTCGTATGAACCTCGGTCAGATTATGGAACTTCACCTTGGACTTGCTGCGGCAAAGGGTAATTTCCAAGCTATTGTCCCAGCCTTTATGGGTGCGACTGTAGAAGAAATCAAGGCTGAACTCAAGACACAAGGTCTTCCTGAAAACGGAAAAGTTAGACTTTCAGACGGACGAACTGGTGAGAAATTCCAGCAAGACGTTTCTGTAGGTTATATGTACATGCTCAAACTTCACCACATGGTTGAAGATAAGATTCACATGCGATCAATTGGTCCATACTCTCTTATTACACAGCAGCCACTTGGAGGTAAGGCACAGGCCGGAGGTCAGAGATTTGGAGAAATGGAAGTGTGGGCTCTCGCTGGTTATGGTGCTGCGCACATGCTCCGAGAAATGCTCACTATCAAATCTGATGATATTGTCGGACGATCACAGGCATTCGACTCAATTGTTAAGGGTCAAAGATTATTGGAACCAAATACACCTGCATCGTTTAATGTACTTCTTGCAAACCTCCGAGGTTTGGGAATTGATGTTGAACTCCACAAAGATGGTCGAGTAGGGGAATTGATTGAAGACGAACAAGCGTAAAAATTAGTACGCATTAACTCTTTATCAAAAAAACAAAAATAAAACAAAATTATGAAAGCGAATACAACAATCAAAGAACGAAGCGTGGATAATTTCGATTCAGTAGTACTCAAGCTTGCATCTCCAGAAAGAGTTCGAGAATGGTCATTTGGTGAGGTTACAAAACCTGAAACAATGAACTATCGAACACAGCGAAGTGAGAAAAATGGTCTCTTCGATGAAAAGATTTTCGGTCCTGAAAAAGACTGGGAATGTTATTGTGGAAAATATAAAGGTATTCGATACAAGGGTATTGTCTGTGAAAAATGTGGAGTTGAACTCACACGTTCTATCGTAAGACGAGAGCGAATGGGTCACATTGAACTATGTGTTCCTGTTACTCATATCTGGTATCTTCGAACACTCCCATCAAGAATCGCACAGATCCTTGGTATGAATGCTGGTGAAGTAGAAAAAGTTATTTACTTTGCTGGATACCTTGTCACAAAAGTAAACGAAGACGAAAAGTCTCGATTGCTCCGTGAGCTCGATGGAGAATTCAAAAACAAAGTAAAAACTTTGCAGGATGAAAAAACAAAAGAAGCTCTTACTGAGCTTTTGATGGATGCAAAACGTGATATCGAAAGTATCATGGTTGGTAAAGTACTTGATGAAGTTGCATACCACCGATTCTCACTTAAATATGGTTCTGCTTTTGAAGCAGGTATTGGTGCAGAGGCTGTATACAATATTTTCAAAAATCTAGACACAAAGAAACTTCTTGCAGATCTTGAAGCATCTCTTGAAAAAGCGGGTGCCGCAGACAGAGATAAGCTCCACAGAAGAATTTCAGTTGTAAAATCAGTCGCAAATGCGAATGTACGTCCTGAATGGATGTTCATCACCGCTCTTCCAGTTATTCCAGCAGGACTACGTCCTATGGTTGCTCTTGAAGGTGGACGACATGCAACTTCAGATGTAAACGACCTTTACCGACGAGTAATCAACCGAAACAATCGACTTCGAAAACTCCGAGAAATTAATGCTCCTGATGTTATCTTGCGAAATGAAAAAAGAATCTTGCAGGAAGCGGTAGATGCACTTATCGATAACTCTATCCGTCACGGAAGTGGAGGTGGGGCATTCGCAAGCGTCAGTGCTGCTCAGCGACGACCACTTAAATCTATTGCTGATAACCTTAAGGGTAAAAGAGGTCTCTTCCGACAGAACCTCCTTGGTAAGCGAGTAGACTACTCTGGACGATCTGTAATTGTTGTAGGACCTGAACTTAAACTCAATCAGTGTGGACTTCCAAAGCACATGGCACTTGAGCTTTTCCGACCATTTGTTATTTCAGAACTTCTTAAGCGAGAAATGGCATTTAACATTCGTGGCGCATCAAGACTTGTAGAAGAAGGTATCCCAGAAGTTTGGGCTATTCTCGAACAAGTAATTCACGATAAATACGTTCTTCTCAACCGAGCCCCAACTCTTCACCGATTGTCTATCCAGGCATTCAGACCTGTTCTTACTGAAGGTAATGCGATTCAGGTACACCCACTCGTATGTAGTCCATTCAACGCGGACTTCGACGGTGACACAATGGCCGTTCACGTACCACTTTCAGAAGAAGCTCAGATGGAAGCAAGAGAGATCTTGCAGTCAAGTAAAAACATCTTGAAGCCAGGTTCAGGTGAACCAACTGTTACAAACAAAATGCTCGATATTGTACTCGGAGCTTTTTGGATGACAAAGGATGTTGAAGGTGAAAAGGGTGAAGGTATGGCATTTGGTGGACCAGACGAAGCTATCCAGGCACAAAACTTTGATGCGATTTCATATCGAGCAAAGATTAAAGTTCTCGCACCAGTCAATGCAAAGTATGCAGAATATGACGGAAAAATATTCGAGACAACTGTCGGTAGAATTCTCTTTAACAATACACTTCCACCTGAATATCCATTCGTAAACAAAGAAGTATCACAGTCAGTAATGAACACTGTTATCAAGGATTCAATCAGTATCGATGGTATCGAAAAGGTTCCAGAAATGATTGATAGACTCAAAGATTTCGGTTTCAAATACGTAACAAAATCTGGTGTTACTTGGAGTATTGACGATATCGTTATTCCAAAAGAAAAAACAGAAGTTATCGGACGAGCTCAGGTTAAATCAACAGCCACACTTTCAGATTTCAACGAAGGTTTCTTGGCTGAAGATGAAAAAACACGAAGAATTATTAGTATCTGGCAGGATGCAAAAGCAGAGGTAGAAACACATGTGTCTCGAACTCTTAACAAAAACAGTCCTGTATACGATATGGTAATCTCAGGAGCCCGAGGTAGTATGGCCCAGCTTACACAGATGGTGGGTATGAAAGGTATGATTCAAAACGCTCAAGGTGAGACAATTGAACTTCCTATTATTTCATCATTCAAAGAAGGTCTTACACCTATTGAATACTTCATTACAACTCACGGTGTGCGAAAGGGTATGACTGACACCGCGCTTAACACAGCGAAGGCTGGTTACCTCACACGAAGACTCTTCGTAGTAGCGCAGGACGTTATGATTACAGAAGAAGATTGTGGAACAAAAGAAGGCATCTCTGTCACACATAAGAGCGCATCTGGTATTGCTCAGTCTTATGTTAAATCTGCAGCGGGTCGCGTACTTTCAAAAGATATTGAAAGTAAGGGCGAAGTACTATTCAAGCGAGGTCACCTTATCACTAAGGATGATGCACTCCGACTTGAAACAGAAGGTGTTACTGAACTATTCGTTCGATCACCTCTTACATGTAAAACAGATCTTGGTATTTGTGTGAAGTGTTATGGTCTTGACCTTGCAAAAGGCAAGGTAACAGATCTCGGTGAAGCTGTTGGTACAGTTGCTGCACAGGCGATTGGTGAGCCAGGTACACAGCTTACTATGCGTACGTTCCATGCCGGAGGTGTAGCCGTAGCCGGAGGAGATATTACTGCTGGTCTTCCACGAGTTGAAGAACTCTTTGAAATGCGAGCACCAAAACACCCTGCTGTTGTATCTAAATGTGACGGTGTTGTCTCTGAAGTAAAAGAAATTGGTAAAGAAAGAATTATCAAAGTTATTCCTGATACTCCAATCAAGGGCAAGAAAGGTGGTTCTGAATCTGAATACATCTTCCACTATCCTCGAATCCCAACAGTTAAAGTTAATCAGCATGTATCAAAGGGAGATATTCTCACAGATGGTCACGCTGATATCGACGAACTCTACAAATTCGGTGGAAAGACAGTTGCACAGGAATATATTATTTCTGAAGTAAAGAAAATTTACGAGCTCCAGGGAGATAGTCTTTCACGAAAGCATATTGAAATTATCGTTAGACAAATGTTCTCACGAGTAAAAATCAAAGAAGCTGGCGAGACACCATTTGCAGTAGGTGATCAGGTAGAATCAATTGAACTTGAAATGGAAAACCGAAAGATTCGAGCGAAAAATGGCATCGAAGGTAAGGCGGAACCAGTAGTGATGGGTATCACAGAAGCGTCACTTGCACGAAGAAGTGTACTTTCAGCTGCTTCATTCCAGCACACAAACCGAATGCTTATCGCTGCTTCTCTTAAGGCACAGACTGATCCACTTTACGGTATTATGGAAAACGTTATCATCGGTCGACTTATCCCTGCAGGTACAGGCTTCAAGGGTAGTCCGAAAAATCAGATGATTCAGGATCTTCAAAATGAAGTTGTAGCTGAAGAAGGCTTCTCATTGTAATCATGGCATCAGCCGCAGAGCAAATAAAAGAAAGACTCAGTATCACAGAGGTGGTCGGGTCATATATCAAGCTTGAAAATGCAGGCACAAATTATAAGGCGAAATGTCCTTTTCATAATGAAAAGTCACCGTCCTTTTTTGTGTCGCCTGCACGTGGAAGCTATTATTGCTTCGGCTGTAGCGCAAAAGGTGACATCTTCTCATTTGTTCAAGAATACGAGAAGCTCGATTTTATGGGTGCTCTCAAAATTTTGGCAGAAAGAGCTGGTGTCGAACTAAGTGATTTCAAGTCAGAACATAAAAGTAGAGAAGATAGACAATATAAAGTCATCGATCTTGCGGCCGCTTTTTTCCAAAATAATTTATTACAAGGAAAAAGCGAGGCATCAAAAAAGGCTCTCGCATATCTCACAGGTAGAGGGCTCACGATGGAGAGTGTGAAGTCATGGAAGATCGGATTTGCTCACGATGAGTGGCGCCATCTTTTGGACTTTATGCTTGGACAAAAAGTTGATGGCCAACCTGTCACTGATCAGGATTTGATTGATGTTGGTCTTATTGTCAAAAAATCTGCTGATAACTCTGGTACACATACAGGACAAGGTGTTGGTCAAACTGCTCAAAATGGAACTTCACATTCCACCTCACATTCTTTTGAAGGCAGAGAAAAAATGTATGACAGATTCAGATCAAGAATTATGTTCCCACTGTTTGATACATCGGGGAGAGTGATTGCTTTTTCAGGAAGAATTTTTGGAAAGGATGAAAAAGAATTTGGACCAAAATATCTCAATAGTCCTGACATGGAACTATTTAATAAATCTGAGGTATTGTATGGATTCGACAAGGCCAAACAAGGTATGCGCGAATGGGGTTATGCAGTACTTGTTGAAGGACAAATGGATTTACTCATGTCACATCAAGTGAATGTCAAAAACGCAGTTGCCACATCAGGTACAGCACTCACACCAAAACACCTAGAAAAGATTTCTCGCATGACGAAAAATTTAGTCTTTATGTATGACGGTGACAATGCTGGATTCAATGCTACAAGAAGAGGGGAAAGACTTGCTATTGAACTTGGTTTTGATGTGAAGGTTGTTATGTTGCCACATGGTGATGATCCGGCCTCTTTAATCCAAAAAGATAAACAAGCCTTTATTCAAGCCCTCAAAAATTCAACTCAGATTATTGAATATCACCTTGGCATGCTTCTCAAAAATAATCCTGATCAGCATAAATTGCTCAAAGCAATTGAAGAAAATTTGATTCCTGATATTGCGCTCACACCAAGTGCTATTCGTCGATCAGAATTGATTTCGCTCGTATCACTCAAATCAAAAATCCCAGAGAAGGCACTCACTGAAGAAGTTGAGAAATGTATTTCTCGTATGGAAAAAGATGGAGTGAAATCTGCTCTCACACCTGCTATGCTCCAAAAAGAAAAAGCTGGTGGCTTTGGGTTCGAATCACTTGAAGTCACAAGAAGGTTTAGTGGGGCAAAAGCAAACACACCACTTGATATCACGCTCCGTAGAACGATTGCTATGCTTTTGTTTATTGAGAGTCAGAGTAAAGAAAATAAAGACGGTGAGTATAAAGATGGTGAAAAAATAGTTGCTGATTTAAATGAACGCGTCGCCAATATTTTGCCAGCAAGCGACATTGAAATAATTGAAGAATTAAAACAAAGTGCGAAGGAGGAGCTTCTGTTTGAAGCCGAAATGCTCTATGGGAAGGGGACGAACTTAATATCGCATGCCGAAGACCTGCTTTTTGAGCTGGAGGATAGGTCGCTCAAAGAAAAATTAGGCAAGCTCATGTCCGATTTGTCTCTTGCAGAAAAGGCCAAAGATAGGTTAAAATCAGACGAAATAATCCAAAAGTGTCAAGAAATATCACTTAAACTCACGGAACTAACTAAGAAGCGGCAGAAACACTTTAAAAAATAATCCAATTAATTTACATAACATAAACACCATGAAGAAAAACACAAAACCCACAAAAGAAAAAAAGATGAAATCTGCCACTCCAACTTCTGCCACAAAAAAGACTAAATCTATGGCTGCTAAAGCAACTACAAAAAAAGCTGTAACAAAAACTTCTGCAAAACCAGCTAAGGCAAAAAAAGTTGCACCTAAAAAAGCTCCTACAAAAAATGCGGTCAAAGCGAGTGCGAAACACGCTGCGAAGGGTGCTGCTTTTTCATCAAAAAATACTCGAGACGAACATGTAAAAGATTCAGCAAAAGTTGATCCAAAATCACATGCTAAGCACCATGCGGTTCCTGAAAAAAGTGAAGCACAAGAAAAAGATGAAAAGGCCCAGCTTCGATCAATTTCAAGAGCAAAGCATGACATGGTACACAAAGCTGATGATTTGATTCAGAAAGGTAAGGACAGAGGTTTCGTTACATACGATGAAATTCTCAAATCATTTCCTCACATCGAAGATGATGTCATGTTCCTCGATGAACTCTATACAACACTTTCTGTTGCTGGAGTTGATGTTCTCGAAGGAGGAGGGCTTCTTGATTTTAATAAAGATGCAGAAGATATTCTAAAAAAATACAGTACATCAAAGAGCGATACATACGACTCTATCCAAATGTACCTCAAGGAAATTGGTCAGTATCCACTTATTAATGCACATGAAGAAAAAGAGCTCGCCAAAAGAATTGCTCTTGGTGACGATGAAGCAAAGAACTTGCTCGCAAAAGCAAACCTCCGACTCGTAGTTTCTATTGCAAAGAAATATGCAAACCGAAGCCCTGATCTCACACTTCTCGACCTTATCCAGGAAGGTAACCTTGGTTTGTTCAAAGCTGTAGATAAATTCGACTGGTCAAAAGGATTCAAATTCTCAACATATGCGACATGGTGGATTAGACAATCTATTACGCGTGCACTCGCTGATCAGTCACGAACAATTCGTGTGCCGGTTCACATGGTGGAAACTATCGCTAAATACAAGCAGGTAGTACGAAGGCTGTTCCAGGATCTCGGGCGTGAACCACTTCCAGAGGAAATCGCAACAGAGATGGGTATCGAACCTGAAAAAGTATATATGATTGAGAAGATCGATCAGAATACTGTATCTCTCGACGCGCCAGTTGGTGAAGATGGCGATGACAAGTCTATGTTTGGAGACTTTATCCCAGATGATAAAATTCTTTCTCCAGACCAGGAATCATCTCGAAGAATTCTTGCAGATCAGGTCAATGAAATTCTCGGCGACTTATCTGAAAAAGAGCGAGAAATTCTCGCTCTCCGCCACGGTCTCAGCGATGGTATCCAGCACACACTCGAAGAAGTAGGAAAGATGTTCGGTGTCACACGTGAACGAATCCGACAGATTGAAGCCAAGGCTCATGAAAAAATCAGGCAGCATGAGAAGGTGAATAGGCTTAAGAATTATTAGCCTCAGAACAAATAAAAACACCCTCCCACGCAAAGATACGCAAGGGAGGGTGTTTTTATTTGTTCTGAGGCTAAGAAAAGGATATTGCTTCCGGTGCAAAATCCGCAAAGTCAGCAATGTGTTTTTGTTTTAACTTAAAAAAAAGAAAACGTATCACCTACGGTGCACAATTGTGCAAAGTTGGTGATACGTTTTAATTCTTGAAAAAGAATGATTCACAAGGTGGAGAGCGGGTCAGGCTTCCGCTGGAATCGGGCTTGGTATGGGGTGTGATTCAGCCGGAGCCATTTCTACTGCCTTGTCTTTCTTTCTCCATGAGCGTGATGGATGATCTGGTGTGCAGCAGGATAATGCCACTGCAACCCAGTATGTCTCCAGCTGGAAGGCACCCTGGAAGCCAAGATACCAACTTTCACCATGTATTAGCTGTGTTATTTGCTTATACAGGTATACAAGGAGGAAAAAGAGGCATTTCCGGCCCATGATCATGTATGGGTTGCATGCCCCTCGCTCGACTGCGTCGTAGCCAGCTTTTTTCTTTTTGATCAACGAGTATTCCCCGTTTTTTTTGAAAAAGAGAATGCTGATTACAAACGTCGCGGTTAGGATACCAAGGAAAAGAAATGTCGTAAACGCGCTCCCTTTTCCATATTTGAGCAATAGGCGTAAATGACCAATGGCCACCCATAAGCCAAAACTCTGGACGACAATTGAGACAACCATTGCGATTTTTGCAAGATTGAAACAATCGAGACCAAGGTTGCGTTGACTGAGGCGGGCGAGGGGTTGAAGTGTTTTGTCGATCAAAAAGATTTCGATTCTTTTGATGAGATCAATTAGGTTGAATATGTCAGGCATACTGCTTTGGGTTGGGGTTAGGGTCTGTGAGATGGTGGTGCGGGACGGTGCACCTATTGAAATGAACGAATTCGATTTTGATAATAAAATATAAAATTACTGATGTCAACTATATCGTATATGCAAAGCAGAACGTTGACGGTGGGCATAGGAAACTATATATTGTCTTTGGAATAACAAATTCTTTTCAATTCAACCTTTAACCCCTTTACTCAGATGAAGAAAAAGAAAGCGAAAGTAAAGAGGAGAAAGCTTGCTCCTCGATTCCCGGACGATGAATTCGTCCTGGATGTAAACGCTGCAGACCTAAGGCAAATGTTTAGAACAGGTGGAACTAAGCATTGGCAAGGCCGAAAAAGCTTTGCGAGGAATAAGACCATCGACATCGAGGCATATGCATTGAAGCGATTGTATGCGTGTGATAAACGGGCATTCGAGCTCAAAAGGGAGATGCTTATGCAAAAACCTACCCGAGATATAGCCAAGACTTCAGGACTTTTGCAATCCAATTTACTCTTGGAAAGTGAAATTAGAGAAGTTTACTGGAAACTCGCCCGCGAGGAAGTTGACTATGTTCAAGGTGACTTTTGCTGGCGTCTGCACATGTATGAAAGACCGATTCATGTATTTGCAGATACTTTGGGGAAAGTCCTCTTCGAAGAAAGTGTTAGAAATGAATCGTGGGTATATAGCTCGGCCTGGAATTTTGTAGTAAGTCTGAAGGATATTGTTGCCTTTAGGACACTTTTCAAGAGAGCAGTGGACTCAGGTTTGACTAAGGAGTCAATCGAATCACTTTGTTCTTGGAGATGGCAATGTCTGAAAAAGGCACAGTGCGATGTCATAGCCGATATTCTTAACCAGAAAGGTTTTGCCTTGGTCTCGTCCTGATTTGATTTACCGCCCGATGCACATGATGCATCGGGCGGCTTACATATTATATGTGTAGGTTTTTGCACTGGCTTGAATTTGGTTTGGATCAAATAGGTAAAACGGCCTCCGGAGTTAAGTCCGGAGGCCGTTGATGGTTGATGAATAGGTTCAGTGCTAGAGATTTACGCAGGGCTTGGTTCTGCGATCGGATCAGCGTGTTTGCCAGGAGCCAAGGATGACAGGGTTTTCTTGGCCCGATCAAAGCCTTTACCAAGTAGTGATTTTCCACAATCACTTGGGGTGCACGATGAGAATGCTACCGCAAGCCAATACACTTCCATTTGGTGGATATTCAGTAAAATTATACGCCAATCACCAGTGGATACGAAGTAGCACTTTAGGACAAATGCAGGAAGTGCACCACATAAACTAAATCTAGGGATAATCATGAATGGATTTTTCATGCCACACTGCATGGCCTTGTAACCAAAGGTAATTCTTGTTTTTAGTGATATCGGGGTGATTTCTGTTAAAAATGAATACCCGGACAAAATCATTATTACAAGAATAAGAAATGGGATTATGGAATAGACAGCGAGGTTTGGATATTTGATAACAGGACGGATCACTGCAAATATAATCGCGATTATAGAGCTCGAGACAGAGAAAATCATACACAATCGGGCAAGCCCGAAGCATGTGATGCCGATTGTTTTCTGTGTAAAGTTCGCAAAACGTTCGAGAAAATTAACAATGAACCAAATCTCCATTTTGAGGGATGAGGGTAAATCATTCACAGGTGGGGTATCTTTCTATTTTGTTGTTGGGTTTGCTGAATCAAGTGTTGAAACAGCGTGAACTGGTGGGTGAAATGAACGAATTCGATTTTGATAATAAAATATAAAATCATTGATGTCAACAAGATATATAAGCCGTTGCCAAGTATAATAATCAAATGGCAGCACAAGCAAAAACTACTGATTTTGAATCTATTTTTAGTGATAGATATAAGAAATTAAATAAAGCCCAGCGCAAAGCGGTCGATACAGTTGATGGACCGCTTCTTGTGGTTGCGGGGCCTGGTTCAGGTAAGACAGAGATTTTGAGTATGCGTGTAGCTCAGATTTTGAGGACGACACAGGCTTTTCCTTCAAATATTTTATGTTTAACTTTTACGGATTCTGCGGCACAGAATATGCGCGAGAGACTTGCGCGTCTGATTGGTGACAGGGCATATCAGGTCAGCATTCATACATTTCATAATTTTTGTGTAGATATCATTCGAAAGTATGGAGAGTTTTTTTATCATAGTGCCACTTTTACGCCTGCAGATCCGGTCACTCAGATAGATTTACTGGAAAGAATTTTTAATAAAATGGATCATGATAATCCATTGAAAGCATATCATCCGGAGATGGGATATTCTTTTTTGAAGTCAGCACAGAGTGCTATTGGTCATGTCAAAAAGTCAGGTCTCAGGCCAATCGAACTCAAAGCCATTGTTGCAGATAATGAAGTGGTCTTTGATCAAATCGAGAGCATTTTTGTGCCTGTTATAAGTAGTAGAATCGGCAAGGGTACACTGGATGAACTGCGTGCCGCGCTTGCGCTTTTCTCCAAAAAACAAACTCTAAGAGAGCACAATGAAGAGGTTAAAAAATTATTCTCAATATTTCACCCACTTGAGGAATCATTTGCCTTGTCAGTGGCCGAGGTAATTGCAAAGTGTGAAGCATCTGGAAAAAATGAATCACTATCAGAATGGAAAAAGAAATGGTTTCCAAAAGATGATGCGGGTAATCACGTTTTTAGAGATCGTCTTCAGCTGAAAAAGATATATTCATTCATAAATGTCTATCAAGATTATCAATCGGAATTATACAGAAGAGGGTATTTTGATTTTGACGATATGATTTTGGATGTGATATCAGCGCTTGGTAATGAACCAAGATTGATGTTTGAACTGCAGGAGCAATTTCAATATCTATTGGTTGATGAATTCCAGGATACAAACAATGCCCAGATGCGTATATTATCGCTTCTCACAAGTGCGGCACAGCATGAAGGAAAACCAAACATCATGGTGGTAGGAGATGATGATCAGGCTATTTATAAATTCCAGGGCGCAGAACTCTCAAATATCCTTGATTTTAGGCATAGATTTACCGATGTAGAGCTTGTGACAATGACAGAGAACTATCGCTCGACACAGGATATTTTGAATTTATCAATGTCTATTATTCGCAAAGGTGAAAAGCGACTTGAAAACTTAATCCCTGATTTATCAAAGGAATTAGTTTCGCGCTCTCTCGCCGCGGATAATATTGTTGAATATTCTGAGCACGAGACATCACTGCATGAATATAAATTTGTTTCTAATAAAATTAAATCTTTGATCGATGCAGGTGTGTCGCCAAATGATATTGCGGTAATTGCTCGTACGCACGGTACGCTTGAGGAATTTGTGCCATTTATGAAGCTTGCTCAAGTTCCGCTTAAGTATGAGCGGGAGCAAAGCGTCTTTGCAGAGCCGCATATCCGCGAGCTCATAACCATGATGCGTTTTATTTCTTCTGGTATTAATACAGAGGAATATATCGCAGTACGCGATGACCTGCTCCCAGAAATATTAAGTTTTGTTTTTTGGAATATACCTCGCATTGATATCTGGAAAATATCTCTCGCTGCAAGACGTGACAAAAAAACATGGCTCGAAATCATGCATGAATATGATAGCCAGCTTATTCGTGACATCGCACTCTTTTTCATAAACCTATCTGTTGATAGCAAGAGCCTTCCACTCGAGCGTGTTATCGACAAACTCGTCGGTGCTCATATTAAATTAACGCCAGACACAACAGATCAAGATGAGGATTTGGAAAATGCTGTGGGTGAAATTACGACTGCACGTGGAGGTGAGAACGCTGGTGCTATTGTAGGCGATGGCAAAAATCATAACAAAGTATGTACTGATACCAAGGACTTCATCAGTCCATTCAAAGATTATTATTTTTCAAATGAGCGCTTTACTCATGCACGCGCAGAATATTTAACATTCCTCTCAAGTTTGCGGGTATTCATTAATTCACTTCGGTCATTTAATGGTTTTGAAAGTGATTCTGCTCCTGCAGGCAACACTGCATCAGATAGTGCCTTGGCCACAGCCGGTGATTCTGTTGCTCAAAACAGTGCACATGCATCAAACAGATTCAGGATTTTATATGCAAGTGATCTTATTCGTTTTGTTGATGTCTATGAGAAAAATGGCCTCAAATTAAATGATGAAAGTCCGTTTATCACTGCAAGAAGTGCTGTTCAACTTATGTCCGCACATAAGTCAAAAGGTTTGGAGTTCAAGGTTGTTTTTGTACTTTCTTGCCAAGATGATGAATGGGCATCGAGGTCACATCCATCAAAAATTTCTTTCCCGATGAACTTGCCGATTGAACCTGCGGGGGATAGCGAAGACGATCAGCTCCGATTATTTTACGTTGCACTGACACGTGCACGTGAACAACTGTACCTAACTTCACATCAAGTTAAAGACAGTGGTAAGCCAGCGAGCATACTCAGGTTCCTTGTTGATTTATTACCTACTATCAAGACGGGTGCGGATGCACAGGGTACTGCTAGTGTTGTCGGTGTAGGTGTAGATATCGCAGGTGTAAATATTTCTGGTGCGGGTACTACCGCCGGAGAAGGCTCAGCCCAGCTCGACATTGGTGAACTACTTGAGACTGCGGCAACTTCATATCACACGGCACCATTTATTGATACAGAGGAAGCGCTTCTCGCAGGGCTTGTAGAGAATTACAAATTATCTGTCACGCATTTAAATAATTATTTAAATATACCAAAGGGTGGACCTCGTCTGTTCTTTGAGCAAAATTTGCTCCGTTTTCCGCAGAGTAAATCTTTGCCAGGATCATATGGTTCTGCTATTCATGCAACACTTGAATACGCACTCAATGATTTGAAAAAGAATCATGTACTACCAAAGATTGATGATATGTTGCAGACATTTGAATTGTTTTTGAAAAAAGAGAAAATGCATCCTAATGATTTTCGTATTCATCTTAAGCGTGGTCAGGATGCACTCCGTGTGTACTTTAATCAAAAAGCAGGGGAGTTTAGCGAGACAGATATACCGGAATATGATTTTGCACGCGAACATATACTTATATCAGATGATCATGAAAATGGTGGCTCAGGTGAAGGTGCAAACAAAAGCCTAAATGAAAGCGTAAATGCAAAAGTCTTTATCACAGGAAAAATAGACAAAGTTACTATCACCGACGATGGGCTGGTTGTGTACGACTATAAGACTGGGCGAGCTTTTGATAGTTTTGAAAGTCCAAAATCTGATGAAGCACTCAAAGTACATCAGTACAAGAATCAGCTCCTCTTCTACAAATTATTACTAGAAAATTCTGTGTATGTTGCAAGTCATGCTGATCGAAATGGTCAAAACGATGAGAAGGCGAAGCTGTATGGTAAAAAGGTAATATGCGGAACAATTGATTTTATCGAGCCTGTAACTTTTGGTGGTTCTGTATCGGGTGACGCAGATGTAGATGTTGATAGTGAGAGTGGTCGAAGTAAGAAAAGAATACAGAGTACCAGTCTCGTACTCGAAGATGAAGAAGTGGATAGGCTAAAGCGACTCTGCATAGCAGTATATAGAAAAATCAAAGCCCTTGAATTTGATATCCCAAAAGAAATTGCAGAACAGAATTTCAAAAACGACTTTGAGGCCGTGCAAGCTTTTGAAAATTATTTACTAGGGGAGTAGGGTTTGGTGGTCCTAGGCGAAGCGGGACTGGGCGGATTATTCAATCACAGGAGAGTTCAAGAATTGATCAACTAATGATTTAAGTGCGCGGTATGGAAGTCCTGCTCCGAAACCTTGACCTTCTTCATCAACAAGTGGAATGACTTTACCTTTCGCAACAATAACTGTGAAAGGTGATATTTCAGTTTTTGTTAATTTGAGTGCATTGTCATAACTCTCTTTTATTTTTGTGGCATATTTACCTGAAGTGAGACATGCTTCAAATGCAGTTTTATCTACACCAACTTTTTCGGCAAAGAGCGGAAGATTTTTTGAATCAAGCGTATTGTTTGATTCTGTATTTGCATAAATCATATGAATATAATCCCAGAATGCTTTATTACCTCCGAGCTCATTGACACATTCTGTAGCCTCAGCTTCTTTTGGTGCTTTTGAGTGGAAACTCATAGGGTAATGTCTGTACACCCATGCCACTTTTGGATTTAATTCAAAGTCTTTGTGAACCTGCATAAGGTTTTCGTGAAGTATTTTACAGTATGGACATTCAAGGTCAGAATAATCAACGATAACCACTTCTGCTGTCTCTAGGTTCCCAAGTATGTGATCGTTCTTAGATACAGGGACAAAGGCGTCAATGTTTATTTTCTTTTCATTTGGAATAGTAACGGTTTGTGCAGGAACCGAACTTCTGTTCATGTAAATAGCTCCAGCTATGCAAAGTCCGGCGACCAAAATTGAAATTGGTATTAAAATGTTTTGCTTATTCGTTTGCTTGTACTCTGTATGGTTCATTACATGTCAGTATAGCAAATTTGCATAAAAGTGAAACGAAAAAGGTGCCGCAGCGGTTTGCTGCGGCACCTCGAATGTGTGCCTGAGTGGGTTAGAAGTTGGGCTTTAGGTTGAAAAACTTGATTTCGTATCGGAGCCTATTGATTTCCTTTTCAAATTCAGTTAATTCAACCGCGTCAGTCCACTTAGGAACTGCGTGAAAAGCACGTTTTAGTTCATCATGCGTAGCAGAACAGACGTCCCCAAGGGTGTCGAGTTTTAGTAACGGGTCACCTGTGAAGCTCTTGAGATTAATCTGTGCGCATGTAACTGGCATCGACTCAAGTGCCGCTTTTTCAAGCAACCCCATTCTGAGATGTTCTTGTCCAAATGATAGGCGGGGATTGAGTTTCAGGAGAGAGGACTTCACAACTTCCAGTGACTTCCTGCCAACATTTCTGTGCTTTAAGAAATCCCTTTCACTCATCCTGACAAGTTGACCAAGTAAAGACAGGCAAGGGGTCCTTTCCAGCAAGCTAGCCACAACCGCCCAGTTTCTATTGCCTTGCTCCCTGTGTTCTTGCAGAAATTGCTTCAGTGGCATTGCCATAAGTGTGTCAATTTCTGAGTCGTTATCAAACTCAATCTTCAGTGCGGTGCTCGGCACCACAGAGATGGAGAGAATGACTTCATGGCCGGGTTGGAGTAAGCCCTCCATCTCTAGCCAGTTTTTGATATAGGCAAGCAATTCTGGTTTGCGTGCCTCAAGTTTCGATGTGTCCATTTTTCAAAACCGCCTTTCTGTGCGGTGTTGGGCATATGCCCTTTATTGTTTTTGGGATTGCTCCCGTAGGTTTTTACTGAAGTTAATGAGCGCTGATGTAGTCATCACTGCGTCCAAAAAACATACTACAATATTTATATGTTTTGTCAATTAAAAAGACAGAACGGCGAATTAAAATGGCAAACTAAATGTCATAGTTTTGTCTTCTTTTTTCTCCCATTCTGATGTGTCTATTTTGAATTCAATTGCAAGTTCACCCTCTTTGTATTTAAGGGTATTGTTGGCAATTGCATAGTCGTATACTTCTTTGGTGATTTGAACATCACCGATACAGTATTTGATAATTTTATCTATTTCACCTGCGCGCCACCAATCAATTGCTTCGAGCCCGTGGCCAATCTTACCTTTGCCCAAAGTAGCACTGGCGATATTGTCGAGACCAACACGGAAGCCAATGGCTTTACGAACCTCTTTGAGAATGTCTAAGCTTTTGATTTTTGTGAGATCACCAGAATAGTATTTGTCGAGAAGGGGAATATCAAAATGGTCACCATTGAAAGTGATTAAAACATCTGCTCTCTCAAGAATTGGCCAGAGTTTCATTAAATCCTCTTGCAGATAACTCGTATAGGAATCAGTTTCTGAATCATGAATACATACCAAAGAGATATCGAGTAATGTTGGATCAGCCTTACCTACTTCTTGAAATGTATTTCTGGTTTCTATATCGAGTACAATTTTACGCATAAATAAATGTGAATATTCTAAAGTTATCTGAAGATTGTAACTTATTTATTTTCTAAGTTCCAGGATAGTACCCAAGATTTCATCCACATTACTAAATTCTGCACCCGTCTCTAGGTCTTTTATTTTATATTGCTGGTTTTTCACTTCGTCTTCACCGATAATGATGCAGTATTTGATTTTGAGTTTTTCAGCTGTTTTGAATAGGTCTCGTACATTCTTGAAGGAATTATTTGTACATGTATGTATACCTTTGGCTCGTAGTTCTGCTGAGAGTCCGCTTGAATATTCGAGTGAGTCCTCAGAGAGGGGGCAGACAATCAAGTCAGCTGCTGCTTTGTAGGCAGGGAGCAAATTACGTGTACGGAGGAAATCGGCGATAGTTACATCACCCATACCAAAGCCGCAGGCTGGCACATCATCAATACCGAAGAGCTTAAGTAAGTCATCATAGCGTCCACCACCAAAGAGTGATCGATTGTTTTCAGGGTGAGTATCGAATACCTCGAAAATAATACCGGTATAGTAATCAAAGCCACGGATAAGTGTCTGATCGAATTCTATGTTTGTGATGCCTTTTGCTTTGAGGTTTGTGATAACAGATTGAAGTTCGTCATATGCAGATTTAATATTTGGGAAAGCGAATGCCTCACTAAGCTCTGGGTTATCGTTTTCAAAATTAAGGAATGAAAAAGGTTTACCTGCGATTTTTTCTGCTTCAGCATAGAAATCTGCTTCGGGCATTTTTGATTTTCTGTCTATGAGTTTCTTGAGAGCATGTGACTTTTCTTCATCAAATGAATACCACTCTGAAAAAATAGAGTTGAGAAGTTTTCGGCTACTGATTTTGATAATGAAGTCACTCGTGTCTGCACCGAAAGATTTCATAATATGTGATGAAATCTCAATCATCTCTATGTCACTGCTGATATGCTTACTACCAAACATGTCGACGTTTAACTGCCAGTGTTCTCGTAGTCGTCCACGCTGTGGTCTCTCATATCTAAATACATTTGGAATAGAATAAAGGCGAAGAGGGAAGCCGAGCTCGCGTCTGCGTCCTGCAACCAGTCTTGCAACTGTAGGTGTCATCTCTGGTCGAAGTGTTACTTCTCTGTCGCCACGGTCGATGAATGTATATGTCTGTTCATTTACAATTTCCTGGCCAGATTTTGCTTTGTACAATTCTGCAGGTTCAATAACAGATGCATTGTATGATTCAAATCCAAAACTCTGTACTGCCTTGTTCCAGACGCTAAAGATATACTCTTGGATAAATTGGTCTTCAGGATAGAAATCCCTGACACCTTTGTATGGTTCTGTGCTAATAGTGGACTTTATTTGCATGATAGTTATGATTGTAGCGTCTATGTACTTATTATACAAGAACACCGGAGAGACCTGTCTCGAGGCTCTAGGACGCCTAAAAAGCCACCTTGGAGGGGGTTTTGACTCATCCAGCTTCACATATGCGGGTAGGCTAGATCCACTCGCCAGAGGGCTTCTTATCGTCCTAAAAGACGAGGAAATAACCAAAAAATCTACCTATCTAGATTTAAAGAAGACCTATGAATTTGAGGTTGTTTTTGGTGTATGTACTGATAGTTTCGACCGGCTCGGTGTGATTTATCCGAGCAATACTTTTTTAACATGGCATACATTAAATTCTCATCAAGAAATTGTAAATTCTGGATCAACTAAACAGAATCTAAAGACGATATTTGAAAAAATCTCGAATAATCAAAGCCTAATTGAAAGTGACCGGATAATTAAAAAAGATTTTATTGAGGCGTTACAGGTATATATAAAAGATATCATTGGTACTTTTACGCTTTCATATCCATTCTTTTCTTCAAAGCCAGTTGATGGAGTGCCTCTTTTTCAATATTCAAAAGACCATAGTTTAGATGAAGTAAATTTAAAATTACCAACACAGGAAGTTGCGCTTGAAAATATATCCTGCCTTGATATCCGTTTTATTCCAAAATCAAAAATTTATCATGAATCAATAAACTTTGCTCAAAAAATTAAGGGAGATTTTAGACAAAATGAAATAATTTCTTCATGGGAAAAAGAGAAGACAAATACCTCGAGTATAAAAGATGAAAATTCTGAACCTGCATATATGAGCATAAAATTTGAAATTGAATGTACAAGTGGCTTTTATGTCAGAAGTCTCGCGTGTTGGCTCGGCCAAATATTTGGTACAGGTGCCATAGCTTACGATATTTTTCGAACAAAGGTAGGGGATTATGTGGTTGATGAGGAGAACGGTATCAAATTTGTTGAGTAAAAATTTGCGGATCTATTCACGGAAAAAACAACTCGAGCTTTCGTTTAAATTGAGCAAAAACAATTTTGTTATTTATATATAATTGATGAGAATTTAAGCTGTCATTCTGTATGCTCTCTGTGTGAAAAAAAGTAAACATAGAAATACAAATTTAATTGGCGAAGTCATTCAAGAGAAACTTGATATATTATTCGAAATTGCAATAGATTTTCGAGCAAGTGATTTACATATAGATATATATGAGGGTGGCAGTGAGGTATATCTGCGTATATCTGGGAATACTGCTTACCATACTTTTGTTCAAAATGCCGAGTGTCAAAGTCTTGTTGGTCGTACTAAAGTATTGGCAAATATGAGGCTGGATATAACTGATAGGAGTCAGGACGGGTCTTTTGTATTTAAATATCTTGCGTATACAACACATGTCAGGGCTGCAACAGCGCCAACTGTTTTTGGTGAAAACGCAGTGTGTAGACTTTTCGTAACCTCAACCACTCGAACCGTATTTGATCTTGAGAAACTTGGGATTGATATTACTGATCTCACTTTATTAAAAAAAGTTTTATTGTACGAATCTGGTTTAGTCTTGGTTTCGGGGCCGACTGGCTCAGGTAAAACAACAACACTGTATTCATGCCTCTCAGAGATTGGCCGAGACAATAGGGTGATAGTCACGCTCGAAGATCCAGTAGAGGTGATTATGCCAGGTATTAGACAGATAAAAGTTCAAACAGAATATGGTTTTGGATTTAATGCTGCACTACGCGGGGTTTTGAGGCAGGATCCTGATGTCATCATGATTGGTGAAATTCGTGATAGTGACACCGCAAGTCTTGCAGTACAGGCAGCGCTCACTGGACACCTTGTTCTGGCCACCATCCACGCACCTTCCGCACTTGAAATTCTAGATAGATTGCATGCGCTCGGAGTTGGCTCGAGTTCATGTGCATCAGTTATTGCACTTCTTGTCTCGCAACGCAAAGTGAGGACTTTGTCAGGCTCAAAGGTTGTTTTTGAAATGATTGAATTTACTAAGCAACTCAAGAGTACATTACTCATGTCAAAGGAATCATATAGCATCGCTGAAACTATACGCACAAATGGTGTCTTGCTTCTCAAAGATAGGATACAAAGTCTCTATGATGATGGATATATATCTCGCGAGGAAATGAATAAATATATGCGGTAATTGAGTGAGTGATTGGTCGAATAAACAATATAAAGTAATAAGGCAAAATAGAGTATGAATAAGATAAAATATATTCTCAGATTAAATAAATTTCAAAAAAATAGTAATGCTGTAAAGGAAAAGCAAATAAAAATTGATATTCAGCACATAAGATTGTTGTCGTCCATGATTTCTGCGGGTATTTCACCTGTAGATTCATTTACAAGTCTTGGTAAAAATACATATTCCAAAATCATCGATCGATTTGCCGGGGGTGCGAATTTTTCACAAGCGCTTGAACTGAGCGATCTGTCACGGAGGTCTGGAAATTTAGACTTAATAATATCTGCAGAGAAGGTTGGAAAAATACCGCATGTGCTCAACCATATTGCCGGGCTTTTGGATGAATCAAAGTCGCGTACGGCATCTATTGTAACAATTGCCATTTATCCAATCATTGTTATGTGCATAGCAAGTGTTTTGTTATTACTTGTCTTATTCTTTGTGATACCAAATATTTTACCTGTCATTGCAGGAGGTACTGAGAGTGGCTTGATTACAAAGGCCTTGGTATTTGGTTCGCATATTCTGCGTTCGCATGGTATGTGGGTGCTTTTTATTCATATGCTCTTATTAATTGGGGTATTTTTTTCCTTAAGCGATGCCAGGGTACAAGCTTGGCTTGAAAATTTGATTTTGAAGATACCAAAAATTAAAAATTTTTATATAAATTATTTGTGTGCAAACTATGTCTCTGTACTGTATTTACACATAGAATATACGCACAACCTACCTTTGTCTTTTAGGAGGGTGGCTGCAGATTCAGGATCGCTTCACTTTAAAAATAAATTCAATTTTATAGCCAACCAAATCGAGGAGGGAAACAATCTCTCTGCTGCGATTATTAGTGCCGAGAATCTGCCTGAGATATGGGTAATATATGCAAAGACAGCAGAGAAGTCGTCGACTTACAATAAAATGTTTGCTGATCTTTGTGGCTACTATAAAACCATACTTTCCAATCAAATTAACTTTTTGATAAAGATATCAGAGCCTGTGCTTATGGTCATCATTGGTTTGTTGGTCGGTATTTTGGCTTATGGAATATTGTCGCCACTGTACGGGATTATGAATCAACTAAATTAAATTGTTTAAATTAAATCTCGCAAAAATAATGCTGAACAAAACTATCCTCACACAAAGCAAAAGACAGAATGGTTTTTCGATATACAGTCGCAACCATAGTTCGCGAGGTTTTATCTTGATTGAATTGCTCGCGACTCTGGCTATATGTGCTTTTGTTATTTTGCCTATGTCTGCATTTTTGATTTCGCATAGTGATATAGATGCTTTCATACATAAGACCACCAACAAGGACAATACAGTCGATATCCTGAGGAAGGTGTCGCCATATGGTGGTGGGCAAATATATCCCACAAAAAGTGTAGGGTATATAAACCTACAACCAGGTCGAAAATCATGTGATTTGTTTTTTCAAAAACTAAGCACAAAAAACAACGATCAAATTTCAGTTCAAAAAAATGAAATAGATTTAATTAATCATTCGCGAAATTTGCCGACAACAATAGATGTAAGGTCATATATTGACACGAATGATTTATATATAGGCACAAACAGTGCATCAACAACAGACCCTGACATGTATATTTTCACACAAAATCTGCACCGTCCGCCTCAGCAAGCGTATTTAGACAATGCGCAAAATATCTCTACATCTAGCTTCCAGAAAAATCAGGAACTATTTTTGGGTCCTGGTGTCATTGATGCAGCGGTGTTCAAGGATACACTGTTTGCTATTGAGCGCAGTTATACTTCTCCGATTTGGATTTTAAAGACAGATCCGACCTCACGTTTTTCCGAGAAAAACATTGGCCGAATTCTCGTGGCTTCATCGACAATTAATCACTCCCTGCCAAAAGTTGTCAAAACAGACGGTAAAAACCTATATATCGGTGCCGAGAAAAATGTAGGCGATGAACTGTATTCATTGGATCTGGGAACATTTACACCGAATATATACAATCAATTGGGCACGCCAAATATACTCGGGGACATACATGTAAGTAGTACAGAGATCTCTGCGGGTGTGAGTGATATTGATTTTAATTTCACCCATCTATTTACTGTATCTGCAAAAGATCCTGAAGTTGAAATCTGGGACAGAGGTATTTCGTCTGGTGTCACCAGCTTTGATGCCGAAGGTTCAAGTGGAAACGGGAAGTCACTGGCAGTCTTTTACAAAAGCCTTTTGCTTGGACGAACACTGGGAAATAGTGAATTGATTGGCGTTCAAATTAACAATAATGCTTCTCCTACAAGTTCGAGTGCATATGTAAACACAGATATAAATCAGCAATACAGCGCAAACCCAAATAAAAGTATTACTAAAATCATGGCGGTGTTAGGCGGTAAATACATCATAGCCATGACAAATAATATTGCTAGTTCTCTCATCATCTATAAGAAGACTGTGAATGACATCTCTGGTGGTGCTGGTCAAAAATCTGTCGGGGAATCTCTTTCCTCCAATATATTATTTGGAAAGAAAAACATCCAAGACATCACATTTTCGCTTGCGCCAATTTTGACCATTGAAACAAAAAATATATTGAGTGATTTTGATTGTACGCCTGATGCGCTCTATGGTGTCGAGGAGGGGACGACGACATCGATGCTATATCTAACAAGTACATAGTCTGTGTGCTGGGATTGATCAATGTAGGTAAAAAACAAAAGGTAAATAAGCAAAGAAAAAATGCACATTAATCGAAAAACAAAAAAAGAAATAAAAACTAATATAAGTGCAGGAGTCACAATTGTTGAGCTCATTGTTTCGCTCGCCATTCTGTCTGTCCTTATTGTTATCAGTACGCGCATTTTTACACCTGTCCTGCATAATTTAAAAAAAGATAACAATGACCATCAGAACTACAAACAGCTATTGTTTGCATCTTTGTATCTAGACTCTCTGTATCGAATGTCTGAATCTGTGGAGGTGGCGAGCGGAAATCACAACAGTGCGACTGGTGGGGGTAGTGTTACGGCGGCCGGAGGTGGCACAAATGACAAAATCATTTTCAGCCTTAAAAACAAAAAAGTAACATGTGAAATACCAGAGAGTGCAAATACACTCGATTGCTTCGGAAAACCAATAATATCAATAGAAACATTTGGTACATCAACACTGCAATTTGCGCTCGATGATGCAGGGTTCGGGAAACTCCAGATTTCAAAATGGCACATTGTCTTTGGTCAGTATCCGAATGTGTATCGCAATTAACAACCCACGCTCCCAATTTGCTATAATACACACATGGTATTTGGATCTTATAAAAATGGAGGTTTAAGTGGTTTAAAAACTGCAGTCAGGGATGAAGGTGCGCTATCGGAGCGTATGCGTCTTGCTCATATCAAAGAGCTCAAAGACAAACAAGACCAGGAACGAGCAAAAACATCTCTCGTCGAAAAGAAGCGCCTCCTTGATAGAAATAAAATTGAGATTTCACATAGACAAACAGAACTTAGACGCCTCAACTCTGAACTCGTCAGATCAGAAGCTCTTGTTCATGAGACCGAGAGAGAAATGAAAGAGCAGGATGAAAAAATTGCATCACTCTACACAAAACACAATGATATGCTTTTTGAAATTTCAAAGCATAAAGAAGATGTCGAGCGCAGTCGATTGCAAATTGATAAAGAAAACAAAGAGCTATATCACTACGAGCAGGAAATAAAAGCGCTTGAATTAAAAATCACAAGAGAGAAAGAACTCGTACGCACAACAGATCAAGCCATTGAACACCTCAGTGTCAAAATTGCACACCTCACTAACGATGCAACTAAATTGCAGTCAGAATCTGGTCATGAAAAAAGTAATAAAATGTATAAGGAAAAAGAGCTCGATGCCAGAAAGCGCAGTTATACAATTTTGAGTACAAAGAAGATGACAGAAGAAAATGAAGTGAAGCGTCTCACTGCCGAGAACGCACGCCTAGAACAGGAAATCAAAAAACTCGAACAAGAGGCGAGTGCTCATTCGAGTTTCAGTAGTCACTATTAATTTAAAGTTAATTTCAGATTAACCGAGTAAACTTTTTCCTGTCATGGATACAGGTTTTTTGACTTCAAGAATGTTGAGAATTGTTGGAGCGATATCGGCGAGTGTGCCAGATACTTGAGGGTCAGTCTCAGTGCCTTCGCCTTGCGTTACTGCAACGCCATCTTTCACAAGACCGCCACCTAATTTGAGATTATTATTTGAAATGAGAATAGCAGGGACAGGGTTAATTGTGTGGGCAGTATGCTTTTCTCCTGTGATAGGGTCAATGTTAACTTCAGCGTTGCCGTGATCTGCTGTAACAAATAGCGAAACCTTGTTGCTACTCACTTCACCTTGCTTTTGCATTGCATCAACTACGCGACCAAGTTGTGTGTCGACTTCTTCGATGGCTTCGATGAGGGCAGGAACATTTGCTGTGTGTCCAACCATGTCTGGGTTTGCAAAGTTGATAAAGATGAAATTCACGCCGGAATTGATTTCCTCGATAGCTTTGTCAGCAATACTTTCAGCGCGCATCTTCGGTGCTTGGTCATGAGTTTTGACGTCTTTGCGACTGTCGAGCATGATATGTTTTTCTCCAGGGTAAGGAGTTTCAACGCCACCATTTAGGAAATATGTAGCATGCGGAAATTTCTCTGTTTCGGCAAGGTGAGACTGAGTAAGTCCTGCGCCTGCAATTTCTTTTGCAAGAGTTGTCTCGATGTGCACAGAAGGGAATGCGACTTCACATTCAAGATCTTTTTGATATTCAGTGAGCGTCACGAAACACCAGTTATTGTCCTTGGCTTTTTGTGCAATATTCTTTGCGAGCATGCGCGCACGATCCGCTCTGAAATTAAAGAAGAATACACCGTCATCTTTTTGCACTGGATATGATTTTCCATTTTCATCCAAGAATACGATCGGCTCGATGTGTTCATCGAGTATTCCTTCACAATGCAATTTCTTAATATATTCAGATGGCTTTTGTGCGTCTTTGTTTATATGACAAACATTTCCTTTGCATTCATACATTGCTGATTCAGCTTTTTCGAGTCTGTCCCAGTTATTGTCTCTGTCCATAGCATAAAATCTTCCAGATGCTGTAGCGATATATCCAACGCCGATTTCATGGAGTGCATGTTCGATTTCTTCGAGATATTCAGCGGCACTTTGAGGAGCAGTGTCTCTACCATCAGTGAAAACATGGATGGCAACTTTTTCAATACCAACTTTTTTTGCAGCTTTCAAAAATGCGATGAGGTGATCACTGTGAGCATGAACGCCACCGTGTCCGAGCAAACCTTTGACATGAATAGTTGAGTCATGTTTTTTTACATGATTAAACAAAGTCACAAAAGCAGGATTGGTTACAAATTCATCAGCTTCGATAGCTTTTTTGATTCGAACCAAATCGGTGTCGATTGCTTTGCCGGCACCAATAGTTGTGTGGCCGATTTCACTATTTCCCATTTGACCTTCTGGAAGCCCAACCGCAAGTCCACTGGCTTCGAGAAGTGTATGAGGAAAAGAGTTCCAATATTTGTCAAAATTCGGAGTCTTTGCTGCTTGCACGGCATTATGTGTGGTGTCTTCTCTGTAGCCCCAACCATCGAGAACGATGACACCAGTTTGTATATTGTGTGATGCATGCATTGATGCACCTGAGATTTCGCCATTTGTTGTATCAGTCATATTTGTAGTACTTATATTTGTATCATTCACATTTTTCATGTGGCAATTTTATCCTATATATGAAAAAGAGGGTAGGGGTAAATTATGAAGTCTTCTCGCTCCCTGTGTTTTCAGGTTCCAGGACATCGAGCCAGATACAGTCCATTTGACTTATTTCAATCATTGATGCATAGTATTTGAGCAAGACCTGTCGTTTTGCCTGAGTACACACTCAGTTTCAATACCGCCGGCAAACCGCTCGGCAATAGTTCGTTCCAACAACAAAACAAAAATCCAATCAAATGGATATAAGTGAAAAATCAAACCCAGGGCAGGCACCTGCTCTCCCGCAAAATCACTACCGCGGGACTGCCTCGGATAAACCAGTAAAAGGTGACCCGTGGCATCACAAAGTGACCTTGTTCAAGGAGGAGAAGGGTGTAATGGTCCCTAAGAAAGTCAGGGCCTCGAGGTCTGCTCTGATTACCTCAGAGATGGTTCTTGGGTCCAAGGAAATTGTGTGTCGCAGACTAAATAAAACCGATTTCCAAATCGTGCAAGTTTGCGACGCTGGTGGCATCTGCACACCAAACAGAATCCCAAGGCGTATGGACTACTCACCGGATCATGGGGAAAAAATCCTTGGATCTCGTCGTTGTAACCATGACCGAGGGACAAGTGCTTTGCCAATCAGGACAAATTGCTAAAAGCTGCCCTGAAGACAAACTACAGCTCTTGGTTAATCACCAACGTAAAACGCGCGGTCCTCACGGACCGCGCGTTTATCACTTTTACTTTTTTATACTTTTACAAATCTGAATTACGCCTTAAAAGCATTCTTTCCAACAAACACCGCCTTTGCACCAAGAGATTCTTCGATGCGGAGGAGTTCATTGTATTTTGCAACACGGTCAGTTCGGCAAAGTGAACCAGTCTTGATTTGTCCGCAACCAAGTCCTACTACAAAGTGTGAGATTGTCACATCTTCTGTTTCGCCTGATCGGTGAGAAACGACAGCTGTCATACCAGCAGCATGTGCCATTTTGATAGCGTCAATTGTTTCAGTTACTGATCCGATTTGGTTGAGCTTAATCAAGATTGAGTTACCGGCTTTTCTTTCAATACCAGTTTTGAGTCGATCAATGTTTGTTACAAAGAGATCGTCTCCAACAATCTGAACTTTCTTTCCACACTGTTTTGTAAGGAGTTCGTAACCAAGCCAATCGTCTTCTGAAAATCCATCTTCGATTGAAACGATAGGATATTTTGTAAGCCAATCAGCATAGAATGCAACCATTTCTGGAGTAGTGAGTGTTCGGTTTTCACTTGTGAGTTCATATGTACCGTTCTTTGTTTCTCCGGCTACACTGTCTGCGCCAGCCTTGTAAAGTTCAGTTGAGGCTGCGTCGATAGCGATTGAAATATCTTTTCCTGGTTTGTATCCAGCTTTTTCAATAGCTTCGATGATAACCTTGAGAGCATTTTCATTATTTCCAAGTGATGGAGCGTATCCGCCTTCGTCTCCAGTTGTTGTACCGAGTCCTCGGTCATGGAGAATTTTCTTGAGAGTGTGGAATACCTCAGCACCCATTCGAAGCGCCTCAGACCATGACTTTGCACCAACTGGCATAATCATAAATTCCTGTAGGTCTGTAGATTTTTCTGCATGCTTTCCACCGTTCAAGATATTCATCATTGGAAGTGGGAGAGACATAGCTTTGCCTGTCTTTGCAATATCAGCAAAATATTTGTAGAGAGGTTTCTTTAGTGACTTTGCAGCTGCATGTGCAAAAGCCATAGAAATACCGAGGATAGCATTGGCACCAAAATTAGCTTTGTTATGTGTACCGTCGAGTTCAATCATGTATCGGTCGAGAGTTGATTGAGTGAAAGACTTTCCAACAAGTGCTTTTCGGAGTGCGCCGTTTACATTGGCAACAGCCTTGAGTACACCTTTACCCATGTATCGCTTCTTGTCACCGTCTCGAAGTTCGATGGCTTCGTATGAACCTGTTGATGCTCCTGATGGAACAGCGGCTCGTCCAAATGAACCGTCTCGAAGTGTGACGTCAACTTCTACAGTTGGGTTTCCTCGTGAGTCGAGAATTTCTCGCCCTACAATCAATTTGATTGGAGAAAGAGCTCCTTTGACAGGAGTCTTGGCGCTATTTTTCACAGCAGGCTTAACAGCTGTTTTTGCAACTGGTTTAGCTGCAGCTTTTGGTGTTGATTTTGTGTTTGGCTTTGCCATAAGTTCTGTATTTATTTTTTTTAAATCCTGAATTATTTATAAGTTACAGGTGAGATTGTACCATAAAGAAAAACATAGGCTATATCGTATCTAGGTATATCGTGTATATGTTTGAAGTACCTTATAAAAAGTGTCCTATAAAATAAATCGGTAAATTGATTGACATGTAGTCAGGTCTTGATATCCTTTTGAGCGGAGTAGATCAGTACACCGAAACGGAATTTCGGAGGCCCGACTTCACATTGTATATACATATTAATAGAGAGGGATGCACTTTTGGGCATCCATCCAGGCGGTACCACGAATCGCCTTGTGAAATTAAGTTGTGTTCACCTTTCCCGAAGAGCACAAACAACCGCCCATTCAGGCCGCATAGTTAGCGGCGAGTCGGAGCAGAAATGCGCATTCCACCGATTGAATTTGAGGTAGTTTTTTACCTCACTGATGCAGGGACCACTCTGCACTGGCGAAAAAGGCAAATTGACACCTGCCGAAGCTGACATTTTATTTATTGCCACTTGTAATAATACTCGCACTTCGCGAGCACATTCAGGTGATACATGTAATCTGTCTCTCCCAGTATTTTTAAATGCGTACATGATTTACGTGCACAAAACAAATCATGCGCAGGAGAAAGTCCTGAAAGTTCAAGAGGGTGCATGGCAATAAACTGCCAGGGTATCCATATACAATAGGTTTTCCAAGAGGTGTGGAAATCAAGTCGTACCCCATCAAAAGTGGAACGAACAAAACGTGAGACTCACACTGGTACATGAGTTGATATAATATAGAGAACGCTTTTGTCTCGGTGCTATGCGTGGGAAATCGTGTGAGCGCCTGAGTTGCACTCTGTATTATATCTGGGGTCCTTACGTGGAAGGACCTTGTACGAGGGATTGGTTAAAGATGAATTTCAGCTGGTGCATAGCCGGCTTTTTTTATTTCACATTTTTATCTCATTTTCATTCACCCTGTGCTCACCCTTGGCTTAATTTCATCTCACTTTATTGTCTATTTTTGATATTCATATACTATATTTCACATATGCGACTCGATGTATTTTTATTTGAAAAAAGAGGCCAAAGAAGCCGTACTCTCGCGGCCCGTCTCATCAAGGCAGGCGCTGTCACACTCCACGGCAAAGTCATCACAAAATCCGACAAACAAATTTCACCTGCGGACGAGTCATTTGTAGAAATCCAAGAAAACAAAATTACACGTTTTGTCAGTAGAGCAGGTCTTAAACTCGAAGGTGCGATAGCGCACTTTGTGCAGATGGATACGTGCTTTGATCCAAAAAATAAAATATGCCTCGACATTGGTTCATCAACTGGTGGGTTTACACAATGTCTCTTGCAAGCCGGAGCCAAACAAGTATTTGCGGTTGATGTAGGGAGTGGGCAACTAGACGCTGAACTTCGCGAGAATGCAAAAGTCCATGTCTATGAACAGACAGATATTCGAGATTTTGCCGAGAACAAATTGTATCAAGGTGCAATAGGTGAAGATGAATATATTGAATATATAGTTTGTGATGTGTCGTTTATCTCTTTGTCCAAAATAATTCCTGTTATTACTCATATTGCGAAAAATGCTGGGCAGAGTACAGCGGGCATAAGCGCGCGCACTGACAAGAACACTGATGTACCAACAGGTACAAACATAAATACACCAACCGACACAAAACCTAAAAGGGAAATATACTGCATCCTACTTATCAAACCACAATTTGAAGTGGGGCAAGTGAACCTCAACAAGCAAGGCATTGTCACAAGTCCTGAAGCGACAGAAGCTTCGATACAGAAAATCAAAACACTCTGCACCGATGAAGGTTACAGAGTGTTTGATGTGATTCCTTCCCAAATTGATGGGGGAGATGGGAACCATGAATATCTGATTGGTCTTTCTATATCTTGTTAATACTTGCAACAAAGCCATTTACATCCGCAACTGTTTTGAGAGGAATAGTAACAAAGAATGTGGTGCCTTGGCCTTCGATTGATTCAAAACGAATTGAACCTCGGTGGGCTTTGACATATTGTTGTGTTGTATAAAGACCGATTCCGCTTCCGGCAGAAAGTTCTTTTCGTGCATTTGTTGCGCGGAAGAATTCGCCAAAGATATTCGCTTTTTCAGATTCAGGAATTCCGATTCCACTATCTCTCACTTTAATTTGCAATTCGTTCTCAACATTTTGAATATCAAGTTCGATTTCTTTTGTGGCGAGAGTAGTGTACTGAATAGCATTTTCAAGAAGGTTTTCGATAATGATTCGTAGGCGGAGCATATCGACTTCAACTTTTTTATCATGATCGAGTTTGATATGAGTAATGAAGTTGATACCGTGTTTTTCCGCACCTAGAGTATATTTGTCGACAATTTCTGTATAAAGCGTCTCCAATTTTTCGAGCGGAACTTCCTCAAGTGAAATTTTGAGTTTACCAATATCAAGCATGCTGACATCAAGTAGGTTGACTGAGTGGAGGACAATACCTTTGATTGATTTGATTATTTCACCAAGCAAATCATTGTCTTCTTTTGACATGACATTGCCATAGTTTTTAATCACACGCTCAATGGCCCAACTTGTCGAAGTGAGACCTGTGCGCATCTCATGGGTGATGAGTGCGACGGTTTCATCGCGAAGTTTATTGTTTCGGATAAGTGTCTCTGCTTCATTTGTCTCAGCAATTGCAATACTGACAAATACACCAAGAGTGACCATAAGTATGATGACTGATGAACATAGATCCTCGCTGAGTCCTGGAATATTGAGTTTCATCAATATAACCCCGACCGCAGCTCCGAAGACTCCTCCTAATATCGATCTGAGTATTTTTTCAATCATGAATATAATTGTAAAAAACTAGGCGTTAGTAGGTGTACTTGTTGGTGTTGGTGTCTCTATATTAGTGTTCAGTGCATTTGCTTTTGTTCTTGCATATTTGAGTGATGCGAGAATCAAGACAGGGGCAAGGAATTGGAATACTGAACTCAAAATCATTGCACCGCCAAGCATCGCTGCATTTGAAACAACACAACAACTTACAACTCCACCTCCACCTGCAAAGGCTTTTGTTTTAATAAGCTTCTCTGTTGTTTTGATTCCATAACCAATGATTGTTCCACCAACAACGATACCGTTGAGAACAAGGTCATACCAAAGTACGAAATGCATAAGGTCCATTTGTCGCGCTTCAGTTTGCATGAACCATAGGAATAGACCAAGCGCAGCAATCAAGATTGCCATGAATGAAATATTTCTTGTTTTCTCAGAGAGTGAACTGAGAGGGAATTTAAGCATGTACGCTGAACCAACAAATACTGCAAGACCAGCAATGTTACCGTAGAGCATATTATGTGTGGCCATTTCAACACCCATAAAGAACATACTGATTGCCTGATAAATCAAGAAAGCAAAAAGAGCATTGATTAATTCATTCTTCTCTTTTCTCATAGGCTTCCATACAAAGCCTGCACAAATCAAATAAAATATTCCTGATGCAAGCATCAAAAATACATCAAGATGCAATCCGAAGACCATAGGTCCCATCATTTCCATTTCCATATAAAGTATTAATTAATTATTATTGTAACAATACAATTATATTCTAGGTGAAAGGAGCCTACAATCAGCTTATACACTGGTGATACTTGATTGCTTGGGGCATTCCAAGTAGCATATAGGCATGAATCAAAATGAACTTCCAAAGGTTTTCGTTATCGAAGATGATATGTTCTTGGGCCGATTATTGAATGATCAGCTTCATAATGCTCCGATTGAGCCAAAATTATTTACAAGTGCCGAAGATGCTATCGAGGCCATGAAGACTACTGTCCCTGCACTTATTATCTTGGATATTTTCCTTCCACATATGAATGGTCTCGATGCTCTCGAGCTTATTCGCAAAGATGAGAGAACAAAAAATATCCCTGTGCTTGTGGTAAGTAATACAGATGATGCTGAACATAGAGACAAGGCAGTTGCACTCGGTGCACATTTCATGATTAAGGCTACTTCAAGTCCTGATGAAATAATCGCCAAGGTCCTAGAAAATTTGCCTCACTAGTGCTATCCTTTGTCCATGAATGTGTGGCAAAGACTTAAAAAGGAACAAGATGCAAGTGGTACACCAAGACCGCTTATTGTTCTTGCGCCTATGGCTGATGTCACCGATATTGCATTTCGTACATTGATTTCTGAAAAAGGGAATCCGGATATGATGTGGACAGAATTTGTTTCTGCTGATGGTCTTGTGCGCGCAAGTGCTGAGGGGCGAGGCAAATTACTTCGTGATTTAAAATTTAATGATAAAGAGCGCCCAATAGTCGCCCAGCTTTTTGGTTCAAACCCAGTATATATGGAGCAGGCGGCATATCTTGTCGCACTCCTTGGTTTTGATGGTATTGATATAAATATGGGTTGCCCTGATAGGTCAATTGAAAAACAGGGCGCTGGCGCAAGCATGATGAAAAACCCTGAAAAGGCATTGCAAATAATCGCCGCCGCCAAAGCCGGAGCTAAGCGAGCGTTTGATGAAGTGGGTGGTGTTGGTTCTATGGGTGTGAACGGCGTAGCGCAAACAGATGTTGCTGACAAAGATGCGGGTGCGGAAAACAGTGCTAGTGCTGCAAATGGTGCCAGCACCGACACCAACGTCAGCACCAACGTCGGTGCCAACGCCAACACAAATATCGGCGATGAATTCGTCCAAACACTTATCCGTGAAAACGAAATTCGAATTATCGATAAAAATTTATACGAAGAACCAATTGCAGTTTCTGTTAAAACAAGAATTGGGTATAACAAAAATGAACTCGAAACATGGATACCGGCACTACTTTCTGCTAAGCCTGCACTCATCACCGTGCACTGCCGAACTCGAAAAGAAATGTCACTCGTACCAGCACGCTGGGAACATTTGAGCGAAGCAATTGCAATTCGAGATTCTGTGCAAGCAGACCTTTTATCTGCCGATCGAACTTTGATTATTGGAAACGGTGATATCACTTCTGTCCCAGATGGAATTGCAAAAGCCCGAGCCCAAGGTGCCGATGGTGCCATGCTCGGCCGAGCGCTATTTGGAAATCCATGGCTATTTAGTGGTTTGAAACGTGATGTGTGGAATAGTGCGGAGATTGGCGCAGGAGATAGTGCGGGGGATAGCGCAGAGAAAAATCTAGCCGTTGATGCAGAGATTGGCACGGGCGTTCCTGAGATTGGCACGCCTGCTGAAACTGCTCACGGCTCAGCGGAGGTGATTGAATTTGACCAATATCACCCAACTATTTTGGAAAAAATTAATACTGCAATTAGACATACAGAATTATTCGTGGAGCATCTTGGTGATATCAAAAATTTTGCCATCATGAAAAAACATTTTAAAGCATATATCAATGGTTTTGATCATGCCAAAGAATTGCGCGTCGACCTCATGGACAATGCAAACTGTGTGGACGACGTCAAAAGAATTATCGCAGAGCATGCGGTGAAGACAAATAATTTTGTGTAATTTACTTGCACTGGTTGAGCGCATTGTCTGTGTTGTGAGCATTGCATAGTTGCACATATTGCATTGGTAGGTGGTGCATGTTGCGCGTGTGAGAAAGGTAGAATACTGAATATAAAAAAAACGACCCGGCTCCATGTGAATGGAATCGGGTCTCGTTGATTTTTTTCGTTGGTTGTCGTGACGTCCAAGGAAAATGATTTTGCCTTTTGGCTATAGTGGCACTAGCTGTGCTTGCAGAATTTCGTTATGGATTTGTAACTTCGTCCGCGCGTCGCAGCTGCATGTAGTTTTTTTCGGCAAGTTCTCGCATGATATCTCTGACTGCGTCTGGATTGAAGTGTAAAGTAAATTTTGGCTTACCTCTGCGACCGAGACGTTTGTCACCATAAACTTTTTCCTCGAGGGTGGAGAAGAATTCTCGTATCCACTTGAGTAACAGCGTGCGTCTTTTTGCAGTCTTTGATTTCATTATTGTCTCGCGGATTTTGCCAGTGGGACACTTGTATGTGATTTCAAAGTAATGAGGATCTGTGGGTCCTAGGCCTTTATTTCCCAGTGCTGGGCAAATGCGTATGCTGGCCCGCTCAGGGAACATGGCCAAAAGACCAAGGTCAATTCCTGGCCGGTCAGATTCCTTGAAAGGTATCTCGTCGGCTGGGACATGCTTTGTCTTCTTTGTAACGTGTTTTCGTTTGATGTCCTTGTTGGCGGTTTTTGGTTTGGTGCGCAGGATTGCTGCCCATTTTCTTGGTGTTGGTTTTTTCTGAATAGCTGGCATAACTGAGTTGGTGTTGGTGGTTTGTTGGGTTTTTTGTGTTTCTGAATTGTCTGTATTTCACATGTGGATTGTGTCATCCGCATGCGCAAAGCCTCGTCCTGTATCCAGTATGGATAGGGTATAAATGAACTTCGGACCACATTAAAACATATTTTTGAGGAATACTCAACATGCTGCCTCTGATGCTCATTTCCATAAATGATTAATACTCAGTATAATGATATCCGATATGACAACATCTAATCCAACTTCAAAAAAGACAGAGAGCACAAAAGATACATCAGCAAAAAATACATCAGGTGCACAAGGTGCTCATACAGCTCTCTATCGAAAATACAGACCTGCTGATTTTAATGAAGTGACAGGGCAGTCACACATTGTTGATATCTTGAAAGAGGAGGTGAAGAAGGATAAGCCAAATCATGCCTTTTTGTTTGCAGGAGGACGAGGAACGGGCAAGACAACAATTGCTAGAATTTTTGCCAAAAATATTGGTACAGCACCTGAGGATATTTATGAAATTGATGCCGCCTCAAATACAAGTGTTGATGATATACGTACATTAAATGATGCTATCTACACTTTGCCCCTCAGCTCGAAGTTCAAGGTATATATATTGGATGAAGTCCACATGCTTTCAAAGTCTGCATTTAATGCTTTTTTGAAAACACTTGAGGAACCACCAAAGCATGTCATCTTCATACTTGCGACAACAGAGTTACATAAAATTCCAGATACAATCATTTCAAGATGTCAGGTATTTCAATTCAAAAAACCTGATCTTGATACACTCGCTGGCATTGTGACGAAGGTTGTTCAGGAAGAAGGGTATCGATTTGATACTGCTTCATCGGGCAGTGAAGGTGAAGACAAAAACCCGGCACGTACCCTCGCATACTATATTGCACAATCTGGCCGTGGTTCATTTAGAGATTTGTTGACACATATACAGAAAGTCCTCACAGTCGCACATGCACATGACAATGTGATTACTTATGAAATTATCATGAATGCTATCGGACTCTCTGCAGCGCGTGAGGTCGAGAGGTTTGGTGCTCTTTTCCTCATAGATACTGTATCAAGACAGGCATTAAATTCTGATCAAGAAAAAATAAAGTTGGGCGAAGAAAAAGTTCAAGAAGGTCTCAAAATTTTGAGCTCAATTGCTGAATCTGGCACAGATATGGAACTGTTTATAGACAATGTCATCTTGCATATTCGTAATGAAATTTTTGAAAAAGCGCAGTATCGCGCCGCGGGTATGCATGCCCTCGAGACTTTGCTCGGTGTGAAGGATTATATAGATAAGACAAATATCAAGACTTTGCCTTTGGAGCTTGCCCTGTATAGGTTTTTTAGTGTAAAGTAGGGGTCAATCAACTGATTTAGGATAATTTCATCATTATTTGAAGATTATTTGATATATTGCCAGATCGTCTAAAGGTAGGACAGAGGCCTTTGAAGCCTTTAATCTTGGTTCGATTCCAAGTCTGGCAGCCAAATTTTATGCGTAAAATTTGCGTCGAAATCAGCAGATTTCGACGTTGATATAAAACCGCAACTGACATTTTCCGTCCTTGTGCGGAGCACAAGCCAATTACAAAAATCGCTTCGAGCCTGAAGAAGAGGGTAGGTCGTGGTGCAACAAGGCTGAAAAGTTAACAAGGTCACTGAAGTGGTTACTGCCTAATTCAGAAAGAAATAGCACTTCGCGTTCATTTTTTTTGGTGGCTTTCTAGTACATCAACTTCGTGTATACTTTAGAAATGGACGGCGCCTATTATGCAATAAAAGGATATTCATATCAGTTTGATAAAACACTTATTGCTATTTTAAGTAATGATGATGAAGAAAGTGAGGTAGGTGTAGAGAAAATTCAAGATCTTGATCACAATGACTATGTATTTCAGATTAAATACAGAGAGACCAAGGATTACACAAATACCTCTCTTAGAGAGCCGGTTATGCAGCTGTTACAACTTTTCAAGACTGATCCAGAAAAGACCTATATCATTTATTGTCACTTTAATAATCGAAAAGAAGAAGTTTGGGATGTTAAAGTGACTGACTTAGATATAATACTTTCAAAAGTTAATGGCACATCAAATGAAGCTATCAGAATAAATAAGGAGTTAGAATCAATTTCTCAATCAGATAAAGAATCATTTGCATCAAAGTTTAAGATAGTTTTTGCCCCTAAGTTTCAAAAACAGTTCGAAGAGGTACTTGGCCTTATTAAACAGGTTCTACCTGAGATAGATGATGAGCAGGCGGTTTTCCACCATTCGCAATTGGTCGGTTTCCTTCAAACAATGATAATAAGTGATCCTGAAGGTTGTAACAGGGTCTGTAATAAAAAACAGATAGTACAGCTTTTAAGGGGGGCAAGATCAGCAATATTTACTACCGAGTTTAAAGAGTATCGAGGAGCAGAGGCATATTTTAAATTTGTTGAGAAAGAGTTTGAACGAGGGTCAATTCATAGGAATTGGAACAATTTCTTTATCATTGGTAACATCGAGATAGACGAAATATGTTCTGTAGACGAAGTGGTTGTCAGCCTTATTGAATCATACTTTCAAAATGCAAAAACCGACATCAAACCCCCTCTTGTTGCGCTGACCCAGAGGCACCTAACCTCCGTTAAAGAGTCTTTGATTGAGAAAGGGGTTATGTTTAATGATGGTTATGAAACAATTAAATTTAGTGTAGAAATTTTAGCTGGTGAACCAATTAAAAATAAAGTTCCAAAAGGTCGAAAAGGGTCTGATAGTCTGTCAAAAATTTCATTTCATGTAAGGTTGGTGTCTATTGAGAATTTGCCTGCAGTTGCTGATGCTCTGATGCCGAATAAAGTCTACTGTTTTAACTCCTTAATCCCAGAAGAGTTTGCAGGTATTCCTTTTGTTAAAGTGGACGGTCTTAGTACAAAATATTTAGTAAAATTTTTAAAATAAGATATATGGATTCAAATAACTTTAAAATAGTATCGGTGACAAGAAATTTAGTTTCAATAGAAATTTTAGACCCTACAGAGTTTCTTGGTCAATTCAGTATTGGTAGTTTTGTAAAGATTCCAAACAATGACTCAGGTGAAAATTTTATTGTTGGAGTTATAGAAAATTACAAAATTAAAGCGAATGACCACCCCGATCCTGAGATTGAAACTGACTCACCTACTTTTATAATCGAGGTGAGACTGATTGGTACCTATATAAAAGACTCTACAAGTGGAAAGTACGACTTTAAACGTGGGGCACACGGAGTTCCCTTGCCGCCTAATAACGGAATAGCAATTTTTGGTGAAGATGATTTCAACAACATTTATACCTGTAAACTAAAAGACGGAGATAAATTTACCTTTTCAAGTCTTTCAGAAAATAAAAGTGTTAAAGCTTATGTGAATGGGAATAAATTTTTTAACAAACATTTTGCTATTGTTGGTTCAACTGGCTCTGGTAAATCCCATACTTTAGCATCGGTCATACAGCAAGCTGTGAAAGAAAAAGAGGGTGGGTTTAGGGGCTTAAATAACTCACATATTGTAATATTTGATATTCATGGCGAGTATAAAAAAGCTTTCCCTGATGGTAACCACATAAATCATACGAATATTAAAATCCCTTATTGGTTATTTGACAGCGAGGAATTAGCTGATCTCTTTATTGAAAGTAATGAGGAGAATTCCCATAACCAAGTTTCAATTTTTAAGCAAGCGGTAACTGCAAATAAAGTAAAACATAATCCGGGTGTTCATAAAGATAAGATTTATTTTGACTCACCTCTCAAATTTAATATAGAGGAAGTGGTCAATTATATTAAAAACTTAAACAACGAAATGATTGCTAGTCAGGACGGTATTCCAGTTGATGAAAATGAGGTCTCAATTAATGAGAGAACGGATAGATATTTTGATGAGGTGGTTAGGTTTGCAGAATCTAGCCGTTCAAAAATTAAAGCAGGTCCATATAAAGGTGATTTTGAAAGATTTGTTTTGAGATTGGAAAATAGCATCAATAACCCACGCCTCAAATTCATCTTTGATTCAGGTGCAACAGATGGTTTGCAAACCGTGATGAAACATTTACTTGGTTATAGTGAAAGTAAATCAAATGTTACAGTTATTGATTTGTCGGGTATTCCGTTTGAGGTGCTGAGTATCACAGTCTCTTTAATATCCAGATTACTGTTTGACTATGGTTATTATCACAAAAAAAGCCTTCCAGTTGGTGTCGACAGTGAGGCTCCGCTGTTAATTATCTATGAAGAAGCTCATAAGTATGTACCGCGAAGTGATTTGATTAAATATCGGGCATCAAAAACAGCTATCGAGCGGATCGCAAAAGAAGGTAGAAAATATGGCGTGACTCTAGGTGTTGTAAGTCAAAGACCATCTGAGGTTTCAGAGACCATTTTTTCTCAGTGCAATAACTTTATTGCCATGAGACTCACAAATCCCGATGATCAAAATTATGTTAAAAAATTGTTACCAGATGCTCTCGGGGACATTACCAACGCATTGCCTTCACTGAAGTCTGGAGAGGCTTTGTTAATAGGAGAATCGATATCTTTACCTTCTGTGGTGCAAATCGATTTTCCTGAACATGAACCAGAATCAACTGATATCCCGTATTTTGATTTATGGAAACAGGAATGGAGGGATGTAGATTTTGATGCTTTAGTAAAACTGGATAATCCTACTTCTGGTGAAGAGGTGGCCTAAATGTGATTATTTGTGTGAAGTAAAACGAAGGTATATGTTTGTTGTTCCAAGAATCGTTTGAAACAGAATAATATTACAGCTCAAAAAACCATGTATGGTTCAATAGTTAGAAGTAAATGACTAAGGTGGACAACACGAAAGAGATGCTAAGGTGTGTAAATAAAATATTAAACAATGGATCAACAGATGAACGTTTCTAGAAATACATTGAAAAGCTTTATGATTTATTCTGCTTGCTAAACATCAATGGGGATTTACCACGCCTTATGGAAGTGACAACTATTATTAACGCTTCAATGCAGGTGAAGGGTGTTAATGGTAAGCAATGTGTGTATAATTAAACCAATGAATGTATCAAAAGACTTTATTTTTAAGGCAATTATCCTACTGTTTTTCAGTGTTCTGATCTATCTCTTTACCCATAGCCCGTCTGACAACAGTCATCAAAGATACCCCGTTGTTCATTGTAACTATCATGCTCCACAGCAAGAAAGCGATGATGATCACTGGATATTTTTTATGACAGTCCTTTCAACGTTATTTGCAGTTTTTTTTGTTTATTCTGGCTTCAAGATTGACGCATCAAGAGAAAAAATTGATGACGCTGAAAAGAGAATTAATTTAGCAGAGAAAAAAATAAATGAGGAATTACTAGAGTATACAAACCAGCTACAGTACGCGATGTCTTTTATAGTTTCAAAAGAGTTTAGTAAGGCTGTAGATGCCCTAAAAGCTCTACGAGATTCTTCGGTAGTTTTGAGGGATGATAGAAAAATTAATACATGCAATTTTTACCTTGCTCATTGCTATTACGAGAAAGGTATTCAAGAAAATAGTATCGAGGATTTGGCTTTGGCTGTAGGGTATGTAGAACAAGCATATGAAGCCCCTGATCAGCCTTTTAAACTTGAGGTTATTGATGCTTTTAATAAAATGAATAATCAAAAAAATGTCTAAACAGTCACCAAAAAAACAGGTATGGGTATCACCAAAGCAAGGAGGGGGTTGGCGTGTTCATCAGACGGATACTAAACGAGACAGCTTACACGCTGTGAATAAAGCAAGTGCTGTAAAGAGGGCTATAGAAATTGCCAAAAAGAATGATGCAGAACTCAGGGTTCAGAATAAAGATGGAAAAATATCGCAATCAAACACTTATGGACGAGACCCATTTCCTCCCAGAGGTTAGTGTCATTGTCACTTTTTAGATACTCAAGTTACGTCTTAAATGCAAGGGTATTAAATCTCCTTATAGGGTTTGGCAGGCTGCGGTTCAAAATATTGGATGCATGCAGCCATGTGACAGTCTCATAGTATCGGGAGGGGTTAGGTTTTGAAAAAGAGAGTCTTGTGCTCGGGCGTGTCAAAGTATTGATATATTTGAAAGTGTGCTATTTATCACCTTGCTCTAGAAGTTTTTTTACCCTAAGTTTTATATATAGTGATTCTATTTTCTTGTCGTTACCTCCTGACATACTAACTGCTTTAATCCAAAGCCCTTCGTCCTTGTACCCCTCTTCTTTTTCTTTGGCAATCCTAATATAGATCTGATCTATATTTCTGATTTTAAATTGAAAAATATACAGAGAATTAAATACAAGTGCCCCGACTGTACATAAGCCTAAAATAAGTTCTTTTATGTTAGAATTCTCGACTAATATTAGATAGAATAGAGACAAGGCTGTGATTTGATAAACAGCAAAAAGTAACCACTTAATGAAATGATTCCTGAATGAACCGTTAGTATACGCTAGTGCGATAACTAAAGGGGTAAGAAGTAAACAAAATATTATAAAACTTGAAAACTCATCAAACATATCATTTGCAATCCCTACAAAAGCTAGGGTGCCTAGTAAGAATATGTTGATAAGTGTAAATATTAATTTCATATTTTAAATATATCACAAATGGTTAGAACTGGAGAACGTGTTGGGTGTATTGATTGGATAGTTTTTTTCATGCGCACCATGCATATAGCCTTATTTTGTACTGTTGCCTTACTTCTCAAGCAACTCAGTAACTCTCGTTTCTCAAAGTTTGTACCTTTTAGATATTGAACTCTTTGCATGCCTCAGACACCTTCCGGCGAGAAGAGAGCCTAAGTAAGGCCTAATTCAGGTGATGTCAAAACCTAGCTCATCTTCCAAATCAAGATATAATGGGAAATATGAAGATTTCACACTACGAACAATCCGGATTTATTCTTGAAACTGACAATGGTTATAAGTTGGCAATTGATATTGGAAGCTATTCTCCGATAGAAAAGTTAAGTGGCATTTTTCCTGATGCAATGTTAGTTTCGCATATTCACAGTGATCATTTTTCTGTCGAACAGATCAAGACTCTTTCTCCAAAAAAGATTTATCTCAATGAAGAGTGTGTTGAGGCTCTCGGAGAGGAGCTACTGCCATCTGAAATTATTCAAGTGAAGGTAGATGATCAGATAGATATTGATGGTATCAAGGTGCATTTTTTTGATGTCGATCATGGTCCAAATATTAAGCTAAGACCTAGAGAAAATTTTGGATTTCTTATTGAAGCTGATGGACAAAAAATCTATTTTGCAGGAGATATGTTTTATCCTTCAGGTATAGATGTTTCAAATCTAGAGGTAGATATCGCGCTTATACCTGTCGGTACGTTTTATACTTTTGGTCCGCAAGAGGCATTTGATTTTGTAAAACAATTTAAGAAGATTGGTAAGATTATACCAATGCATTATCAGAAGACTCCGGAGACACGAGAGGAATTCATTAAGCTTGCTGTTGCGGGTGGATTTAGTACAGATAGTTTTGCTTTATAGGTGCGAAGCAAAGCTAAATTACAAAATCATCCAATCCCGAAGGAGCGCAAAAAAAGTCCCGAAAATTCTTACCACTAAAAAACACATGAACAACACAAACCCAAATCAAAACGAACCCGATGCACCTCAAGTTACCCAAAGAAGCACTGTCGGTTGCCTTAAACTTATTTCTTTAGACAAACATGTGACTATCGGTGCTACTGATGGTACAGAAATACTTGCATCCGCTACAGATATATTTAGCTATATCAGTCCTGATTTCAAAAATTGGGGATGCGATAAAACTGAGCAAGCAACTCCCGAAGTGGAAGTTAGTGTATATGAACAAATCGAAGATGCTGAGTACCCAAAGATTTTTGGTGGTGTAGATAATAATTTCGAACACTTGATACTGACTACTCCTCAGATCAAGAGCTTTATTGTTAATAATGCAAAGGATTATCTACTCGATGCAGAATGGACATGTTTCCGTTTTCTCTTCAAAACTGGTGATGAATTCTTTGTTGCAGATGTACGTATACTATCTGATGGCAAACGCGACATACGTATCACTCGCTTCTTGGATGGCTCTGTTCGACACGCACAGTATCATCATCGTATTGTGGTCTTGCGGTAGGGAAAATAAAGCCCATATTACCTATGTTATGCTTTATGCATGAACCCACTCAATACACTCGGAATTTTAATTTTATTTACCATCATCTCCGCAGGAGTTTTCTTGTACATAAAATTAATTATAGGTATTAAAACAGGCAATCATAAGCATTTCGTTAAGCGACCGTTTTTGATGACTATTGCGGAGAGAAAATTTTATGATATTTTAATCTCAGTTGTTGATGAAAAATATCATGTCATTCCACAGGTTGCATTATCAAATATAGTTTCTGTAAACAAATACGAGAAACATAAGTTTACATATAGAAATAGAATCAATCGATATGTAGTTGATTTTGTCTTATTTGAGAAACCGTATTTTACACCACATACTGTGATTGAATTAGATGACTCATCACATTCACTACCAAAAAGAGAAAGCAGGGATAGAAAGGTTGATGCCATACTTGAAGGTGCTGGTGTAAAAATTGTACACATAAAGGTGGCGCATGAATATGATATTGAGGCTATAAAGGGTTTGCTTGAATAGCTTTAGTCTGTATTAAAGTGCTTCAAATTGAGATTTTCTATCTGTAGAAAAAGCCACTTTTATGATAAAATCGCCTTATGGAATTAATTCGTAATTTTAAGGAACTCAGCAAAAACAATGCCGATATCGCAGGAGGAAAAGGGGCGTCTCTCGGTGAGATGACCCAAGCAGGCATCCCAGTACCACCTGGTTTTGTGGTCCTTTCGGAGTCATTTGAGCAGTTTTTACACGAGACAGACCTCGTACAGGAGATTGATTCAATTTTACATAAAGTAAATCACAAAGAAATTCATACCGTCGAATCTGCCTCAGAGGCAATCCGAGCACTCATCCTATCTCGCGATATGCCAGAGGATATTGCACAAGCGATACATATATCTTTCAAAGAACTGAATGCAAAATATGTTGCGGTCAGGTCTTCAGCAACTGCAGAAGATGGCAAGGATCATGCATGGGCGGGGCAACTTGAGTCATATCTCAATACAACAGAGGACGATGTCTTAACAAAGGTGAAGCTGTGTTGGTCGTCGCTCTTTACTCCACGTGCTATTTTTTATCGTTTTGAAAAGGAGCTCCACGCCACAAAAATTTCCGTCGCAGTTGTCGTCCAAAAAATGGTTGAATCAGAATTGTCTGGTATCGCATTCTCGGTGCATCCAGTGACCGAAGATTATAATCAACTTATCATCGAAGCGGGATTTGGACTTGGTGAAGCAATTGTGTCCGGATCAGTTACCCCTGATTCATATGTCGTTGAAAAAGAACCGAGAAATATTCTTGATAAAAATATCTCTACACAAGAAAGGGGCTTGTATCGTTCCGAAAATATTTCCGCTGAACATGGAAATAATGAATGGATGACCATTGCAGAGCCAAAAGCTTCTTCACAAGTGCTCACAGATGCGCAAATTCTCGAGCTCTCAGAAATTATTCTCACTATCGAAAATCACTATGGATTCCCATGTGATATCGAATGGGCCTGGGAAGCCGGCAAGTTTTATATTGTGCAGAGTAGGCCGATTACGACTTTGTCTGCTGGATCTAAAAATATAAATACTAATCAATCGTCGGTAGACTGGAGTTTGTATATCTCTAGGCCATTTGATCTTTTTGTGACGTCGGTGTGGAATATGTGGTATGCAGGAGATTTGATGAAAAAGATAATAGGAGTAAATATGCAAAAGGGTCTCTTTATTGAATACCCTAGAAATACTTCAAATCATTTTCGTGATGTAAGTGCTATTGATGAAATGAAGAATCGAATAGCGGACATTGCATTAAGTGAGCCAAAAAAAGCTCTCGAGATTTTGCAAAAGGGCATAGAGCTGAATAAAAATGTTTCAAATGTAATCAATGAAAAAAAGACAGCTACCGTAGACGAAGCGCTCGCAACACTAATAGAGTTGGCGATCTATTCGGTGATATTTCCAATGTTTGCAGTTGAAAAATTAGATGAACAAAATCCAGCTCACACCGAAATACTAAATGCTTGCAAGGAATTAAGGTCAGAATCATATTATCCGCGCTTTCTTTCAGGAATACTCATTCCATCTGTAAAAGCAAAACTGAAATCACATGGTGTAAATGAGGACGACTATGCTTTTCTAACTATTCACGAAGTTCTGACAGATGACTTTGCGCATATTCAAAACAGAAAGGAGTATGCAGAGAAGGGAGAATGTTATGTATATCGTTATATAGATGGCGTCGAAGAAATCAAATACGTCGATAATTCTGAAAAATTATTTTCTGAAATAGAAAAATCTGAGAACTCAAGTATTTCGGGGCAATCTACATATCCAGGTAAAGTTACTGGCAAAGTGCGCAAGCTTTTATCTAATAACCCGAATACACCATTTGAAGAGGGTGAAATATTAGTCGCGATAAGCACGAATCCAGATATCATCCCATTGATGAAAAAAGCCGGTGCGATTGTAACTGACGAGGGTGGGATTATGTGCCATGCATCAATAATCTCTCGTGAGCTAAAAATCCCATGTATTGTTGGGACGAAAAATGCAACTAGAGCACTGAAAGACGGCGACATGGTCGAAGTTGATGCCAATACAGGTATTATAAAAATAATTAATTAAAACCATGAAAACCGCAGTCATCATTCACGGATATAACGACAAGGGGGAATATTTGGATGAAAGCCGCCCAGCTCCATCAAATGACCATTGGATACCATGGATTCAAAGACAATTGCTCCTCAAAGGCATCGAAGCGCAGGCGCCAGAAATGCCAGGCTTCTATGAACCTCGCTATGAAAAGTGGAAAGAAATGTTAGAGAGATTCACACCCGACGAAAATACAATTCTCATTGGTCATAGTTGTGGTGGGGGATTCTTGGTCCGCTGGCTGAGTGAAAATAATGTACGAGTAGGAAAAGTGGTACTTGTTGCACCATGGATTGATCCTGAAAAATCAGTTGTGCCTGATTTTTTCAATTTTGAAATTGATCAGAATCTTGTAGATAAGACAAAGGGTCTAACCGTCATATATTCGTCCGACGATTTCCCTGATATTCTAACTACCGTGAATATTCTCAAATCAAAATTGGATAAAGCGCACTTCACACAATTTGAAGACAAAGGTCACTTCGTCCTAGACATCATGAAGACAGAAAAGTTTCCGGAATTGTTGGAGGAGGTGTTATTAGTTAAATAAAATATTATGGAATTAACTTGGGACATCTATGAAATTCAAAGTGATGCAGATGCGCTGCATGGTGTGATGTTGCGTGGGCGTATTCGTAAATTCACTATCGAAAATGATATTGTTTGCCTCACAGAAAATGCATCTGACAAAGAAAATGTTGTTCGCTTTGCAATCATTGCAGGAAATGAACCGACCAAAGTTATAGAATTTATTAAAGAACTAATTGCAGGGGTTAAAATAACCAAAGTCTTAGAGTCTGTTAAAAACCCGGTACTTTCAAAGATGAAGGTAAATGATTTGTCCAGGTATACTCTTTAATACTAAACTAATTTATCCTAAACACATATATGACCCCAAACGTAAAAATTGTCATCTTTGTCCCAGAAACTCACACTGATATTGTTCGTGAAGCCATGGGTAATGCAGGTGCTGGGAAAATAGGTAACTATACACACTGCACATTTTCATCAAAAGGCGTGGGAAGATTTAAACCTGAAGCTGGTGCAAATCCACATATCGGTGAAGTGGGAAAATATGAAGAAGTGATTGAAGAAAGAATTGAAACAGTATGCTCACGCGACAAATTACAAGACGTCATCCAAGCAATCAAAGAAGTTCATCCATACGATGAGGTTGCAATGGATGTGTATTCGTTGGAGAGTGTATAAGAGAATCTTTTGGGTATAATGTATTTACATGGTAAAAGAAATTGTTAAATTTGGAGATAAAACATATCAATTTATTTGGACTCATGGCGGTGAAATACCACAAGAGGGTGTATCTCAGGTGAGCGGGTATGTATTTAACAAGGACAAAGACTTATTGATAGTAAAAAGTAAAAACTGGACAATACCTGGTGGGCACCCAGAGGTTGGGGAGGATTATTTGATGGCTTTAAAAAGAGAAGTCATGGAAGAAGCTATGGTTGAAATAGATAACATTAAATATCTAGGTAAAGTGAAAGTGGTAAATCTTGAGACAAATGAAATTAATTATCAATTAAGATTTACCGCATCCGCTTTTCAAGTAAATATTTTTGACAAAAAAATGGAAACATCTGAAAGACTTTTTTTAAGGCCTGAAAAATTGAGTGAATACATTCCTTGGGCATCTGGAAAAGTATTCTCAAAGGAAGTTAAGGATGCTGTTTCTAGTTTTGATAATACATTTTCGGCTTGAGAAAGATTCACATCTCGTCTAGTATAAAGCGCGCAGCAATTGTCGGATCAGAAGGCTGTGATTGGATTGTCGCTGAGGATATAGAAGGGGTTCTTAAAACAAAAGCACCCACACCCCGCCACTTCCGTTAAGGAAATTTTGGGGTATGGGTGCGAGGTGGTGCGCAGTTATGCGAATGCGCACCTTGTTCATTGTTGAAGATCGCGTCTTCAGAGAAGCACCAGCTCAAACCTTTTCAGTTCTTGCCAGTATTTTTCTTTCATATGCGGGAGCTCGACTTTGTTGATGAGAGCAACATGATACTTGCCTGTAGGCTGAATAATCCTATTGATCTCTTCGGCTGCATTTGGGAATTGATCGCACCAAAGTTTGGGTCCATCGGCAGTTTTCACATACCAATAATTCACTTTCGATCTAGTCTGTGATGGCCATTTGTAAATGAGGCCACAGACTGTGTCGCTAGCGAATTTTTTGACATGTGCTTCTGCAAGTTCTTGTGTCTCAAATGACGTGGTTTTTCCAATCGCTCCATTGTGCATGAAGGACGGATTGTAACCAGTTTCTTTGTAGATACCGCTCCAGATGGAGCCATCGTCGGAGTTTGGACCCTCAAATACTTCAAGGGTAAGTATTCCTTTTCCAAGAAGCATCTTTACAAGTCGGATACCCAGGAGGTATTCGACGTTCCGTGTTTGGCGGTTGTAATAAAGAATCCGGAAAAGAATTGCTCGTATGCGCAGAAAAGTTTTCAACCTATCCGCGCTCTTGAAGACGAGGTTTCCTCTTTCATCCAATTCTATACCCTCAAAAAGAAGTGCAAAATCGGACTTGTCATGACGATATCTCAAAAGCTCTTGTAGGAGCGCCTGGTCTTCAGGATTCTCGTATATTTGAGTTTGGGTCATTGCTGTCCCACTCTCAAAGTATCCCATAAGGGCAGAGAGGTCCCTGGCAGTATACGCCAAGGTGTCAGCAAAATCCCTGATCCGTGAGAGTGCACAATTTCTTTCTTGGCAGATGCGAATCGGTTCTTTCGGATCAATTTCAAAATGTGCACACATGGTGACATATGGTTCGTGGTCCAGAAGCTTTGTGAGTCTCGCATCTTCGTCGAAACGTTTGAAATCGACGAATTTCATGAGGTCGCCACAAGCTGGGGTAAAGAGGTCGTGGATAGCAAGCGCAATTTCAAGCGCAATAAGATCCTTGCCTTTAATACCTGCATTGTGTGCGCACAAGAGTCCGTGCACGATAACGTCGTAGGTGTGCAGAAATCTCGTATGATGAAAATCAATCGAGCATGAAGGCTCACCTTGTCTCACCGGAAAACACAGTAGTGATAACTGTTTGATTCGCATAAGCCTTTGTAGTTCAACCACCCAACCAAGTTGGTGGGCGATTCCAAAAGTTCCTTCGAGCCAGAAAAGCCCGTTGGTATATGGTAGAAAGGCTCTTGCTAAAAACCAATCATCACCTGTTGTGAAGTCCTCTCCGTGACGCATCGATGCGATGGACATCGTGCCAAGGCTAGTGATTCCGTGTTTATGGATATCATCAACCAGAAGCGGTGCTCCGACTGTCCCTTTTCCGCGAGCAATGCTGTGCGGTGTCGGGTATTCTGAGCGCTGATTTACATGCATGTCAAATGCTCTGGAGTCGAAACCCCAACGGATTTTTCCGTTTTCGTTGTCTCTCATTTTTTTGGTTCTTTCTATTTTGTCAGTGTACGATGCCTGATATTAATTGTCCGTAATTGTTTACTGGATGTTGGTGGGGCGGCGTTTCTGTGTGGTTTGTAGGATGGTTTGTAGGTTTGAAAATTCGTAAAACAAACATGAAATAATCAGGCTTTTTCCGCCCTGACAATACCATATTTTTGGTTTTTGTATATGGGTGAGGAGGTGGAATGCTGTTTGGTGATTTGCCTAGCTATTGGTGTAAGAAAGGTGTGTAGGGCAGGCATTAAATCATCTGATTTAGCCTGTGATACACTTATTAAATATGCAAAAAGAAATATCATTTGCCACACCAGCTGATTCAGAAAAAATGAATCAAATATACTATGACACTTGGATGTCTACATACCCAAATGAAAATTTTGGAGTGACCAAGACAGATATTGAGGATATGCTCAAAAATGTCTTGTTGCCAGAAACAATTGCAGGACACCAAAAGTGGCTCGATAACTTACCGGAAAATAAAAAAGTTTTTGTTGCAAAAGAAAATGGTGAGGTTATGGGTTTTTGCTATGTACAAAAAGGTGATGAGGGTAATCCTAATAAGCTGCTTGCAATTTATGTTTCTGAAGAGTCGCAAGGTAAAGGTGTGGGAACGGAATTATGGAATACGGCGCTATCTGAACTTAATCCACTTGTCGATACTGAGGTACAGGTAGTTGCTTACAATGATAATGCAATTCAATTTTATAAACGTATCGGATTTATAGATGAGGGAAAAAGGATATTGGACGATGGTGACTACAGATTAAAAAGTGGTACTGTATTACCAATCGCATGTCTTAGGAGGCCGGCGGATGTGGCCACTGGAAATTAATAATACCTTATTTAGGGGTTTCGTATAATTTACATAACATAATTTAAAAAAACATGGCAACACTTGATGATTTTGAAAAATTGGATATAAGGGTAGGGAAGATTATGGAGGTGAATGATTTTCCTGAGGCAAGAAAACCTGCATACAAATTAAAAATAGATTTTGGTACCGAAATTGGAATAAAGAATTCATCCGCGCAGATTGTCGCGCTTTATACAAAAGAAGATTTAATTGGAAAGCATGTTCTATGTGTTGTCAATTTTCCACCAAGACAAATTGGTCCATTCATTTCAGAAGTACTCACACTTGGTGTACCCGATGCAAATCAACATGTAGTTTTGATAACACCGGACAAGCCAGACGCAATTATTGGTGGTAAAATTTATTAACATGAACATACCAAAAAAAGGATATTACACACACTATAAGCACGATCCGGCAGGAGAGAAAAATAATTTTACATATGAGGTTTGTGGTATTGCAAGACATACCGAAGACAGAATTTTAATGGTTTTGTACCGACCATTATATGAGGCGGGTGATTGGATGGCTCCGGCAGACATGCAAGCACGCCCAATGGAAATGTTTAGCGAGATGGTAAAGGCAGGGGAAAAAGAGATGTCACGCTTTACACAAATAACTGACCCTCAAAAAATCGCAGAACTCGAAAAAGTGAAAGCAGAAATGTATGGTGCTGATTTTGTATAAAATTGTCGTAATTCATGGGCGACCGTGAGTAAATTTAGATATAAATAATGGGCGATATGGCTAAAGCAGTAAAACAAAGACAACACAAAAACCTTGCCTTTGTCAAATAAATCTGTAATATAGGGGCCAGAAGGGCAAAAGCCTGAAAGGTATAAACATAACCATCTGAAAGACTTTCAAATGGAAATTTAAGGGTACACTTAGGCAACACTGCCGTTTATATTGCTTCGTTCACCACAACAACAAACAACAACGGGAGAAATCCCAAATCAATAGAACCCAAAATTATGGCCGCAACTCATGTACCGGAGGCTCCAACCTCAGGAAACTCAGCAATACCAGCTCCTATTACACCCTCCACGGAACCCGATCCCAGACCGGCGGCCGCGAGCAATGTCTCAATGCCAAAGGGATCATTCAGGTCGCTGTATAAATACAGTGTCATTCCAGCATCGAATCTCGATGAAGTTGCTATCTTTATGCAATCTGCACGCACCGGAGGCGCCTCAATTGAGGAGTCAGCCATCAGAATCACTTGTGATATTTTTGCTTTCCTAAAGGCAGCTGGACTTCCAGTTGCATTTGAAGGGGTTGCAAAATTGCTTAGTAAGCAACCACGGAAGGGTGCCCCAACCAAGAGTGATACTCAGAGCAAAGAAGATGAACTCCCTACGGACTATTTTGGATTCACAGCACCACGCTGCAAGATGTTGCCATACATGGTGTTCACACACCGTGTTGCAGGCGATTACCCAAGCACGGCGCTCCGAAACAAAGGTATCGGCGATACACACAAGAAGCTCGCTGTTGATTTACACCTCAAATCCACGGAGACGGCAACGGGTCCGACATGGAAAGGTCGTAATCTACTCTGTGAAAATCCACTGATGTGGTTCCTTCCAGATGACGACGCTTTTGATCTCTATAATCCTGAGCTATCCGGGCTAAACACTGCCGATGGACTACAACCGTCGCATACATACAAGCGCAAAGACGTGTTCGCCGAGCCGTTTGAGGAAAAATACATTGTGCAGATGGAGGAACTTGCCCGCCGTGCCTTCCTGATTTTGGAAAAAGCATTCAAGGACAAGGGGCTCCGGCTACACACTATCAAACTGGAATTTGGCATCGACCCTAAAGGTAATCTCTCGATTGCCGACATCGTCGATCTCACCAGTTGGTGCATTGTGGATTCCACACGCACATTGCTTACTGAAGTCATCCCAAAAGCCGACTCTAATCAGAGGAAGGCAATGGCTGCAAACTTTGAGGCAATAGCGAAAGTTGTCGCCACGTTCACGGTGCCAACTCAGCAGATTCTCATTTGGGCTCCAGAAGGTCCTTATCACTGTCTTGCAAACACAGTAATGCATACACTGTCAATACACTTTGGATGCATAATAGCGCATGTAGTCGCACCACCGCATACAGCTTCACCGGTTGAAATGCAGGCAATGCCTAGGCCTGATTTTGCTGAACATATTTTGGGGGCGGATCAAACCGTCATCATTACTGATGTCCCGGCTTATAATCAAGAACTGGCAACAATTTCATGGCAGCATGAAGTGCCGGTAATCTGTTGCTTAGGGGATACGTTTGCTGCCGATGCGCATAATTCACTGAAACTGTTCGATGCCTATCAACCAGAGGGTCGACGACCTCAAGTTACATGGGCACCGTATCTCGAATCAGCTGTGCGGGCTGCACTCGCAATCTTTGCTCTCAGCAACCCTTATGTTTATGCCGCCCTGCGGTATGAACTAGAACCGGGTTTGCCTGAGTGAATTTGTAGCGATGCGGTGCATTCGGTTATATATCGCAACTTTGAGATTTATCTCAATTGTTGGAAATTCGACCCCAGGGAGCGTAGGCTCTCTGGGGTTTTCCTATTGTCTGTTAGAATAGTGGTATGAATGAAGATGAAATAAAAAATAAATTAACTCCAGAACAGTACAAAGTTTTAAGAGAAAAGGGGACAGAGGCTCCTTTTTCAGGGAAATTAATTCATCCCGACAAAGACGGTTTATATAAGTGTGCGGTGTGCGGAAATGCATTATTTAAATCAGATGCAAAATTTGATTCAGGAACTGGCTGGCCAAGTTTTGATGAAGCCATCCCTGGCGCTGTTGAAAACATAGAGGATACATCATATGGTATGACTCGCACAGAAACTGTATGTGCCGTTTGCCATTCACATCTTGGTCATTTATTTCCTGATGGACCAACAAAAACAGGTCTGCGCTATTGTATGAATTCAGTATGCTTTGAGCAATTTGATGATACAGAGGAAAATTTTGTTTAAAGAACTGCAGTAAAATATATAGATAGATTTGCCCAAATGTAGTTCAAATCAAATGTAAGTTTTAACAAAATCTAATTCGAACTCAATTAATTATATGATACAAAAAATTGTACTTGCAGGCGGTTGCTTCTGGGGGCTTGAGGATTTAATCAGAACCCGGCCAGGTGTCGTAGATACAGAGGTGGGCTACACGGGTGGATCAAATGAAAATCCAACATATGAATTTCATCCAGGACATGCAGAAGCTGTTTCAATTTCATATGACTCAGAAAAAACTTCATATAAAAAACTCCTGGATTTCTTTTTCCAAATTCATAATCCAACCACTCTTAATCAACAAGGAAATGATACAGGTACTTCATATCGCTCGGCAATTTTTTATGCAAATGAAGAAGAGAAAGCAATCGCTACAGATTTCATTGATATTGTAAATAAATCAAAACGCTGGAAAGACCCAGTTGTCACTACACTTGAGTCGCTTACTACTTTTTACAAAGCAGAGGAATATCACCAAGATTATCTCCAAAAAAATAAAGGTGGATATACATGCCATGCAATATGGTTTGATAGTTATTTGAGTTAATTTGTAATAGTATATTTGATATGAAAGAAATGCAGACCAGGAGAAATGTCTTATTATGGGTGCTATATGATTTTGCGAACTCAATAGTTTCGATAGTATTTTTTCTTTATTTTGCCCAGTGGATCGTGATTGATAGGGGGCTTTCTGATTTTTGGTTCAATTTGACTTTCACTATCTCAACTATTTTTTTGATTTGTACAGCTCCGTTTATTGGCGTTTTGTTAGATAAACATTTGCGCAGAATTGTTGGCCTTCGTATAAATACAGTCCTTGTATTTTTGCTCTATTCACTCTGTGCTTGGTTTGCGGTAAGTGATAATAATCTGGGTGGATTGATTACTTTTACTTTGGGGATGTATATATATCAACTCGGTTTTACATTTTATACTCCACTTATTAATGACATTAGTCCTCTGGAGAAAAGAGGACGCATCTCCGGATACGGTATTGCTGCGAACCATGGTTTTTGTACTTACGGGTTGGATATTCATTTTGCCAGCAATTGGATTTATCCAAAATTTCACATTATTTGTGATTGCAACAACTATCATGGGGCTATGGTTTGGTTCAAATTGGGCAGTCTCTCGATCGGTTATGGCATACCTCACACCAGCCAAAAGTAACAATCTGGCTTTTTCATATTTTAATTTAATTGAAAGAACCTCATCACTTGTTGGTCCGATTGTGTGGGGACTCGTTGTGACAGGACTTGTATCAATTGGTAGCTATAGATATAGATTGGCAACACTTGCAGTGACGCTGTTTATTGTCCTCGGGCTCTTTGCCCTAAAAAAAGTGAAGAGTGATAGATAAAGTGATGTTGGGGTAATACTGCTGTGGACTACACATTAGTTCTCTATCCTATATTTACAGTGTATAATCCTAGGTATGTCAGAGAAACCTCGAATAGATTCTGGAGCAGAAATGCATGAACCGGCCACCGATATATCTAGTGAAATATTACAGGATGGAGCACCTTCATCTGCGGAATCCCTAGAGCCAAATAAAGAACACGAATATGTTCTTGAAACAAAAGAGTTGCTAGAATCAATAAGCGTACTCAATGAAACTCTGGGTGGCTTACGAGAGGAGGGTTTATATGGTGGCTCTGATATCCAAGTGAGTGATTTTAAGGTTGTTAAATTTACTGAGCTTGCAGGAGCTGTTGGTAGTTTTTCTCCGAAGGAAAATATTGTTAAGTTACTTCCAGTGTCGGCGTACAGCTCACATACAATTGTCCACGAAGCTTTGCACCTTGCTGCTGCATGGAGTTTTGTTGAGAATAATAAAGTAAATAAAGATGATAAGGTACAAACAGGTTTCGAAGAGCGCAAAACAGCTTTTGGTGAAAATAATGCAAGCGTACCACCAAGTAGATTTTTACTTATCAATGAAGGTTTTACAGAATATTTTGCGCGAGAAATGGCAAAAGGCATATCCAGTGATTCAGTAAGTCATGAAGAGGAAATGACGGAGTCATGTAATAAAGAATTTGATGAGATGGTTTCGGTAATTAAGAAAAGGATAGAGGCGAGAGAATCAAAAGGGGTGGGCACGTCAGAGATGGACATATTTTTGAATGAACAAGATGGGCGTGATATCGAAAGTGTAGAAGAGGATAGAAGACTGAAGCTTCATTTGGTTAAAAATCCAATTCCTGATGCATATGAAAGACCTGTTTCGATAGTCTCAAATTATATGTTACACAAAGTAATTAAGAGATATAACGAGGCTCCTCTAGAGGGCAGAAAACCATTTACACAGTTTTACTCCGATATTAAAAAAGAGGCACTTGTCGCATATCTTGCAGGGGATAGAAGTTTTCTTTCTGACCTTGATGAAGTCTTTGGCCCTGGCGCAACTGATGAATTGAGTCTTGAGCAAGATGACTGGGAGCTATATTCCAAATTTATCATGAGGCACACACCCCTTAAGATAAAGAGTGAGTAGGTTGTGAACATCAATATAGACCTATAACTATTTTTATTTTATAATTACACTTGTAAATCTGAATCATATCTGCATAAATCGCACATTATAAATAAAATAAAGTTTTAAAATTGATGAAAAAAATAATTATCGCAATTGCAGTATTCCTCGTATTTGGTGCTATCGGCTACTATGTCACAAATATGATGCTAGCAAAAAATGACACTGTTTCTATGTACAGCAATGAAGATTTAGAAGCAAAGGCTAGCGGAGGTAAATGTGCAAATGCTAAAGCACACACAAGGGCTACTAAGCGAAAGCTCGAGAGGTTCCATGGGGGACAGTGTTTATCAGGTGAAGCTGAATACAAAGAATGTAAAGCTGCAGAATCTGCATGGAAATCTGCAGTCAAAGCAGAGAAGAAGGCTTGCTAAGCTGAGCCCATCTGATAATTTCTAAAAGAAAAAAATAAACAAAAACCGAGCAATGTTGCTCGGTTTTTGTTTGCCCTCAAATTCCGTACATGCGAAGCCTGACCTGCCTTGCTAGTGTGTGATTTATTTTTTATCAGTTTGAATATCCTCAAGAGTGTGGGTATTTCCACCAACAAACCCTTTGAAATATTTCCATAAAATTTTGAGCATACCTTCGCGGTAGAAACGGCGGGCGGAACTTTTGACAATTAAATTTCTGTCAAAGATTGCTTTGCCGTGAGCCGACAGTCTTTTGACCGTATCGCTATCGTCGCCGTAAAAAATAATTCTTGTGTCGAATCCACCAATCATTTCAAAAGTACTCGCACGCATGAAGCTATTACCACCAATCATCACTCCTCCAGATTTGAAAAAAGTCCGCAAGAAAATATTGCTAAGAGTATAGATATATTTTTGAACAAAGAGCGACACCCATCTAAACACAAATGATGCATCGGTATAGTCATATGGGCCCGACACTGCAACCACTCGAGGGTTATCAAAATACCTTGAACCACGCAAAAGCCAATCTGACGGCGGAATACAATCAGCGTCCATGCGCACAATAATGTCGCCAGTTGCAACCCTACGCCCTGATTCGCATGCATGCATCAATCCTATGTGTGCGCCTCGAACAATTTTGACAGCCTTATAAGTCTCTAAAATTTCTTGTGTCTTATCAGTGCTCTGATCATTGACTACGATAATCTCGAAATCGATACCATGCTGTGCAAGGACGGCTTCGATAGATTTGGCTATGCACGCTTCTTCATTGTAAGCGGGGATGATGACAGATATTTTTGCCATATTATTGGTGTGTGATTATAGGTTTTTCGGTAGCTTATTATCTCTTATATATGAAACAAGGCGGACAAGAAGCACCGTACAGATGATTATCCCACTAATAAAAAAGACTTTTTTAAATCCAGTATCAAGAAATGAGTAGAATTTACTAAAATGATAGCCTGTCCCAAGTAAAAGTCCAGACCAAATAATTTGCCCAAAAGTATTGGCTAACATATAGTTTTTGAAGGGGACACGTGACATGCCAGCAGCAAACAGCACAACGGGCGCAAAACCAAAACCCGTTGTCAGCTTTGAGCCTACAAGGATCTTGTTTCTATGTGTATGAAAAATATTTACAATATATGCGACGCTTGATTCGGTGATTTTAAAATATTTGCCAAATCTATATATAAATCTGTGTCCGTATGTATTACCGAGCATATACCAAACAACATCACCAATTAAATCCCCAGACATAATGGTGATTAAAATTAATGCAAATTGCACATAGCCAAGGTGGAGTAAGATTCCTGCAAAAACCGAGATGATTGGCCCTTCGATGATCGCAATAACCAAAACAGCCAAATAGATAATATATTGATGATTGATGGCTATATTGAGGAGAAATTCATTCATGGTTAAAGAGTTACCAAAAGCACACCTGTTACTATTATTATACATGCAAACGTTTTGCGCATAAGCTCTTTTTCTTTAAACAAAGTACCTCCAATTACTGTGGTAAAAATAGCATTGATTTGCTTGGCAGCATTGAAAATACCGGCCTCAATTAGATTAACCCCAAACATATGGGTAATTCTATGCCCAATAATCAATATGGAATTTAGCCAAAAATATTTTTCACGGAAAAGCTTGTGGTCAATGAAACTGCTTTTACTTTTGTTTTTTCGTGCGTGCTGAATATCGTAAATCACAAAGTTGATGCTAATACAGATCTGTACAATGATAAGAAAAAGTATAGGGTCAATATTTCTGTAATGCACCATATATCTATCTCCGATGGTTGAAATGGCAAAAAAAATAAGTGAGAGCACTAATACGATGTATAATTTTCTATCCACAGGCTGTTTCTGCGCACGCTTCTTCTCTAGGATAAAGAGCCCAAGTGACGAGAGTGCAATTCCACCAAGTTGCATGGCTGTAACTCTTTCACCCAGAAAGATAAAACCGCAAACAGTCACAAAAATCGGAGTCATAGCAAGAAGCGCACTCGACTCACTGATATCAACTTTTTTGATGACATAAGTAATGCTCGCAGCGCTCATGACAGAAATCATCGAAATACCAAGTGTGATTAAGAGGTCGATACCAGTGAAAGAAAAATTCTTGACGAGCAAGAGAAGTGGTAAAGAAAGAATAGAAATGAAAATACTAATACCGGACAAATATTCTGACATTGATTCAGTGCCCAAAAGTTTCTTTTCAGTTATGGTTGCAAGCGACTTAAAACCTGCAGCAAGAATTGCAATAAATACCCATGACATAATTGCGAATCATTCTAACATATATTGCATTGAACTTAGTTTAAGGACGGTGATACTATATATATGTGAAAAACTCCCGAAAGCTAGCTGGTGTGAAAATGAAAACAGCCCCAAAGACTTCTCCAAAGACTGGTAGGGAAATCGGGCCAGTACAATTCGTGGTCTATATATTAGAGTGCAATGACAAGACTTTGTATATAGGAAGTACAAATAATATGGAAAAGAGACTCAATCAACACAATAATCTAAAAAGCGGTGCACACTATACTAAGATCCGCCGTCCTGTGACACTCAAATATACCGAAATACATGAGACGCTCCAATTAGCGCGAAAAAGGGAGTGTAAACTTAAATCATTGACCCGCCAAGAGAAACTGTTGTTGATATTTGGGGTTTCAAAATAGTCTATTTTTTGCTAAAATAACACTGATGCCCAGTACACTAAAACAATTATTTTCAAGCAAAATACCTCAAGAGGGTTTTCAAAAAATAAAACAAAAAAAAGTTTTATTTTTTTTCTCTATTCTGTTTTTAATTTTCACATTCTTTGCATTTCCTGCGCAGGCAAATGCTGAGACTCGCTACTACAATAATGCCACGGCAGATGGTGACTGGTCCAATCTAAGCAACTGGTGGCTCGACGATACCTTTACTGTGCCTTCACCTGTGCTCCCAACCTCAGAGGATCAAGTCGTACTGTCTGCCTCAGTGACTGGAAATTCAGGTGACCCTATAAGTTTGTTTTCTCTTTCTGCAATTAGTTTTGCATCAATTGAGGGTGTGGGCACAATTGATATCTCTTCGTCTGTGGAATTCGGAGGAGACTCTTTCCTTGGTAATGGTGTTACTCTCAACGCACCAAGTGCGAGTGTGATATTTTCTACTTTCGCATATTCTGCGCCGGGATCTAGTGTTAATGCACACCAAATCATATTTAGCCATGACACGCACAATGGAGGCGAGCTCACTCTCGATGGGAGTATACCTGGTGGTGTCATAAGATTTAATGATCGGTCGTATAACACTGCAACTATCAGTGGTGCGGGTGGTAATAAAGTTGAATTTATGAATGAGGCACGTAATGGTACGGTAGGAATTATTAATGCAACAACCACCTTCAGTGATACAGCTTTTAACGATGGTACAATTAATGCATTTACGAAGTTTCTAGGGAGCTCATATAATAGCGGGTCAGGGGTTATTACCTCGCCACTAATGACAATCTTTTTGGGTGCTAGTGCTGCGAATGCCGGTACGGTTAACGGTGATGCCTGTTTTGCTGCTATCGACTTGAATACCGGAACTGCGTCAGGGTTGGTGACAGTTTGTGGTGCTGGTTCTAAGTTTTTTCATAGCCCAACCGATGATGGGGATTGGTCAAATTTAAATAACTGGTGGGATGATTCGAATTACACCATTCAGTCTTTGATTTTCCCGACAGTGGCTACTGATGTAAGTGTAAGTAGTAAAAATATTACAACATACAGTGTTGATGTTGGTAGTACTGTCAAATCACTAACTCTAAACGGGACGTCATACTTTACGATACCTATCGGTACGACGGATGGTATTGTATTAAATGATACTTCATCTATTGGCGATGTTGATATAACTGGCGATGTTCGTTTTAATAATAGTAGCTCCATGTACTACGGAACAATTAGTGGTAATGCTACTTTTAATACAACTGCATATGACCAAATCGGTTCAAGTGTACCAACGTCTGGTGTGTTCACTATGTCAACAGGTGCTATTTGGTCAACAGAAATAAATGGCACTGTATACGATTCAAATAATGCGCAAGTAACTTCGTATGTATTTAATGGTCCAACAGAACCGGACATTGACATTGATGGTGATGCGGTTTTCAATGGTAATCCACTCCGAAACTCACATACAGTTAACGGTAATGCTACTTTTAATTTAGGAAGTACAAATGAGGGGACTGTGATAGGTAATGCTACCTTCAATGATTTTTCACATAATTTTGGAAATATAAATGGCGATATGTATTTGAATACAGAGTACTATCTAAATGGTAGCTCAACTCCAACCGGTGGTATTTTGACTATAAATGGTGAAGGTATATGGTCTGGGATCGTCAGTGGAAATGTGTATGGTTCTGACATGGCACAAATTACTCAGTATGTCTTTAATGATAATAGTCATGCTCAGAGTGATATTAGTGCAAACACGGTAATATTTAACGATAACTCGCACTTTGATTCTGGGTCAATAACAGCTGAGGTGACTTTTAATGACACTAGTTACAACACTGGTACTATAAACGGCGATACGCTTTTTAATACAAATTATTATGATGAGACAAATGATATCTATCCAGTAGATGGCACACTTACTGTATCTGGTAGTCGCTGGCTAAGCGGTGTATATAATGGTGACGTATATGTACCAGGTTCAGGTATGATTGCCCGTACTATCGTTGAGGATTACGTCTTCCGGGATTCAAGTACAAACGCAGCGTCGCTAACAGGTAATGCACGGTTTCTTGATATCAGTACGAATCAAGGTCAGGGTGTGATCACAGGGGATGCGTGTTTTGCTTCGACAGCTACAAACTATGGAACTGTTTCAGGTTCGACGACGGTGTGTCCGACCAAGCTTTATTTTCACAATGCTGCGAATAATGGTTATTGGCATGACCTCACAAACTGGTTTACTGATTCTGCTTATACCATCCCCGCAGGTATTATTCCTACAAGTGAATATGATGTATATGTAGGTGTAGGTGAGACTATTATTCAAAACAACGGAGGATCACAAGCAAGTGCAAAGTCGCTACATGTCGCAAATGGATCAGTATCGGGTTTCGAAATTACGGTTTCAGACTTTGCACGATTTACTGGCACTGCTCAGAGTGGTTTAATAATATATGGTAATGCCTGTTTCGCTCCAACTGCTGTAAATAACGGTACTGTATCAGGGACAATGTCTGTTTGTGGAAATTACTTTCACAATTCTGTGGATGGTGAATGGCACACTTTAGGCAACTGGTGGTTAAATGATATTTTAACAATTCCGGCTGAAACGGTTCCTGGTGTTGATGATGATATTGTTGTTACTTCGGCTATTGAGGCTAATTCAGGTGGACCTATTTCAATTAGAAGTGCAACATTTAACGGTTCATCCAACCTCGGATACTTGGTTACCATGTCTGTGTCTCAGGGTGTAATTTTCAATGATTCCACATACATAAATGGCGGAACTGTAAATGGTACAACAACCTTCAATACAGATTTTTATGATGCAATAGATTCAACAAAACCAGTGGGTGGTGTGTTCAATATTAATAATCAGGCATGGTCTGGTTCGGTGGTTGGTGAGGTTTTGGGGTCTGACAGTGCTGCGATAACTAAATATGTATTTAGTGGGAATGCATTCAATAACGGGGGCACTTTATATAGAAATTCAGAGTTCTATGATACTTCGTATAATAACGGCGCCATCGATGGTGATGCTTGTTTTGCACCGACTGCGTCAAATTCTGGTACTGTAACAGGGAACGTATCTGTTTGTTATGTACCTGATCTTCCGCCTACTATCACATTGGTCTCGGCAACAACAACCCCGACCACAGCAACGATTACTTGGACATCTAGTGAGAGTGCCACATATGACGTTGAGTACGGTCTTACCACTTCTTATGGCAGTTCAATCGGGGCAACAGGTTCGACAACATACATTGCGACAATCACAGGGTTAACCCAAAATACTTTGTATCACTTTAAAATTAATGGAGTGGATGCAGGATCGAACTCAACAAGCTCTGCAGATGCAACATTTACCACAACAATTGCACCGGATATAACTCCGCCTGTTATTTCAAATATTACTATCTCAGGTGTCACAGATGTTGCTGCAACTATCTCTTGGACAACAAATGAAAGCGCGACATCAAGTGTCGAATATGGCCTAACTACATCGTATGGAAGTCAGTCATCAATCGGTTCACTAAATACGAATCATTCAATTTCACTTAGTTCACTCGCGCAGTCATCTGTATATCATTATCGTGTCATCTCAACAGATGCAGTAGGTAATGTTGCGACCTCGTCTGATCAAACATTTACAACCTCAGCAACATCTGTGCCAACTTCAGGTGGGTCAACAGGTGGTTCATCAAGTGGGTCAGCGCCGGCGTCTGGTTCATCTGGTACAGGTGGTGGGGTGTATATAATCTATGGTATTGGACAAAACAATGCTTCAAGTACCGCAAGCTCTAGTCAAAGTTCACTCACAAATAATGCAAGTAGTACATCGGGGATAGGAAATGGTATTGGTAATGGACAGGGCTCTTTGCCTCAAAATAATTTATATGTATTTACAATCAATCGCCGTCTTTGGATGACAGGCGCTGATGTTAAGCTAATACAGAGATATCTCAACACTCATGGTTTTCCTGTTGCAAATTATGGAGTGGGATCTCTCGGAAAAGAGACCACAAAATTCGGACTCGCCACAAGACAGGCAATCATTAGATATCAAAAGGCTCATAAAATTAGCCCTGCTGTGGGATATTTTGGAGTCAAGACAAGGTCTGCGTTTAATGCTGGTCTCTAAAATCTGATATACTCAAAGATATGTCATATAATCTTCATCCACTATTTGTTCATTTCCCAATTGCACTTCTTTTGATGTATTCTTTGATTAAAATTATTCCATTCCAGAAATGGGTGCCACAAATTGCATGGGTGGATGTGAGGCGAATATCACTTTTGGCTGGATCTCTCGGTGCTATGGTTGCGCTCTATACAGGTGAAATTGCAGAACATTTAATAAAACCAAATCATCCTATTGTTGAAGCACATTCAACTTTTGCTACTACTGCCACTTGGTTGTATGTTGCACTCTTACTCGGGGAATTGTCAGCATTCTTATTGTCAAATGACAAATTCACGGGGTATATATCTAATGGTGCGTCTGCATCAGGATCAAAGCGCACACTCTCAAAGATTCTCTCTTTCTTCAAAATTGTTTTCCATGATGGTGTCTTCTCAAAAATACTAGCACTCGTAGGCCTTGTTCTTGTCACAGTCACAGGTGTTCTCGGTGGTGTTACGGTACATGGAATCGGCGCAGATCCAATTGCTCCAATCATTTTGAATATACTCGGTATACGGTATTAAATCGCATGCAGTATTAAATTAAAGCCGTATGCTCACAGTCATTTCAACAATATTTAGTATCACCATTCTTGAGCTTATGCTCAGTGTCGACAACGCATTGGTCAATGCATCGCTCGCTGAGGACTTACCACCAAGATTACAAAAGAAAGCAATTTACATTGGTATCTGTCTTGGTGCGCTATTTCGTTTTGTATGTCTTTTTCTTGCGACTCTTATTATTCAAAATCCAATTATTAAAATCTTGGGAGGTTTGTATTTATGTTATCTTGCATACTCACATTTTTTCCGTTCAAGTGATGAGCAAAAAGAGCTCCGTCGCCATCCTCATTTTGGAAAAGTAATTGGTCAGATTGCAATTGCTGATCTTGTATTCAGTATCGACAATGTGGTTGGTGCCGTAGGTATTTCAAGTCAGTTTTCTTATGTGGTCTTTGGTGTTGCTATTGGTATCATTACCATGATGTTTGTCACTCCACTTATGCTCGTACTACTTGGCAGGTTCCCAACATTGACGCGGACTGCATATGGAATCATTGCGTATATTGGTCTGTCTATTTTGATGTCCGCTTTTTTCCATCTACATATTCCTGAATATGTCACATTTATGCTCATACTTACTGCTGTACTTGCAACGATACGTTTTGATTATCTAAAGAAAGAGCATCGTATATAAAAGAGGGAATTGGAAAGGCCCGTCGCGAAATTGCGACGGGCCTGCGAATGTTTGAGGGTTTCAGTTTACGAGGTGGTGGTGACCACTTCGACTGGTCCCTTGGTTGGTTCAGTTGGTGCTGATGCTGTTTCCACTACCGGCTGAGCTGGTAGGGTTGCTGGAACTGACACGTTTGACGCCAGTTCTTCAACTTCAGCTCGTATCCACGGCATCGGCTTGTCATCTGCTCGAAGGAAGAAGATGTGCAAGTGAGCGGCCCTGTGGTCTCTCCATTGACTCTTATCATACCAGCGTGCGTAGCTAGCACCTTTAAATCCAAGGTCAGTATCAAGTAACTTTTCGCACATATTTTTGGCTTTGGCTTCTGCCGCAGCTGATAATGCTTTGTAATCCCTTACTGCACGTTGGGCTCTACACTGTGCCACAATTGCTACGTGGCAGAGTTCCGCCAGCTCAATTGGGGTTACAATTGCGTTAGTGTCCAAGTTGAACTCTTTTGCAAAAACCAGGGCCTCATCTTGAGGTCCTGTGACGGTTTCAGCATACTCAGCTTTCAACACCCATGGGTAGTTTTCTCGGCAATACTTGCTAAAGCGAGGCCGGAGTTTGCATACCCGTTGATACGCCAGTTGTGCATTGAGTTCGTTGAACTCGGATCCATGTTTGCCGTTCTTGTGCCATGTATTTTTCAACCACGCCTTCATTCCAAAGTAAAGGATTTGAGCGAAGAGATAAATAATGGTGAACAGCTTTAGTAATGGTGACACGAATATGAATAGTGCCCTAGCTAATGCTAGTGGCAAGAAGGTGAGCCATGCAGTGTTGATGCGACCCCTCAATTTATTAGCCTCTTCGTCAGAGGTGTATTCATTGAGGAGTCTTAGTAGCATCATGGGGACCTTGTCTGAGATCATGAGTTTTCCTTCTTCGATTTCTAATTGGCGACTAGTGTATGGCACTGCTGGGAGGTTTTTGACCTGTGGGTCTTTCATGGTTTTTTTCTTTCTTTGTTCGGTTTGAGAGTCAAAAGGGTACGGGGACCACTTTCCGCATAAGCGTATGCGAATTGCTTTTCAGTCGACTGAATAGATGTGAACGAACCTATCTGAAAATACAATACAATATATATGCCCATTGTGTCAAGTTTACCCAAATCCCGCGCAGTAATCAAAACAACCGCAGACCAGTCAATTAAAAAAACATTTCAAATCTAAAAAATTCTGTTAATATAAAAACATGAAAAAAGTCTATATTGATGTACGTGGGGTAGATGAATTTGAGAACGGTAGTGTTCAGGGTGCAATAAATATCCCGCTTCAACTTTTGATGGGAATGCAAAGTAAAGAGCAAATAGAAGGTGAGATTTTAAAATTAGTATCAATTTCATCAGATGAAGAAAAAGATACAAAAGTCGAATATATAATATTCTGCGCTAGTGGAGGTAGAAGTATGGTGGCCGTTGAAATTTTCAATTCTTTAGGTTTTCAAAACGTCACCAATGCAAGATCGTATCTAAATTTAATGTAGTTAAACTTGTCGCGAAAAGGTGATAGCAAGGACTCGTGCCTGAATATAAAAAAATGATAATAACCGACCGGGTTAGAGAATAAAAAAGCGGCCGTCTGCAGGATTTGCAGACGGCCTTTAAAAAGGTGCTTGTTGTGAGGGCTAGGCCGCAGCAGGTTGTGCTTCTGCCACGGCAGTTTCATCTGTTTGATGTTCCCGAGGCTTGGCAATCTGGATGGACTCAATGCGTGACCTGGAATGTGTGTGACCCACAAAGTCTTGAGGGTCGATTGATTCTCGGGGTATCTCAGTGAGGAAACTACCGAGCACTCTGCTTCCAGGGCCATGCAAGGTAACTTCCCATTGCCATGTATGCAAGGGTTTTGCTGCAAACGTTGACACTGCTGTATGCGGGGTGAAAAAACCATTTGGCGTTTTCATTTGGTCTTGTATTCTATTTGTTGGATTTTGGTGAATTGGCCCAATGCAAGTTTTGCGAAAGAACCTGTTCAAATTAAAGCGCGACAACAGGACAATGTCAAATACCTATACTTAAAACTGGTCATATTGTCAGTCTCCGGTGACTCTAGTATAGTGTTCACATAAACAACATATATATGAAAAACTTCTTCAATTTCCCAAAGTACGGCGAGAATTCTGAGAAAAAGATCGGAACTCACGCCTTTCGAATTGGTATTATTATCGCGGTTTGTTTTATTGCATCACTCTTTGTCCAGGGGATAGTGAGCGATAGGATTTCGCGAAATGAAATGGCGGTCTCAAATATTAAAGGTCTCAATGAATTTTCACTAACAAACATAGTCGAATTTGCATACCTAGACATTCAAACTGTTTCAAATGGTGTAACGGGTCAAGCACAGCCTGCGCCAGTCACAAACAATTCAGGATATGATTTGTTCAGTAATACAGATATTGAAATAAAAGATATTACTTTCAAAAAACTCGGCAAGCAGAATATCCCAGTATTTACTGGTTCGGCGGTATTGCGCGGTAGTTTTGATGCGGTCGGCGGAGCTGAAATTGCTGGCTCAATTAAATCTAATGGATCTATCAGCCTTGCACTTCCCGCTGGTGTAGACCTCAAAACAGTTGTCGTTAACATAGATGGAAATGAAATGAAGTCATTTGCCACAACTACTATTGCAAGAGACAAAATCACTCTCCCTGCGAGCTTTGTAAAAAATATCAAGCCAACATCAACAATTAGTCTTGCATATTCATTTACTGGTATAAACAAGATTTCTAAAAATTATTCAGGAGTACCAGGTGTTCCAGACAATAAGAGTGTTACTATTTCAACAAAGACAAACAATATTCGTCTGCTCAATTCAGCGAACAGTACTTTCTCAAAGAAAGACAATGTTGTGAGTATGGATATTCAAAATTATGAATATGATACAGGTGTTGTGTTCTTGTCTGGTGCAGATGACATCACACTCGTAGACAGAATCCTCAAGTACGCAATTCTATTTATTGTATTAGTTTTCTCTCTCACATTGTTTATTGATCTCAAGAAGGGTTTGACTGTGAATACAATACAGTATTTCTTGGTGGGTATCTCTTTGGCCCTATTTTATCTACTCGTACTCGCGCTTGGTGAAGAAATCGGATATTTGTCTGCTTATATTATCGGTGCCGTACTCACAGCAGTGCTCAATAGTTGGTATGCATCAGAAATCTTTAATTCTAAAAAAGCAGGGAAGGTATTCGGTATTGTACTTCTTGCACTATACGCACTCTTATATATGATTGTTCAGCTCAATTCTATCAGTCTACTCCTCGGTACAATTATCTTGTACGTACTCTTGTTCGTATTCATGTATGCATCAAAGAGACTCAATCGCGCTTAATAGTTAAAAGATGGGAAATATTTGAAAAGCAATTTCGCCATGTAATCTCTGGTATAATTTATGTATGTTAAATAATAAGAAAACAAGAATAATTGTCATTATTGTATTAATTATTATCGCAGGGTATTTACTATATTCTGCTTGGTAATTAAATTAAAATTAATTGTAAATAAATTACATAAATTATAAAAAATGAATATTCCAAAAATTCCAAAATTGGGCGCACTTGCGAATGCAAGTGATAGTGCAAAGAAAAAGTATAAGGGTGTTTTTATCGGTATTCTTGTCATCTTGCTCGGTGCGCTCGGACTCGAGACATCAAATAATGACTGGGATCTTGGTAAAATTATCAGCGGAGAAGGTGTTGCTGCATCAAGAGTCTTGCGAGACAAAGAAGGCAATGTTGTACCAGAAGGTGCTGTAGGTGCTAAATATACAGATGAATATAACTGTGACGATTTCAAGACACAGCCAGAAGCTCAGAAGTTTTTTGATAAAGCGGGCGGGGTAAGTAAGGATACAAATAGACTCGACGGTGACAAAAACGGCATTGCGTGCCAGTCACTACCAGTAGGACAAAAATAGCACCCAAGGATTTAGTCATTACGCACTTATAATTGTAGTGCTCCATGGGTTGGCCTTGCAACAATATTGATCAAATTCAGTAGCTCGTGAAATTCTGTACTATAATATATCTATCAATTATTAATAAAAATATTTACATTTATGGCAAAAGGAAAAAATTCAAGAAAAGAAGTTAAAAAACCATCAAAGAAAGCAAAGAAATAATTCTGGTCGTTTCCCGGTCTATTGTCAGGACATAGTCCGGCAACAGTACACAAAAACTATCTCATATTGGCAACAGTCAATATGAGATAGTTTTTTGTTATACTTTGAGCACATGTTACAGACTCAAGCGCTCGATATACTCAAAATGGGACATAATGTCTTCTTGACAGGTGCTGCAGGAAGTGGAAAGACACACACCCTGCGAGCCTATATCAATTATCTGCGTGACAATAATATCGATGTTGCCATCACTGCCTCAACAGGTATTGCGGCCACGCACCTCGGGGGTGTGACTATTCATTCATGGAGTGGTCTTGGGATCAAAGATAATCTCACAGAATATGATCTCGACAATCTAGAGGAAAAACAGCACCTTTGGAAAAGATACCAGGACACAAAAGTTTTGATTATTGATGAAATCTCGATGTTGCATCATTTCAGATTTGATTTATTTGATACTCTCGCAAGAAGATTCAAGCGTAGTGAGCAACCCTTTGGTGGAATGCAGGTTATTTTATGTGGGGATTTCTTTCAGTTACCACCGGTGTCGAGGTATGGAGAGCCGGAGGCGCTTTTTGCCTATCAATCAAAGATTTGGAATAATATGAATCTCAAGATTTGTTATCTTTCAGAACAACATAGACAAAATGATGACAGATATACAAATATGCTCAATGCTATCAGAGCAAGTGATACCGATGAAGACGTACTCGAATGTCTGCGTGAAAGATATAAAAAGGAAATTGACCTTGATGTCGAACCGACACGACTCTCGACACACAATGAAGATGTTGATGGAATAAATATTCTCGAACTCAATAAAATTGGTGGAGAGGAAAAGAAATTCCAAATGGCATCAAAGGGCAAAGCTTCAATTGTCGATACACTCAAAAAAAGTTGTCTCGCCCCAGAGGAACTCAAACTCAAAATCGGTGCCCGCGTCATGTTTGTAAAAAACAATTTGGACAAAAGTTATGTAAACGGTACGCTCGGTATTGTTGATTCTTTTAATACAGATGGTGATCCTGTGGTTCGGGTAAAAAACGGGCGACTAATAACCGTCCTTCGTGATACATGGAAAATCGAAGAAGATGGAAAAGTAAAGGCAGAGATAAGTCAGTACCCACTTCGACTTGCCTGGGCAATCACTATTCACAAGAGTCAGGGTATGAGTCTCGACGCAGCCGAGATTGATTTGTCTCGCGCATTTGCACCTGGTATGGGCTATGTGGCGCTCTCACGTGTCAAAAGTCTCGCCGGCCTCAAGTTGACAGGTTTCAATGCATCGGCTCTACAGATTCATCCAGAGGTCTTGGATATGGACAAAGAGTTTCGAAGACGAAGCGATGATGTCGTCGGTGAACTCATCGAGATAGAAACCAAACTTGCGGGACTCGCAACCCTCGACGAAATTCAAGAAGAGTTTAGAAAAAAGAATTCTTCCGGACCTCTTTCAACCAAAAAGAATTTCCAAAACTCAAAAAATCCCAAAAATCAGAAAAAAGGCAGAAACTCTAACTCAAAACCAGGCTTTGGGGTAGACTCAGATATAGACACAGATTCAAATTACGACTCTGACTCCGATTCAAACTCTGACTCTGATTCAAATTCAGATTCCGACTTCAAAAACTATCTCAATCATAGCGAAGAAGATTATGTTGAAAACATGTCGCATCATATGCGCAAGACGGTGAGACATTCCACCCAGCAAGATACAAAGCAATTGCTCCTCCAAAAAAAGTCCATTGAAGAAATTGCAAAAGAGCGCGCACTAAAAGCAGAAACCATCATTGAACATATCGAATTTTTATTCGAAGAGGGAATTTTGGATAGTGAAAGGATTGATATCACATATATAAAAAACAATGCATTCAAGTCTGCAAAAGGGAATGCAAAGCTAGGCAAAATAAAAGATGCTTTTATTGCATCATATAATTCCACTCTTAATTCCACAGCTACAAACAGCGGCACTGGCCTTGTTCAAGGTGTAGGTGAGGACAAATCAATCACACATGATATCAAACTCTCAACATTCAGACTCGCGCCAGTCAAAAACAAATTGGGTAATTCATTTAGTTATGCAGATATTAGGCTTGCAAGATTATTTGTCTTTGACGAACTCCTAGAGGAGCTTGGGTTATAGTTAATGACTAAGTATTATTCCTCAGTCTTTTGAATTGGCTGTAAACGCCCGTCGATTTTGATGTCATTGATACGATCATCTATTCGGATGGTATTGTTTGAATTTGTCTTTGTATCAATTTGAGCACTTTGTAATGCATAGATTAGCCAGAGGGCAAAACAGACAAGCACAACAATGATTAAGAAAAAAGAAAATTTATTTGTCACTTTGGTGACGGCTTCTTTGCCTCTAACCGACGAACGTAGTGCAGGGTCTGTAAAATCAATCATATTAGTATTATTTTAGCACAGAATATGAACGACTTGTGCGAGTCCATCTGATGTACAACTTGATTACACACCACTTAAAATAATGGTAATATTAAATGCATATGAGATCTGTTTCTACTCTAAACAATCGTGTACAAGCTGGTTTTTTCCGCCTCTATTTATTTCTCATCTTTGGTGTGCTTAGTATTGCTGTTGCGGCATATGTTATTGGTAAAGCGACCACGGCCAAACCAGTAACCCTCCAAACCGAAAGTGGAAAATATTATACCAAGGACGCAAATGGTAACTATGTGTACAATGACAATGATTCGACTGTAGTCCCAACACAAAAAAGCCCATACGCCGACTCGGTTTCAGATTATGGTGGCGCCAGATACGACAATACATACAGTAACCAAAATCAAAACCAAGCCCAAGTCAATTCTGGAACAACTGCCATACCTCCTGGCACTGCGAACACTGCGAACACTGCGAACACAGCAAATACAGCTGATAATTCTGATGCATCTGACACAACAACAAACAGTGGTGCAGGCACAAATGGTCAAGCGACAACAGATAGTCAGTCAAATGTCATTGATGTAAATAGCCCTACCGCGACAGGTGAGACAGAAAAATTCACTTCGGCGATAAACAAGAAGGTCTCTTTTCCAATAGAAAAAGGGTCAAAAGTAAAAGAATCAGGCACGGCAGAAAAACTTAGTTTCAATATCAAAACCGAGGCAGGGGAAAGTTATGTGATGTATTTCGAAAAAACAACAGCAGGTTGTAGTGATCCTGTTTATTCATTTGCCATTTCACCGAGCGAAGGTGTGGATTATAGAATTATTCGTGACCAAAAAGAAACGGCAATCAAGAGCCTGTATCGTGCTTTGATTATAAATGAAGAATATGGCACATATGCAGGTGCATTCGGTATGCGCACAAATGCATGCGTATTCTCAGCTGTACCAACACGAATCGAAATCAGAACATCGAGCTTCGATAGAAAATCAACACAAGCCGGATTTACAGCCATGGGAAATATCCTAAACGAAATGAAGTTCTAGAAAAAAGACGATTTCTGTCTTGGTGCCAATCTCTGCTATTTAGTCTTTTGTGCAAGTTCTCTTTTTGCAGTACATGGTGCGCATCTGCAGCCATAAGGTTTGATGTGTGAATTCCAGTACTCTTTGCCGTAGTTATATGTTAGTTCTTCTCCTGGATTAATTTTTCGTAAAGAAAAGATAAAAACCTGGCCTTTATGTATAGTTGGCTCGCAATTTGGTTTACAAGAGTGATTTATGTATCTGGCGATATTTTTTCTATCAGTCCCGTCAATTGTCCTTTTTGAATTTATTTCAAATAGATATTTACTTCGGCTAGTGTATTCCTCTTCTTCTGAAATAGTTCGGCCAAAATATTCGATAATGCAGACATCTTTAGGGATCTCTTTTGTGGCAAAGAGCCCAAGTCCAGCGCTCGACTTCTTTGGTTTAGGTGCAAAGTCACCAGGTTCATATTTTGATTTTTTCTTTTTTATCTCAGTTGCTCCAGTTTTGGGTGTATCTTTTGTATTTGGCGTTTTCTTAATTTCTGTTTTCTTCTTTGCGTCTAATTCAGCATTTTCGGTTTTTTTCATATTCAATGTGTATCTGATTTTCTTATCAATAATTAATATGGGTATGTATATAGTATAGCACCGCAAAGATGTGTGAATGTCTTTGGGGTCATTATTTACAAATTTACTTTGTAGACTTACTTTTTCACCTTGCAAAAAAGGGAGAGACGAAAGAAATGCGAAAACCGCCAGGCACACGATTGGTTACGGTGACCTGGCGGTATTGGTTTGATGCAGAGGTCTTTCATGGTGGTATGTATTGAATGTGCTGCTGAATTAACTATAATATGCGTTATAGTTAATGTCAATCTGATACTTGCATTTATATAAAACTGTGATATAATATAAACATGAATGTGAATACATATATACAAAATATCGCGACACAAATGGCTCAAATTATGACTAAAATCGCTCAAATTAGCTTTAGAGGCAATCTGAATAAGCCTAAAAAACAGGCTGTCTCTCACCCTGCATTTTTAAGTACAAAACAAGCTATTCACTATATGGTACTCCGAGCCCTTGTGGGTACACTTCTTATTATTCTTTTTGTTATGGCAGTTAGCCTCGTCTTTTTACCTCAAAAAGCAAGCGCGGATACAACGTATACAATTCCAGTTGCCGGGCTTGGATACTATGTTGATGCCAATGGTAGACCAATAACTACAGGTCAAACACAATATACATGTACAAATGGTACATGTACTCCAGTTCAATCAAATACAACGAACACTGGTTTTACTTTGACTGGTTCAGGAAATAATAATGGTGCAAATACTGGTAATACTATAAATACATCAAATACAGGATCGGGTTCATATCCGCGATATACGACACCTGTGCAATCAACACTTAGTAACTATACTCAGTTGCCACAGTTTCCTTTTCCAAGATATACGACACCGGCTGCAGATTATTCACTAAGTGGTGTGTCATCAGATGGTAATTTATATCTTGCATATCCAACATATGGATCAACACCTGTGTATGGAAAAATAAGTACTAAGCCATATGTATTGGGTACTGGTATTGTTGCAGGTGAAAATGGAACTAACGGCACAAATACATTTGGTCAAACAAATATGGGCAATAATGGCACGACTGCTATTGGTGGAAATACATCAAGTGGAAACGGAGGGTTCGTGATGACAAGTTATGGTTACTAATCACTCTTTGTACGTCATTCTCGCAAATTTCACATAATCCTCATATAACAAATTCATATAAAGTATTCACAAAACACTGCTCAAACGGGCAGTGTTTTGTTTTTGTATCCAGTTTACTGTCTAGTTTGTATTTCGCTTTATACAATTTTATGTTCTTTATCTAAATTGTGTATAATAAAAATATGAATAACAATATGTCGCCTTGGCTTTATCAGCTTGTACACAAAAGACCAATTGATACATTGCATGACGATATCAAGACTGATATTGCTATTGTAGGTGCAGGTATTGCAGGGGTGATGACTGCATATTTTGTCTTGAAACATACTGATAAGCAGGTGGTATTAATTGAAGGAAACAAAGTAGCCCATGGCGCTACGGGTAGAAATGCAGGTCAGTTAGTGGCTGAATTTGAGAGAGAACTACATGATATTGCGAGTGAGTTTGGAGTAACTGATGCGGTGCAGGCGGAGATGCATGTAAATAGTTCATGGATTCTTATTGAAGAACTGTTTCAAGAGGCTAAATTAACAACTCCGTTTTCTACATTTATGGGGTATAACGGGTATACAAGTGCTGATAGAATTTTGGATGAAATCAAAAATAATGCAGTCCGAATTGAAGCAGGGGAGGCACCTCATAAATTTTTCATTGCTGACACAGCGGTTGAAATCATAAGTGGTATTCCTGACATATATCGTGATTTATATAGTGTTATTCCACACGCTGATGTGCTTGACCTGTTAGAAACTGATAATCCGATTTATGTTGCGGCTATGTCACTTCGCAAAGGTTGCATAAATGGTGCCTTGTTGTGCGAAGAGTTAGTTGGATATTTGCTTGCCACATATCCACTTCGATTCACACTCGCTGAGCATGCTGAAATCCAGCAAGTGGAATTATTCGAAAACTATGTGGTGTTAACGCATAAAAAAACTGCTGATGAAATATTTAGTATTGAGGCAGAAAAGGTAGTCTTGTGCACAAATGGTTTTTCTAAATTTAGTATAAAGAATTCTGTTGGCGCTGACATTGATACTCATTTTCATCATAATTTGCATGGGTTCATGGGTTATATGGCCGGATATTTGGAGGAGCTCAATAGACAACCAAATGCTCTCGCATATTATGGTGCGCGCAAAAACAAAAAACACCACCGTGCAAAACCTGGAGAACTACCAGAGCAGGGTGACTATTATGATGATCCGTATTTTTATCTCACCCGAAGACCGTATGAAATTGAAAAAAATGAAAGTCATAATCTCGTCTGTATCGGTGGACCTGAAGTATATTTGAAAGACACATCGGTGTATGACCCACATGCGGAATATGATGAAAAGATGGCCTTGATGATGGACTCTTTCCTTAAAAAAAATTATAGACATACACCAAAAGATAATATGCACTTCAAGTTTACATGGCACGGGCTCATGGGATTCACTTCAAATGGTATTCGCTTAATTGGTGCTGAGCCTCTTAATCCTGTCTTGATGTATAACCTTGGTTGTAATGGGGTAGGGATTTTGCCAGGTATATATGGAGCAAAGCGCATCGCAGATATCATAGCTGGTGTGACATTAGAGCCTACAATTTTTGATCCGAGACATTGTGGTGTTGACCAAAAAACATGCTAAACTAGCTGCATGTTTGATTCTCTAGTTGATTACATAATGCATATTGCGCCTATGGTCCAGTCTCTCGGGGGCTGGATATATGTTATTTTGTTTGCTATTGCGATCCTTGAATCAACACCAGTAATTGGGACTTTTACCCCTGGAACATTGATTTTGGTGTTTTTTGGTTTTTTGATTTCAATTAGTGGATTGCATTTGGTGTATTGCATATTTGCAGCAACACTCGGTGCTGTCTCTGGTGATTATATTGGATATTTACTGGGGAGATATGGGAGAAGATTTTTCAAAGAGCATAAAGGATTGCTTCGAATATCACATCTTGAAATGGGACAAAAGTTTTTTAATCGCCACGGAGGCAAGAGTATTTTAATCGGAAGATTCATTGGCGTGATTAGACCTGTGGTACCAATGGTTGCAGGTGCTGTACATATGTCTATGCGCAGATTTTTACCTTTGAACTTTTTTAGTGCTTTCCTTTGGTCAAGTCTTTTAATTACAACCGGCTATTTTGTGGGTGATGAATGGCAAAAAGCGGAAGGTATCTTGTCTTTCATTGGCGTAATTGGTATGGGTATTATCTGTGTTTTATTTGCAAGACATATACTTAAGATGAGAGCTAAAAATAAAGCCGGTAAGAGTGCCGGTGCTGTGTCGGGCACTGTTGATCTTAGTTAATAGTCTTGGGTTCTGTTTTTTGTAGTTGGTGGATCTGTTCTGATTTGATGAATATTTAATATGGAAAAGTATAGGATGATGGCATGTTTTTACCTGTCATTATTTTGTTTATGTCATATGTGTTAAATAGCTTTATTTCACTTGGTCAGTTTGCAATTGATATTGCGCCATTGCAGGCTGAGATTTTGGAGAGAGGGAGTATTGATCGCGCTATAGGTGAGTGTGCGGATGCCTTTGGTTTTAATATGGCAAGATTTAGCGATTATTTTTTAGAAAGAGATTCAGGGGCAGAGGTTTTAACTTATGATTCTGCTGATGGTTTATATTCTTGCCATGTATACCAGGTCAGTGAGGTTAATTTCAGGAACACTCACAATTCATTTGCAGAGCGCAATATGAGTGGAGATTTTAATTATTTATTTTTTAGATTTGATATTGCACGGAGTTTGGTTGCTGTTGGTGCAAATGGTTATGGTGTGGCTGGTTCCGGCGACGATACCACGGGTATTGCAGCACAGGTGTCGGGACCCCTTGATGTAGGGGCAGGGACGATACTCTCAAGCAAAACTTTTGTCTATGTACTCAATCCGCGCTCGACATATGATAATCCATCTATTGGTTTAATTGAGAAAATATTTATGACTAATTAATGTGCACTGTTTTAAACTGCAGGCATTATCAATAAGTTATAAATAAATTAATAAATGTATGTTATTTAAATTGGCAAAAGAGAAAAAACATAATCCAAATTACCAGGTGTGTGGTGCGAGGAGCCGTGAGGCAAGCAGGGCTGAGGGTGTTGTGAATGTCGTGGGTCGACGCATTGCCGGATTTACACTGATTGAAGTTCTGGTTGTTATCGGTATTCTCGCAATACTAGCAACACTCGTGCTTGTCGCAGTAAATCCAAGTAAGCAATTCAAATTGACACGTGACACCAAGCGTTCTGCCGATCTCGGCACTATCATGAGTGCCATCTCACAAAATATCGCAGATCACACTGGAACATTTATGTGTGCCGGTGAGCCCGCAACCGTTATTCCAAATACACAGATACCTGTTAGTTCAAATCAGGGCGGATACGATATTGCCAGATGTGTAGTACCTGAATATATTTCAGCACTGCCATTTGATCCAGGAAACACTGGTGCATTTTGGAATAATTCCGCAGACTATGATACTGGATATGGTATAAGTGCTGATTCATCAGGACGGATTACACTAGTTGCACCAAGTGAACTTTCGACTAGTGGTTCGATTACCCTGACTAGATAGTGTCCAGAAGCAGGTGGTTCGGGGTTTCGTGAGAAAAACGGAGGATATTTTTAGCGGATGAATCAGGTGATGACTCTAGTGGATGAATAAGATTGAGGTAAGGGGTATGGTATATAATGTATTCATTATGATACTGACCAAAACTTTATTAACCGCAAAAGGGTATAAAAAAGAGCTAAGACAATATGCGAAGCCTGAGAAGGTGGGCATATTGTCTTCTTTTTTTAAAACAGGAAAAGGGGAATATGCTGAGGGTGATATATTCATCGGGGTCAATGTGCCAGACTCAAGAAAATTGGCGAAAAAATATATAGACATGCCATTAGCCGAGGTCGCACTTCTGCTACAGGATCCAATTCATGAATGCAGACTCGGGGCATTGCATATGTTGGTTATGCGCGTGGAGGGGCTTTATACAAAAAAACTTTCTGCAAAAAATAAGACAGGGCAAACAGAGGTTCAGGATAAAAGTCAGATTAAGCAGAGGGTGGAAACTGAGAAAAAACATAAAGAAATTTTAGATATATATCTTGCACATATTCAATATATAAATAATTGGGACCTGGTTGATACATCTGCACACTATATACTCGGCAGATATCTCTATGAATATAAAACAAAACAAATCTATTCATATTTGAAAAAGATGGCAATTTCAGAACATCTCTGGACAAAGAGAATATCCATCATCGCAACCTTTTATGGAATAAAAAAGAGTCAGCTTGGTCCAACTTTTGACATTGCGGAATTATTACTAAAAGACAAACACGATTTAATTCACAAAGCCGTTGGGTGGATGCTCCGCGAAGCAGGTAAAATGGATGTGCAAAGATTGTATGCTTTTTTGGATGCACACCATCGCGTCATGCCACGCACAATGCTCCGTTATGCGCTAGAGAAAATCCCAACAAATATTCGTGAGAAATATATGAAAAAATAGACGGCGGAAAAAACAGAAAGCAAAATGGGCAGAGCGCGTTGCGCTCTGCCCAGATTTGAAGTTTTCCTGCACTGTGTGGTTCAGGATTCGTCATCGTCTCTGAATCGACACTGTTCCTCATCGAAGTCGTCTTCTTCCTCTTCCTCGTCGTCCTCGTCTGTGCCGTGGTTTACCTTGATGTGTTGTAGGGGTGCCATTTTACTGCGTGTGCTACGTCGTGTTGGTGAAAAGTATTTGCTCATGACGGAACCTTTCTTGGGTTTGATGTTGTTGGAGTGGTCTGAATTTGTTCAGGTCCATTACACATAATATACCCAAATTTGATACTGTCAAAATCAGCCCAGGTAGTAAATTAAGGGGATTGCATTGACTCGGATTTTTGGTATTATGTTCATGTGCCAGGGGGTATTTTCTGAATATTCTCCAGGTACATGTAAAGGATATTTGGTACTTTGAGAGATTGGGCTTCGGTCTCTAACTTAGTGATAAGTATAGGGTCTCCGGGCCACAGATTCTCTTTTGCCAATAGTTCATACACAAAACAATATATATTCCCCTGTAGCTCAGCGGTAGAGCAATCGACTGTTAATCGATTGGTCGTAGGTTCGATCCCTACCGGGGGAGCATTGTAGGTTGAGAGGGCACGAAAGTGCTCTCTTTTCCTTTTGTTGTAAGGGTTTTTTCCAGTTCGAGAACGGAATTTACTTTCGGCATCCATTCAGCAAGAAATGAAAAGGCTTTTGTGTATTCTGGCTTTATATTACCTCGTAATATCGTAATGTTCGAGAAAGCATAAGCAAGAAGTAGTCTTCGTTCTTCAACGGTAGCTTTTTCACTGAGATAAATCTCTTTTGCTCTTAGGGCTAACTCATGTATAGCGAAACCTACTCGATAGTATTCCGTGTTATCTGCTTCTAACTTTTTAAGTGAATTAAGTAATGCCTCCTTCTCTTCTCCAAACTGCTGAACCTTTTCATCGTAAAACTCCTCACTTATTCTTTCATCAAGTTTGTCGTTATACATAGTTCTCATTCTCTGATGTATTCTTTCCAGTTGGTTATTTATATTTCTAGTTTGAGTGTCGTGTAGCTCTATTTCCTCGCTGTGGCTCTCTTTAAGAGCCTGGTTTAGCACACCTAGTACTTTCTCACTCTGTGGGGCTACGGATGCGATGTGGGTCAATAAATGGCTTTCTAGGTCCTCCTGACGTATATACTTAGTCTTTTCACCGATCTGAGCTTTACACTGCTTACAACCACCATAGGAATGACCCTTTTGGGTTTCCCAAGTAATAGTTTTATTGCAAGAACCACAAAATACTTTTCCGCGTAACTCAGTCAATCCTCTGTTGTGATATGGCAATGTTCCCTTAGTCATTTTTGCATGCACCTGATCGAACAAATCCTTTGAGATCAATGGCTCATGCTTACCTTGGTATAAATTACCTTTCCACATAAACTTTCCATAGTAGAAAGGATCAGAGAGCAATTTATGCACTTTACTTTTTACGACTTGAAAACCTGCTCGACTCCTAAAGCCGTTCTCATACATTTTTACGCCGACTGATACAGTTGAGTAATTACCTGTAGCATAGAGAGCAAACATTTCTTTTACATAAGGAGCTGTATTCTCATCTATCACGTGAATTTTATGACCCTTCTCTCCAATTGTCTTATAGCCAAGCGGTGGAGTTGTTGGTAGCCAGCCACTAGCAATCTTTTCTTTTTGACCCTTTCGGACCTCTTCAGATAAGTTGTTTGTATAGAAGCGAGCAATAGCTACTTTCATATCCCATACAAGATTTTCATGCGCTCGGGTATTCTTACTCACGATAAAGTTTTCTTTCACAAAATGAATTTCTTTATCTACACTGTCCTGTATCCAATCATTTGCCGTAGCCGCATCTTTCAGGTTTCTCGTTAGACGGTCAATTTTCTCACAGAGGATCACACTAATCTTGTTCTTTGTTACATATTCAAGCATATCGATGAACGTCTTTCGTATCTGCTTACCACTTGCTGACTCAGTAACTTTATAGACTTTGGCCAGATCAAAATCTTTTTGATACGCATAGTCCTTTAATAATTTCTCCTGAGCTTCCAGGGAATACCCAGTTTCTTCTTGCTCTTTTGATGATACACGAGCGTATATTACGGCTTTAATTTTAGATGTTTTTTTCATAGTTATATATTAGCGATTATTAATTAATAGGTACACGGCTATTCATAATGTTTAAAAAAATGTTCACAAATTCTATCTAGGAAAAAAGAGAGCATAACCTCTTCTGACTTAGCAATAGTCTTTATCTTTTGATGCCATTTTTTACTAACCCTAATTTGAACAGTCTCTCTCTTGCTTGTCTTACGAGTAAAGTACCTTTCAACACGTTTCATTTCCTTTTGTGCCGATCTGATATCTTCTTTGTTATATAGTTTTATTCGGTTTGTTGACATATTTTTGTTAGACTTTTGCTTCCCTCATTCTTATTTTTTTCTGAATTGGGTGATAAATAACGTATTTTCAAAAAATCTACCAAAATGTTTAAACCCCCTTACAGCAAACATTTCGATACAGTTACTTGATTTATGCACAGATGAGGTCGCCCGTTGAGAAGTCATTACTCAGAGCGGGCACTATTATCTACGCACAAATACAAGGTTTCAGCCGGTTTTTTACAGAGGACTTGCTGACGACCTCCGATCTTTTGATTGTATTCTGTGATTGATCTTTGCAAGCATGTCGAAGTAACCAACTAGGTTGGTAAGAATTTCTCTTGCATCCTTTTCATCTAAGACGATCTGATACTCAATCTTGATTACTTGTTGGAAACTTTTAATTGTTGCATCGGTTATCACATAGTCAGTGTATGTGATAAGCACATATGCTTTACATATGCTCCTGGTATCTTTAATAGAGAAAAAAGTCTTTAAATAAAGACTTTTAAGTTAGATACACACACTATCAGAAGATATTACTTAAAAAATATCTGATACTTAGGATTTATCCGGTACCCACTATCTTTTTTACTTTCAATAAGATCATCAATCATGAGATGCCCTTTGATTTTCTGTTTTATTTTACTTATCTCGGTTCTTATATTTTGCTCATCCTTATTATTCAAGGCGGAAGATATTAGATTAGCACGTTGAAAACCTTTATTTTGTGCAAGGTATTTAATAATAGATAATCGGTTGCTAGTGGCACCCATGGAATAACAATACTCTGCACTACCTCCATGCGACAAGTTTCCAGCCTTATCGAGATAGAGTGCTGATACACTATTAATATCTTTATTCTGAGAAAGTTTATTTATGTAGTTATCTGAGACTAGTCTGAAATCTTTAGGAACGGTGAAGTAACAGTTATTGTTATGTACCTTTCCATCTTCAAGTACATCAGGAAAAGGGAGTGTGAAAGATTTGATTATTTTATGTTCCCGTAAATTGATAAATATCTGACCAAGCTGAACAATGTTAATATTAAGATCGCCCAATAGAACATCTAAATCTAGACTAATTATATCGTTGTTATTTGCGCCAAGATAATGCTCTTCAAGGATCTTGGCCAAAACCGACTCGATTTTCAGGTTTGCACCCGACAATGATTTCGTCATATCTCTAATGTAGTATTTTTTGTCGACAAAGTACACCTTTTTTTGACTCTCACACTGTTTTTTACACTGTTTTTATCAATTTTAGTTTACCTACATTTTTAGGGTCTACCACTGTTATTACCATTGTTTTTTTGCAACTTGTTCGGTGTTATTGTCGGTGTTATTTACAAATATACACCTTACTTTTTGAGCAAATTTAGGTCCCTTCCGCTGTTATTACCGCTGTTTTTATCAAACCTGGTTTTTTCTGTATTCTGTAGTTTACCGAGTATTTCTCGAGTTTTTCGATTATCTATCGATTATTTCCTGAAATTTACTTGATCTTTTTTCCATCAAAATACACTTCCGTTATTCTCCAGTTTGAACCATCATCAATTGCTTCACTTGTATCTGAGCCGACATATTTAGCTTTTAAAGACCAAGGATTTGTCAGCATCGCACCGAAACCGTTTTGACTAGTTACGTCGGAAATTACCTCAAATGAGTTTGGATCTTTTGGATCTACTGTAACACTTGAAAAATAATTAAACTTTGCAGTTGTAGGAGCCTTGAGGGTGCCCTTAATATATGATCTTGAAAATGACTCTATTGCATTCTTCTTCATTCCTGCAATAGACTCTGCCTGAGAAATTGGAGCTTCTGGACCATTGATAATTTCGCTACTAATTAGTGGTACGAAAATTAAAATAAGTATAAGTAATCCTATAGGGTGTTGTCTTACCCAACTTCTTAGATCAGACTGACAATGAGGGCATTTAGTGGCTTTCTTATCGACCTCCTTTTTACAGTGAGGGCATGTTTTTGTTGTATTCATAAATTTTGCTTGATAGGGCTTTTGTTTTTAATTCCGATTTCAGGCTTCTTATATACACAAAAAGCCCGTCACGGGTAGAGGGCGAACCCTCTCGTACCAGTTTCCCAGTACGGCCTATCAAGCCACCCCATGACGGGTTGTTTATGCTTGATAGGACTTTGCAACCATATCCTTTGAAAAACAAAGGGGTTAGGTCGACTTTTATTTAGTTGTAGTAATATTATAGCAAATAACTTATCAAAAAAACATTCTGATTTTTCAAACACTCCTACATACTACACTCTTAACACCGACTGATAAATTTACTGAGTATTATGGTCCACAGACTTATCCTACTGGTATTTACAGCATTACATCTATTTGTATAGGGATATCTATTTCAATCATAGAACACATTTCAGTATGTAAATCTAGGCTCTCATCAGCTTTCATATCTTCTACACTCAGAACAATTGAATAATTTTGAGTGTAGTCATCTGGCAAAGAAAGCGTTTTATGGAAATCATCTATTAAACTTTCTGACCTAATCTCAATATTCCAAAAACAACCTACATGTTCTCTAGTCGAAAATTCTTCAGAGTATCTTTTTACATTAGACTTAGCAAATGCTGGAGAGACTTTATCTCTGGTGGTACGATTTGTAACTGGAACTTCGTCTTCTCTCAATAATCTTGCAGATATCTCAATTGGATTGTAATTATTCAGATCCGATGTGTTTATAGGTGGATTATAGACCAATGTCATTTTTAGGCGCATTCTTTTTTTAGAAGAACCTGATATTGAAGCAGGTATAGGTATTGCAATTTTCTTAATTTGATTAGGTGAAATTTTATCTTCAACTACAATTGTAGAAGATGTGTTTAGAGAATACAGGGCCGTGTCGAGTTTTGGTTGACCATTCCCAATCAAACCTTTTCTCAACTTGGCATCTCCAATGTGTGTTGCGATATTTTCATCTGCAGCATGGATTAGTAGTGCTTTGATTGTATTATTTTTATACGTGGGATATTCATTATGAATAACACCTGCAGCAAAAGTGACTAGCGGTGCAGCAAAACTAGTGCCTAATGACCTTCGTAATAGACGATTATTATCTGCGGCCGCCATGTAAGGACCATTGTCTTCAGATCCAAAAACACCAGGAGCAACAATGCAACAATTACTATCGCAATCAACCAAATCTGGTTTTTGAAAATTATTACCCTCAATGTTTCCTCTCGTGTGAGGACCAGGACCTTTTATCTTTGCCACAGAACGGGTACTTTCTGCATTTGCAATTGATCCGACACAAATCGCGTTCATACTATCTCCGGGTGGGAGAACTTTCGTATATTCAGAATTAAAATATGTAGGATATCCGGTATCAATAAGAGCTTTCAATCTCGCAGGTTCTATAGTATTTGTACCTATGTTTCCAGCAGACACGACAAACAAGCAATTATACTTCCAAGAAAGTTCGTCAATAAGTTGTGTGAGTTTATCGACTGGGTTTCTCTTATAAGGCTTAATTAAATTTTTATTATTTGCAGAAAGATTAATTATCACCAAGGGCATTCTAGTTGAGTAGAACTCGACTATTTCTCGAACTTTATTTTCAATACCTGATGAACGAAAAGGATCTAAGTTAATTGTAATAATAGAATTTTTTTGAATTACGTTATTACTAGGGCTTATTTCTGGACCACAAATAACTAAACTTGCAACACTAGTTCCGTGGTCATGAGGTATTCCTCCGTCGTGAGAAACAACCGCACCTGCTAAAAGTGAGTGATTTGCATTGATTGGTCTATCTAAAATAATTACTGGATTAAGTGATATTTGAGATGGAGTAACAGAAAAATTATTATCAACTCGCTCAATTGTCTCGGAGCTCTCAAGTTCGATATTCGGAGAAAAATCGACGTGCGAAATTCCAGAATATGCGAGCGAAATATCTTTAAGTTCTTGGTAATTTACTTTCAGTCTGCAGAAATGAACAAAAGAAGAGTTTATGCTGGAAAGCAATCTGTCACCAAAAGTCTCACTTAATAAGCCCATTTTTTGATCAGTAGTTTCACCGCCAGATGAAAAAGTGACGTCAACCGGAGTAAGCTCACTTGGATGAGCAACGAGAAACTTCTTTAGTTGAGTATCAATTATTTCATCTAACTTAACAGGCTTAATATCTTCAATGGTCTGAAAATAGGAACGGAATTTATTTGTTTCCTTATACTTTTTTGCATCAATAATCATTTGTTCAAAATCTGAATGATGTTGATTGAGTAATTTAGTATTATTAATAGTCCCTAAAACGGTTTTTGCATCTCGCTTTTCAACTATATTAATTTTATATTTATTTAGAAATTTTTTATCTGGATATCCTCGAAATTTTAAGACTATCTCATTTCTTTTCTTGTCTTCATCCAAGATAAGAGCATTATTCTTTTGAATAGAGTAACTGTTAATGGTTCCCAGTTTTTTTCCAACAGTACGTCCCCACACTTTATAGTTCAATTTTGGTAATGGTTCACCCATACCAAAACCAGGATGAGGGGTATACACCTCAGACTTGCCAATCATTTTATCCGGAAGCTTAATATGTTTGTATCTTTTAGTCATTATTTAAAAAATTTATTAAATGAATTTCTATGTATTCCAAATATTTTTGAAATTTTATCTTGTGTATAACCCTTACCTTGCAATAAAATAACAATTTTTTTGAGATTAGGGTCCTGATTATTTTTCATTTTTTTAAGAACAGTCTTATTTAAGACACCATCATCAATCAAGATATTAAGAAAGGAAAAGAAATCAATTTCCTTGGTATTATTTACCATTGAAAATAAAATTGATTTGTTAATTAATGATCTGATTAAGTCAGCAGAATTAAGACCGCCAATATCCACAAGTGTATTTATGTCTGTTTTATTTAGCTTAAACACAAATTCATTTTGCGAGTCAGTGGCAAATTCAAAAAAACTGACAGCATCTTCTTTTGACAAAAGATCAACATTAATCTTAAATGCAAAACGTCGCAGAATAGCAGTGTCAAGAGTGTCAATTAAATTTGTTGCAACAATTACAATTTTATTTTGAGAGTGAAAATCAAGTGTTTGAATAATAGAGGTAACAATTCTTTTCAATTCACCAATATCTTGTGTATCGTTTCTACTTTTTGCAAAAGCGTCGAACTCATCTAAAAAAACAACTTCTCTTATTTGATTATCGAATAGTTGAGATATATTTTTCAGCGTCTCTCCAAACCTAGAAGATATGACATCTGATATTTTTACATAGCGCACAGGTAATCCAAGTTTTTCCCCAATGTGGAGACCTAATGTTGTCTTACCAGTACCTGGCGGGCCAAACAATAATAGTTTATTTGTATGACTTAATAGCGTAGTTTTTTGGTGGCCACTTATAGAATTCAAGGCAACAAACTGATTTACACGTGCTAAAATTACATCTGGGAGCCAGATCGATTTGTTCTCAATAACTTTATCTGGATTTGCAGAGCTGTACTCTATACTTGGATCTTGTTTATAGTCATGAATTAAATCTTTCAAGTTATTATATAAACTCCTTTTATTGTTGTTAGCTGCTTCAGCTGCTAAGTTTTCCAAAAAAGAAATTAATTCTTTTTTTTCTCCATTCAACGCGAGCTCACTTAAACGTAAAATAGTAGATGAATTAATCATATTAATGATATTATGCACAATTACAAATATTATTGCAATATTTGTGCATTAAAAAATGTTGATAACATTGCTGTTTAAGCGTTGTTTGCACATAACAATATTCAGTTTCGTATTTTAGGCATAATTTAACCATAATAAAATAAATGTAAGCATGAGATTATATTTGCAAATTATATATTTTCCTTCCTTTCCCTTTTTATTACCTTCATTAGATTTACACACAAAAAAGTTTTATTAAAAAAATAAGCAGCTTTGTCACGGAGCTAACGTGTCAGTGAGAGTAGTTTACCTGTCTGTTCTAAATGAAAACTTAAATTACTATATAAACCAGCCCAATCGAAAGTTCGAAATGCGTCCCTCCAAGCGAGCATCAAAATACAAAACAGCACATAGCGCAAGCGGTGCTGTTTTGTATTTTGTCTGATCACTCAGAGTCAGCGATCGAATTTCGACGGAGGAGGGGCGATCTATACTGGTAATGTGTGTAAACTAACAAATAAATATAAGTCGTTTTTCTATCTTAAATAAGTCTGGAATCTATGCAAGATACAGGTTTTGATATAAGTTTTTACTCAGACAAGGTTTTGCTTATGTGCTAAGCTTTAATCATGAAAAGAATCATAATTGTTCACCAATGGATGGATGATGCAAATGGTGACTGGAGACCATGGATTAAGACAGAGCTTGAAAAGCGAGGCTTTGAAGTCTGTATTCCTCAGATGCCAGACATTGATACCCCTGTTATGGGTGCTTGGGTAGGTAAATTATCAGAGGTAGTAGGAACACCAGACAGTAACACGTATTTTGTTGGTCATAGTATCGGGTGTCAAACAATCTTGAGATATTTGGAGACAATAGACACAACTGTCGGTGGGGCTGTGTTTGTGGCGGGTTGGTTCAACCTAGAAAATCTTGAGGATGAAGAAACTGCAGAGATTGCAAAGCCTTGGATCGAGTCACCAATTGATCTAGAAAAAGTAAAATCTGTATTACCTAATTCAACTTTGATAATTTCTGACAATGATCCATTTGGATGTTATGAAGAAAATAAAGAAAAGTTCTCAAAACTTGGAAGTAAAGAAATTGTTATTTCAAATGGAGGTCATCTAACTACCGAGGATGGTTACGCAGAGTTTCCGTTGTTGTTAGATGAAATTGAGAAGATTACATTTTAATTATGAAAAAATCCCTGATAACATTTCTTTTCTTTATTTTAGCATTTGCTGTTTTTAATCTGCTTCCCGTTATCCCTGTGGAATACAGCAATGGAACAACGAAGGTATGTAGTCTGCAATATATTCTTTGTTTCCACACGATCCATGCCGATAATTTTCCAAGATTTCTCCAATTGCCAGGATTACAGCTTTTCCTCTTTCCACTCCTTTTACCAATTCTCACAACTTACTTTATACGGAGAAGTTACAAAAAGAGGTTCTAGCTTCATGCAACGCTCGGAGCCAGTTAGGGCTACTAGCTAGTTCTAGTACTAAATTGAACGGAGAAGCTATTGAAAAATATAGCTTTTTTCCGTTTACAGTCGGGTTCTGATGCATGTAGTTCAAAAATGGTCTTTGCTCTGCGAGCTACAGAAATCACTGTAGCAAGGGTTGTTTGGTAATTGTAGTCAGCTTTTCTATGTTCAGAAAATTCAATTTCAAGTGTCTGCATCTTGTCCTGATACTCTTGATGCTTTTTGTCATAGACGTCCTTAGTAATTCTCAGGTGTTGGTTTCTTTGTATCGTATCCAACGTGATAATTATTACGAAACCACCTTAATTCTGAAATGAATGCAGGATCGTTTTTAAGGTTCTCAGTATAGTTAATGAACTTAAGAAAAGCTTGAGAGTTTCTTTGCTTCTTACAATACTCGTCGGTCATATATATACTTTACTTTAGATTACATTTCATATCAATGAATAGTATTATGTATTCAATGCTTGGAAAAAATATGCAAAGAGTTCTGTTTAAGGACTACATAGAACCACTTCTGTCTCCTCATATAAAATTTCATTCGTATGATGTCTTGTTAGATCTTGCGAGTAGGGCTTTTTCCTACAACATTCAATCCAGTGACATACAAAAAGCTAAACTCTATCAAGCGATTTGTGATGAAATATATACAAAAGCCGAAAGCAAGGACTTGATTGGTGATGTCTTTTCTTTAATTCTCAAAAACCAAGAACATAACGCTCCACAAAAAGTAAACAGGATTATTTCAAGAAAAAGTGAAGATGATGGTGATGAGGAGATTTTGATTATGATCGAAGAATACAAAGTACTATTCGAGGTTTTTCTGCGTGATTTTCTAACACCAATATACATTTTTGTTGTTCCTTATCTTAAAAAAGGAGTTCCACAAAAAACAGCTCAGGAGTTTGTAAACGTTGGAACGGATAAAATGCTTCAAAGAATAGAGGAAGCTGAGGGATTACCCAGTGCCCATATAAAAACTTTAATTGAGAACATAGATCCAAGAATTAGACATTCAATCGCTCACGAACGTTGGAGGATACTAGACGATGACAAGATTGAGCTTCAACCTATTAATTCTGGGCAAGAAGAGAAAGTAATATTAACCAAAAATGAACTAGAGAAGCTGCTAAGTGAATTTCAGAAAACTTTATGGTCTCTCAGAGCTGGTTTTATTACATACTTAGAAAATGTCAATTTCAATGTAACAGGTGCGTATTATAGTGGTTATACAAAAAAAGAAGTAGAAGCTTTATGTGCCTCAGGCGACGAAAAAGTCATTGAAGTATCTAATTTTGAATGGAAAGACAGTGTCTTAAAATTAGACCTTAAAAATAAAAAGCAAGAGCATAATCCTGCTGGAGAAATTTACACCAGTAATGGTTGTTATGATATTCTTGCCTGTATTGAAAAAGTCTCATTTGCAGATAGATGCACTGGATTTTTATCTGGTTTACTAAAATATCTAAATCACGGAGACAGAAAAGAAATAAGAACCATCACAGCAAAGCTTACTTGCGAGGGAAAGTTCATTGGTGAATTTAACTTTGATAAGGAAAGATTGAATACAATAAATGAAGCCATTAAAGAGGACGAGCTAGAAGCAAGAAAGCTCGTCCACGATCTATATAGCGAGATAGGACTTGATAAGGAGTTGAAAATTGAGGTCAGGAGTGAACAAATTGTTCCTGCTGGTACAAAGGAGTCCTATATCCAAGCTTTAAAACAAGAAGTTGGCGGTGATGTTATTTTTCTATAAAGCTTTAATTATAATAAGTGCGGTTAGTTCTGAAGCGACATCTGAGGAAATAGTGTAAGAATACCGCTAAACTCCAAATCGCTTTTAATCTTAGTCCAATTTGCGGTTCTGAACTCGTCCTCGATACGGAACATAGAAATAAGAAAAAGCACCAACCAGAGTCGGTGCTTTTTCTTATGTTACTTTCCCAACAACATTACAATAAGCCCAGTAACCTGTTCCTTTTCTTTCGGATCACTTTCTGCAACAAGCAAGGTGAGTGCAGTTAGTGCTTCAGGTGTTATTTTATTGGTATCAAGGATCTTCGCTTTCTTTAGGAACCACACAAATGCAAAAGCTCCACTTCTCTTATTTCCATCAGAAAATGGATGGTTCTTTACGATGAAGTAAAGTAGGTGAGCAGCTTTTTCCTCAATATTTTCATAGACATTTTTACCTCCAAATGATTGGAATACATTTCCGACTATTCCTTCAATACTGTCCGCTTGTCTTTCGTTTGCAAATAAGTCTGTAGCTTCACCTTTTACGAGTAGCTCTTGCTTTAGTTCTTGAATAGCTGAAGTTAATTCTTGGCCACTAATCTTAATCTGCTTTTTTGTTAGGTTCTTTTTAGTGAATTCAGATTTGTCATATGCATCAAGAGAAAACCAAGTGTTTGCAAAGAGCTTAACAAGTTCAAGGGTGTCGTTGGTTGTGACTATGGTATCTTGTGGAATGAGTAGTTTAACTTTTTCAACAGCAGATAAAAATGCTTCGTAGTTCTTTTCGATACGGTTCGGGTTTATGGTATAGCCGTCTACAATGTGTGATTTGAGAGTTTTTGTTGCCCATTGTCGGAATTTTGTAGCATTCTTTGAATTGACTCGATATCCAACAGAGAGAATCATGTCTAGGTTATAATGACCAATCTCTCGTTCTACCTCTCTTTTGCCTTCTTTTTGAACTATCCGGAAATTCCGGATAGTTGAGTCTTTGTTAAGCTCGTTTATTTTATAAATATTTGTAATGTGCTCGTTAATTGTACGAACATTTACATCAAAAGCCTCAGCAATCTGTGCTTGTGTAGCCCATACGGTCTCATGTTTAAAATCTCCCTTAAGCTCAATTGCACCGGATTTTGCTTGGTAAATAACAATATTATTTTTTGGTATTGCTTTTGTCATTAGTAAAATTTTATCACCCTTCATTCTGTAATCAATATTAAATATTTCAGTGGATATGTTGTAATATGGTTCTAACATAATCCAACACCCGGAGCAGCAAAAGAAAAAAGCCAGCACACAGTGCTCGGCTTTTTTCTTTTGCCTAATCTACCGAATGGGTGAGAAAGCCGGACGAAGTTTTGCAGTGAGGAGCAAAGCGACGAAGCAAAACGAGGAGGCGGGGTGGCAGGGCTTTTTGCGTAGCAAAAAGAACCTGTGACCGATCCCTACTGGGGTTCGACAAATCAAAAAGAACGTGGTATAAATACGTCACGTTCTTTTTATTTCAACCACCCAAAACATCATGAATAAGTATTATAGCACCAAGTCCTTAGGGACACTCAGGGTCCCTGCGGGTTACGTTGGCAATAGATGTGTCGACTCGTTTCGATCTACTTATGGCCATAGATTTTCCAGGCCTCTCAGTCAGCACTGGAGCGATCAGAATTTTGCTTGCCAAAGTTTTATAATGGAACCAGGTATGTCAATTGAAGTCAGGATTCATCAAAAAACTTCCACTGAACCAATGCATTTCATGAGAGATCGGATTGAGTATCTGAAAACTCTTGAAAAAAATGTTTTCCCTGGAGTCAGGGGGCTCATCCTGGTCTGGATGAATAACGAAATGAGGGAGGCTCTTCCTGAGCTACCAATCGTTACCTGTGACTTATTGGAAAGCCTGCCAAATCATCAAGGGGACGTGCACATGCCCAGTCTAGGTATGTTAAGTGGAACCAGAGAATGGTGTTCCCACATTGGGTGGGCTAGGAGTGAGTGGTTAGGTGAAGATGAACTCTTTCTCTCTTTTCACATCTAAAACTCAACCAAGATTCTTTTCTCCGCTCATCTCAAGCAAACTCTGTCTGCTATGTGGGCGGAGTTTTGTTTTTCATGCTAAACACAAATTGGTTCTAACATCATTTAACTCTCGGAGCAGTAAGGTACCCCTATCTTGTAAAGGTATTTTTTATTATCCCAATAGAAGTTTGAACCCAACCCCGCTTCTTGATATAATTTATCTCAATGAGTGCCTCAAACATCTACTATACTGGGTATTTTATAGACGAACCAAATAAATTATTCTCTGTGTTTCCTCCAAAACATAAGAATTTATACGGCCATCATTTAACAATTAAATATAAACCAGACTCGCTGAGTGGTTTGAGGGTTGGAGAGAAAGTCTTACTTAAGATAGTGGGCAGAACTTACGACGCAAAATGCGATGTCTTGATGGTTGAAAATTCTGAATCTGAAAATGAATTCCCTCACATCACACTTTCGTGCGCAAGAGGTGTACCTCCTCAATATTCGAACGAACTTTTGAAATATTCTGCGAGCGACAAAGTTGTAGAAATGCTTAGTGAGCCTAAATTTGTTGAAGCGACCCAAGGATATGTAATTAAAGAAGAAAAAACTATTTTGTCTTAGTGTGTATGATACAGGTTCGGGTGTTGTCCTGAGCTCGAAGTATAGAAATAAGAAAAAGCACCAAGCGCAAGTGAGGTGTTTTTTACCTTAATAGAAGCCCTAACCTTTGATGTACTCTATAAAGCATAAACATGATATACAAAAACGTTTCTAAATTTTTATCAGGTGCATTTTTTGTAACAGCTGGAGCGAGTTGGTATTTTTCATGGCTTGATATAAGTGTCCCTTTTCTTTTCTTTGGATTTGAAACTATGACGCCAGATTTTTTGTTATATAGAGGATTTGTTCATTTTGCATTATTTATTACAACTTTCTATTTTGGTTTTATAAGTACGAAATAGTGAGTACAGACATGAATGTAAGTAGTTGTGGTCAGGTTTTGGTCCATCTTATGTAAGTTTAGGGTATTTGATATAATCTAGGGATGAAAATTGAACGCCCGGAATCAACACAAAGGTCACCTGAGAATGCAGAAAAAGTATTTAAAGGAAAAATATTTGACATCTACCAATGGGAACAGCCTATGTATGATGGTAGTACCAAGGTTTTTGAAAAATTAAAAAGACCAGATACAGTTGTCGTTTTTCCGGTTTTGGACAATGGGACAATTCTTCTGACTGAACAGGAACAGCCGGGTAAGGATCCCTTTATCGGCGCATGCGGAGGTCGTATGGAAGAAGGAGAAGACGTCCTCGAATCTGCAAAACGAGAATTCCTCGAAGAAACAGGCTATGAAGCTACCGAATATATTTTATGGAAAGCAATGCATCCTGCATCAAAAATTGATTGGGTGGTATATTTCTTTATCGCAAAAGGGTGTACAAAAGTTAAAGATCAAGAATTAGATGGCGGGGAAAGAATATCTCTAAAACCTGTCACTTTCGATGAGTTCTTGCAGATAGGTCGTAATGAAAAGTTCATGGAAAAAGAAATCATTCCAGATTTGTATGAGGCACTACTGGACACTGAAAAATACAAGGTACTGAAGGAGTTGTTTTCGCCTTTAAATATATAGCTTGGTTTTAAAATTGAATAATTCACTTTACGCGAGCTGCTTGCGAGGTTGTGTCCATACAACTACGTATATCCATCTCTTGCTTCGATTCTATGATAGGGGAAAACGAAATGGAAATATAAGTCAAAAAATGCTAGAATTGAGTGAATATTCGGCTAGTTCGCTATATATAATATATGAATAAAAAAACCCTTTCCAATCCATCACACAAAATCCTTTCCTCAGTAAATATATTAGCCGCAGCATTCTTGTTGCTTGTTATATGTTTTGCATCTATCTCAGGAATGTTTACACCTAAAACAGCGCTCGCTGATGATGCGTGGTGGAACTCTGCATGGCAAAAGAGAATCAAGATTACTTTTTCAAATGCCGCACGTGGATCGCTCACTGATTTTCCTATATTAGTCAGTCTCAATTCTTCTCGTGTGACATATGCCGATTTTCTTCCTGCTGGGGCTGATGTCCGATTTGTTGATGTGGGTGGATCTACTGTTTTGAGCCATGAAATTGAAAAATGGGATACATCTGGCACTTCTGTAATTTGGGCAAAGGTGCCAAATGTCGCAGCGTCAGATGCCGATTATATCTATATGTATTACAACAATCCCGCAACTGTCAGTAATGCGACTACGACTGGGGTTTGGGATTCTAGTTATTCTATGGTTCAGCACTTGTCTGAAAATCCTGCAGGATCAGCTCCGCAATTTCAAGACAGTTCTGCAAACAACAAGGACGGAACAGCTACATCTACCATGGCCTCAGGAAATTCAGTTACTGGGAAATTCGGTAGCGGATTAGATTTTAATGGTACAAGTCAGTATGTTGATGAGGGGCTAGAAGGGCCAACTACAACTATGCCTGATGGGTCGGCTGAATTTTGGTTTGACATAGATTCCGTTGCGGTGTCAGCGAGTAATAGATATTTATTCTCAAGAGTAAAATCAGGTGCTAATGATGGAGAGCTTCGTGTATATGTTGATACTACTTCGGGTTCAACAAATATTGAAAAAATAACATACCAGATTGAGTGTACACTTCCTTCTGCAAATTCTCCGATTATTAGAAGTGATTCTGTTGTCAGTGCTGCAGCAGGGTGGTATCACGTCGTAGCTACTTGGGATGACAATACATCAAATGCTATGAAGCTCTATGTTAATGGTGTGGTACAGGCAACGGCGAGTACTACTGCTTGTGGTATGGAGTCAACTGCAGTTAATCTCAATATTGGACGAAACAATGCTTTAAATAATGGTTTTCTAGATGGGCAAATGGATGAATTGCGTGTATCCAATGTTGCTCGATCTGCTGATTGGATTAGTGCATCATATAGTTCTGGACAAGATACATTTAATACCTACGGAACTGTAGAGAGCCAGCCAGATGTAACATCTCCTGTTATATCAGCAATTGCATCTTCTACGTCACAAACTACTGCGACCATAACATGGACGACAGATGAATTGGCGACCTCATCTATCAATTACGGACTCACTACAAGTTACGGGTCGGCTTCAACATCATTGGCCGCAGCGACAACGAGCCACAGTGTAGTTCTGACAGGTCTTACTGGTGGAATAACATATAATTTTCAAATCGTATCTCGTGATACTTTGGGAAATATCGCAACGTCGTCTAACTTGACCCTCACTACAGGTGCTCCGACTGCTCCGGGTCAACCTACCGGATTGACAGCTTTGCCGTATGAGAATCGAGCCTACCTACAATGGACTGCTTCTTCAGGAGATGTTACGGATTATAAAATAGAATACAAGCTCTCGTCGGATTCATCTTGGACTACATTTGCAGATGGTGTGTCGACTGGAACAACTACTATGGTGACAGGTCTTACAAACAGTTCTGTGTATAACTTTAGAGTGGCTGGTTTGAATGGTGTCAGTGAAAGTACTACCTCTAGTCAGGCGACTACGACACCGTCGTACTTGATGACCTTCACAAGTCCGATGATCGGTAATGGTTTTTCTACAACATCTGGATCTGTTACAGGGTATGCTTCTACGACACTTGGTTCATCAATAACGCCTTCATATTTTACATTTCGACTTGAGACATCGGGTGGTACTCTTGTTTCGCAAGCAACCACATCAACAAGATATGGTAACTATGATATCTCTGCGCTCTCTACAACTACAAACAAACAAAATCTTTCTATAACCGGGGACTTATCTGGTGTTGCATATGTGCCAACTACAGATACATTGTTCACAATTCACAATAATCAAAACGTAATCCATGAAGTGACGCGAGCCGGTGTGAATGTGAGAACAATAACCTGTTCTGCTTGTAATGATGCCGAAGATATAACATTGGTTTCAAGTGTGGCTTCTACTACAGTTGGAGGATATGATCATACATTCTTGATTTCGACTGAGGACGTCAACACATTGAATCATCAGGTATTTCAAGTTGTTATTCACTCGACAGGTGCTGCGACTGTAAACCGAACTAAATATTATTCAACTGGTATTAGTAGTGGAGCTGTCACAAATAGTGGATTGGAAGGTGTGGCGTATAATTCAAATAATGGATATTTCTTTGCTGCTGCAGAAGGACAAGAGAGTAGTGCAGGTGTGCCTGGAACTCCAAAATTGTACGAAGTTGTACCAGGTAACATTTCTACCAACAGTGCAGCTAGTACACAAATATGTACTAATATTAATTTTGCAACACTTACATTGAATGATGCATCACTATTCCCAGCGAGTCCTGGATATTCCGACATATCTGGTTTGTATTTTGAACCTACCAACAATCATCTCTATGTTCTTTCTCATATAGCAGATAAAATGTTTGAAATCGATGTTACAAGTACATCATCGTGTTCTGTTTTGAGAGAAAAGAAAGTTTATGCCCGTGCAGATAGTGGTAGTAACTTCTTGTTTGAAATGCCAGAAGGTATAACATGGGATGGTACTGGAGATTATCTATATGTAGCAACCGAAGCTGATTATTGGTCTGTATGGCGAACTACTTCATATGGTGTACGTAATACATTTAGCGGTCTTTCTGATGGTACATACAATATGTATGTGAGTGTAACTGATTCATTGGGTAATACTTCTACATCAACAGCTCGTACATTTACTATAAATACAGATTTTACTGCCCCGACAATTAGCACGGTCTCATCTAGTGCTACGAATGGTACCTATAAGATTGGGGATACAATTGATATTGACATAGGATTTTCTGAGGCAGTGACATCGACAGGTGATGTCACAGTGACACTTGAGACTGGTACTACTGATCGGACATGTGTATTTACGGTATCTAATTCTACTACCGCGACATGCGACTATGTGGTCCAAGGAGGGGACACATCAGCAGATCTGACTACACTATCAATATCAGGTACTATTTCAGACCAAAATGGAAATAGTATGTCGAACTTTGCACCGGCCACAAATCTTGCTGCGAGTAAAAACTTGGTTGTCGACGGTATTCTCCCGATGATCACTGGAGGAAGTATTGATGTAAGTACAACAACAGCTACTATCAATTGGACTACTGATATCAATGCGTCATCATCAATTGCATATGGTCTGACAACTTCATATGGCACTGTTTCTACTTCGACTGGTCATACTACTCACTCTGTATCGCTTTCTGGTCTTTCTCCTTCGACTACATATCATTATCGTATACTCGCTTCGAGACTTCTTCAAAATATTTCGACAACAAGTGATGCTGTTTTCACAACTGCTGCATTACCAGGTAGTGTGTCTACGGATCCAGTCGTTAATACACCTGTACCAGGATCACGAAGTGCGGTTTCTGCATCAACTCTTTCAAGTTCAGAGTTACAGGCTATATTTGGTAATAAGGCTGTGGTGTCTCCGCAAAATCCAACAGCTGCGAACAACGGACAGAACCAAGGTGGTATTGGAAATATTATCGGATCTGGAGCCGTCATCACAAGTCTCCAGTCACAAGGGAAGAATTCACCAGAAATTAAGATTATACAAAGACTTCTTAATGCTTTTCCTGATCTAAAGATTGCTTCGGCAGGAGTAGGGTCACCAGGAAAGGAGACAGATTTCTTCGGCCCTGCAACCAAGGGCGCTATTCAGAAATTCCAGCTAAAATTTGGTGTAGTCAAGAGTCCAAGAGAACAAGGATATGGAATAGTTGGTCCAAAAACACGATTAAAGATAAATGAGCTTTTAGCAAAGAAAGTGTTGTAGTTTTGAGATTCACACTCTTCAAACTCATTTTGCCACTTTTTTACTCTCCTCATTGTTGCTTGTCCTAAGAAGCAAGAAATACCCCCGTGGTTTTCTAAGCTAAGGCATGCAAAGTCTTTTCTATCGGGCACAATAAGTATTATGCTATGATAAATACATGAAAGATGGTAATACCAATCCAGAAGAACACAAAGTTGCTGCATCAAAGGATTTTCCTGATAGTTTCTATCGAGTTGCTGTAAAAGCGTTTTATAAGAAAGATGGAAAAATTTTATTTATTAAAAAACCATCGGGCGCGCACGAGCTTCCAGGTGGAGGACTTGATTTTGGGGAGGACATTAGAGCTGGTCTAATAAGGGAGGTCTGGGAAGAACTTGGGTACAAAGTTGTGCAGGTTGCAGCAAACCCTTCGTTTGCCTGGACGCATAAGTTTGAAAATACCAGAGGTATTGAATGGTTTTACGCTCTTGTTCTTGTGTATGAAGTTGTAATTGATGAAACAGCCCCGCGAAATGAGCAAGCAAAATATTACTCTTGTGAAGAATTTATCCCTGAAACAGATGTTCAGTCATTTGAGCTGGCTCAACAGTCAAAAAATTTGGTTAATGCTCTGAAATAAAATTGTAAAAACAACCCCTTTATCAAACCCCTCGAATTTGATATCGTACATACATGACAACGATACACCCTTGGATCAACTTTAATGGAAATGCGGAGGAGGCTTTTACGTTTTATAAATCAATTTTCGGTGGGGAGTTTACAAAGATTGTGCGCTTCAAAGATTTAGCGAGTGATGAATTTACGGTTCCTGAAAAAGAGGAAGACAAAATTATGTATATCTCTTTGCCCCTAGGAAAAAACAATATGCTCATCGCAAACGATGTGCCTGAATTCATGGGACGTGTGAATGAAAATGAAAATAGAAGTAAAATTTTGATAAATACTGAGACTAAAGAAGAGGCAGAAAGAATATTCAATGGTCTATCAGCGGGCGGTGCAGTAGAAGGTCCAATGGGTGATAGTCCGTGGGGTACATATAGTGGAATGCTTCGAGATAAATACGGCATTGAATGGATAATTGAATTCGCTCCCGAAAAATAAAAAAAGGGACACAAATCGGTACCTAAAGACACTTAAAAACAAGGGACACAAATCGTCGTCTAAAGACACCTCACAACACCAAAGACGTGCCTTTATCCCACTATTAATATATAAAATAATATAATGAATAAAATCCAAGTAGAAGTTATTGTTAACTGCAGTTTAGAAAAAGCGTGGAAATTTTGGAATGAACCTGAATTAATAACATTATGGGCATTTGCGAGTGATGACTGGGAATGTCCGCATGCTGAAAATAATTTGGTTGTTGGCGGAAAATTTGTCACACGAATGTCAGCGAAAGATAAGAGTTTTTCTTTTGATTTTTCTGGAACTTATACGGAAGTCAAAGAATTTGAAAAAATAAGTTATGTCATGTCAAAAGATATAAATGAAACAGAAGCGCGAGCCTGCGAAGTATTATTCAGTGACATAGGAGATGGTAAGGTCAAGGTCACAGAAATATTTGATCCGGAAAATCAAAACCCCGAAGAAATGCAGAAAGATGGCTGGCAAAGCATTTTGAATAATTTTAAGAAAGCGGTCGAAGCTTCAAATTAGTCTGGTTAATACTTGATGTCTGCTACAATATAGATATATGACCGAACTTAATTTTGAAATCCAACATAAGGATGTATTTCCGAATAGAGAAATACATGAGACCAAACAACTCTCTGATCGACCAACTGTCAAAATTTTATTGAAGGACACTGATGGTATGATTTGTCTAACCACCAAGACAAATAGTAATTTTTATACAAGAAAATTTAATACAGCTCGTGATCTAAGAATATTGCAGTTGGATGTTTGTGGGTTTATTGAGTAGAGTTTGCCAATTTAGTATGTAATGACCTATCGTTGTGTGAGCAATAGGATGACATATACGACATAAAGGAGAACAAATACGACGCCTTGCCATCTCTCGAGTTTGTGTTTTTTTCCAATAAACATCCATGCAAACAAGAGTGTTGTTGTGATGATTGTTGCTATGACGTCAAAGTTACTTGCAGGTAAAAACGGGAGAGGTGAGATGACCGAGGTTACACCAAGGATAAAGAAAATATTGAATATATTTGATCCGACTACATTTCCAATTGCGATGTCAGCTTTTTTCTTAAAGGCAGCTGCGATAGAAGTTGCAAATTCTGGTAGCGAGGTACCTACAGCTACAACTGTGAGCCCGATGACAGATTGACTCATACCAACAAGGCTTGCGAGAATGACAGCACTATCCACAACCCATTTTCCACCAATTACCAGCGCTGTAAGTCCTCCAATTATATAGAAGAATGATTTTCCTGTGCTTAGGCTTTTGACTGCGTCTGCACCTTCGTCGTCCTCGGTGTTGTCTCCATTTTTTGCCGATCCAAAAATATAGTACATGAATACTATAAATAAACCGATAAGTATTAGTCCGTCGCCTAGAGAAACAAAGGATTCACTTTGGGCACTGAAGAGAATGTCATTTGACATAACGCCGAGCACGAGGACTGCCAATAGGGCAAAAGGTATCTCTTTCCATATTGTTGTTTTTTGGACAGCGAGTGGAAAGATTATTGCAGTGACACCAAGTATAAGGAGGATGTTTGCGATATTACTCCCCAGAATATTTCCGATTGCAATTTCTGAATTACCTTGTATGGCAGAGACAAGATTGACGATCAGCTCTGGTGCTGAGGTACCAAATGCAACAACTGTGAGGCCAATTACTAAGTCTGAGATTCCAAACCGTTTGGCAACCGATGAAGATCCATCAACAAGCAGGTCTGCACCTTTGATAAGAAAAACAAAACCAATAATAAGTAAAAATATTGTCATAATCATAATCGAAACAGTATACATCAATTACAATTTATTGTAGGTAGGGTCTGTGCAAAAAGATGCAATTTATATGTGGTGCTATAATTTTACATTCAATGCAATTATTTTCTGACTTTAATCTGTCTGCATATTTCTTGCTTAAAGGGTTTAAAACATTGGACAACATCTATTTTTTATGATATAAAGTTACCGTTGTTCTTTTTCGTAAAACCATTAACTCAATCAATAGAAAGGAGATTTGAACATGGTTACATATCATGAAGTCACAGACTCTGTAGCACCTGTGCCTGTAGAATATAAAAGGAGGAATGTTTTCCTACCTAGTCTCACAGAACTAGACCCACGCAACTTCGATTATGTTGATTGGATGATCGAAAACCCCATGCTCTTCAATTTCAGTGTTCACTTGGATGATGTCCCTGCGGCAAAACAATTGGCATTGAACTTGCATGAAGCATATTTGACCCACAAGGACTCTAAGCATCCGACGGTTCTGCAGATACTTGATCAGCTAAAGATATTGCAAATGCCAGAAGTTGATTATCGCTCCCCAGGGGCGTTATGGATTCAAGGGGCGCAGACGATGAAAGAATATCTTGACCCCTACAACACAAATGCAGTGAGAAACTTGCTGTCGAGTAGGTATAGTGTGGGGACAGTTCTTGAGGCCTTATCTGGTCACCGAACATATTTCCGACATTCAACCGCAAGAAGTCTGGTGGCAATCGATGGGTGCGAAGAGTCTTTGCTTCGATATGATTATCCGAATGCAAGAAGAATTTGCTGTAATTTGGATCAATTGGCCGATGGCTGTGAGCTGGATTTTTTTCCAGACAATTCTTTCGATGCTGTCTCTGTCTGTTTTGGATACAAATATCCAATAGATATCTTAAAAGTGTTGAGAGAGTTTTTCAGAATACTGAAGCCGGGTAAGGAAGTGTCTTTTATCGAGTCGATGACGCAAGGCTATCTCGAACTTGTAAAAAGAGATTTCTATCCCATGCTAATCTCGGCAGACTTGGAGTCCGCAGGGTTTAAAAATGTGAAGTCTGCCCCGATTGAGAATCGCTTCTACAAGGATGGTGGCGACGCGTTAGACTTTAAAGTAAGTAAAATCATTCACACTCACGCGGTTGCCGCGAAATAATCCACCAACTAATCGGGAAAGGCCACCGGTTCGCTGGTGGTTTTTTCTTTAATTATTTGTTTAACAATAATAATTACCCTCCATGCTATCTATGTATGCAACCAGCCCAGCAACATGGTCTTCTTTTTCCTTTGGCTAAATTCTCTGACATGATTCTAATTCGGCGCTCGCGGGTCTCAGATTTTTTTGCTGAAGTCGCCCAGCAGATCCATTCGTTTCGGGCAAGGGGAGTCAAACCATTCCAAGTCGTAGATAAGGTCTTTGAAGCTAACGCATCTTTCATGTCCTTTGGGGTATTGTGCACGGTACCGCTTGAAATCTTTTGTTGTATAGCGGGCTCAGTATTGGAACTTTTTTGCATATGAATATATTTTATCAGATTTTTAGATTTTGTTTTTTTTGAATTTTATATGTGGAAAGAGAAATATATTTGCGCACATTGAAGCGATTGCAAAATAACTGGATAACTAGACACTAAGTCAGATATATTGTATTGTCTTTTTGGACTAGAACATTCACACTGGATGTAAACTATTCGCCTGTCCGGCAATTGAACCTTCAAATCTTTCATAAAATGAAAATGACACTAGAAATGGATATGGCGTTTCTGAAGCTAATGCGCGCAGCGGTATTAACACTTATTTGGGTGATTGCTCTTGGGTGCCCTGTTTCAGCAGTCTGCCTCGCCAAGATGGCACTTAACGGTGACGCAAGGCTGGCAGAACCACGAGACATCCCATTCGTTATCACAATGATAATACTCCTAACAATTGCCCTTGGTGCAATTCTGATCTACATCAATAACTGGTTGAAATCGGCATTGCTGGCATACCAGCAACCCGTTGTGACCCAAGATGGAAATGGAGGTGCAAAGTGAGCACACCCAGATTCGCACCCATCAAACCAGGCGATATCTTCCCGCTCTGGCAGTTTGGTTATAAGACTGTGCCTAGTTGTGAGGAAAGCTTCTTCAAAACAATGATCGGAAGAGGGAGAACGGAAGAAGAAGCATGGCACCAGGTCCAGACTTTGTATCATTCGTTTCAGGAGCCGGACAAAGTCTGCCTGCTTGGGACAGTAAGTATTGAACAACGGCGACGATACTCAGAAAAGCACAGTGGCTTTGATTGGTTGCGCACAGCGCCAATCTGGTTGCAAAATGCACCTAAGTCATCTGTGAAAGATGAACCTGTTATTGTTCATCATCCTGCTGGCAACAATCCAAACTCTTTTACTCCAAACCAAGTCAGACAATTATGTGGCGGTCAGTTTCCGCATGAGACGGGCTTTGACTGGAGCAGAGTTACTGAATTTAGATTGATAGACGGCGTGCTGGAACCTTGTGATACCAAAGGGATACTCCCGGGTCCGGGCATAAGACTTGTGGCAACTGTTGTTCCAGTGTTTGTGTAAGGTAATCGTCTTTGTTGCAAAGGTGGGACTATCAAGTCTCATCTTTGCAACCGGGCGGTTTTTTGTTTATTTTTCACACTACTTTTCTTAGGTACCTTTCTAAACTATAATTGCTTGTATTCTATGCAAAATTCATTTTGGACAAATCCACATAGCACTGAATTTCCAGCCGCAGAGGGGAGTTTAGATTGCGATTATTTAATTGTTGGTGGCGGGATATCGGGTATCATGACGGCCTATTTGTTGGCAAAAGAGAATGCTGGCAAAATTATCCTTGTCGAAAAAGACACCATCGGAAGTGGTGCTACAGGCTTTTCTGCAGGAATGATTTTGACAGAACTCGAGGGAACAAATTCCGAAATGCTCATCAAAAAATATGGCGAAGAGTTTACAAAGTCATACTGGACAGCGCACGATGAAATGTACTCTTTCATCAAAAAAATAATTATCGAAGAAAAACTTAGGTGCGACTTAGAAGAGACAGATGTCTATGTACTTGCACATGATATCAAGGGTGCTGAGGCGGTAACAAAAGATTTAATCATTAGGCAGAAAGTGAACAAATGGGTCAGCGCTGTGAATCGATCTGAAATCAAAAAAGATATCAACATTGAAGGTTATGTATTCGGAGAAAAAGTTCACAAAGGCCTATCGGTTAATCCGCTTGCACTCGTACAGGAACTTGCATTGCTTGCAGTCAAACATGGTGCAGCAATTTTCGAAAATTCAGGAATTACAAAAACTGGCACAGTCAAAAAATCAGTCGCTCAAACTTCATCTGGTGCAAATATTTCATACAAACATATTATTTTCACGACCGATAGTTATGATGAAAAAAATCCAATCAATCATTTTCGGACTACAATTGGTATCACGCGAACACTCACCCCAGCAGAGCTCAAATTCTTGAAGCTCGAAGACAATGACATGATGATAGAAAATGAATTGGTAAATTATCATTATTTCAAAGTCACAAAAGATAAGAGGCTGCTCGTTGGATCTGGTGATGAACAAACGAAAAGTATTGAAAAAGACAGAACCTTAAATAAGGTGCATTTTAAAAGTATGACCTCTTTCATCAAAAGGATTTTCCCAACCTTGGATATTGATTTTGAATATGCATGGACAGGTATGTATGGTCTCTCGAAAAAGGGTATTCCGCATTTCTCACAGAAAGGGAATATGAGTCGCATTTGCGGTGCAGGGCTTCAGCTCACCTCGATGGTTATGGCGAGGTATTTAGTTCATGTTTTGTTGAAGAAAAATTCACATCCATTTGATGGGGTGTATGGTAAGGAATAAAACATAAAAGCGCCATCACTGGCGCTTTTATGTTTGTAGGTTTGTATATGATTACACCGGTAATTTTGTCATATGACTAGCTACAATGTAACCCGTTTGGAATAACAACCTTTATGTACCCAATGCAAGTTGTCTTCCAATTAGTTTGCTGTATTAACAGAAACTAGTTTGTTGTCTGGAAACTTGATGGCCAAGTGACACTTACATTTCCATCCTGATCTGTTGTGTAGATAAGGTAGTAGTAAGTAGTGTTTGCCTGTAAGTTTGGAAGAGCAACTGTCTGGACACTTCGTAGGTTTGTATCAAGCATTGCTGACATACCACTAACGTCAACTGAGTTTGTTCGTTCGTATGTATCAAGTGGTGTTGTACTGTAGTAGACTACACCTTTTGCAAGCTCGTCCGTATTCCAGTTAACCTGTGCTGAGTTACGAGATGTGTAGATATTTACATTTACAATTGACGCTGAACGTCCACCTGTAACTACTCCTGTACCATTTGCCAGCTGGGCATTAATAATTGGGAGTGTTGCTGGTCCTACTCGGCCTACAGATGCAATACCATTTCTTGTCTGGAAGTTAGAAACCGCAGACTTTGTAAGGTAACCGAAGTATCCTGTAACAAGTCCTTGTGGGTAAAGAGTTGCATCCTTTGCAAGGAAGCTTTGGAGTGATGAAACATCATCTCCTCTCATGCCAGTTTGTAATTGTCTGTAAAGTGCGTCAGCGCTCGCAACAGCTGGAATAGCTAATGTGATTGCAAGTGCAAGTGAAAGACTTGTGATCGCTAGAATCTTTGTGCCTAATTTTTTCATTGTGATATTTTTCATATTTGTTGTGATAATTAATTATGAAGTAAGAAATATCTAATCTAAGTTTATTTACATGTGATTTTTTGTCACGAAACCTGGGAGGGTTTATATGCATATCTGATTTTAATGTAGTGCGGTATTTCCTTGTCGGGGAAATGCGGAGGAGGAGAAGTCTTCAAATGTGAATTCTATGAACGAGATTGTGTGTGCACCGCATCGGTGATATCTGTTACCACATAGTTAGTATGTGCTCATATTGACATATAGCAAGTTAAATTGTGTTCTATGACACAGTTAAATAGATAACCCTAATTATTGTAGGTAGATTCGCCTCATAAATGACAAAAACCAAATTAACTAACTATTTGTAAACACTGTCAATGTGTGCTATTGTACCAATAAGGGTATTTCGAGTTATAGATTCGTGGAGTGCGATATAGAGTACTTATTTCGGTGCTAGAGAGTCGTTCTTAAGATGAGTAATGTTTCGGTTTCCCTTGCGATACAAGGTAGGTTCTGGCCATTTAGAGCAATTATCTACCCTGTACGCATTAAATTAAGTAGAAAATTCAATGGAAGAAAAAAAGTTATATGTCGGTGGTTTGCCTTACTCAACCACTGAAGATGCATTACGAGCAGCCTTTTCACAGGCTGGAACAGTAGACGCAGCTCAGATTATCATGGATAAAATGACTGGCCGATCAAAAGGTTTCGGTTTCGTAGAAATGGCATCAGCTGATGATGCTCAGAAGGCTATTGCCATGTTCCATGGCAATGACTTCGAAGGACGAACTCTTACTGTTAACGTTGCACGACCAAAAGAAGAAGGCGCTCCACGTCGATCTTTCGGTGGTGGTGACCGTGGTGGATCACGAGGTGGTTTCGGTGGTGACCGAGGAGGCCGAGGAGGCTTTGGCGGTGGCGATCGAGGTGGCTTCGGTGGTGGCGATCGACGAAGTAGTTGGTAATCCAGCGCTTCGGATCACATTAAATAACTTTCTTTTGAAATAGTATTTAATCATCTGGACACTTAAATAAAACACCCGCTAGTTATAGCGGGTGTTTTATTTGTATATTCAGAAATGATCTTCATGTAGTGCGAGTTGTGTCGATGGTGTGTCGAGAGCACTCTTTAATCCAAATGAATTAAATTAAAAAATCAATCTTGCGATACCGATAAGTACAATCGCACCAATGACTGCAACCACGAAACTATATACATTGAATCCTGTGACTCCCACTTTACCAAAATGAGTCATCAAAAATCCTCCGATAATCGCACCGAGTATTCCTGTAATCACATTACCGATAAAACCCTGGCTTGCATTTGTACCCATAAAGATTGATGCAATCCAACCTGAAATTCCTCCAAAAATAATCCATACTAATATATTCATATGTGTTTGCTAAATTTAGCTTAAATTTTAATTACCTATTAGTATAATCCATTCTGGTGCACAGACAAAGGTGGGGGTATGTATGTCTATGGTACAGCCTTTTTCTGACTTCAAAATGCTGATATAATCACTGTGTAAATTGTTGACATTAATTACTTATAAAATACATAAATGAAATCAATCAAAACTTGCCCAAATACAGGGCTTTTCATTATTAGATTAATCGTAGGTGCGGTATTCATGTACCACGGTATTACTAAGTTTGGAAGCATGGAAGGTGTTATTGGTTTTTTCCAGACACTCGGATTTGCACCATTTCTTGCATATCTAGTTGCAACAATTGAGACTCTTGGTGGGCTTTTGCTTATCCTAGGTATATTCCCGCGTGTAGTCGCTTCGCTTTTTGCAGTCATCATGCTTGTTGCTATATTTAAAGTAAAAGGTGGTGATTTCAAAAAAGCGGAACTTGATGTGGTACTCCTCTTTGTCTCTGCTGCAATTTTCTGTCTCGACACAGGTTCAATCAAGCTTTCACTCGGTAAAAAAGCATAAAGAAAGCATAAGTAAACTTTTCGACAAAAAACACACAGGATACACCGTGTGTTTTTTGTTTTGTAGATAAAATGAAATTAAATTTGGTATGATAGAGCGTAATGAATGTGTATAAGCGCTTTTTAAATATACTAAGACATAGAGGCGAAGATCTTTTATTGTTTGAAATTTTGATGAGAGGTATCAATGTCATTGTTGGTACGGTTGCTGCTATTGTCCTTAGTACCGTTGCTCAAATCAAAACTGGATATACACCAATTAACGGTGATTTATTTGGTTTTGTGGATGGTACATATTTAGTTTTGCTTTCACTTTGTACGCTTATACTTCTATTCACATCAATTACCGAAATTGTTGGACTTGTTCACATTAGTCATTCATATACAAGGGCGGAGAGGCCGAGCCAGCTTGCGACCCTAAGGTATTCTGCAAAAAAAGCTTTGGGGCTTTTTCATGCATATGGACTGACAAGTGTATTGATTATTTTCTTTGCATTTATTCTATTTCCTGTTTTCCAAATTGGACCCTCGGTGTTTAGAAATTTTGCTTTGCCTGATTTTGTGACGGGAGAGCTTTTGAAATCTGGTGCGCTCCATACACTATATCAATGTGCGCTTGTTGTATTTGCATTTATTTTCTATCGATCTGTTTTTACATTTCATATTTTTGCAACAAGGAGAATTAGTCTGTTTGGATCGCTTCGAGCATCTTGGTTAATTACATTTAAGAGAAAGAGTCTCAGGCATTTTTTGACTTTTGGTGTATTGTGGCCGGCTTTGATTTCTTTATTACTCATCGCAGGGACGGCAGTGTCTTTGCTTGTTTTCGTTTCGCTGTTAAATGGTTTGGTGGGGTTATTCTTTAGTGTATTACCTGCGAGCGTGTACATATTATTTTATAGTAGCTGGGTATTTATTAGTACTGCTCTTTTATCTATCCTTGTCGCACCGAGCGTGGTAACTGCGCTAACTGCATACCTCGAGGTGCGAAATCCAATTGCACTTGGTATAGAAACTGAGGCGGAGCATGAACATGCACTCGCACTTTTGAAGAATCGTCATGTCGTTTGGCTTTTTGCACAGAAAAAAAGAATACTGACATTCGGTGTTATTGTCTTCGTTCTTTTTATTTTCTCCGTAAATATATTCATGAATGTGTTTATACCACCGAGTTCGGGTAAATCACCAGAGGTCATCTCGCATAGGGGGCAGTATGCAAGTGCCAGTCTTTCAAAAGCTGAAGAAAATACTACAAGCGCATTTCAAGGTGCAATTACAATTGGTAGCGCAGATGGTATAGAGACAGATTTACAAATGCTCAAAGATGGCACCATTGTATTCTTTCATGACGAAAGTTTACAGAGCTTCGGTCGCGGTGATAAATTAAAAGAACTCACACTTGCTGAGCTACAAGAAAGTGGAATAAATCTCACTACACTCGATGGTTTTTTTGATAACAGGAACTTCGACTGTAAAAAGACATGGCTCTTTGAAATCAAAAACTATGGTACGAAAAATGATTCGATCGAAATTGCTCATCAACTTCGTGAAAAGTTAATTTCACATAACATGCTCACTTGTTCATATGTTGGTTCATTTGACCTCCCTTTGTTGCTTGATGTGAAGTCTCTTTATTCAGATATAAAAACAAATCTATATATATACAGTCTCCCGAATAGCAAAACAGACGATGCAGATATTTTATCTATGGATGCCATTAGTGTTGAGGAGGGTCTTCGGGCAAGCGATGTTATTCGGAGATTTATCGATGAGCAAAAACCTGTGTATATGTGGACAATAAATGATTTGCAAAAAATCAATCATCTGCAAAGGCTTGGTATCACTGGAATTATTACAGATAACCCAGAAGCTGTGCGTGAATATTTAGACAAAAACCCGGAGAACAATAAGATTCAGGTGCGAATTGTGAGAATTTTTGGTAAGACTTTTATTGTTAATTTGGGGGACATCTGGCAATTCAAATTTAGATATTCGCTCTAGCTCACTTACATATCCTATGTGATGTAGGGCTGTATTTAGCCACGAAACATTCATTGTTTACAAATCAAAAGTCATAGTATAATTATTGTGTTACAAGCAATATACAAACCGATTCGGTTTTGGATGTGCACATAATGTTCGGTTTGGTAATAACATAAGCAATGAACATAATTGTAAAAGGATCGCATATTGAAATTACAAGTGCTATTCACGATTACCTCGTCAGACGGGTAATGACACTCGAAAAATTTCTTTCAGTGGGTGCAATGATCGAGGCAGATTTAGGTAAGGTATCAAACCATCATAAACATGGAGATATCTTTAGGGCAGAGCTTAATATTACCAACGGTGGACAGTATACTCGGGTTGAATGTGAAGAATCAGATTTATACAAAGCTATAGACATGGTTCGGGACGAAGCAAAAGAGGTATTGAGTTCAAAAAAAGATAAAAGACAATCCCTCTTCAAAAAAGGGGCGATAAAAATCAAACACATATTTAAGTTTGGTGTGTAGACGTGTGTCTGTGCCGAGACTGTGTTTTAGGTGGCCAAATATCAGGCTTAGAACAATCAACATAAAAACACCTGGGCCAAGCTCGGGTGTTTTTATGTTGATTCTATAATTTAATAATATAATTTCACTCGCTCAAGAAAATCGCCGTAGTCAGTTTCTTTTTGTCCTTCAGGTATAACTCTGTCAATCATCATACTTGCAGATTCGCGATCCCAATGTGCTTTTGTGATTTTGATTCTTGTATCGACACCTTGTTTCTTGATTATAAAATATGTCGTAGGCCAGACTTCATATGCACAAAATTTGAGGAATTGTGCGCGACCGATTTCACCTGTTAGTTTTTCTGTATCAATTAGACCATCAACCTTTTGGATTTTTTTGGTGAATGTCGCATCACCGTGATTTTGCTCGATCTCAATAATTTGTTTTTTGAGAAAAGAGGGAAGTATGTGCAAAAGCGCATTTGTTGCCTGTATCGCAAGTTCATGTTCAAGTTCGGTATATGTCTTTGGCCAATCTAATTGGTTTTGTCTTTTTGCTTGATAGAGTATCGGGCCGTGGTCCATTTTGGCGTCCATCTTCATAATTGTTATGCCAGTAGCATGTCTATCATCAAGTATTGCTTGTTGAATAGGGGACGCGCCTCTATACATAGGTAGAAGTGACGGGTGAATATTGAGGACACCGAGTTTTGGAATATCGAGAATCGACTGGGGAATAATCAGCCCATATGAGGCGACAAGGTAAAAATCACATTCTATTTTTTTGATTTCCGCAATCGCATCTTCGTCTAGTTTTGCAAATTGAAGTACGGGTATATTATGCTCCATGCCAAACACCTTCGAGTCAGGTGGTGTGAGGACAAGTTTTCTCCCTTTTGGTTTATCAGGTGTTGTAATTATTGCAGAGGGTATAAGGCCAACTGACTGAAGCTTTTTGAGGACAATAACTGAAAGCTCTGATGTCCCAAAAAATACAAAACGACATTCTGGAATCTCTTCTGTTTTTGTTGGTGCAAGCGCGCTGACTTGTGTCGGCTGGACACCATCTATTGAATGCAAATTTGAATTAGAGTTCATCGTTTTTGTCTTTTTTCTTTTGCTCTTTTTTAATGTCTTCAGGATCGAATTCTTCGAGGTCTTTTGCTTTGTCTATAAATAGAATACCGGCAAGGTGATCGACTTCGTGTTGGAAAATATGGGCAAGGAAGCCACTCGCACCTCTCTCAGTTTGTTTACCTTTTTTGTCATATGCCTTGATACTTACTTTTGTTGAGCGATACACTTTACCATAGAGCCATCTTACTGAGAGACATCCTTCGCCGTCCATCCATTTTTTTTCTTTCGATTCTTTTGTGATGACAGGGTTGATGAAAATATGATGCGGGTTTTTCTTGAGCAATTTTACTTCCGCCTTGATTTTTTCTTTGATTTCTTCTGAAGAAAGGACACCGATCATATTGCTGTATTTCTTTTTGATGTCTGCAATTTTAATTCGGTCATAGACAAAACCAGCAACAATAAAAATTTGTAGACTCACTCCGATTTGTGGAGCGGCGATACCTACGCCATCTCTTTGCGATTCAAGAGCAAGAATCATCTGCTCGATGACGTCATTTATTTTTGCTGTGCCAATTTCTTCCACAGGTACTTCTTTGGCGGGTTTGTGCAGGGCAGGGTGGCCAACCTGGACAATCTCAGGAACTTGTTTTTTAGATTTAGTTTTAGGGCCTAAATTATGCATTTTATTGGTGTTTTGATGTTTTTTTGATATATCCACTGTACGTTAGCTTCAATTATGGCATAATTACAGCCATGAATACACATGATATTACATCGACTAAGTCAAATAAGCCAGGATCATTTATTGGTGCAATAATTGCAATTGCCGTTATTGTGGTTGCTATCATTATCCAAACAAGTGCAAGACCTGCAGGTACATCAGATATTGAAGTTCCACCGATTACTTCAGCAGATCATCTTCGAGGTGGAGATGATTTCAAAATGAAAGTACAGGTTATTGAATATTCAGATCTCGAATGTCCTTTCTGTAAAGATTTTCATGAGACTATGAATCAGATTTTTGCTGAGTATGGTCCTGCTGGAAAAATCGCTTGGGCCTACAGACATTTTCCACTGACACAACTCCACGAACAAGCAACAGATGAGGCAATAGCTTCAGAATGTGTGGCTAAGGTTGCAGGCAATGAAGCTTTTTGGAGTTTCATTGATGGAATCTTTTCAACAACAAAATCAAATGATGGACTCGATTTAAAGACACTTCCAGCGCTTGCTGCTGCAGCTGGTGTTAAGGATATCAAAGCTTTCAACAACTGTTACACATCAAAGGAGACAGCTGGAATTGTTGCCTCAATGGTAAAATCTGGTGCAGATGCTGGAGCGCAGGGTACACCGTATACAATTGTTATCTCAACAAAAGGGAACAAGTTCGTCATCGGTGGTGCATATCCATATGAACAAGTTAAGAAAATCATCGATAAGGCAATTAGAGATTCAAGATAATCTTTCGTAGTCGGCGCCCTGTATATCGTATATAGGGAATAAGTGTAATCAATTGTGATTAGAGACTTTTCAAAAATATACATCAAATCAATACGAACACCTAGCACAGTATTAATTGCGATACTTGCTGGGTGTGTATTGTTTTGGGGTACGATATTGATTCAGGTCTTACCTTTGGTGCGAACTATTCGCGGTGAAGGGTATGGGATCTGGAATTCAGTCTGTGATTTGTTTAGTCTGGGTATCCATGGTTATCAGTTTGTGGGACTAACACAGTATGTCTTGTTGATAATCTCTGCATTGGTTTTTGTTGCCGATCTGATCTTGTTCTTTGAGCTTCTTAGGGTCAGGGGTAAAAAAGCTTCGGTGGTATATCAGTGGAGCGGTGGTGGTTTGTGGACAGCCATATTGGCTTTTATTGGATATGGTTGCGCCGCATGTGGGTCCGCTTTTTCATATTCTTTATTTAGTCTTTTTGGACTTCAGTTTATTATCGGTGTCTTACCGCTGAAAGGTTTGGAGTTTTCAATTCTCGCGATTATTGTTGGTTTGTATTCTTTTATAGTACTACCAAGAGAAATAATGAAAGAGGCCGTGCGCGTTGTTGAGAAAAAGTAAATTGCCCAACGTGAATAAAAAAAGTAAATTAAAAAATAAAGGCAGGTAAAATTGCGGGCTCGCGGTCAGAAGTCCTGTAGCTAGAAAAAAATTACAAAAATGATTCTGGATTTATGAGGACTGGTGAGATCTTTGATATCAATACTAGTTTTTGATAGAGCTCAGTGTGTATACGGGTCTCTTTTTCCCAGATGTCTTTTGGAAGTGTGAACAAGAGGTGAAGTGCACTACCTTTTTTGTTTGGGATAACAGCAGGGAAAATGAGTGGATCTTGTTCTGCGAGTAGAGTTTCGATTTTCTTGGCTTGTTTTGTGATGGTGTCGAGGTCACCCGAGAGTTCTACTTTGCCCATTAATGTGTAGGGTGGGTATGAAAGCATTTCACGCATAGCAAGCTCTTCTTTGACGAAATCTGCAAGTGTCTTTGAGTTCATGGCGCGCAAGATTTCTGAATCGGTTTTTCTGCTTTGGATCAGTAAATATGATTCTGCAATTTCAAATAATCGCATACAGATATGCGCGATTCTTTCATTGATTCGAAAATCAGGGATAGAGAAAAGATTATCCATCGATGCGACTGCAACCAATTTCACTTTCTCAATATATGAGAGTGCGGTCTCTGTTCCGATGAGTACACCGCCTTTGGATTCTGAGAATTCTTTGGCAATTTTCTTGGCTTCTTTATCGCCTTTTGCACTATCTTTATCTAGGCGAAAGAGTGGTGTCTCCGGAAATAGTCTTCTAACTTCTTCATACACTGTATCGCTTCCTATTCCAATAGTGGTCAAATTCCAACTCGCACATTTACTACATGCCTCGAGTGCACTTCTGTCTTTTCCGCAATGATGGCAAAGGAAATATCTTTCACCTTTATTTGTTTTATGTAGTACAACAGGGGCTTTGCAGACTTTACAGATAACTGTTTTGCCACAGTCCGAACAGATGGTTTGTGGTGATAGTCCACGGCGTGATGCAAAAATAAATATTTGTTGATTCTTTTTCTGTGCATATTCAATCATTGAGACAAGCTCTTCACTGAGGACTGAATATTTTCCAGTCTTTTGTTTTGCTTCAACCATGTCTATCAATATAACCTCGGCATCTTGCTGTATTCTGTACGAAAGAGGAAATATCTCATATATCTCATGATTATGGACGCGATATATAGTGTCGAGACTAAGGAAAGTATCGCCGTAGACAAGTCTTGCTCCGAGTTCTTTTGAATAATTCTCGATAAGTTTTTTCCAGTCGAACAAGGGTGAATTGAAAGTGCGGTAGCCTCGTGAGGATTCGCTTTCTACAATTAATGTTTCAATATCATGTCTTGGTATAGACATAAAATGTGGGGTAGTGATAATGACCACACTTCGTTCATTTTGTATTGCTTCAGCCCACACCTCGGCAATTTTCTTTTTTGAAAGCGAGCTATGTACCAAATATGTGACATGCTCAATACCTTTTTTTATTGACTCATATAATTGATCTGCGATTCTTGTCGTCGGTGCGATGAGGAGTATTGATTTTTTGCGTGCTAGTTCTTCGCGGATGAGGCTTCTGTATGTGCTGTGTCTGTCTTCGGTGTTAGTTGAAATTGCTTCGATATTTGCTTTCTTGTCATGCTTTTCTGTTTGCTGTGCTTCGCGTGCCTCAGTTTTTTTATCCTTTTTATTTTTTTCAAAATCAGCAAAAGCGCATGCAGGTATGACTGCCTTGAGTAGACTGCCAATATTTTGTACAAAAAAAGTACTTGTCTTGAGCGATGCTTGGATAAATTCAGGTCGGACAATATCAATAGGTGTTGCTGATTCTATTTTTTTAGTTTTGAAATCCGCATATTTAATTTCTCCTTTGGCCTCTTGTACAGGTACGCATTTAAAAACTAGACCAGATATTTGCTTGTTCCGGAGTGGGGCTTCTATGATTGATCCTGGAGGGATTGGGTCTTTTGACCAGTACTGTAATTCTTCTGTCCAACCACCTTTGACAATAGGGTATAGTCCAATGAGATACACATCTGTATATTGTCAGAAAATACGCCTAAGGACAAGGGTTTTTGTTTTTTGTAAATAATATACCAGGCATACTACGTTGTGTGTATTGTAGGTGTAAAAGTCTGCGCCTTGTTTACAAAGTGGGAAAATGTGTAATTATATAAGTGACAGTTCTTTGTCTCTGTAGAAAAAAACCTCGGTTGAGGTTTAGGAGGTGACTCAATTGTCTTGGCAAATTCCAAGCAGTATATATCACCCTTTTGAGCTTCGGCTAATTCACACCAAGGAATGTCCTCAGTAAACAACAAGCCCAAAATGAAAGGAACATTGACTATGAAGGCAAACCAGCCTCTCAGTAACAGCAATGGAAGCCATGAACATTCAGCATTGAGTGCGGCAGCGCTCGCGCTCATGCGGGACAACCCCGGCTTCACTCCTGGTATCCCGTTCGATCCTGGGCGACAGCGGCGATAACTAGCGCCTCAAACCCAGGACGGGTGTTCGATGGAAAAAATTCCAGACAAAAGGTTTGCTGCCTGTAACTAACCGCGTCGCACTGTTGTTGGTGCATCGTTGTGTGGATACAAAACCAATCGCTGTAATCAGTTTCCGTGACCTTGACTCACGTGAGATATACCTAGAACATCTATCCAGTCCGGATCCTCGCAAGGGGGTCCGGACTTTTCCTTTGGTGACTTTTACTTTAGGATTCGAGTGTTGTGACTCTTGCTTCGATTAAATTCTGTCTAACTGCGGTATCTGAAATAAGTAAGTCGATGCGCTGTGTGAGGTCTTTGAATTTTTTATCAAAATAATTTCTCTGCAATTCCATTGTATCAAAGAGTACACTCCGCATATCTGACATGATTTTGCTGTACAAATTTTCACCAAATTGATTTAATTTATCATCAAATCTTTCTGAAGATGGGCTCGAAGACGGGCTCTGTGCACTCTCTGGTCTATCTATAGGTAGTGGAATTGATTTGCTCATACTTGAATTAACTTTTTTCATGATTATCTAAATATTTTATTTATATATATGTGCAAAGTCTACTGGACACACCATTAAATTCATATCAAAAAAAGATAAAAATGAATTACAGGTAATGGCACGTGAGTTGTTCGAAAAAACGGGACATAGAGCGAGAGAAGAAGGTTTATTTTTCTCAAAAAACTCTTTGTAAGATATTTGGGTATAATTATTTACATATATTAATAACTGTGTTATTGTGGCAATCAGAAACACCTGACTCTTTAGGTTGCATTCCTTTAATAGACTTATCTTTTTTGAGAGTAATGTCTTGACTACATCTTTTAGAACTTTATGAGTTTCAAAAGATGTAGTCAAACAACCCAAACCTATAAAAAAATGAATGCTAAAAAAGCTCTAAGTGACATTGCCGGCACTCTCGATCCTTCAGACAAGCAATTACCACCCTTCCGGCATGCTTTTGTTCAATCTGTCATCAATTTACTAAATGAGAACGCAGAAATGAGTAAGGAACAGTATAAGGAGGTGCAAAAACAGATTGGCTGGATTGCAAGTAGACCTTCACCATTTGAAGTAATGGTATTTGCAATGGCGATTAATCAGTTCTCTTCAATTCATCCCAGCTGATTTAACTCCGGCTTCAAAAGAGCCGTGGACACCAAAGTCCACGGCTCTTTATCATAAATATGTTACTCTGGCTAAAATAGTCAAGATTGTGACATGGGGCAAAAGAAGGTAATATAACCGCATGGGTATTTTCTCAAAAAAATTAGGCATTGACCTCGGAACTGCAAACACACTCGTATTTTTTCCTGGCAAAGGAATTATTCTCAATGAACCTTCAGTTGTGGCTGTTTCAGAGCAAGACAATCGCATCCTCGCAGTGGGTCTCGATGCAAAGGATATGATTGGTAAAACTCCTGACAGTATCATCGCGTACAGACCGATGCGTGATGGTGTTATTGCAGATTATCGTGTGACTGAGGCGATGCTTAGATATTTTATAAACAAAGCGCTCGGCAAATGGAATATCTGGAAACCAGAGGTAATGATTTCAGTACCAGCTGGTGTGACATCGACCGAGAGACGTGCAGTTATCGAAGCCGCAATCAAGGCCGGAGCAAAACAAGCCTATGTCGTCAAAGAACCAATCCTTGCTGCAATCGGAGCTGGTATTTCAATTCAAGAAGCAGTGGGGCATATGATTGTTGATATTGGCGGTGGCACAACAGATGTTGCCGTTATTTCACTTGGAGGTATTGTTGCATGTACTTCAGTTAAATGTGCGGGAAATAGAATTGATGCAGCTATCACAGATTACATTAAGAAAACCTATAACCTCGCCATCGGTGATAGAACAGCGGAGGATATCAAGATCCATGTCGGCTCAGCTATTCCACTCGAAGAAGAACTCGTACTCACAATCAAAGGACGTGACTTTCTCACCGGACTTCCACGCTCTGTAGACGTCAAAACAAATGAAATTGTAAAAGCGATTGCAAAAGAATTGCGCGAAATGATTATGGCTATTAAAGATGTATTACAGGAGACTCCACCAGAACTTGCGTCTGACATTATTGACAACGGCATCATAATGACTGGTGGATCATCACAGCTCCGTAATCTCACAGAGCTCGTATATAGACGGACTGGTGTAAAGGCTATTCTCGCAAATGACCCATTGTATTGCGTCGTAAAGGGTACAGGCGAGGCACTCAATCACCTCGATACATATAAAAAGACTATTATTAGTAAGAGATAACAGAGTAATATTGCTAAAACAAATATTTAGGCAATAATAGTTATACATGTCTATACTCACGCATCATGCAGAATTGATTGAGGGTAATCTGCAAAAATTTAAATCAATACTTTCGCACCTGGAGACAACTCTTGGTTTTCCAAAAACACATCCAGATTTGATGACTTTTTCATATGTAGCAGAAAAGCTTGGTGTTGATGAAGCACACCTCATACACGATGCACTCCTTCGAAAACCTGTAAAAGGCGATAAGGTGATTGTGGTTGTATATGCAACAACTATTACAGAGCAGGCACAAAATGCACTTCTCAAAATCTCTGAAGAGCCACCACAGGGTTCGCATATTATTTTGGTCACAGACTTTTTACCGCACCTTATACCAACGCTTCGTTCAAGATTCTCTGTATTGCATACAGCTTTTGATCTAGATAGTGCAGGCTCAGAAAATGACATATCAAATGGTATTTCAACAAATGCAGGTTCGAAAGAAAAAAATAAATTACTGAATGCAGAAAATTTCTTGATTTCAGGAATTGACTCACGACTTGCGACTGTCAAAGACATACACACAGCGCTCGACAAAGAAACAATATCAATCAGCGAAGTATGGAATTTTATAAATGAAATGGAGGCTGTTGTCGCTGGTGACCAGGGTGACCAAAAGACCGCATCAAAGACCGCAGTAAATAAGCAGTCAATTTCAGAAAGAGCACAGACCCTCGAAATTTGTGCCACTGTATCAAAATATATGCACGCACCCGGCAATTCAATAAAGATGCTCCTCGAGTATTTAGCGGTCCGACTCTAAGACTCTAAGAACCTGTCCAAGATGAAAAAAAGTAAAATTGTGCTAAAATGCACCTATATTTAAGAATTATAGAAAAACACAGAATTAATACATATAGATATCTACATTTATGGCTTATAACTTCACAAATTTACAGAACAAAATTAAAGGCACAGAAGAATGGCTTGCAAAGGAACTTTCTGGTATCCGAACAGGCCGAGCGTCTATTTCTTTTCTCGATGGTGTGCGAGTAGAATCATATGGAAGTGAAATGCCAATCTCTTCACTTGCAACTATTTCAAATGAAGATTCTAAGACAATCAGAATCAGTCCATGGGATAACTCTCAGATTAAATCAATTGAGAAAGCGCTCACGGTCAGTAACCTCGGTGTCTCAGTTGTTACAGATGGATCAGGTATTCGAGTGATTTTCCCAGAGCTCACAGGCGAGAGAAGAATTCAGCTCGTCAAAGTTGCAAAGGACAAATTAGAGGATGCGCGTGTTGCACTCCGCCGTGAAAGAAATGAAGTGATGGACGATATCAACTCTCAGAAAAAGGCAGGTGAGATGGGTGAAGATGAAGCAGAGCGAAACAAAGCCGAAGTTGAAAAAAAGATAAAAGAAGGCTCAGAAAAGTTGGAGACTCTTTTCACAAAAAAAGAAACTGAAATTGCAAACTAGCTATCCAATAAGCGGTAAATAAACTGTCGGAATAAAAACTAATAATAAAACCAGCTCATGATAACAACAATAATATTTTTACTTGTACTTACTTTCCTTGTCTTTATTCATGAGCTTGGACATTTTCTCGCTGCGAAATCATTCAAAATTCGTGTCGATGAATTTGCCATTGGTTTCCCGCCACGAGTTTTTAGTTTTGTAAAAAGAGGCACACGCTTCGCGCTCAACATCATTCCACTAGGTGGCTACGTGAAAATCCACGGAGAGAGCGAAAATGATGAATTAACTCCAGACAGTATTTTGTCAAAACCAAGATGGCAACAAGCTGTTGTCCTTATTGCTGGTGTGACATTTAATGTCATTGCGACATGGCTTTTGTTGTCACTTGCTTTTATGTTTGGTACACGATCTGCTGTGGAAGGCTTTCCTGCAGAAAAAGTAACTGACAAAGCAGTCGTCTTAATGCTTGCTACACCTGGAAGTCCTGCAGCGGTTGCAGGCCTTGAAGCAGGGGATACGGTAGTTGCAGTTGAAAGCAGTGTCGCAAGTCTATCAGTCGCATCATCTTCACTCACTGTTGCTGCGGTACAGAATGTCATCTCAAGCGCGAGTGGTACAGTCATGTTTACTGTTGAAAAAGCAAGTACACAAACAAGTGGGAATAATGCAAAAGATGGAGCATATAAAATCTATGAAGTCACACCAAAAGACGGCGTGGTCCCAGGTAAAAAAGCAGTTGGTATTTCGATGCAAGATGTCGGAACAGTTAAACTTGGTTTCTTTGAATCATTTACATATGGAGCAAAGAGTTCATGGAACCTCCTACAAAACGTTGCAGTCGGACTATATGATTTTATTGTAAAAATATTTACATCTGACAGTGGGGCAAAAGCCGCCCTCAATAGTGTCAGTGGTCCAGTTGGAATTGCTTCTATTGTCGGTTCATCTGCAAGACAAGGGTTCTCAGCGCTTCTTGTTATCACAGCAATTATTTCTGCAAACCTTGCTGTGCTTAACCTTGTGCCTTTCCCAGCACTTGATGGTGGACGATTGCTTATCGTCGCTATCGAAGGAACAATTAGACGAAGACTCAATCCAAAAATTGTCGGATGGGTCAATGCAATTGGTTTCTTGCTCCTCATCGGACTCATGATTGTGGTGACATTCAAAGATATTTTCGCGCTGTTTTAGTTTAATTTTAAAATTTTAAGGCAGAAAATATTGTTGAGTTATCGCCCTCTTTGTACTATTATGGCTTTATACAAAAAGATATGACTTCAAATCCAAACGAAAAAAACATAGAAAAGAAAATTACCCCACGGAGCGAGGATTATTCGCAGTGGTATTTAGATGTAATCGATGCTGCTGATCTTGCGGACTACGGTCCAGTCAAGGGAACTATGGTTATCAAACCATATGGTTATGCTATTTGGGAATCAACACAAAAAATTCTTGATGAAAAATTCAAGGAAACTGGCGTACAAAATGCTTATTTCCCAATGCTTATCCCTGAGAAATTGCTCAAGAGAGAGGAAAGTCATGTAGAAGGATTTGCACCAGAGGTAGCAGTTGTCACACATGCAGGAGGCAAAAAGCTCGATGAACCACTTGTCGTAAGACCAACTTCAGAAACTATTATGTATGAGGTTTTTTCAAAGTGGGTAAGATCATATCGAGATTTACCACTTCTCATCAATCAGTGGACAAATGTTGTTAGATGGGAAATGCGTACAAGACTATTTCTCCGTACTACAGAATTTTTGTGGCAAGAGGGACACACTGTGCACGAAACTTTTGATGATGCAGACAAGAGGGCGAGAGAGATGCTTGATATCTATCGAGATTTTGCCGAGAATTATATGGCGATTCCAGTTGTGCCAGGTATGAAATCTGAGTCAGAGAAATTCGCAGGTGCATATTGCACATATGCATGTGAAGCCATGATGCAAGATGGCAAGGCTCTTCAGTTTGCGACATCACATAATCTCGGACAAAATTTCGCTAAGGCTTTTGATGTGAAGTTTTTGGACAAAGAGAATGTCGAACAATTTGGTTGGCAAACAAGTTGGGGTCTGAGTACCCGAACAATCGGTGGTTTGATTATGACTCATAGTGATGACAAAGGTCTCGTTCTTCCTCCGAAAATCGCTTCTATCCAAGTTGTCATTACAACCATTACTCCTAGCGCCGAAACAAAAGATTCAGTTATTCAAAAAGCAAAAGAAATTGCAGATATCCTTAAGGCAAATGGTATTAGAGTTCATGTCGATAGTAGAGATATGCGCCCAGGTGAAAAATATTTCGAATGGGAAAAGAAAGGTGTGCCAGTTCGAATCGAGCTTGGACCAAAAGATATTGCAAATGATGCAGCAATGCTCGTGAGACGCGATACTGCAGTTAAGTCACAAGTAACAATTTCAGGAATTGAAGTTGAAATCAAAAATACATTAGACCTTATACAAAAAAGTCTCTTCGACGCAGCTTTGAATAGGAGGGTGGCAAATACAGTAACTGCTGACACATGGTCTGATTTTGAATCAGCAATCAATGATGGCAAATTCGTACTTGCACATTGGTCAGGCGATGCAGACGTAGAAAAACAAATAAAAGATGAGACTGGTGCAACTATCCGTTGTCTACCTTTCGATCAAGTAAAAGAAGACGGTGTCTGTATCAAATCAGGTAAACCATCAGCTCAGAGAGTGTTATTTGCGAAGTCTTATTAGTTTGTCAGTCAGGATGTAGGTTTCAATCTAAACAGTTTGTTCGGCCCTGAAAGCTTGGTGCAGAGCCCTGTTTTGCGTGTCTCTTTTCACCTAAAATTTCACATAAAAATTGGCAAAAACCACCATACATTTGCCATATTTAGTCAAATTCGCCATATATGCTTTTTTCCTATAGAATAAGCGCAATTCAGAACCTATGCTCAAAAAACTCAAACAAAAATTCCATACGCTCACCTCTAATGAAATCGGTATCGATTTAGGGACTGCAAATACGCTTGTATACGTGCGTGGGCGCGGTGTGGTTATCAATGAACCCTCAGTTGTGGCCGTCAATCAAAAGACTGGTCGTGTTGTCGCTGTAGGGAAAACTGCAAAAGACATGCTTGGACGCACACCTGCGCACATTGTTGCGGTGAGACCACTTGTTGACGGAGTGATTTCAGATTTCGAAGTCACACAGGAAATGCTTTCATATTTGATTAAAAAAGCAGAAGGCATCTCAAAGAAAATGTTTGGTCCAAAAGTCGTCGTCGGTGTCCCTTATGGTGTCACAAATGTAGAGAGACGTGCCGTTCGTGACGCCGCAAAAAATGCCGGTGCTCGCGAAGTGCATATTGTTGAAGAGCCTATGTCAGCTGCGATTGGTATTCGATTGCCGATCCATGACGCTTCTGGAAGTATGATTATTGATATCGGTGGTGGTACAACTGATATTGCAGTGATCTCACTCGGAGGAATTGTACGAGCAAAAAATCTCAAAGTCGCAGGTGATAAATTAAATACAGACATAGTCTCATACATCCGAAATGAATTTAAAATTCTGATTGGAGAAAAAACAGCCGAAGAAGTTAAGGTTGCTATCGCAAGTGTTATTCCAACAAATCCACCGCTCGAAGCAACAATCAGAGGGCGAGATTTAGTAACTGGTCTACCACGTGAAGTGGTTGTCACTGATGCTGATGTACGAAGTGCGATTGGTGCTTCTGTTGATACCATTCTCGATGCGGTCAAAGAAGTTCTCGAAACAACTCCACCAGAAATTCTTTCAGATATTATGAAAAATGGTATTTATCTTGCAGGGGGTGGGGCTTTGATTCACGGCCTTCCAGAAGTACTCAATGAATATGTTGGTATTCCGGTTCATGTTGCGGATGATCCACTAACAGCTGTTGCGCGAGGGGCGGGGATTATTTTAGAGGATTTAATTCGTTTTGCTGATATACTAATTCAAAACGAAGATGAGTTACCTCCATCACGCCAGTAAACATATAAGCTCTTCTCATAGTCTTTCTGGTAGCAAGAAGCCGGTTGGTTTTTTGCTTATCATTGTGACTCTGATTATCCTCGTGGTTTTATATTTTGTGCTCGGTAGTTTTATAGGAAATATTTTATTTGGAATAAAGAGTCTCTTTGTCCCAAATACAAATGGACAAATATCTCTCTTGCCATCTGCATATGATTCAAAGATACAAGCACTCGAAGTAGAAAATGATGCTTTGCTCCAGTTAATCAAAAAAGCCGGCGTTCGAATACCAAGTGGTATCGCCACAGATCCAATGGCTCTTGAAAAAGTAAATCAAGATACAGGCGAGGAAAGTCCAGCTCAGGCAACCGCACTAAGTGTCGCGTCAACCACGGCAACTAGTACAAAGAGTAGTCTCGCGACCAGCACTCTGAGTCCACAGATGACTACAGGAGCGGGGCGTATTGCTGCGGTTGATAATACCCTCCGCAAGGACGAAGTACTCGCTAGTGTCCTTGTACGGCCTCCGCAGAGTCCATATGATGCCCTTGTGGTAAATGTTGGAAGTGCAGACGGTGTCACTTTGGGCGACCAGGTATATGCTTTCAGAGGGTTTCCAATTGGTGAGGTTGTTGATGTCAAAGAACATCGCACGACAGTCAAATTGCTCTCAGCGCCAGGATCAAAAATTGATGTACTGATTGGAACTACAACAATGGCATTTACAGCAGAAGGCAAGGGTGGTGGGAATTTTTTCCTCAAATTACCAAAGGTCACAGAGATACACAAAGGTGATTTGGTCGCTAGAAATTTCTTGAAGCCAGAGGTTTTCTCTGCAATTGAATCGGTCGATTCAGAAGATGGCGAAGCATATATCTACGCATATTTTAAATTGCCAATTAATTTAAACTCACTTATTTATGTCCTTATTAAAAAGAGTACTAATTAATATATTCTTTTTATTCGCCCTGATCTTTTTGCCTTGGTATATTGTTTTTGTATACAGCGCATTGATTATCTGGAAATATGAATTACACGAGGTGTTGATTTGGGGTTTCTTGGCTGATATTTTTTATTCATCAGCCGAGTGGTCAGGTACAAGTAGTCATATGCCTATGCTCACATACACATATTGCGCTGCTATATTGATGGTTATTATTTATGTCACAAAAAGACGCATTAGATTTTATTCATAATTAATATGTTTTTTTCAAGAAAACAAACATTGCTCAAAAGCAATCAAATTCCATCTCGAAGATATTCTTTTACAAAAAGAATTGGTTTGTTTTTCTCAGGTCTTATTTTTAGAAAAAGCATAGGACGCATGAATAAAGATGTCGATCCTGACGAAATATTTATCGACTCTTCAAACCTGCCAGATTTTGACACAAATCAATTTGAAGGGAGAATTGAAAAACCAATTTCAGCGACAACTATTTATGTGACGGCAGGAATCTTTTTGCTTGTTGGAATTATATATTTAGGACAATCACTCAAGCTACAATTTTTTGAATCTGCAAAATGGGTCGGCCTTGCGGAAAATAACAGATTAAACAAAAGTCTTATTTTTTCAGAAAGAGGAGTTATTCAAGACAGAAATGGGATTTTACTTGCCTGGAATCAGTTGGATGATAAACAAAAGGATTTTCCAATTCGCAAATACAGGCAAACACCCGGTACTCACAATTTAGTTGGCTATGTAAAATATCCAAAGAAAGATAAGTCCGGCTTTTACTACAATACCGAATACTCTGGTGCTGATGGTGTTGAGTCATATTTCGATAAAGTCCTCAAGGGTGGACCAGGACTGAAACTCACAGAGACGGATGTACAAGGTAATGTTATTTCAGAGAGTGTGATGCGTCCACCACAAAAAGGAACGAATATAACATTAACGCTTGATGCACGAGTTCAAGAGTCAATGTATGAATCAATCAAAGAAATTAGTCACAGATCAGGGTTCTTGGATGGGGCTGGTATGATTATGGATATATATACTGGTGAAGTAATTGCCAGTGTCTCATATCCAGAGTACGACTCAAATATAATGACGGCGGCATCAAATACAGTGGCAATTAAAGAATATCTGACTGATAAGCGAAAACCTTTTCTTGATAGAATTTCACAGGGTCTATACACACCAGGTTCTATCGTGAAGCCAATTTTTGCCCTTGCAGCACTTCAGGAGCAAATTATTTCCCCTGATAAACAAATTGAAAGTACTGGTGAGCTCAGGTTCCCAAACCCTTATAAACCTGGTGAGTATACAATTTTCAGAGACTGGAAAGCACATGGGTACACAGACATGCGTGAAGCAATCGCTGTTTCATCAGATGTTTATTTTTATCAAATTGGTGGCGGTTTCCTTGATCAGCAAAAAGGTCTTGGTATTACGAAAATTGATCAATACTCAAAAATGTTTGGACTAGGTGAGGCTATTTCCAGTGGTTTTTTCAAAGGTAAATCAGGTATTATCCCAACACCAGAATGGAAGGCAAAAAATTTCAATGGTGATATCTGGAGAGTGGGAGACACCTACAACACTATAATTGGTCAGTATGGATATCAAATCACTCCGACACAGGCTATTCGTGCTATTGCAGCAATTGCGAACAACGGCACACTTGTTGATCCAAGGATTTTCAAAACAGTTGGATTGGATGAGAGTAAAATAAAATCAGAGGATATCAACTCTAAGTTCGGATCGACAAACACTGTCAGTTCATCAACGATATCATCTCTTGGTACAAATCAATCACAGCTTTCACCACAAGAGATTGAGCCGATAGAAGAAAATAAAAAATTACCTATATCCAGTAATTCGTATTTTAAAATTGTTCAAGAGGGTATGAGAATGACTGTAACTGATGGAACAATGAAGGCTCTTAATTTACCGGGTATTAAAATTGCTGGGAAGACAGGGACTGCGCAGACTGGTATAAATAATGAATTTATCAACTCTTGGGCCACAGGGTTTTTTCCATACGATAAACCGAAGTATGCTTTTGTCATCATGATGGAAAAAGGGCCATCAAATGCAATTTTCGGCGCGACAGCTGCATTTGCTGAGCTCATGGGCAAGATGGCGCTGTATATGCCTGAGTATTTTAGAGCGGATTTGTGATAATATATTTATATGCTCGAAAGAAATCCACAAGAATTTAATACTGATTCAATGTCTGTGCCTTTACCAGTTGAAGGACAGCCAATAGACGGTACTATTGAAAACGTTGATAGTAGTTTTAATACACCAATTGTCATCCAAGAGGAAGTAGGGTCGCCAGAAGTAAAAACAAATAGCAAGGCGCCCAGCGCAACACATGGAAAATCTCTACAGCGGATTTGGCAGGTATTGACTGCGGCCACTATGATGTCTACTGCCACTGCCGGCGAACAACCTGCGCGCGACCTGAAGGCAGATGCAGGTAGAGACAAGGAACATGCCACAATGAATGCTCATAAAGGAAGTGAAAAAAATATGACATATGAAGAGCGTGTCCATGAATTTGTGGCTCAACTAAATGTATGGGTAAAAGATCTCGGTAACCCAGACATTTCTATTCGTGAATCAAAAGTAATATTACGATCAATTAATTTTCATTATGCAGTATATTATAAAGATAAGCATGCTTTTGAAATTGAAGGTGTTCCAACTACAGGCTATATAAATGAAGGTCATTTTTTGAAAGACATGCTCACGGAATTAAAGTCACATGGCATCGCTGTCGATGGAGATAAAGTCTCAGAGAAAATTGTCGCACCAGAGCCGACAATCAAAATCTCAGCCGGCGCAAAAGTGGAAATGGAAAAGAAGAATTTCAAAATTGTTAACTTCACAGAAAACGGAAAGACAATAATCGCTCTAGTTTTGAATAATGACAAGAAAGATGTCATCGGGCTATATGACAGTTCAGCAAAGGATTATAAGGACGGAAATAGTCTGATAGAAATCACCACTGATGCAAATGATGATGTAGTGCTGCGCACCACGGAATTTGATGGATCAGTTGAAACTGTGGTTTTCGAGGGTAATAAATTTGACCCAGCAAAAGTCACCACAGGCAAGTAGGCCGATTGCCAAAATACTCAAAATAAGCTATAATTTCAGCCATAATCGAAAACAGGGCTTTAATAAAGCATAATACAGCATATCGCTATTAATTAACTCAAAACAAGAATTCATGGCTAATAAAGAATATCTCACAAAAGAAAAGTTCGAAGAATTACAAAAAGAACTTGCACTCCTTAAAACTGAGAAGCGAAAACAAATCGCTGACGAACTTGAATTTGCAAAATCACTTGGAGACCTTTCAGAAAACGCCGAATATCACGAGGCTCGAGAGGATCAGGCTGCACTCGAAGATAGAATCTCACAGCTCGAAACTATTCTTGCCTCAGCTGAGATTGTCGCTGTTCACCACAGCAATGTCGTAGAAATCGGATCAAAAGTTCACGCACAAAAGAAGGGTTCAAAAGATGTCCGAATCTTCACTATTGTAGGATCAGAAGAAATTGATACAGCTAATGGAAAGGTTTCATTCAAGTCACCATTTGGTGCCGCTGTACTTGGAAAGAAGAAGGGTGAAGATTTCACAGTAAAGACTCCAACTGCAGATATCGAATACACAGTTGCAAATATTGAGTAATCTGGCGGATTGAGGATGGAGAAGTTGGTTTTGCTGAAATACACACAAGAAGACCTCATCGCAACACAAAAAAACCAATTGTATATGTTTACAAGTAAATGACCTTTGCATAGAATATGCGAAGGTCATTTACTTATTTCCCTTGTACTGCAAGATCTTGAACAGATTCTTGGGCGGGAAATGAGCGTCAGCAGAACAAAGAATGCTGAATGTGGAAGTAAGGTGAAAATCCTTCGCTGTGCCGCAACGGTAATGCATCGCAATTATTGCAGATGATAAGTCCGATCTTTAAATGACTTGTAAGTTTCGAGCAGAACGTCTTTATATACATACATATAGTTTCCGAATCGGTGAATCAAATATCTTTTCAGGTATTATATTCAAGGCCGAGCGCATGTGGTACAGAAATCCATACACATGTTTAAGTGAAAACTATACAACATGAATAAAGCACGACAACCTTCTGACTCGCAGAAGTTTTTTTGTTTATGAATCAAAAAATACAATCATCTATAGGGCTGTCGATCAAAAAAAGTGCTAAGTATATTTTCCTTATTGCTTTTTGTGTTGCACTGACTGTATTCGCATCTTTATATTCTGAATATTCACGAAATGTTAGGGAGGTGAGAGACAATAATTCTTTCGACAAGGAAATCCTAAGTCAGATTAGTGAAAGTGGTCAGACTGGTCAGAGTGAATCAAAATCTCTAAGTAGCCTACGCTCAAAACAAGTATCAAAAGATAGGTCTGCGGAAATGGATATGTACTTGAATGCGCCGGGAAGTGCGACCTATACCGCAACCTCTATCGCACAGATGAATGCAAATACAGCTGGGGTTCAAGGGGGCCAGGTGGCTGAGCAAATGCCGGTTTCTTTTGAGGTTTTCGTCAGTGCTGAAAATGCGCAAAAAATAGGAGTCTCGACAGCTGGTCCGAATACAAAAACAATCGCCTTGCGCATAGATACAAAACTCAAGATAGGTGGAACTGTATATGATCTCACAAAAAAACTAAGCGATGAAGGTGTGCTCTCTTTTACCCAAAAAGAATTTGATGGACTTGGTTACTATATAGACTCAATAAATGGCATAAAAGAATCGCCAAAAAATAATCTATATTGGTTTTATCGTGTGAACAGTCAAAGGGGAAATGTTGGAATTTCTAACTATATTCCAAAAAGCGGAGACATTATCAGATTTGAATTAACAAACGAATAGCATGAGAAAGAATAGCGCGCCAACAAAATCAGAAAAATATGCAGGTGAAAAATATCAAATATTTCTCAAGAAAATTACAGCAAGTTCACTATTATTATTTTATGTCTTAGTTTTTACCTTCGGAAATGTCTTGGCAACAAAAAGTGCACACATTGCATTTGCAGATGAGGTAACTGACGAAAGTCTGCCGATGGTGGTCACTGAAACGCCAACTGAGGTAACAGCTGGTCCGGGCGAAGAAACACAAACACAAACACAAACACAAACTGAAATACAAACTGGTACGGACACAGAAACGTCAACATCGACACAAGAAGAACAACCTGCTCCTGTGGCACAGCAAAGTGTCCAAACAAACCTTATCCAAGAAGAAAACACTGCAACAAGCACTGCATCATCAAGTGCAGAGCAAACAGAACAAAAGGTAATGGTCCATGTCCGCTATAACAATGACATTGTCTTTGAGAGACAGGTGACAATCGCACAGAGGGATATTGATGTAATTGATAATGCTTCAGTTGTGCGAAAAATACAGGGTTCGTCAACGCTTGCGGCTATTATCGAAGCTGATAAATTGTCAGATAATTTTGAGCTGACCGATCTTTCGTATTTCGATTCATTTGATTCATATATTATCAATTGTCTAAATATTCAGACTCAAAATATTGCAACAAGTACAACGGTAAATGCTTGCTATAATTGGCAGTTTGTAGTTAATGATACATATCCATTTGTTGGCGTTGATGATTATATTCTCCATGATGGCGATGATGTGTATTTATATTTTGGGACAAAGAGTCGCATCGTCCTTCCAACCGAGACTGCATATACAACAATTCCTTTTCTGGTCAGAGCCGAGAATTATGAATATAGAACAAATGCATGGTCACCGCTTGCTGGTGTAACAGTTGGTGCAACAAGACCAGATCCATCAAATCCATGGAGTCCAGAAATTGTGAATGCTACAACAACTTCTTCCGATGGATATGCTTCGCTGACAGTGGCTACATCTGGCGCATACGGCATCGGCATTAGTGAAGAATATTACTATCCACTATATGACTTTGCAGTTGTCGATATAAGCGAGGCACCAGAAGGCTATTTAGCAACATCAACAGCGACAAGCACGACAGATATGTCAGGTACTGGTAATAATTCCGGAGGTGCAGGCCAGGGTAGTGGGGTTATTGGAAATCAATTTAGTGTGGAGAATGCAATCTCTTTTATCCTGACAAAAGAAAATGGCGGCGCATATACATCAGCACTCTATGCGGACTGGGCAGCAATTGCTTTTGCATCATATGGAGGCATCGGTGGTATTGGCACAAACCCTGTTAAAAATTATTTAATCAATAATCAAATAAATAGTTCAAATCCACTCGATTATGCACGTCGAGCCATGTCGCTCATGTCGCTCGGAGTGAATCCATATAATGGAACATCAAAAAATTATATAGAACAAATTAAAAAAAGTTTTGATGGAAATCAATTCGGTAGTACAGAGCTTGTAAATGATGACATATTCAGTGTGCTCGTATTGTCAAAAGCCGGATACACTACTTCGGATCCTGAAATCTCAAAATCAATTTCATATATTTTGTCAAAACAGCAAAGCTCAGGTGCCTTCGAAAGCGTCGACGTGACAGCAGCTGCAATATCCGTGCTCGCTCCTTTCGCGAATGAAACAAATGTATCGTCTGCACTTGCCCGCGCAAAACAATATCTCAAGTCGACGCAAGAATCAGACGGCGGATGGCAAAATACTTTTGCAACAGCATGGGTGATGCAGGCTATTTCAGCACTCGGAGAATCACCACGTAATTGGACGGTGTCAGGAAAAAATCCAAATGATTATCTCGGTGCAAAACAATCAACAAATGACGGAGGTCTCGAAAGTTCACTTGATAATAATTCAAGACTTTGGGCCACTTCATATGCGGTCCCGGGGTATTTAGGTAAAACATGGGGAAGTATTATGGTCCCATTTGCCAAGCAAACAGGTACGAATGAATCAGCAAATTCAGCGAATAACGGCGTTGAGGCTGGTGTCCAAAACAGTTCAAATGGAACGGGTACATCAAGTCCTTCGTCCGCGACAACTACAGCATCAACAAGTCCGTCATTGTTTAACGGCAATGCACAAACTGGTGCATCTACTACAACACCTTTGCGCACAACAGGCACAAGAGGTTCTGAAGTTTCGGGTCAATTTGATACTGCGGGTGTAAACAGCGAATCAAATAACAGACAGCTCGCTCGGACTTCAGATCAGCGGGATGGTTCAAACTTAAATCAGGGTGTCGGTCCTCAGAGCAGTGATCTTGTGGAGCGCGGTGATGCAACTGGTTTGGGTCAAATTAATCAAATCGCTGAAAGCTCAAGTATCCTGGACTTTATTGCTAGAAATAGCGCTGCAAAAGCCTTGTTATTTATAATGTTTTTGGCGCTTTTGGGCTTGGGTTATATAGGTTATAATAAGAGTCGAAATTAAATGGTATAAAGAGAATATTACAGAAAAACACTATGAACTACATGATGAAATACAGAAAAGAAATAATCACATCACTCGCATTAATTATTGTTGCATTTGTGACAAGGCTCATGCCACATGTATGGAATGTCACAGCAGCGGGCGCTGTTGCGATTGCCTCAGGAATGTATCTACGTGGTAAATTAGCAATTATTGTGCCTTTGATCGCCATGCTCCTTAGTGACATTTTTATCGGATTTTATAATCCATTTATTATGACAAGTGTATATGTCGGGATGGTTCTTGCTGTATATATATCAAGTCATATCGCCAATAGAGTGTCTGGTCAGCCAGCAGATGCATTGTCAAACGAACCAGTAAGCAAAAGAAATATCTCAGGAAAAAATACAAAAAACACCTTAATGGCTTTCTTTGCAAAAACAACTATCGCATCAACACTAAGTACAATCTCATTTTTTGTCCTCACTAATTGGGCTGTGTGGTTTTTCGGAACTCTTTATCCAAAAAATATAAACGGACTTGGCGCATCATATATTGCAGGACTACCATTCCTCAGAAATTCATTTTTCGGTGATTTATTTTTCACATATGTAGTTTGTGGCGCTATCGCAATCAGCTATGCAACCATTGCTAATCTTGCAGTTTCAAAGCATGTGTCAGAGGCCGGCGAAATCGCTCCAGCTTTCGTGAAAGCACAGAAATAGTGCAGAAATAGAGAAGGGAACGTCTAATTGTCGGGGATATCCAATGTTCATATCTTAAATCAATGGGGTGATTCCAAGGTGTTGAACCATTACGGGGTATTGACAATACACGCTTGTATCTACATAATCTAAACAGAATTCAATGGGTAAGTCATTCTTTTCCTGTGAAAATTCAGTTCCAACAACAGCCCGGTAATACCTACCAGCTGTATTCACATCAACAAAAATAGAAAGAAAGGCTCAAAATGAGCAAAAGTAAAAGTCATTACTTCCGCATGGAAGCACCTCCGACAGTATCGCAAGAGGTAATCGCACAGGTCCCGCTGCTCAGTGTCATGGGTGTCAAAATTGACCCAGGAAGCATCGGTGTCGGGCCAGGTATCTTTAACCCTGGCGATTGCTTCAAAGTTGGTATCGGCCAGTCCGGGGTTTGTATCACATATATGAGCCCTGAATTTGTCGAGTATTTGCACAGGGTATGCCCTCGTGATGTTTACAAATTGACAGGTGCAGATTATTTACACTGCGCCCGCTATCGCACAACAAAGCCCGCTATTGATTGCGGAGGTAACGGTATCATTCCTGCTACTCAGCGGAATGAAAGCTTTGTTACTCTCTATCATGTATGGCAATGTCTAAAGATCCAGCCTCGCCCCGTGCAAGGTTCGGTCCTCGAGGTGGGGATGCCGAACATTTTTTATGTCCAAGAACCACCGCCTAAGGCATCGAGTTCTGCAAAAGCAAACTCGATCCCGATACGGTTAAGTGGAATTATCTCTGTGATCGAGGATTGCACGGACGCGAATCAACCTGGGTGGGCGATCACTTACCATCGCACAACTCACGGGGAATGTCCTGAGAACTTTTGGCCGGCCGGAACAAGTCTCTGGGTCTCTCAGTGTGCAGCATAACGCACCATGATGGATACTGCAGTGCCATTACCGGTAGCTTTCATACGATCAATCGCAATTCACGTTTCGATTGAGTAATCTTCACCCCCCCCCGCACAGCGCAAGCTGTGCGGGGGGGATTTGCTATATTCACACCTAAAAACAAAAAAGCCCTTTTCTTTTGCGTACTCGCAACGTGAAAAAGGTTTTTTATTTTTAGGTGTGCATAAATGTGTTTGCAAAGGGTAGTAGAGTGGTATAAAATGTTTATAGGTGGGATGAAGTGGTAAATTCTCTTTTTTCAAAAAACTGAGAAAAAACACAATACTCTCGCCGAAATTTGCACGAAGATAGTGAAAAATTTCGCCAGAATCGTGCAAAATCGCGCAAAAATAGTGCGAAACAATAAAGCAAAGATTCAGATTTACCCTTTAAATTAGCCATATTATCAAGCTTATGCTCATCGGAGAATATACACATACACAAGATGAGAAAAAAAGAATTTCGCTTCCAGCAAAATTCCGAAAAGAGCTTGGTAAACAAGTGGTGATTACACACGGTCTCGATAATTGTCTTTTTCTTTACACAATGAAGGAATGGGCGGTCATTGCAGGCAAGCTTGGTGGGTTATCAATGGGTGCAGCGGATTCTAGAGGTTTCAATCGAATCATGTTAGCCGGAGCGGTGGAACTTGAAATCGATTCAAATGGTAGAATTCTTATCCCAGAATTTTTGCGGGAATATGCAGGGCTTCAGGGCAAAGTGGTGTTTGCAGGAGTTCATAGCAGAGTCGAAGTGTGGAATGAAGATAAGTGGAAAGAGTACAAAACTCGCATCCTCAAATCTGCTGATCAGCTTGCTGAGAAGCTCGGTGAAATCGGTGTTATCTAATCCAATTGCAGGCTAATACAGAAATTTATGACAGATACAACCAGAAATACTGAAAATATCCATCACATCGGCGAACGGCATAAACCAGTACTTTTACATGAAATAGTAGATATTCTTGACCTACAAAAGGGTGCAGTCGTGGTGGACTGTAATCTTGGCGATGGTGGCCACAGCGAAGCCATCATCAAAAAATATGGCAAGGATATCACCATATTCGGATTCGATCTTGATAGTGATGCGATAGAGAGAACAAAAAATTATCTTCGAGAATCACTTTCTGAATCTGAACTCAGTGTCTTGGTTCCAATTCATGCGAATTTTAGCGCTATGGATATAGAACTGGAGAAAAGAGGCTACGGAAGCGAGAGCATCGATGTCATATTATTTGACCTCGGACTCAGTACGTATGACCTAATTGGTTCAGGTAAAGGATTTACTTTCCGAGAGGACGAGCCTCTTCATATGACATTCGGTGCCAACACCGATTATGCCTTCAATGCCAGCGACATAGTCAATGGATGGGATGAAGAGGATATTGCAAATGTCATCTATGCATACGGTGAAGATACTCTGGCTCGAAAAATTGCAAAAGCGATTGTCGAAGCAAGAGACAAAGCACCAATTATGACAAGTCGCGCACTTGCAGAAGTCATTGAAGGGAAGTTGGGTAAGGGTGGATTGCGCTTTACCAAAAATGGACCAAAGCATAAGACACATCCTGCCACAAAGACATTCCAAGCACTCCGAATCGCAGTAAACAATGAATTAGAACATTTGCGAATCGCAATTGAAAAATCATATCCATTGTTGAAGCCAGGAGGAAAATTGATTGTCATCTCATATCACAGCCTCGAAGATCGAATCGTCAAACAATATTTTAAGCAGTGGAGCAAAGAGGACAAAATCACAGAAATCACAAAAAAACCGACGATCCCAACCGAAGACGAGCAAAGGGATAACCCACGATCACGAAGCGCCAAACTTCGAATCATCACAAAAAATTAGCACATTATTACACACAAAAACATGAACCACGCATCACACATAGTACGAAAAGTAGAAGACAAATCAAAAACAATTTTTTATACACTCGCAGTGCTTTGTGCCATCTTTGCTTCTTTGTATGTGGGCCTTGTATATAAGACTGTGATGAATGCTGTGGCAAAAGAAAAAATTGAAACACAAATTGCAACTCTCAGTTCTGAACTCAGTGAAAAAGAATTTGAATATATCAGTGCAAAAGGAGCGGTAACTCTAGAGCTCGCCAGTAATCTCGGATTCGTAACTGCATCTCAAAAGACACACTTCGTCACTCTCGCGAAGCCTGCACCAAACGTTGCTATTCGATAGTCTTGCGAAAAAATCTTGAGATGTTTTGGTGTTTGTCTCAACTACGACAGCCGAATTATTTTGATATAAGGAATAGGGGTATCTCGATTGATTCCTGATTTGCTCCTTTGAAGACAATAATCATGGGTGTTTTGTTGTCTACTGTAGAAAGTGTGGGGTCATGTGGAACAAATTCGATCACTGCCTTGAAATTGACGAAGTCGGTTGTGAGCCATTCAGATTCTGCGGTGGCGGTTGAGGTCGCGAGCTGGTGGCCGCTTTCATCCAAAATTAAAATATCAAAATTACCACCTGAATACCAACCTCCGACTGCCTTGCCGTTGATGGTAAGAGGGAGTGTGATTTCATTGAGGGGTTCTAGATTGTCGACTACAATACTTTTTTTCATTTCAGAGATTTTGTCTTGAACCGCCTTGAGCTGTGAACTTTTTGCAACTGTGACCACATCATCAAGTCCGATATTCGCATCTTTTTTTGATTGAAAGAGCCCAAATACAAACATAATGATAAGCACTATAAAAGCAGTGAGGAATTGATGTGAAGTTTTCATAATATAATTATCAATTATATAGTAGAAAATGAAAAAGAGCACAAAGCACGAATTTATCTTTATTTGATTTAAATTTGGTGATAAAAATATTTTAAAATTATGCTAAAATAGTCTGATATGAATGCCTCAAAAGGTCGAATTAGGATTTTGTCTGTGATGATTTTATGTGTCGCTTTTGTCCTTGTGATTAAGCTCTACATGGTACAGATTGTAAATGGGGGAGATTTTGCAGAAAGAGCAGACAGACAATATCAAAGTCCAAGTGGAAATATTTTTAATCGTGGGACCATCTATTTTACTGAAAAAAGTGGAGGTCTTGTTTCAGCTGCAACAGTCAAGACGGGTTTTATAATTTCAATCAATCCAAAACTGGTTCAAAAAGCTGGTACTGATTTTGTTTATTCAAAACTCGCTGAGCAAATCCCAAACTTGAGCTATGAAGATTTTTCTATGCGTGCAAATAAACAAAATGACACATATGAGGAAGTGCGACGCAAGATCGATGAAAAAATTGGAGAAAAAGTCGCCGCTGCAAAAATCCCAGGTGTGAGTGTCTTTAAGGATAAATGGCGCTTTTATCCAGGAGGAAGCCTTGCGGCACATGTCCTTGGGCTCATGGGATATGACAAAGAAAATCAGTTTGGCGGTAGATATGGTCTTGAGCGATCATTTGATGGAACACTTGCACGAAACACTGAGGGGGCATATGTGAACTTTTTTGCAGAGATTTTTTCTAATATTAAAAAGACAGTCTTGAGTGATGAAAAATTTGAAGGGGACATCATCACAACTATCGAGCCTGACACTGAGCAATATCTTGAGCAAATGCTTGCTCAAATCAATAAGCAATATAGTTCAGAAAAGACCGGTGCCATAATTATGGACCCAAAAACTGGCGAAATTATTGCCATGGGACTATATCCAACATTTGATCCAAATAATTTAAAGGATGTTAAAGACCCTGCGGTATTTTCAAATAGTCTCGTGGAAGATGTATACGAAATGGGGTCTGTGGTGAAGCCTCTCACATTGTCAGTCGGTATCGATACCGGGAAGGTGAATGCAAATACAAAATATAACGATGCCGGTTCAGTGACCCTCAATAATAAAACCATGTATAACTTTGATAAGAAGGGTCGTGGTGTGATTACACTTCAGTACGCACTTTCAAAGTCTCTTAACACAGGTTTCATCTATGTAGCACAGCAAGTAGGTAATGATGCCATGCGAGATTATTTCCTTAAATACGGTATTGGTGAAAAAACAAATATCGATTTACCGAATGAAGCGTCGGGTCTTGTCAAAAATCTTCTCACAGATAGAGATATTGAATATGCGACAGCATCTTTTGGACAAGGAATTGCCATGTCTCCAGTTGAGCTTGTGCGTGCATACACAGCAATTGCAAACAATGGAAAACTGGTTAATCCACGTGTCGTCAAAAAGATAAATTACAAAATTGGTAGTAGTAAGGAAGTGAAGCCTGATTTCGGCGCGCAAATTATCAAGCCCGAAACGGCGCGAGCAGTCACAGATATGATGGTCTACAATGTCGACAATTCACTCCTAGATGGCAAAGCAAAAAATGACAGATATGCAGTAGGTGCAAAAACAGGAACTGCACAGACAGTAACTGCACAGGGGACATATGATGAAAGTCGCGTACAGCATTCATTTGTCGGCTTTCTCCCTGCATATAATCCAAGATTCCTCATATTTATTTATACAATCAACCCAAAGGGTGTCAGTTATGCCTCTGAGACTTTGGCAAAGCCATTTATCGAACTCACAAAGTTTTTGATAAATCATTTTGAATTACCACCGGATAGATAGACCTAGAAACAAAATCACTGTAAGCAGTAAATGGTAAACCCCTCGCAGAAGCAGTTGCTCCGCGAGGGGTGTGGTTTTTTAAATGGTGATGCTGCATTTTGGATCTGCCAAAGTCTCTGTATATATATCTCCTTGGAAATTCCTTAAGCCGGTGGCACAAAGATCGGCAACACTGCAAATGGCTTTACCCAAAACCTTACGCAAACCCCTGCTTCACCGGGGATTCTGTAAAGTGTAAAGATATTGCCAGCAGCATCTGATACTGAGTGTTCCTCTGTGGTATCGCGACGACTGACAAGCCATTTGCACGCATTGTCGAACTCTTCCTTTTTAGTGAAATTGAGCCCGAAGTAGTTGTGTTGGGGTTCAACATTACCAAAGGGTCCTGCCTTGATAATTTCAAGTGTAAACATGGCCCCCAGTGCGGGCTGCACAATGATTGGGGTAAAACCTTTTGCGGCACGCACTGTGCGACCATCAAAGTTTTCGATAATCCAATCAGCTGTCTGCTGTGGCGCAGTTGAGGCAATACAGATGTTTTGTATGCATTTGCCGGTGAATGGCATAGAGTCAGCAACGTCCTCAGTGTCTGGTGCGTCCTCATAAGCTAATTCCTTCTCAAAAGCTGCATCAGTGCCAAAATCAACAACATCTCCTTGCGAGCCGTCATCTGTGATGCCATCTGCTGCATTTTGAGCGGCAATCCTTGCCTCATTTCTATCAACTTTTTCACTCATATTTTGTCCTCCTATCACTCAAAGTTATCCGCATGCCAGCGGACGAAAACCTGAAATGACTATTTATATTGTTTTTGTTGGTTGTCTGTACTATTTGCGAAAAGTGTTTTTCACAATGCTGGCAAAGTACTTCTGCTGATATATTGCCATATAATTCAGTTTTGTAAATAGATGGGTGTAGATGTGCTAATGCATTTGTGCGTAGACGCGAAATGGTTCAAAAAACCTTCCCATACCTCGTCTGCGATTTATTATCTATTGATGAAGTGAGAGACCTCACATGTCCTGAGTCGGTGAGTGAAATTAGATGGCTCGAAATCAACGAACTCATAGACATTATGCAAAAACAGGGAACAGGTGATGAGTCAAAGATTTTACTTGATGTGAAGAAGTATTATTTGGGTTAAAGAGCAAGGACCCCGAGCACTCCGATCACACTGTCTATCACCAGGGTCTATAGATTAGTAATATTGGCCATGTACATGTCGTACACGGCCTTTATTTTTTCCATAAAATCAGTACAATACTTGCATACACATGTAGATTTGCTGTGTATATGGCCCTATCGTCTATCGGTTAGGACGAAGCGTTCTCAATGCTTAAAGCCGGGTTCGACTCCCGGTAGGGTCACCAAGAGAAGATGTGGTGTGAGCACTCGATAAGGGTGGAATCAAAAAGTTATGATATAGTGTATATACAACATGTCTATATTTAATTTTTTTAAGAAAAAAACAGTAACACCTCCGGTTTTTGTTGGTAAATTTCAATACCCAAATGATGCTGATGGAGATGCTTTGAGAAGAATTGCAGACGACGGTGTTGATATGGCCAATCCTATAGAGTTTGAGTTTTCCATCTTGGTAAAAGATGATGAGAATGCAAAAGTTATTGCTGAAAAATTAAAAGCGGTAAATTTAGCTGATACACTAAATATTAAACATAATGGTGGGTATAAAGAAGGTGAGGTTATATCAGTAGAAAATAAAGACTTTTGGAATAGTTGGACAGTTACTATTAGTCACACTATGATACCTACATATGAAGCTGTGATTGAATTTCAACAAACACTTGTTGAGCTCTGTGGTGATATTGGTAAGCCTGATGGGTGGGTAGTTGGAGTTTGATTAGGTATTAGATAAGGTACGCACGAGAAGGGTCGTCGTGATATATGAAAACATTAAAAATAACCTTACCCAGCAATGAACCATTTGGTTCTATCTCGAGAAGGCTCACAGATTTTAAGGAGCATAGCTCCGCGATGCGACTATAAAATCGTGATGTCGGCGCACTCAGTATTTTGCGAAAACTTGGAGCAAAATACACTTGTGCGAGCGACGCACAAAATTTAGATTGATAGTTCGAGCACTCGAGAAGGGTTAAAGTTTTTTATACTCATAATACAATATGAACAAAAACAAGATAACTACCATATTTGAATTCATCGGTTCTTTTCTTGCATATAATATATGCACTCTTACTTGCATCAAATACAAGAAATGAAATATTAGGTTTTACATTGCTTTTAATATCAGCACTACTTTTCGCTGGTTGGGCAATAATCGATAAAAGATGGTCTTTTTCGGTATTGCAGTTTTTTATGTAGTAACTGCTATTATTGGATTAATTAGGTGGTAATTAGCAAGATATATCTTTCAAGAAGGATGGTTGAACTATTTAAAAACATTAAATATAAATATATTAATGCTATAACAAAATTAAATAGTGAGTTGAATATTAATAATACAAATACATCTGCTAAAATAATTAGCTTTTTGGCTCAAAACGGCGACATTAAAATAGAGAGGGCAAATATTTACGGAGAAAATGGCGTAACGATGGCATAGTCGGTTGCAACAAAACTGTCATTTGGGAATAGTTCAATCAACAAGACAAAAAATACTTCAATTGAGGCTGTGTATGGTGCTAGGATAGAGATGTGGGGTGGCGCACACATGGATTAGATTATTACAAATAACTCGACTTCATAAAATGGTTAGACCGCCGTTTTAAAAAAAACGGCGGTCGTAGTTTGTTGGTTAGCCAGTCAGGTCACGGTGTGAGTAACCCTTCTCGCGCATAGCGATATAGATGGGGGCTAAAACTTCCACCCATTTACTAGTGTCACTCTCCATAGTCCAAGAATACCGTCGCGCGGTGGCGTCACTTAGTTGCTGTCGAGAAAATCCTTCTTTCTCTGCTACAACATAGAGGACTTCATGGAATTCTTTTGAACTTTGCGAGAGTCTAAGGTCGCTGTAGCAATCGAGTGGGTTAAATTGATCAGGGTATATGATGAGATATGCACGTAAAGGATTCTCCCATTGACCTATCAACTTATTTATAGCTACACTGACAGCCTCGCGTCCTTCTACTGTCTCTCCATCACACACTCCATCAACTGTCGGAAAGTGCATGTGAAAGTTGTTTAGGAGGAAGGCCCATTGGTCAAGAAAGGGTATCTGGACCTTGAAGTCTTTAAAAAGTCCAAATTGGATCAAATCGCTCGGAATTGGTGGGATCATTGTTGGTTGGGGTTGGGGTTGTCTGTTTTCTAAATAGACGATATAATATTTATTAGTTTATGTCAATGGACCGTAATGGTTCAATAGCTTGTGACCACCCTGTCATTTAAGTTATGTATATGTCATACACCACAAATGAAAAGCTTCCAGAAATACGCATGAGAAAGGTCGATTTGATATCACAGAATTTAGAGAGCAGAGCGACCATAAATTTGTGAGGCAGGGGTACTTCATGTTTTCGAGCTTTACGAAGAAAATATGTTAGTACCAGCTGCGCGCAAGAGTTTAAAAAGGGAAGGAGCAAAGCGAGCGACTATAAAATCGTGATGTCGGCGCACTCAGTATTTTGCGAAAACTTGGAGCAAAATACACTTGTGCGAGCGACGCACACTTCAACAACAGGCACAAAAATCATAATTACATTAAACATATGAAAAAAGAGGTCAATAAAAAACCAATCATAATCAGCGCCTGGATTTGTACAGGTAAAACATATTTAACAAAAAAACATAAGGAGATAATAGAACTGCCAAGCGGTGACCATAAGTACATTTTGACAGATGAGCAAAAAACTGTGAAAAACAAAGAATCTCTCAAGTCAACAAAACGTGATATTAATCCAGAGTGGCCAACTAACTATTACGATGCGATCATTAAAGAAAGTAAAAATAACGAACACGCAATAATACTCATCGCACCTTGCATGCCTTTTAAAGAGATGAGAGATTATGGAATTAATTTTTTACTAGCGTATCCAGATCCCATTTGCAAGGAAGAGTATAAAACCCGTGCGAGAAATAGGGGTGCAAATGAAGAATTTGTTAACAGGGTTGCAAATTCAATTGAAACAGATTTTGAAGATTTCTTAAAACAACCAAATGAGAAAATAATTCTTAAGCATGGTGAATATTTAGAAGATGCACTGGTTAGGGTTGGTATATTAAGTTAGAGATGATTAATCGAGGTTATCAATCCGTGAATACGGCTTCTTGTTCGAAGGGGGGTTATTCAGTGGACCTGAGAGATATGCAAGTGGGCCCTCATTGAGAGAGTGGATTAGAGTGTTCGAGAAGGGTTGACCAGATTTATATCTGGTGTATAAATATGCCATGCCAAACGCCGAGTACAAGACTCTGTAGTAGCCCCGTAATATGCCAACGGGTGGTACACCACAATAGCAGACCAAGGGAAATCCCAATTCTGCACCGAAGAAATTCGGAAGAAAACAGCCTTCAAAAGAGGATGTAAGAAAAGATAAAGAATATACTACTGCGTCGAAAAGTAGCCAAAGAGTAATCAATGGTGAGGAATAGGTAAGTCACCGGGTATGCGTACAAGATTTCTTGTATACCATGCAAAACATGGAACAGGATTCGTCGCTCACAGATCCCAAACGCAACAGTTGTTCCACCTCAATGAGGTTTCATACACAGGCCGGTGCAAACCATTTTTTTGCACCGGCCTCGTCTTTTGCCTACGTTTGTAGTATCCATTGAGAAGTGATATAAAATGATAGATATTCCTTTGCGCGAGCAATGCATAAACTTAACGTCTGGTACAAGTGTCATACCAATTGCTATACTCTATCTATGCAAACCATCTCAATCATCGGTTCCGGACCAGTCGGCTCAGGCCTCGCCATACTCCTTGCTCGAGCAGGTTACAAAATAAACCTATTTGAAAAAAGGTCAGAAGTCGGTCAAACATCTGAGGGTTTTCCATCTATATCACTACTTATCTCACCTCGAGGTCAAAAGATAGTGAAGGATCTGGGACTATGGGACATATTCTTACAAAAAGCTTTTCCTCTTACAGGTCGATTTCGACACCTACCGACATGGGATTCTGTTTTTATGCCATATGGAAAAAAAGAATGGGTAAATTATGCAGTAGACAGAAACACTCTTGCGGACATAATTTTTACTGAAGCAAAAAATACACCAAATATATCTTTGTATTCAAACCACCAACTCGTAAACAGTACTTCAGATACATTAACTTTTGATGTAAACGGCGAAATTAAAACTTTTGAAAAAGGAGATTTACTTGTCGGCGCAGATGGTGCAAATTCAAAAGTCCGAGAGTTAGTGAATGTATCTGATCTATCAATACAAATTCACAAAGAAAAGTTTTCACACAGATACACGCAAGTATCACTCGGGATGGATCATGTACCAAAACAAGCCCTACATGCTATCAATATATGGCCACGTAAAGATCATTGCATGGTAGGCATGCCTAATTCAAAAAAATCACTAAAATGTACACTTATACTTCCAAAAGATGTAACAGAAAATTCTGATAGTGTAATTAATTTTGTACAAGAATCTTTTCCTCACATATATGAAAATCTAAACACTGAAAATGATTTAAAGTCGCTTCGTTTTGCAGATTTAAATATCATAGAAATGAATACGTATTATGATGAAAAAAGTAACACTGTTCTTATTGGTGATGCCGCTCACACGATACTTCCATTTATGGGGCAAGGAGTAAACCTCGGACTGGAAGATGTTGGCGTTTTGTATGAGTATATTATTAAAAATAAAGACTTGAATGAATTTTCAAAAGAAAGGGTAAAACAAGGATTAGCTGCATCAGTGCTTTCAGCTGAACATTATGTAACTATTATTAATTCTAGTTATCAAAAACCACCAACGGTTTGGAATAAGTTAGCAGGATTTATTAAGGGTATATTTAGAAATGAAACACCGATTGCAGTAATAAGGCTTGATTTTGAAGGTGTGCCCCATAGTAGTTTGGTGGATGAAAGTAAATTAAGGTTCAAAGATTAACAATGCTACAATAACCCCATGAATATCGACAAGATAGAAATCTTCAAAATCATCCTAAAAGAGATACCCGAGATACATTATGCAGGTAATGCTGTGCTACGTGAAAAGACCGAAGAAACATCTTTGGAAGATGGACTAGAAATTGCAAAGAAGCTCGAAAAGGTATTACTCAAGTATCGTGAAATTACCGGCTATGGCAGAGGTCTCGCAGCGCCACAAATTGGAATGGGTAAATCTGTTTTCATAACCTTTCTGGATGACAAGACGGAAGTGTTTATTAATCCAAGAATTATAGAAAAATCTACCACGACTAATTTTTATAAAGAGCTCTGCATGAGTGCAGGTATCCTCGCTGCCGATGTTGAACGACCTGAATGGATAGTGATGGAGTGGACAGATGGCACAGGAATTAATCGTTCTGAAAAAATTGATGGATTTAAAGCTCGTCTATATCAGCATGAAGAAGCACATGTTAGAGGTCATTTAAATCTCGATGATGCCGTTTCAGGTGGTATCCAGTTTGTAAATTTCGATCCTCTAAAGGAAACATTACGTGATAGTAGGTAAGCCACTTTACAAATATGCGACTAAATTTTACTTACAATTCGGATAAGGGTCTGTATGGTATAATTAACAAATGAAAAAAATTACACTGATTAGCCTCATTGCACCAATTATCATTATCTTTTTGAGAACCATCGATGTGCTCAAAAAAATTAATCTGGTAGGCATAGAGGGTAAATATCAATGTTCAATTTCTGTTGACAATTCGTGTTCATTGTCTGAATACATGTTTAAAGGAGACGATGCCACTCTATCGTATATTGCGATGGTGATTACCTTCATTTCACTATTTGTTGTAACAAGCTATATTTTTCTGTTAAAGAAATTATATACAAGCAACCGACGTAAATTATTTTGGTTGCTTATAGCTATAGGTGTTGCGATTCTGATTGCAAGTTATTTTATATTTAACTACATTCAGATTATTTCATAGCATCGTGGTTGATTGATAAATAGATAATCACCAATGAAATGAACATAAACACTATCACACAAAACTCCAAAAAAGATTCTGATTACTTTGAATACATTAGATTAATACAACAAAATTTCAAAGAAATACCCTGGATTAATGGCATTGAAACTCTTTATTCCAAACTATTATTTTTATACAAAGAATCAAATTTTGTCTCAGGTATTGCTTTGTTCGATATTTGTCCTGAAGACTCTGAGATAACTGAAAAAGCAAAAGCATTATTCGATGATTTTATATTCGCATCATGCTTATTCACAAAACCAGAATATAGAAATCACGGATATGGATATGAATTGCTTAAACAAGCAATATTAGAAGTTAAATCAACTGAGCGAAAGTTTGTGGGTATAGTAGATAATGATAATAAACATCTGATTGAGTCATACAAAAAAAACTTTACAGTAAACATCGTTCAAATAAATTCAAAGATATCGTTTGTCGTGTTCACGAATATAAAAGAGCAAGTAAGTCTTAAAAAACCGAATCACTATATAACTTGAAAGATGTGTTATATGTCTATATTATTATTCACACACAACACCTTAGTCACACAACACACAACCATATGAATATCAGAGAACACCTCTCATTTATCGACTCTCGAGCACCGGATAATGCTCCAGCAAAAATTCGTATCGCAGGACTCACCCTCAAGAGTGGAGCAGGCATTTGGAACCCGAAAAATGGAAAGTCTACAAAAATGTTTATTTCTCTTTTAAAAAAATATCCCATCGCTCAAGATGAAAAAGTGCTCGACCTTGGCACAGGGTGTGGCATACTAGCGCTACTTGTATGGAAAAAAGGCGTAAGCAATATCTATGCAACTGATATCACAGAAGATGCAGTCGTAAATGCACAAGAAAACTTTAGACAAAATAATGCGGCAATAAAAATTAAACAATCAAATGTATTTAGTGAAGTAAAAGGAAAATATGATCTAATTCTTTTTAATGCACCAGCTTCGCATCCAAAACGCGTTAAATCAAAAATAGGGAAGTGGTCACTCTGGAGTGATGATGCAACTTTACTCAAAAAGTTTGTCGATGAACTTCCAAGGTATTTGACAAAGAATGGCCGTGCACTTGTCATGTGCTCTCGTTTTGCGGATTTTGACCCACTACCAGAAGCTTATTTAAATGGCTCAAAACTCACATATGCTTATCATGCACAAAAAAGTGGGGAATTGAGTAAGACCTATATTATTGAGCTTCGACATAAATAGTTAAACACCTGCTCAATCTCACTTAAACCCGCTTAACTTCAAAGCCCCGCGCAGCACTGGTCTGCGTGGGGTTAAATTGTATATAAAAGCCAAACAAAAAAATGATACAATCCATCTATGAAAAAAATCCTATTCTTATGCCGAGGAAATGTAGGTAGAAGTCAAATGGCTGAATTCTTGGTACATAAACTATATGCAAATAAATACGAGGCAGTATCCGCGGGCACAAAATTAAGTGGCCCCGAGGAACCAATCGGAAATTTAGTACCACTCACACAGGCTGTCATTGATGTCATGTTAGAGGAGGGTCTAGATATCAGCACTGCAATACGAAAGCAGGTAACTGAAGATATGGTAAATAATTCTGATAAAGTCATCGCAATTCTTGAAGATGAAGATTTACCACAATACTTAATTGATTCTCCAAAATTAATTCGATGGTTTGTGCTCGATCCAAAAAACAAAGACCTCATTGAAACCAGAAGAATCAAAGACGAAATCAAGGGTTTGCTTGCGGGTTTGGAAATTTAACTACCGCATAAATACACATAAAACAAATCGCACCCGTCCCAAAAAGGGAAGGGTGCGCGATTTATTCAGCTTACAGATCATTAAGATGAGAGAGCCATTTTTCCTTCAAGGTTAACACTTGGGTTCGGTGATAGGTTGATGTTGATACCCTGGTTGTAGGTGTAAACTCACCTTGAGTGAATACAAGCCCCTCTGTTCTGTTGTTTAGAGCGGTTGCCAAGTAGCCACTGGCCGCCCAATTACCATTACCTTTCTTTCCGAATTTTGCTCTTAGCAAAGCTCTGATGTCAGCTATTTTAAACATCTCACCGATTGCGTAGGTTTCATTGAGTATTGGTATCAGATAATGCGCAATCAGTGTCGGAAGCCTCTTAAAGTCCACTTCAGTCAAGAACGCTGGCTCATCGCCTGTGCTCGGTAACTTTATTTTCCTGTTGTGATCTCGCATAGCTGCGGTAATCATTGGAGAAAAAACCGTGCCCATTGTGCATTTTTCGAGTAAGGCTTTCACTACGCCAGGAGGGTATACCTCGAGTAATCTGCGTAGCTCGTTAGACCTAGATTCTGCTTCGCGTAAACTCTTATTTGCTTTCTCGATAAATTCAGTGACAGCAGCTCTTATTTGCTTGAGTATATCCTCTGGTTGTAGCTGTTGAAGCAGTTCAGCATCCGGGTCCACAGGCAAGACAGCTGTTTCGGTCTGAAGGGTGAATGCGTGTTCTGGTTCTTGGCTGTGGTCAGTGGCTGGGTCTGTAGCACCAGTGGTTACTGGACCTATTACTGGTGGTGCACTAGTGGCACTTGGAGTTTCTTGACTCATATTAATTATTGGTTGTAGGACAAAGAACATATTGTTCCAAAGCAGTCCTTATTTGCTTTGAAACTTTCGAAGATATCGTCCCATGCACTAGAGTTTGAGTCAAGCTGTGTATTCAAATCTTTTAACAAGTAATATATAATTAAATTATGAAACAAAAAAAGAATTCATCAGATTGGTATATTGCTACAACACATTGGTTAACCGCTGGTTTTGCTGTACCTTTTTTGATCGCACTTATTATCGGTGCTCCGCTTACATTGGCTTTTGCAGATAATCCAAAACTACTCATGCCAATACTTATGTTGCTCAGTTTGGTGAGTATTTGGCTTGGTGTTATTTATTCATCAAAATATGTTAATAAGACTTACATCATCAAAGATGCGAACAAGGTGGTAACTCAGTCGACAATCATTTTGGTCTTGATTGGTGGGGGATTTAGACTTTGGAAATTATTGCAAACAGGAATTTTGACATATGAATCGATTGCATTTGTCGGTGTCGTCCTCATTTTCTATTTTGCATCAAAGAAATATATCAAGAATAGTTAGTCTGTTTTTGCTAAATCTATTGTTAATTATTTAGGATAAAGAGCCCTTCGCAAAAGGGCTTTTTATTTTCAAAAATACTTTGACTTTGTGTCTTAGGCGCGCATATGGCATATTGCCATGTTGAAATCTTCATGGTACTTTAATCTTGCTAGTTCATTCACTTTATATGGCTTGGTTTATGCAAACCGCATCAACTGCCATCTACATACAACGTCAAACATAGAAAGATAAAACACGATGAAACAGCTTCAGAATTTTAACTGGGCACATGTCCAAAAAATGGCGAGTTCATTCCTTGCCAATTACGGGTCTGGGGTCTGCAGTAGAGAGATATTACCTGTGCGGACAGGTTTTGCTTTTGCTACAAACGGGACGCACGATCATAGGGGTGGTAGTGTCCCACTTGGCTTCGGCAGGGATCGCTATAAGGTTTTTGATCCAGTGTATTATAGGTTTGATATGCAATTTGCTTTTCATATCTGTCTTGGTGATGCATCCGCCGAAGGCCACAAGCACCATACGGTTGATGCCGGAGCTTTGCTTTCCATTGAATTATTCCAGATAAAGCCATTTAGCAATGACAGGGGCGAACAGGTGGCACAAGGTCAGGCCAATGCTGATACAGTGATAGCGGTGCAAAAACCAGCAAGCATGGCCCCAATACTCGTATTTAGTGCTAAATATATCTGCATATATAGCGACAAGTATTCAGCTGACCCTAAGCAATATATGGACAAGGAGGGTCGAGTCATTGATACGGGATCAGAACATCCGAGCTTCGGTTTGCCGACGACTAAGTATGCGACATGTTTTCCTCACGGCTTACAACTTTCGGATCAGTTTGGTCCTGATGAGTTGGCAACCTTTGTGGACTCCGTCATGGAGTTTGTTGGCGATGTGTCAAAATATTTCGGTTAACATTCGGTGTCAAAGTTCAGTTCAAAGCAGAATTAATCTCGAAGAGGCACGCACCCAAAGCAGGGTCGTGCCTCTTTTTTATATTGAAACATGGTCACTGGCATGATAACCTTGTTGTAGATTCAGCTTTGCTGTAGTCGGTGCAGTTGAGGCTAACTACCGCACGCACACTCAGTTCTCGTTTCAAATGCATTGTTCTAACACTGGAACATATCGCTTAGAACAAAACAAAATCGGGCTAATCCCCACAACAATAGAAACAAAAAAACTATGGCAAAAATAATGCATAGCTGGGAGGATGTATTGAATAGACTCCCTAGATTCATGCAGCAATACTGCACAACTGGTGTATTCAAGATTCCTGCGTCCGCTGCGATTTCGCAAAGGTTTGAGGATGAGAAGATGCCTTTATTTTTCGGAAGTTCGGCACGTGAGGTGTATCACATGACTGAAGGTGAGCGCTTTGGTATCCAAATAACCCAAGCCGACCATTGTGTCGTAGAGCACAACCTTATCAGTGTCAAATTGGTGGGGCGATTGCTCAGGATACAGTTGTTTTATTTACCGCCAGGCGCCGATCCTCATCCCTTGTGTGATGTCACATATGGGCAGGCTGGAGAAAAGGAGTCTGGTGACGAGTGGAAGTCGCTGCCGGTAGAGCGCTTTGTCCATTTGTCTGGATCAAATACCGGTCTTGATTTTACCGGACCTGCCGAGCTGGTTCAGCTACTTGGAACGATGACGTCATTTATCCAGAATGTGGTTCAATTGTTTGAATCAGCATAGCAATGCTGTGAGCAAACTTTGATATAAGGCGCGAGCGCAAGCTCGCGCCTTTTGAATTTTAATTGTGAAAAAATATAAATAAAAAAACAGGCCAACCTTACCCAGAAGAGGGTGAGGTTGGCCGTGTGGTTTTTTTGCTTGAGACTAGTGCTAATAAGCCCAACGCATTTCTTCCAGCGCCTGTCTGAATTCAGGGTCTAAGAAGTGACTCATTGGTTGACCAGAATGTCTATTCCAATCTTCTTTTTCAATTGGTGAGAGATCCTCGCCAGCAGAAGTAAGATGACTGAAACAGATTATCATTTGGCGCCAGAGCGGAATCCTTTCCTTGATGACAGGGAATTGATGGACTCTTTTCAGGGTGACTTTTGCTGGCCCTTTTTTTGGACTGTGTAGTTTCCGGCGATACTGCGTGACCGCAGCTCTGAGTGACTTTTGAAAAAAGGCAATCATGTGTGGATTTTTTGTTCCATACGCGGGATCCCAACTGGCTAAGTCAGGTAACTTTCTCTTGATTTCTGCAGCAAGTGTGTCTGCAGTTACCTTTCGAATAGTCGCCCTCAGACCCTTGCGGTCAAGTGCAATTTGGCCGATCTTCTGGCTAAGCATCGGAACAAATTGCGCATCGCCCAGCATCTCAGTTAGCAATTGTCTTAATTTTTCTTCCTCCATGGTGATTATGGGGTTGAAGTTTGGATGGAGCTGACAGGTCAAGTTTTGGCCTGTTTTCCGAACCTAATAGTATAGAACATTGACATTTTTGTCAATGTATTGTGCGTATTTTGGCCATAGTGCATGCAAATGTACACATTCTGAGTAATTTCACATAAACCTGTCTAAAACTTGCGCTAATATCCCACCCACAAATACAATAAAAGCCCTTATTTATAGGGCTTTTATTGGTGTGGGGCTTTTTTGGAATGAGAACTGCAAAAAAGAAGGGGTAGTAAAGGGTATAAAAGGAAAATTGGGAAAAAGCGGGAACTAGAACAAGCTTTCAACCACAGTTTTGATGTCAGCACCGTCCGCTTTGCCCTTGAGGTCTTTGTTGAGTGCACCCATGAGCATGCCAGCTTTGGCTTTGTCCTCAATGCCTAGCTCAGCTTTTTTTGCCACTGCGAGTGGCCTAATTTCGTCCTGTGACATGAGTTTTGGGAGATAAGTCTCAAGGATAGCGAGTTCTGCTTGTTCACTCTCGGCGAGCTCTGGTCGGCCACCATTTGTAAATTGTTCGATAGAATCTTTTCGCTGTTTAACCGCTCGTCTGATAACAGTTATAGCTTCATCATCTGCAAGCTCAGACTGAGGTGTTCGTGCAGTTGCGACAAGCTCATTTGTAAAAGCGGTCATAAGCCCGCGAATTACAGTCATTTTAACTGAATCCTTGGCAATCATTGCTTCTTTTAAACCTGCTTTAATATCTGCTTGGAGTGACATATTGTGTATTTATTATCTAATTTAATTACACACAATATAGCATAATTTGGGTCCGAAGATAATAGGTAATTTACGAGAAATGACGAGGGTAAAGAATATTGTGGATAAGAATCTCTTTCTCCAAAATATAATATTGATACATTTTTCTATTATTTTTTCTGCTATACTGTATGACATGAATAGTGAAACCGCCCTCATTTTTGCCATAATTATAGTTATTATCAACATAGCTTTTTTCATTTTTATTTTATTTAAAAAAGGTGTTTTTGGTAATAATATCGCAGACGAACAGGCACGAGCAGAAGCAGAGAATCGCGCGCTCACAGCTACAGCAGAGGCAACCAAGGCTATTGATGCAACCAAACAAGCTCTCGATACATCAATGCAACTCATGATGCAAAATATCAGTGAACTCAGTCGTTCTGTCGATCAGAAAATTTCAGGTATGGAGCGCGCGGTGGGTGACAAGCTAAATTTTTCTGCAAAAGAGATGCACGAGACAATCAGACATCAAACAGGTGAATCATTCAAAGTCCTCCGTGATGTCACCGAGAAGCTCACTAAACTCGATGAGACAAACAAACAAGTGGTCTCATTTGCCGACCAGCTCCAGAGTTTGCAAAATATTCTCAAAAACCCAAAACAGCGCGGTATTCTCGGTGAATATTATCTTGAGACACTTCTCAAAAATGTATTACCGCCTGGATCATTTCAAATGCAATATCCGTTCAAAGATGGTTCAATTGTTGATGCTGTTGTTTTTGTCAAAGAGCGCATTATCCCAATCGACTCAAAATTTAGTCTTGAAAATTATAATCGTCTAAGTGAAGCCAAGGATCCATCAGAGCGAGAAAGACTCGAAAAACAATTTCGCAATGACCTCAAAGCTCGCATCGATGAAACTTCAAAATATATCAAGCCAGAGGAAAATACTCTCGACTTTGCTTTTATGTTTATCCCTCATGAAGCCATCTATTATGAACTACTTGTCGCACAAGTGGGCTCTGTCAAAGTAAATACAAAAGACTTGATTGAGTATGCTTTTAATGAAAAACATGTCATTATCGTCTCGCCAACATCATTTTTGGCATATTTACAAACCGTACTCCAGGGTCTCAAAGCTCTCCAAATCGAAGAATCAGCAAAGGAAATTCGGGAGCGAGTGGGTGATCTCGGCAAGCATATTGCAAACTTCGAAGAGTATATGCAATCACTTGGCAAAGCGCTTGGCACAACAGTCGGCAAATTCAATACCGCGCACCGCGAACTTAAAAAAGTTGATAAAGATATTCTCAAAATTACCTCAACAACTGGCGTAACTGTTAAACCTTTGATTCTCGACAAACCAAGCGAAGATATATTTGAGCCTGAGGAAAATGATGCGGAATAACGAAGCGTAAAATTTAAAAGAAAATACATGAAAGCAGTCATACTATCCGCCGGAAAAGGCACTCGCATGGGTGCTGATTCTCTGCATACACCAAAGCCGATGCAAAAAGTTCTCGGCAAAAATTTAATTGAATGGAAACTAGACGCCCTCCCACCAGAAATTGATGAGGTTATTTTGGTTGTCGGCCATTTGCGAGAAGTCATTATGGATTATTTCGGAAATTCATATTCGCCGAGTGCGTCAAAAAATGTATCGAAAGCAGAAGGTGAGGTGGCAGCTGGATCAGGAATCGGGATTGAGTCTGTAGATCCGAAAAATAGCATAAAAATCACATATGTATTCCAAGATGAATTACTAGGTACAGCTCATAGTCTTTTTCTGTGTAAAGACCATCTCATTCATGAACCAAAATTCTTAGTAATGATGGGTGATGATTTATATTCAAAAGGTGACATCGAAGAAACTCTCAAATATGATTGCGCCATGCTCGTTGCAAATGTGGATTCTGTTTTGAATAAAGCGGACATCCAAATCGATAATGGTTATGTGACAAAAATTTGCGAAAAATCGACCGAAGAAAAGCCTGGTCATATAAATGCCGCGCTTTATACATTAACTCCTGAAATATTCTCTCTGGAAATGGTTAGGGTAGGGAATAGTGAATTTGGACTCCCTCAAACCATGCTAACCATGAAAAAAGACATAAAAGCAGTAATAGCCAAAAAATGGCTACAAATAAGCACCAAAGAGGATATTTTGCATGCTGAGCGCGTATTTCAGGCCGAAATATAAAAATAGGGCGCCAAGGGGTGCAGAATGGGTTGCAGAATTCAAAAAAATCAGTACAATGGTAATTCATATGGCAAACGCTACTAAAACAGTAAAGAAATCAAGTTCTGCAACACCTGCTTCACATCGAGCAAATAACGCTCTTTCTACAGGATTATTTGCAGTATTTAAGACTGGCGGAAAACAATATCGAGTTTCTGTTGGTGATTTAGTAAAAATTGAAAAGATTAAAGGTGATCACAACATTGGAGACAAGGTTGAGTTCAACGAAGTATTACTCAAGGATACTGATGGTGTTACAACTGTCGGAGCACCTACAATCGCTGGAGCTAAGGTCTCAGCAGAGATTGTAGACATCGCTCGAGGAGCCAAGCTCGTCGTTATGCGATATATCCAAAAGAGTCGTTCAGGTCCAAAGAAGAACGGCCACCGACAGCCATACTTCCAGGTCAAGATTACAGCAATCGCATAATCATCTAGATACAGCAGATTTGCAAAAAAAAACATCCGTGGGCAACCTCGGATGTTTTTTTATTTTGCACCCCTCATCTTTTGTTGCCTTATCATTTTTACGTGATAGTATTTTCTGTGGATGAGCAATACTGCGCATTTAGCAAACTCAGGGGTAATACCCAAATTCACAATAAAACAAAAAAGAAAGGAAATGGCATATGCCACAAGCTAGTAATCATTTATTCGAGCTGACATTTTCAGCTAGATTCAAGCGAGATCCATGGAATGGCGAACTAGAGAGTCCAGTTAATACTGTGGTCAACATTCGGACGCTTTGCTTGGCTCCTGCACTCGATATTGCAAAAAGATTGGCAGAGGAATGCCTCAGTGCTACCTTGCCGAGCGGGGACCTGTTCACAGGCAGCTATTCAGAATTGACGTATCTTGGCCATACTGAGATCCCGATTTCTGCAATGGCTTGTCTTGGTCATATAGGCCATGTCGTAATATCCAAAGAAACAGCTTGATATCCAGTAGGAAAACAAGGGTTAGAAATTAAAAACCACCAAGTCGGGGAGACCGCCAAATCCTGAATTGGTGGTTTTCTCTTTATCTCTAATTATCAAAATTTCAAATCCTGCCGACCAGAAACTACATCAAGCGTCTATTTTCAAGTGCGCTTCGAAGTGTCTCACCGTCCGAATACTCAAGTTCTGTACCAGTTGAAAGTCCACGCCCGAGGAGTGTGACTTGTATTTTTTTGTCACCGAGCAAAGGGAGAATGGTATCTTTTATAAATCTCTTGATGATATACGCAGTGTGTT
>CAZVIP010000001.1:104113-167763 GCA_964627085.1 uncultured Candidatus Saccharibacteria bacterium | reverse complement strand
GAAACCAACTGTTTGTTTGCGAACAAATGAAACTCACCACTTCGCAGGTGACGCGGGATATTAGAGATTTACCAACCTCTGAAGCCAGTCGCCCCAGGTTTCCAATCCTCCGATGGGGTTTGTCTGCATCCGATCCAGTAGGGCCTCTGCCGTGTCACCCTCTTTAAGGGTGACTTCCTTGACCTCGGTCGAGGTCAAGTCGGCGACATACACCCCAGGCTCTGGAGGGAAGCCCTGTGCTTCCTCGAAAGTTTGGCAAAATTTGCCAAACTTTACCTGGGTGTCTCCGGAAATTATTCCAGAGACCTCAAACATCCTGCAAAGCAAGACTTTCATACCACCCAAAGGATCTTCCCCTTTGTACCCGCGATTGTATCCACGTGGTCGATTTGATTTGACATAGGTTTTCATCCTACCGAATCACAATTTCTCGTCTCATACTATTGAGCTTTAAGAAATTATGTTCCGGATAAGATGCAGAATTTTCTTGAATTCTGCGAAAGCACCGGCTACCAAGCCAGTTTTACAAAACGTATTTCAGCGTCCAACCCACATTCTTGTGTAGGACATCTCTTTTTTTCTATTTATGAGAAAAGAGAAACTCATTTGTATTACTCAAGAATTACGCTACCCCTTAAGCAGCAATATTCGATCGCAACCCGAGATTCCTCTGGGGTTGCCAGCCTGATAGTGGCAACTGCCTTACATGCAGTCCACTGTTCATTTTGTTGGAGGTGTATGTTTATCTTTTTTACCACCTCCTCTGCCAGAGTCACACCACGGACGAATACAGGCCTCAATGGGCCTGTGACACCTTCTCTCTGACAACCTAGGCGACACAGGATAGTGTCACCTTGGTTGGATTTTGTTGTGATTTCTACGACCCACTTCCCACTTACGTTGTCAATAAATTTTCTTAAGAAACTAAACACACTTATTATTCCCCCTTTATTTTTCGACGCGGTTGAAAACGTCGTTTCTTGTTATTTTGTAGGATTCTATTTTTGTTGACCCACATTTGATATACACAACAAGAAGTGTATTGGGAGTTGTCTCCCGGTTTTGAACTTATCACCCAACAATTGTTTGCGGGGTGAATAAGATGCAGAATTTTCTTGAATTCTGCGAAAGCACCGGCTACCAAGCCAGTTTTACAAAACGCATTTCAGCGTCCAACCCACATTCTTGTGTAGGGCATCTATTTTTTTCTATTTATGAGAAAAGAGAAACTCATGTCCACGTTGAGTAAACTATTTGAGGTGACGACTCACCACTTCGATCACCTGGTCAAGAGTAAGCGTTGAAGAAACCCCTTGCGGAGAACCGCCAATCGTTGGAGACCCTCCCCATCCAGCCTCGAGTGTTGCGAGTTCGGCGAGTGCAGACTTGATATCTGCAAACTTCGGCTCGAAGGCACAGACTGTGAATTTCACATGCGCCTCGCCACCACCCATCTTGAAGGCCGGGTTGCGCGCGATCACCACTGGAGCTAACGAGTAGCCAACCAGGGTAGCTGCACGATGGGTGCTCTCCACCACCGCAATTCTGCCTTCGGAGCAAGTCTCGTATTTGATCGCTCCACTTTCGAGTGCGGTGATTAAATCAAGCCGCTCCTTCTCAACGGATTCGCGATATTGTTGAGGTTCCTCACCTTTCAACAACCATTTTTCCATCACGGCGACGCGGTCGGTCACCGAGACCTTGAAGTCCATGACCGCTGATGCTATTGCTGCGAGCGGACGTGAAGACTCGGCCGTTGCCGAGCTTTCGTCCCACGGGTTGTCCCGTGTTGGGAGGGGCTTCGGGCCAGTGTAACCGCCGCGTGCAAACTTGTCGGCATTGGCAACCATTACAACTCGCTCCATTACAGACTCAAGACTTTCGCCTTTTGCCCGAAGATTGAAGATTGCCATGGTGCCTATCGCATCCAAATCAGGACGAACTGTCGCGAGAGTGTAATCCTCGCTGGGAAGTTCGACCATCATCGCATCTTCGATAGCTGCACGGCCGGCGTCACCGCCAGTGTGTTGGGGGTCGAGGTTGAAGGCGCAGCGCTTTGCGAGAGCAGGCACTGTAACTTCGATACCGTAAACTAAATCAACGAACACCTTATCATTGGCTTCGCCGGCGGCTGGGATGCTCCGTGGATCGAGTAAAGCGAATTTATACATATATCAATTCCACCTATCAAAAACACCTGCGACCACTTTTGGATCGCAGAACAGTTTTGTTTTGTTGTTAACTGTCTTTGAATAGATTCTCAACAGGTGGAGATAGCGGGCACTAGTATCCCCGCTCTTCACCTGTCGAAATATGAATGTCATATGAATAAAAAACTATCAGGATAAAAACGTTACGCTTTCATCCTGAATAATTTGAGGGAAGACTTACGCGCTTCCCTCAGTTGCACCACCATGGTGCGCGTCGGAGGAATTAATCCCCTGAACCAACTGTTTGTTTGCCAACAAATAAAACTCACCACTTTGCAGGTGACGCGGGATGACCAATCAAGCAGGGTAATTTTCTTTAACCCATCCCTTGATCTCTTCGAGTGAAGCCCCTTCCTTCAATGAGACCGTAGCCGTGCACTGCTGACAGTGCTGCTCATCGGTTCCGACAGCACTGAACCAGTATGGAACAGCTGGTGAACTGAGTTTATCTGCCCAGCGTCTCGCATCGACAGGGTCGATGCGAGCAACCTGTATTGAGGCATCCCACCCCTCTTGCTTAGGAGCAGTCACCCAAGTAGGGGGCTGAATTTGAACTTTGCCTGCAGCTTTTTTTCCAAAGAAACGTTTTAAAAAACTAAACATAACAATACTTCCCCCTTTATTTCTCGACGCGGTTGAAAACGTCGTTTCTTGTTTTTTGTAGGATTCTGTTTTTTGTTGACCTACATTTTTATATACACAACAAGAAGTGTATTGGGAGTTGCCTCCCGGTTTGAACTTATCACCCAACAATTGTTTGCGGGGTGAATAAGACACTGAATCAGTATTCAGTACTTACAAAACAAACCTCTTAGCATCACTTTGGTGCATCGCTGTTTGTTTTAGGTATTCGCCACCTTTGTTTGTTCACAAGTATTACTCGTGTCAAAGATATTGAATTATGAAATTTTCAAAATCCATAGTGCGACGCGATCGTCTCACTATCCCTCGATTTTGGTTACTCTCTCCTCAGAAAGTTATCCAAATGGGATATTTAGATATCCAAGAGTGGTTAAGTCTTTGATACCCACGATATCCCCTCGATATGTTCCATGTATATCTCAATGTTTTTAGACAAAGGACACAGAGCTGGTATATCAAGTAATCGTTTGTTGAATCTTCCTTATAGGTCGAGGCTTGTTGCTTGGGATTTCCGAGCCCTTGTGCAAGTCGCCGATTCAAATTGGAAATAGATGTTCAAAAATTTGGTTTTCAAGAATGGATGATCCAACCAAGATACCGATTGTCTGATTTGAATTTTGTCCAAATCAGATCAATGTATCAAAGCCTGATGTCTACACCCTACATTTCTCTCACTCTCTCCTCTATCCACACTTACCGGCTGTGGTCACCTTCTAACTAAACTGTCTGCGTTCTATTGAATGAGACAATATAGCTAAATCAGAGTTTGAGAAACAAATTTTTATTCACCTCTTTTGTAATGTTCTTCGTTTAGGTTCATCTGGTTGCTTTTAGCTATCCTTTTGTTCCCTTATGTTCTGACAATACGATAACATGCGTATGCGGTACTGTCAACATGTCTGTGACACTTTATGACAAAAGTTATCCACATAATACCCTTATTTACTATGCATCATACTAAAATAATGATATTATTGTCATATGAATATGACAAATATATACAAAGACTTCCTTGCAGGTGCAGGACTTAGCCTTGAACAATCACAAATATATGAAATCCTCCTCAAAAATGGCGTGCTCCCCGCTCGTAAAATCAGTCAATTAAGCAATATGAAAAGAGGCCTCTGCTACAAGGTAATAGACCAATTACTAGCACTGGGCCTTATCGAGAAGATAGATAAGAAGGTGGCGCTCTTTTCCCCTGCCCATCCACAAAAACTCACGGAAACTATAGAAAAACGAAAGGAAACCTTAAATCTAGCTGAAAAGAGCCTGAATACCGTACTCGGCAGCATGGTCTCTGATTACAATATGTATTCAGGTAGGCCAAATACCCGCTTCCTTGAAGGCATTGCTGGTATCGAGAGTTTATATGAAGATATCCTACTAGAAGGTAAACCGATCAAACTGATTCGCTCTCCTTTTGACAATAAAGGACCTGAGCTAGCCGCACTTGTTGAAAGACAAATCAAAAAGCAAATTGCAGCAGGCATTGAAGCAAGAGCCATCACCCCACATGAAAAAGATAGTGAAATAACAATGAAGACCGAAGACACCACACGAAACGTTAATCGTGTGCTATTACCAAAAGAAAAACTTTCAATCCCTGCTCAGATCATTATCTATGGTGACAAAGTTGCCCTAACTTCATATGGAGAATTCCTTGTGACTACAATTATCCAAAACCCAGATATTAAAACTACATTTGATGCTCTGTTTGAGATTCTGTGGTCTGAGGGCCAGAGATATACTGCTCAAATTTTGAAGCGATAGATCCAAAGATGTCTTCTTGTGCAAAGTTTGGATCAAATGAAAAAGGTGTATGGTTTGCCTCTGTTGAAACAGTTGCGAGCATATTTCCAAATTTATCACCGGTACGTATAAATGTTGTACCCGAAAACTGTGCCCTACCAATATCAAGCGACACAATTGGTTGCTCTGGATTAGTTGTATCCCTATCTACACTCAATCTAAATGTGCTATTTTTTTCTTCCTTTATAGCCTGGCCATCTTTAAGTCTTGTAGTTGTTTGTTCAAAAAGCTCTTTGAATGCAGGATCTGGGCTCTCTGTATCAAAATTAATCTCAACACTTATACGTGCCTGTCCATCTTTGTCTGCCTGTGGTCGAATAAACCATTTCATCTCACTTACAAAACCAGTAAATTTATCAGTAACTTTATATTTTGGTGACTGACCTTTCTTGACGGGGTATTTTTCAAATTTCTGTGCACCGTTTTCCCTCAAATCGGTGTAAAAGAAATTTCTAAGCAATAAAAGAGTTCTTGAATAAGCCTTCATCGCTGTATTCACATCCTCAACATTGTATTCACTTGCGCGCAGATCACCTTCCTGTATCATGGTAAAAAATTTAACTAAATCTGCACCCTTTCGAGCAAAAGCCTCAAACAGCTGCTCACTCAGCGCTTTTTTATCACAGTCCAAATCTGATTCTGAAATCAAAGCAGTTACATCCTCAATTGATGAGAACAGAAGACTGAACTCTTGGAGCATTGCACGAAATTCCTTGCCCTTTTGCGTCCTTTCGTACACATAAAAGCTCTCTGTTGCAGCCTGTCCATATAGTTCATCACCAGTAATACCTTTTCCTGTAGCAAAACCAGAGACCAAGGTATTGGTAATTTCAGGATGGTATTCTGCGGCCACAAGCACAGCAGACCCCGCGATCTCATAGTGCCCGAGGAAATGTCCGAGATTTTTCTTCCCTTGATCGTCACTTGATTCATAAGCTCTTCTTGTATAAAAAACCTCATGCGGAGAAAGTGCACCTAATCCAATATCTAACTCGGTACTTGCCCAGCGTTTAAATTCTGCTTCTTTTTCTGAATTATCTTGACTACCTGACTCTTGTACTGACACCCCATCTTGTCCGACATCAAATCTCTGGATTGGCATTTCTTTCATATAGTCAAAGTATACAAGCCACCTACCCTTACCGCAAATGACCGAAAACAAAACACCGCCCTCGCGGATGGTGTTTTGTTTTGTGTTCACATGAGTGAATCACATCGAAAATTTCAGGTGATTTCAGATTACTCTGTAACAGTCACACCGAGTGATCGGCATGTACCTTCAATCATTTTCATAGCACCTTCGATATCCTTTGCGTTCATGTCTACCATTTTTCGCTCAGCGATTTCTCGAACTTGTGCTCGTGTGATTTTTCCAACCTTCTTTGCATTTGGTGCGCCAGAACCTGACTCGATACCGATAGCCTTTTTAACAAGGTTTGCAGCAGGAGGAGTTTTGAGAACGAAATCAAAAGTTCGGTCTTCGAAAACTGAAATAACTACTGGGATAATGTCACCAATCATAGACTGTGTGGCATCGTTGAATCGTTTTACGAATTCACCAATGTTTACACCTGCCTGACCGAGAGCTGGACCTACTGGTGGAGCTGGGTTTGCTTTTGCTGCAGGAATCTGGAGCTTTAGAGACTTAATTACTTTTTTAGCCATGTTGATATATGAAATTATAATAAATATATGTTGAACTTTTTGGGAAATTTATGGAGAAAAGAGTTCAAGCATTTCTGCGCAAGCCTTTCCACACATATTCCCTCTGTTGCCCATCTGATACAAAGGTCTTCCGATATAGATTCAGGAGCGTCTGATATATCCTTATTTGGAGCCTGCCATTAATTTCTCAATGATATATTGAAGAAATTAGGCAGAATCCAGAAGGAATATAATAGTACCCTTGTCTGTTACGCATCGGCACGTACTTAGAAGCAGTGGCACTATAGTACTGATTTTTGGGGGTTTTTGCAAGGGGGCGCAGTGGCTCAATAGCTTGGACGCTCTAGCAAAAAGACGATCCTTATCGTGTCATATGTTAGACCCATCTCTGCACACTAACCGAGTATTAATCCAACAACAGCCTCCTCAACACATCCTGTACCTCAGTCATCTGATCTATCGGGAGGGAGGTGATTTTTTGGATATTTCTATATCTCCAATCTTGGCATTTAATTTGGTCTGTGAGGATTGAGCCCTCCACAGATAGACCCTCTGGTATTCGCACTTCAAATGGATACCCCTTGGTTTGTGTTGTAATTGGACAGACTACACAGATCCCAGAGCGATCATTGTAATTTGAATATGTAAGTATTAGCGCAGGCCGTCTCCCACCCTGCTCACTACCTAGGACCGGGTCAAAATCCATCCATACAATATCGCCACGCTCGGGAATATATAGGTTTGACATATAAAATGGTGATGGAAAATTCATTATCTAATCATAGACAATGTGAGATTAAATTTTGATAAATAATTATAGAACGTCGTGCATTATTTCGTATTACGCTTGGTGTGATACATCACGTTGCGCCATGTCACACATTACACGTGAAATTGCACACAACAACCAGACACTCACTCCTACCAAAATTCATTTCCTCTTGGTTTGCCCCAATCGAACAAAGGGTGGAGATTCTCCGGTGTGATCTGCTTCACCAGTTCATCTAAAGGAGGTATGACTTTTCTTTGCGGGCGAATAGTGACCTCTTTTTTTAAATCATGAATTTCTATCTGAATATTCATGCCATCAACAACACCTAATTTGTCCACCACTTCTTTTGGTAGACGAATTGCAAGGCTATTTCCCCATTTTTTTACTTGGCCAGTAGACATATCTAGAGTATATACATTTGTATATACTTGTCAAATTTAACAAAAAACACCCATACCGGGTGTCTTTTGTTAAAAATACTCTCTGTGCGCTCCGAGGCAAACCTCAGAACCTACACTCTCCTCACCTGCAAGAAGTCGAGCTCAACTGGAGTCTCACGACCGAACATTGATACAAGAACTCGGACCTTACCTCGCTCATCATCAACTTCAGCGACTTTACCTTCCATTTCTTTGAAAGGACCATCTGTGATATTGACCAAGTCACCAACTGTAAGATCAGTTGTATGCTTTACATGCTCAGAGCCCATGCGCTTGAAGAGCATTTCAATTTCGTTTTTATCTAGAGGTCTTGGGATATTTCCAGAACCAACGAATCCTGTTACACGAGGAGTGTTTCGGGCAACATACCATGAGTCATCAGTTACAATCATGTCTACAAGAACATAACCTGGATAGATTTTTTCCTCTTCTTCAATTCTTTTTCCACCCTTAATTTTGATTTTCTTTTCAGTTGGGACAAGGACATTGAAAATTTTGTCCTCCATACCAAGAGATTCAATACGCTGTTTGAGGTTTCTCATCACCGCATTTTCGTATCCAGAGTATGTCTGAATAGCATACCAATTTCGATCGCCTTCTACTTGTTTTGACATAGTATTTTTAATTAATTATTAACCTCCTATAAATATTTGTTCGTAAAATCCCTACAGAACCTCTATCTAACTGATAAACACATTGAGCAACTTAACAAAGAGAGCATCGAGGAGTCCTAGGTATGCAGAAATGACGAGAGAGATGAGAATGACAAGAATAGTATATAGAGTTGCCTGCTTTCGAGTAGGCCAGCTTACGTGCTTCATTTCCGAGATTGTATCTTTAATATATTGATTTACTGCCATATAATTTTTCTATTTAAAAACACCCCTTCCCTGGGGTGTTTTTATTGTTAATATCCTTATTTTATCGCGGTTTTCTGATTTGTCAACCTATCATGTTCCTGCCAAATCTATCCGTCAAAGCCCTAATCAAGAGTACTCTGAGTGAGATTTACACCAATTTATCGGATTTCAAATGAAACTGAGATATTTGATGTGATCTTTGCTTCACCGGCTGGCATTTGTGGACTAACGCTTTTTTCCATACCTGCATCTGCTGAATACATCATAGGAGCAGCACTTGGATACATATCATTGTCACTAAATGAGACAACTTTGCCGAGCTTGATACCAAGTGAACGAGCAATTTGATTTGCCTGCTGTTTTGCATCTGCAATAGCGAGTGCTCTTGCTTCTGCTTTGAGCGCATCAGAGTTAGCGATTCTATTTTCCACCGCACTTACCTGTACCCCAGCAGCTGTGAGGCCAGTGACAATTTCACCTGAGAGTGTTGGGTTCTTGTCGATACCAGAGATTTTTACCTCCACTGACTGATATGTCTCATAACCAGACACAACTGATTCATATGAGTTACATGGAGCAATAGGTGCAACCATGATTGCTGGCTCAGCAACGAGAGTATTCTTTACAGAAGATGGCGCAGATACTGGCGCTGAACCAACTACGGTCGCCTTTGCATCAACTACACAAGGCTTAACCTTTTGGTCATATGTTGGATATGTACCGTGGGATACTGTAGAAATATTCTTGTCTTCGATTCCTTTTTCTTTGAGGAAAGCGAGTGCCTTATTCACTGAAACTGCCGCAGCAGATTCTGAATCTACGGCCGTCTTCCCTTTTCCATTTGAACTGAATGTAAGGACAGCTTGATCCTTTGGTGCTGAAACCTCACCTTTACCATTTACGTATATTGAATACGGTGGCATTGTATATTCACCAATAGTTGAATAATTCTTTACTTCATTAATTGTCTTTACGAAAACAAAAACTGAAAGGAGTGACAATAAGATAAGTCCAGTCACTTTCATGAACTTTGTAATCTGACCATCATCCATATTTAGCTGATGCTTTGAAACATTTTTAAAGAAATGAAAAAAACTTTTCTTTGACTTTGATGCAGTGTCTGCACCTGCTTTACTTTTTTGCTCTTGATTAGTTGCCATATAATACTATTAATTTATATGCATGTATTATAGCAGAGTTTTATTTTAAATTTTATTTTTATTGTATACTCACCTGCTTCATATATAGGTCAATGAGATTCTGGAAAAGGCCAGCTATTGTGAGTGGACCTACACCACCTGGTACTGGAGAGATGGATCCGCTTTGTCCCAAAATAGTATCGACACCCTCGTGATCAACATCACCACAAATCCCGCCTGTAGGTTTAAGTGAAATTCCAATATCAATAACCACCTGCCCTTCTCTCAAATTATGCTTGCCAGCAATACCTGGAATACCCGTTGCGAACAGGGCGATGTCCGCTTGTCTAATATAATTATCCAAATCTTTTGTTTTGCTATGACAAATAGTGACCGTTGCGCCTTTACTCAAAAGTGCGATCGCCGTAGGCTTGCCAACCAAATTTGAACGGCCAACTACAACGATATTTTTCCCATCAACTTCAATATTGTAGTGCGCGAGCATATTGATAACACCTCTTGTTGTTGCGGGAACAATAGCATGTGTTGAACCCTGGAATAGATACCCTGCATTGATTGACGTGAGACCGTCTACATCCTTTGCATGTGGAATTGTTGAAATCACTCTCTCTAAATCATCTTTTGTAAAAAGAGTCGGCAACGGCATCTGAATAATAATTCCGTGTACACCATTATCCTCCGCGAGAGCATCCAAACTTCGGACCAATTCATTAACAGCGATATCAGCAGGAAAAGTATGCACAGTCACCTCTGCGCCAATTGTATGTGCGAATTTTTCTTTTTGTCTTATATATACTGCAGACCTTTCATTGTTCCCTACTAGGATGATGGCAAGGCGTGGCGATACAGCCCCTGACTCTATAGCAGAATCAATTATTTCTTTGAGCTTTGCCTTAATTTCTGTTTTGATTGGATTACCAAATAAATATTGCATGCTATTTAGAGTTAGATTTTAAATTTTCGATTTCCTGCATGAGTGCAGCCAAAGTCTTTTGCAATTCAGATAGTTGTGCGTGAGTGATTTCATGCTTCTCTATTCGAATTTTTTCCTCAGTATCATTTGATGCAATTTCATCTTGGATATCTTCCTGGATTTCTTCGAGGTCCTCCGAGATTTCAGAAACATCTTCTTGGATAGAATCAATCTCCTCGGTAATTTCATCGACGTCTTCTTGCATTTCTTCGACATCCTCTTGGAGCTCTTCGATTTCTTCGGTGATTTCACCGACGCCCTCTTGAATGTCTTCGATGTCCTCCTCAACCTCGAGCAAACTCTCTGTGTTTCTATTTACTGACATTTGGATAAATATCGCTAGATAGATTGCCTCAAGAGAAACAATAGTAGTGAGAAAGAGAAATACAGCCTCCGCCTTTACACCAAATAATATAAGCAAAAAAGACCCTAAAAACACAGCCGTATGAATGACAAGGGATGACCTGGATCCAATCCAGGTAGTCACCTTGCTCTCAAAGCTATTTTTAAAGTCTTTTTTTGAATCTTTCATTATATCTATGTGTACAGAAAAATTCGCACATAGTCAACAGGACACCCCCCCTTTAGCAGGGTGACTAAATCTCCGAAACCATATCAGACTTCGGGAATCGCACCTTTGGTCGGAGGACATCATCTGCATGTCTATATCCGATTGGCAAAATAACACATGGAGTAAGATCAGCTGATAGACCAAGGATATCCTTGAAACCAGCTGGATCAAATCCTTCCATAGGACATGAATCAACTTGTAGTTCTGCAGCGGCAGCCATAGCAAAACCAAGAGCAATATATGCTTGCTTGCCAGACCAAGATGCAATCTGATCAGGTGTTCGTGAACCAAGTGCACCTCGCATCATACCTGCATACCCTTCCATAGCTGTCTTTATTTCAGGATTACCACCTGATGCAAGCTCAAGATACTGTTCGATTCGAGCGAGAGCTCCGTCCTTTGCTGAAAAGACAATGACTGCTCCAGCTGATGTAAGTTGTTCCTGATCCCAGGCAGCAGCTCGGAGCTTGGCATTAATCTCTGGATTTTTGACTACAGTAATATGAAATGGCTGTAGACCAAATGAAGACGGTGCCATTACGGCTGCGTCTACAATCTGCTGTATTGTTTCGTTTGTTAAAGGCTTGGTTTCGTCAAATTTCTTAGTTGCATATCTCCATCCGAGTTGATTTAAAAATGTCATATACTTTACAAGTTAACTATTAGTACAGGTATTATACACCTCCCTCACCCTCATGCAACCTATACTATCGTACCTTACGGCTTTGGTATGCTTCTGCGACCAAAATCGAGACAGCACTAATTATTAGGCCAATCAAAATACCGGCCACCACATCACTTAAGTAATGTACACCAAGATATAATCGACTGAATCCAATCAATAACATGAAAATAACCATACCAACTATATATAGAGCCTTATATATTGGTCTTTTGATATATCCTTTGACGATATAGATAAGCACCGGGAAAAAGACAGCGGCCGCGAGGGCATGTCCACTTGGGAATGAATATCCTGTCTCTGCAATTAGTCCATATTCTGGTCTTGCTCTTTGGACAATATACTTAAGTGTCAGAATAGTTCCAGAAGCAACCATCATTGATAATAAGAGTTGTAGTGCATGGCTTTTTGTATTAAAAAACCAAAAGATAAGAATAACAGCACATGAAATAAAAAGTATAGACAAGGGATCACCTAGCGCGGTGATGAATAGCACTATCTTGGTTATAAATAAGCTTTGTATATCTGGCACAGCCGAGAGTACTGTATTATCTAGACCTAATACTGCTTGGAGAAAAGGGTTTTGAATCATTGTAGATAGATTATATATGATTTAATAAGATTTCACCTTCATTATCGAGAATTTAATTTGGGCAAAAGAGTAGCACTATCCCGACACAAAATGCCAAACAAGCAGACACGAGCACGGCACCTGCCATTGCATCCTTGACTACACCTGCTACAGGGTGATGATTCGGCTCAAGGTGATTCCATGTATATTCAATTGCAGAATTAATAATTTCAAGTGAGAGCACTAGAGCAGTTACAATGAAGAATGCAACCCATTTCCACGGTGCAAAATCTAGATATATGCCAAGGGCAACAGCACAGAGTGCAATGAATATATGAATCCGAAAATTCCTCTCATTTTTGTATACATGTGAGACTCCTTTTACAGCATATCCGACACTCTTTTTCAATTTTTTCATGATAAGATTATAACAAAATACTCATATACTCCCTATCAATATATCAATCCCATCCAAGCAAACCTTAATATGCCCCCGATCCAAAAACATCCAAAAGGAACAGCTATCGCCATTATTTTGCTCGTGCTTGTGTCCGCCTTTGGTACTTACCTATTCTTGTCATACCCTGAAATTAAGGATGGGTACAAAACATCTTTTTCATATGTAGCAAATGCAACTTCAAATGTTGCCAAGAGAGTGCTGTCTGTATTCTCTTTTTCCCAAAAAAACAAATCTGGATATGACACAAACTCACTAACAGGTGACAATATTGATTCGGCAAATATCGATGAATTCGGTACAAGTTCAAATATCAGTATTATCGATGAACAAAGTACGAGCACCAACAATGCCCTCTACCCTGATGGATTTGCAAGCACGACTGCGAGCTCTACTGATGGAATCAAAAAACCAAAACAGTCACCCGAGAGTGCTTGGGCCAGCCTTTATCTCAATGCACTACAAATGAAACAAGAAGATTTGAAGCTCGACATTCGATATGTCAAAGAATGGCAACAAATCGGAGGGTTTACCAGAGATTTAAAACTAAATTCAAAAGGGAGTGATGTGAGACTTATGCAATATTTGCTCAGTATTTTTGATCCAACATTCAAACCAACTTTTATCAGCAGTACTTTTGGAGCCAAAACAAGAAGTTCACTTATTGCTTTGCAAAAGAAATTAAACATTAAACCAACAGGTACGCTCACCGATGAGACACGTTTTTTCTTTGACTCTGTATATTTCAAGGAACTTTGTCCAGACGCAAACCCTGACCAAGACAGATCATTTGAAAATGTAGATAGACGAAATTCTGTCCCACTCGACTATATACCAAGTGACCTTATCCGCCTCCCTCGCACAGTCCGAACAGTTGGTGTCATGTGCCTCTCAAGAGAACCCGCGGAAAAATTAGACGAACTATTTGCTGAGGCAAAAAAATCAGGACATGAGCTCGCTGTCTTTTCTGCATACCGCAGTGCAAATACTCAGAAATTGCTAACCGCACACTATCTCAAAACACTGGGCAAAGGTGGTCTTGCAGGTGTTGCAGAAGCAGGACACTCCGAACACCAGCTCGGTACAACCGTTGATCTCACAGGAAAAAGTATCAAGTACACAGGACCAAACAGTAAATTTGGTATTGCAAAAGAAGGTGCATGGCTCGCGCAGAACAGCTATAAATATGGATATATCATCAGCTATCCAGCAGGCAAGCAATCTGAGACGGGATATATTTATGAACCTTGGCACTTCCGATATGTAGGCATTGATATGGCCAAAGAAATATTTGATGGCAAAAAGACAATACAAGAATATCTACGTCTAGTGAAAAGCAAAAAAATCGAGTCCTCTGCTATACCTGAATTGTAAAATTGTAATTACCCTTATTCCCTTGTTGTCGTTGTGCCAACTGATTCTGGATTTTTATTTATTACAGCAGATCCTTTCTTGATGAAGGTTTGGACTTTTCCATCTTTGAGAGACTGCAACACTAAATTGTTTTGATTCAAAAGTACAACTTTAAAATAAAGCACCTCTTTGACATCACTTCTATTCAAACTATCTTTCTCCAAATATAATGCACGCTCATATTCGGTCTCAGAATATTTTGTTTCATTCAAATGATCACGCAAGACCCAAGACCCTGAGGCTGTCACACTTTCACCTACGGTGTCAATAAATGTATTTTCATCTTTGACCTTAAATACATATGAAGTATCTTGATCATTGCTCCAACTTCCAATCAAATAAAGTTCTGCCTGTTTTGCATTTGTGCCTCTATAGGCCTTTTTTTCATAATTATTTGAACTGTGCAATTCTTCTGCCGCTGTCTGTCCGTATGTAATAACGTTTACGGTCTTTTGATATTCGAGTGCGATGTAGAAAATAACAATTGGGAAAACTCCGAAAATAAAAAATATACTAAGGATTTTAGAGTACCATGTAATTTGATTGAATTTTACTTTCATTTTTTTTGAATTTAGCTTATAGATACAGTTCGGTGATTTACAATGTCTTTGAAATCATTTCTCTGTGCGCGAGGTGGATAAGGTGTTTGTTACGCTCTTTCTCAAATCCTGCGATATCAAAGCCGTATTCAAATAGCATAGACGATGCGTGGTGTGCACCAAGGTAATGCGGCATGATGACATATGTTGCACCTTCAAGATATAACTCACGTGCCTGTTTGATATCATGCGAGATAACCATAATTATCCCCTCTTGATTAAACCTTCTATAGTGAGATACCAGTATTTTATTTGTCCTAAAATCAGGAATAGTTGAAACAATTATTTTTGCATCGCCAAGTGAAATCTCTTGCAAAAACTCAATATCTTCAGCGTCGCCGAATTTGAATGGGATATTCTGTGATTGCATTTTACTAATTGATTCTGGATTAAAATCAACTACCATGTATTTTGAACCCAAACTTTGTGCTACACGAACAAAATCAAAACCAACTCGGTCATAACCGAAAATAATCATTTCACTGCTCTCGTGATGCAACTTTGATTCTTTTTTCAAATGTTTTCTAGGTTGAAAGAGTGTCAAGAATCTCTTTGACCCATTAAATATTCGCTCTGAATAAATCATGAGATACGTTGATCCAGAGATAGTGATAACACCTACGAGAGTAATCATGGATACCACCTCTCTGCTGAGGTGCCCTGTTGTAAGACCAAGGGTCATTAATATGAGTGAAAACTCACTAATCTGTGCAACTGTGAGGCCTGCCATAAATCCAGTCCTGTTTCTAAACCCGAGTAAGTTCATTATTACAAGAACAATAATTGGTTTTCCCAAGAGCACGAAAGCCGACAGTATAAGGGCTGGAACAATCACTGCAGCCGCATCGTATAAAACCATCTGTGATCCAAGGAGTACGAAGAACAAAACAATAAAGAAATCTCGGAGCGGTCTCATGCGCGAACCAATCTCATATGCATAACTTGAAACCGATAGGGTTACACCCGCAATAAGCGCGCCGATCTCGATTGAGAAACCAATATAGTAGAAAAACGATGCCATACCAAGACCCCAAGCAATAGAGAACAAGAAGAGAAGTTCTTGTGAACTTGCAAGATTCTTTGATAATTTTGGTAAGACATACTTACTAATGATGTACAAAATAATTGTCGTCAGTACACCTTTGATCAATAAAAGACTAAGTGTGGTTCCAATTGTCACCCCTGCCACTGCTTCACCTCCAAAGACAGAGATAATAAGCAAGACAAGTGTTGCAACTACATCCTGTACAAGAAGCACACCAATGGCGACTTTGCCATATAGCTTATTGAAGTCTCCTTTGTCAGAAAGCATCTTGAGGACGATAATTGTACTACTGAAGGTGAGGGCAATTGCTCCATAGACCGATGACACCACATCAAAACCAAGAAGTCTCATAAGTCCAAACCCTAGTGCTGATGTTAAAATAATCTGTGCAAGCCCAACAATAAGTGATGACTTCCCTGTTTCTTTTACAGTCTCTGGGTTGAGACTGAGTCCGACAATGAAGAGTAGAATTGAAATTCCTATTTTTGAAAAGAGCTCCACATATTCAGTTGAATGCACCAAATTGAGTACATATGGACCAAGTATAATTCCAGAGAGAATATATCCCACTATAAGTGGCTGTTTAAGTAACCTCATAATACCTGCCACAACCGTTGTCATAAAGACAATAACACTTAACTCTACGAATATTTGCATATATAGAGTATATCAAGAAAAACGTCTGAGTTAATTTATCTGCTGTATTTATAGCAGTATTACCTACGATTAGAAAATTCTTGACATTACTCGCAAAAATGGCAACATTATGCTGTTTTTGCCCACAGAATCTTTCTCTGAATACGGGCAAAAGCCCTGTTCTTTGACTGTGGGTATGACATAACTCAAACCACAACTAAAACCATGAAAGCCGCGGACCAAACCATGAGCCTATTCAGTCACAGCCTCGCGCACGGGGCATCCATCACTCCAGAAAACCTGCCAGGGTGGCTCGTAGAGAGCAAAACACTGGGATACTCCGGGATGACTTTCGTCCCTGCAACAATCGCAGATCAAAAAGTCTTGACCCCAGCTGTTCTTACTGAACAATTTTTGGCAGCCGGGATGCGCGGGCAAGCCTGCCTATTCATCACCCCTGACATGGGTGACACCCAAAACCCTGATGACCACAGCAGAATAATCGAGGCGTTAAAACCCCAATTGAAATACGGTATCGCCCTGCATGAAGCCGGTCTCGGCCTACCAATGGTGGTTGGGCCTGCCCACACCACATGGTGCAAGCAGTATCCAAAAAATGGCGTCGGTGCCTGGAACAAAAACGTGTTTCAAACTTGGCTGCAACACCTCAATGCCCTGGCAAGAAAATACAATTTCAGAATTGCACTTGAGGCACTCAATGATACCGAGGACGGCACCCCAAATGCCTTCAACGAAATTTACGAGGCTTTGATCAGCGTGGTTTTGAGACTGGAAAATCTGCTTTTCCATTTCGATACTGGCCACGCCCTCCAAAGAAAGGTTGGTGTTGACTTGCTGAAACGTATCATCCAAGCAGAAAAGCTCGGATTCATCGAATTCGTCAACTACCTACGGCGACTGCTGTCTCATGTGGATAACAATCCTCTAAACCAGATTGATTTCCAAGGTTATGTTGCTGTGATCAATGCACTTCTCCAGAAGGGCGGCTGCTCTTTCACCAAAGGAGTAGAGCCGTTCAACCTTGATGTTATTGATGGATTCGGCCTTGGTATGGGTGATGGCAAGCTGGGTCTTTGCGACTCAACGCACCCGGGCATATACCACCTCGAACATGACATTGCATTCCTGCGGTCAATTGGTTTGCAGTAACCGAAACCCACAACCATCTGTTACATGTATGCAATCACAGCATCCATGCAACACATTCGAAGCCGTCGCGGCAACCCCGCGACGGCTTTTTTCAATTTTATATATATTTGAAAGGTAGTGTGAGAAATAACTATTTGACATTCACCTCTTTGAGCATATTATTGTCCTTGGAATTGAACCGTCACGGATTACCATGAGGCTCTTTGAAATTCTTAGTGTTGTCCCAGGAGAACGCTATACACAATGGCGATCCCCAGGGATTGCTACTTAGAGGAACATAAAATGCCTAAGACAGACACAGCAGTCCAAACAGACCAAAAAACTGCACTGGTCACCACCGCACCCAGCGTGCAAACACTAACACCTGCCGAGCAAATGGAAATGCTTTTCCAAAAACTTGGAGGAAACAAGGCCTTCGGTAAATGCCGAGGTAACTTCAACAGTTTCAATCCCGAGGTAATTCTTGGCTTTGAATACAGGACGAAGTCTGGGTTCTCACCCACAGAAGCACTTCGACACTTCACGAAATGGTCTGCACCGCGGAAAGTTATGCTGACTTTGCTCTCGACGCTTCTGCGCGACGGGCACTCTCACGCATACGAGAAGCTACTCCGGGCTCTCACCATCAAAGGAAATATCCTCGAAGGTGAAGTCACCCCCCTTGAACAAACAACTCAGGTCACAATCCTCATCCCTGATGCAGATCGTGTATTCCTTCTCGCAAGGTGGTTATTTGTGACCAGATTGAGCGAGGCAGCAAAAGACATCAGCGGCCTTGAAAATGAGTTGGTTGTGCCAGTGCGTGAACTCACAAACAGTGTCTTGGAGACTTTCCCAGAAATGAGAGAGCACATTCTTGACCAAAGCATACTATTGCATCCGTTCTCCCCAACCACTATCTTTGAAGAGAGCGCATGTAAAATGCGTAATATCCTTGATGAGATCCAGAGAACGGTGGGCTCAAACAACCTAATGAGCTACAAGTTCCTCACAATCCCCAGAAGCGACACAGCTACTTTGTGGTATGGAGGATTCAGTATTGGCTTTATGATGATCGGATTTGATGTCGAAGAAGTTCGTCGGAAATTCAATCGTGCAAACCAAGACAAAATGGGTGTCTGGAAGTTTGATGTTCCAACCATTGCGCTACCCAAACTACACTCATACTGCAACACGCACATTGGATTCTACCCGAAATCTGAGCAGGCGACCTGGTATAGACGATGGCCGAGTTTTGCAAGCAATAACCTCTCGCAAAATCATGGCGCTGTATTGTTCCTGGAAGACGACTATCGTGAAGACGGAGCTTTTGGTGATTCCTTCAAACCCATCCATTGGTCAAGGCTGACCAATGAGTCAAGCGTGTCTGAACACCGATTCACACTCCAGACCCTTAACGAAGATTGAGGCATAACACCCACCGCTCCGGCGGTAGGTTACAAATGAAAAACGTCACGCCATCCAGCAGAAGCTGGATGGCGTGTTTTCTTTTTGCGTGGGTGACTAGAGAGAATCGGTCCTTACAGGACCAGTACACCTTTTGGATATTTTCTTCGTGCGATGCACTCGAAAATATGCTCAAAAGGTCTTCGATTCTCTCCCGCAAGCGCCCCGCGCTTGCTTAGTCACCTCACTACGAAAAAATCCCCTGACGGGGATTTTTTCTCGTGGGTGACTAGAGAGAATCGAACTCTCGATACCGGTTCCACAAACCGGAGTTTTACCACTAAACTATAGTCACCATATTGTTTGTCAGCATGTCCTTGGTGCGCGGCTGGATGGCCACAGATCTAAAACGTGGCTGACACACTCTTTATACAGAAAAATGGGCAAAAAGTCCAGGAGCCATCAAAGCACTTGCGAACAACAAAGTAGTAAACTGTACGCACAGCCTTTTTTATAAGACACAGGCTAAGAATAACTTGGGCTCTCCTCGATAATCCCTGATGAATGATTTGCATGTCTTGCGAGGGCATACAAGACACTTGAAAGCCTATTGAGGTATGCAAGAGTGTTTGCATCAATAGTAGGTGTCTGCCTTCCAGAATCCGTGTCAGTGGCATTGTCTGCTGCTGTATCTTTTTGTTCGGCCGAGGCTTTTTCATTTTCTAATTCTTCGTAGACAGCCACCACCCTTCTCTCGGCGCGTCTAGCCATTGTGCGAGCAATATCAAATATCGCAGCGAGCTCAGTCCCGCCGGAAATGAAAAAAGTTTTGATTGGCGGAAGCTCGGCCTCAACTGCATCGGTGATTTTTTCTGCAACAGTGATTTTCTGTGCATCGAGAGGCTTGGGATATCCAGCGACCTCAGCCTGGATGATGAATAAATTTTCCTGTACACCATGGATGATAGCCTCGATAGGAACAACTTCACTATCTAGGATCAAAGAGATTCCGGCCGCCTTTACTTTGACCTTCACTAAGCCCAAGAATGAATTTATTTCATCGAGTGAGCCAAGTGCCTCCGCAGTAGCTGAGCTCTTGGAAATCCGCTGATTACAACCGAATGTTTTTGTGGTGCCTGCGTCACCCTTTCTTGTATACAACATAATGGTATTATAGCATCCATGAGTATAAATAAAGATAGCTGGAAAAACCCTACAAAAGCCGATATTTCATCAATTATCAAAACTGGTGTCACAAATGAACCTTATGAATTCAACCAATATGAAATTGACGGTGTTCGTATCTATACGAAACAACTCGATTTTTCACCGTGTATCCACGCGCGGATTGGATTCAAATTCGGTGCGGTGCACGATGAACCAGGACGTGAAGGCACGGCGCACTTTTTGGAACATATGCTTTTTGATGGTTCGGATATGTTTTTGGATGAAAAAGAGACTCAAGACTTCAGCAAAACTATCATGCTCGATACGCTAAACGCATACACTGGATTATTTGAGCTCTTTGTGACAGGGAAAACATTACCTCATAATTTTGAGACGGCACTTGCGGGTATCTTTAGTATTATCACGAATCCAAAGCTTACCGAAAAAAGCTGGCAACACGAACAAAAAGTCATCACCCAAGAAGCATGGGGTAGATTACTTAATGAAAAAAGAATCGCCTATCTCAAAAAGGAAAAAGAAAATATGTTCTATGACCTCCCCGACCGAGTGCGCTCGGCCTCAGTTCTCGGATGGCCAGAAACCATTATAGCTATCACACATGAAGATTTAGTGAAGACTCATAAGAAATATTTTGTAAAAGAGAATATGGAAATTTACCTCGCAGGTAATTTGTTTGGCGCATGCAAAGACGAGCAAGATCTAAAAAACCTCCTACACTCTTTTATCCAAAAAATCCCAAACGGCGAAAAATCAAAAGAACCCTACGTTCCAGCTTCAATCGGCGCACCACGAGTGAATACCTTCGAGCACACATATGAAGAAGTCGGCCTATCTACCAGACAGCAAACATCAATCAGTATCGACAGTGCAAAACCAAGACTGAGTAACAGAGAAGATGAGAAGTCACATATTGCAGCTCTCAGTGTTGCAAGCGAGCTCTTATCAGAACTCGCCTTTAGAAGATTGCGCCTTGAAAACAGTTGGTGCTATGGCGCGCATGCGAGCTCACATGTCTCTCCTGACTATATCGGCTTCAATGTCTCAAGTAGCGTAGACGAAGCCCACACAGATGAAGCCATCTCAATTATCTGGGGCATTGTCTCTGATTTTGAGAAGGGGCAATTCAAAGAAGATTTTGAAAAGACAAAATATCTAGTTATTGAAAACACTGTCGCTCGCGAGCGAACAACAAGTGGTATCGTAGATGTGGCTGTAGAGGGTATCAAGAACAATAATGAAATCCTTCTTCTGCAAGATTTCCTTCTTTATATTTCTAAAGTGACCTATGAAGATATTCAAAATATTATCTCAACGTATCTTGATAAAAATATAGTTTTCACTGAAATTATTAAGCCGGGCAAGAGTGCTTAATTTATTATGATAAACAAAAACCGGCACTCTGGCCGGTTTTTGTTTATCTCTTATAGTTTGTGCGCGAGAGAGGACTTGAACCTCCAAGCCCTTGCGGGCACTACCACCTCAAGGTAGCGTGTCTACCAATTTCACCACCCGCGCATCTTTCCATACTCCGTTACCAAAGTATGCCCTACTATAGCTAAAGAATCCTTTATTTTCAAGTGCTGTCTATGTTCTGATTTTTCCACCGACCGACCATATTCAGCCAAGTAAAACACCATAAACAAAAAACACACCTTTCAGTGTGTTTTTTACTTCTAGAGAGAAGTGATTATTCAGCAGATTCTACAGCTTCGGCAACCTCTACTGCTTCTGGAGCTTCAGCTTTGGCCTTTGTTGAAGTATCAGCCTTCATCATTTCCATTTTCATTCGCTTACTGATTTCCTTTGCAGCCTTTTCTCGGATGAAATAAAGCTTTGCTCGTCTTACCTTTGCTCGCTTAGTAACTTCGATTTTCTCGATGTTTGGAGAATAAAGTGGAAAGATTCGCTCTACTCCGTAACCTGCAGAGTTCTTTCGAACTGTAAAAGTAGCAGATGGAGATGATCCGTGCTTTCGAGCAAGTACCATACCTTCGAAAATCTGGATTCGAGTCTTACCTTTTTCGATAATTTTCTGGTGTACTTTTACTGTATCACCGGCTCGCATATCGAAATCTTTTCGTGCTGCCACGTCAAGAACTGCGACTTTGATGTCTTTTTTTGCTGGGGGTGTACCCTTTGAAGCTGTTTTTGTAGGTGTTGCCATATAGGAGGCTAGTATAGCAGAGCTTTTTTATATGTAAAGTACCCTGGGTACCTCACTTGGGTTCCGTCTTGTATGCACCCTGATCCCTATACTATACATGACCTCCACATGACCACATGTACGCCACATACCATCTGAACCCTATTTATATCTGACCTTGTCCCAGAGCCTTGGCCTTCGACCATTTTCGGAGAGAAATTGTTGCCACTAGGAAAATAGTTGTGAAAAAGAAGAATCCATAGGCGCATGTTGGGAGGCCGAACATGTAGCTCTTTTTCCCTTGTAATACCAAAATTATCTCTGGTATCGCAAAATATCCAGAGAACAAGACTCCGAGCCCTCCGATAGCTGAATGAATTTTCGCTACACTATAGAGCGCACTACTTCGGAGTATTAAAACAAGACTTGAAACGAAAAGCACCGTGAACATACCGAATCCATACCAACACGCTGGATGACCCAAGAAACTTGGGCATGTCTCCCCTACAAAACAAACATTTGTAAAAAACTTTATCGCACTCAAATAGCCTGAGAACAAAAATCCGGCAAGAGTTAATAAAGTCAGAGTTACTTTATATGTTTTTAATTTCATACATTAATATTATCATACCCTAAATGTGACAATATTTAACCGACAATCACTTTTTCTGCTCGCAAAAAGTCTTCTGGCAAAGGAGCTTCAAATTCATGCAAAACACCATCTAGATCAGTGATCTTCAGTTTAAAAGCGTGCAGTGCTGTGCGCTCAAAACCTAAAATCTGTGGGTGATTTGGGCCGTATAAATAATCACAAACCAATGGATGATTGATGGCCTTGAGGTGTACTCGGATTTGATGGGTTCTTCCTGTTTTTGGGTAGACTTCGAGATATGTCACATAGTGTGCGATTTTCTTTTGAGTTGCAGTCTCATTTGGGCCAAAAGGTACATCGTCTGCTCTTGCGATTACTTTGTATTCTGTAGATGCTTCTCGGAGTTCACCCCTTGCAAAACGCTCAGCAGACCATTTTCTAAAGTCTGTTTTACTTCTTCCAATTGGACGGTTGATGACACCTTCGTCTTCTTTTACCAAACCCCATACAAATGTGCGGTATGTTTTTTCTGTCTCTCTTTCTTGAAATTGAGTTTTAAGTTGATCAAAACTCTCCTGAGTTTTAGCGATAATCATTATTCCTGAAGTTTCTTTGTCGAGTCGGTGTACGATTCCTGGTCTATCAATAAAAATTTCCTTTTCGGTGCCTTTGTTTAAAATAACAGGTTCGCCTACACCTTTGATTTTTGGCCATTTTGAAATAATCCAATCGCAGAGGGTTGGCTGATCTGTTTTTCCATCTGGGTGCACAACAAGACCTGCAGGCTTATTAATTGCGATGAGGTGCTTGTTTTCGAATAATATTTGTGGGGTATTAGTTTGCATTTCCACTACATTAACACATCAGTGTGACTTATCATAAGTTTCTCATATATACCCTGAATCCAGCCTTGGATTTTCAAAAATAGATTTGTGTCACATACGTATATATCAAATGTTCCATGCTGGAGATATCTTTTACTTTTTAGGGCTGGATCTATAGGACCTGTCTTTGATTCTTTATAATATGTTTTAAAAAATTGACCTCTAGGGATACCAGTAATTTCAGACCAGTATATCTCACTTGGTTTTACCTGTTTTAGCTCATGAGTATGAATCTGACCCTTAAACTTGGACTCTTTAACTTCACACACCTCCCTAAAATAACGCATCATTATTTCAATCATTCTAGGGTCGCTGTTAGATAACCTGACCAGACCTCTTTGGCTCTTGCCGCCCTCTGCAAAATAGAGCATAGTTCCAATTAAGAACAGGTCCTCTCTTTTTAAATTCTTAATATCTTTTTTTGCAAGATCGAATACAGATTGTCTTTTTGCAGATTCATTTTTAATCCTGCTTTGCCTCCTTTTCTCAATACTGACAATACTTCTACTACGTATATCTAGATCCATTCTTTGTTTGTCAGTAATAGGTATTCTTTTTACCCAATTACTTACACTAGACTTTGGTACACCAAGCCTTTCCGATATTTCATTTAGTGAAAAACCTTTTTTTCTAAGCTGTATGGATATTTCTTGTTCCCTCTTCCTCATTACAGACATAATACCAATATTTGTAATAAGAACAACTCAAGGGTCCATATATTTGATATTAATTGAAATATGGTTTATTCTTATCTGCGAGGGCTATTAGCTCAGTGGTAGAGCAGCGCATTTACACTGCGAAGGTCGGGGGTTCGAATCCCTCATGGCCCACAGATTCTAAGGAGAGAGTCTAGCGAACGACTATAAAATCGTGGTGCAGGGGTACTTCATATTTTCGAGCTTGCGAAGAAAATATGTTTGTACCAGCTGCCCACATTAAATAAAGAACAGTTGCCGAGCTTTGCGAGGTAGCTGTTTTTATTTAACTTTTGGAGTGGGATTTGAAAATACAACTCTTTACAAGAAAACAAAGCACGGATATAGTTGCCCTACTCAGGTCTATTCAAAAGCCTGGAAATAGAGTCCTTTGAAGAACAACATTCGATAAAATCGATACAAAATAGAAAATAGAAATACGTGAAAATACCAAATGAAGTCATCACCAAGGTTGTGGATGCACACATCAAAGTTGTCAACGATCTACTACCATTCTTATATGGAAAAGAGCATCTCCATGTAACCATCCTCACACTAACTGATAGGATAAGTGACATGTGGGAGACGAGGCACCATGGACCACTCGGACAACCAAACACGACAGATTACAAAAGAGATTACGCTGCCGTTGCCAACTCAAAAGCAATGACATGCGCCCGTCACGAAATGGACACTGGAGAACTGCTCAAAAACCCTGCGGCTATGCAAGATGGAGACTGTTTCTGGGCAGGAGGAGTTTACTATCCAGGACTTATCGTTGCTTGCAGCGGTGCCCCAGCAAATGTTGACGAGCAAATCGCACGCAGTATCGCCACAACACTTATCGCTTGGCTTGAGGTTCAAGTAAAAAACCAACAAACAAGTGGTCTTGAGAGTGGTGAGTTTACCCTGCAGGAGGAAGACTAACGAAAGGCCTTTCTGGTTATCAACCTTTACCCCGCGAGAAACCCCTAACAAGGTAACTCGCGGGTTTTTAATTTGTGGCCACAGATAATCCCCTCGCCGTCTCTCGGTTGGAATCGCCCCGTGCTTCCTCTCGAGCACACTATAAAAAAACACCCACACGGGTGTTTTTTTATAGTGTGCTCGAGCTCGGCCTTGGAAAATTCACAATGAGACCCCATGGGTATTGTCTGGAAGATTTTGCAATATTAATTTGGGGACACCTCGGTCGGGGTCGACTTGCGAAAACAAATAAGCTTCGGTACTATGGGGATGTGATACACACAAATTCATTCTTTGGTTTCTTTTTTAAGAACTCGGAAATCCGAAGGGTGAATTAGCGTTGTAGAAACTCCACAAACAAACCGCTATCCCCTCGGATGGCGGTTTTTGTTTGTGGAAATAGTATATTGACAACAACATACAAAAAGATAAAGCATATGAAAAACATAACGTTTCTTGGTCCTATAGGGGCAACATTCTCGCACGATGCCTATGATATTCTTGCGGAAATATACGATGCTCCAAAAGTAAATGCTGTAAACTGCCAACCAGCAGTCTCAAACGGAGAAATCCTTAGGCTCATTCAGCAGCATGATGGCTATGGCGCCATCGCCATAGAAACTCTAGCAGAAGGCAGGGTAGCTGAACCACTAGAATCATTCATCGAGCTTCTGAAAACTTACTCAAGTATGAGTGAATGTAACTTCCGTGTAGTCGGAGCAATTCGACTGAAGCTCCACTTCTGCTTGATGGTGCAACCCGGTATTTCTGAATCTGAAATTTCCAGAATTGTCGCGCACCCTAAGGCTTTAGGGGCATGTAAAGGACGAATCGCAAACAAAGCTCTTCAGACAACCGATGCTTCGAGTAATGGTGAAGCCGCAAGACTCGTGGCTGAAAGCGACGAATACCTGAGCGCCGCGGCACTTGGACCAAAATCCGCATCGGGAAAATACGGATTGAAGGTTCTTGATGAAGCGTTCGAGGACGGAGAGGCCGTCACTACATTCTTCCTCATCGCACCTGCTTCACACCATGTATCGGTCGGGAAAGAAAATCGTGTCCTGATAGTTTTCAAGGTACCCCATAGTCCAGGAGCATTGGTCAGATCGTTGTTGCCGTTTGAGCAGGAAGGATTGAATCTGATTCAAATCCACTCCGTCCACGCTGGAAACCATACCTACAATTTCGCTATCGAGATTGAGATAAAAGAAAACGAACTGGAATCTCTGAATCGAGCAATGGTGGGATTCAAAGCGTTTGTTGATTCCTACCTATGCTTCGGTCCTTTTGAAGTTCTGTCCAGATAGTCCTCAGGACCCTACGAGTAAAATCGTGGGGTCTTTTCTTATATTTCAAACCTCTCGGTCTGTCTCAGTTTTGTGGCCACAGATAATCCCCTCGCCGTCGCTCGGTTGGAATCGCCCCTTACAGGGGCCAGTACCCTGATTGGGCATTTTGCTTCGCTTCACTCGCAAACTGCGCTCAATCAGGCTTCGATTCCAACACGGAAGCACCCCGTGCTTCCTCTCGAGCACACTATAAAAAAACACCCGGGTGGGTGTTTTTTTATAGTGTGCTCTCGGTTGGAATCGAACCAACATTAACGGCTTAGAAGTCCGCAGTTCTATCCATTGAACTACGAGAGCGTGTGAAATTTGAAATACCCTATATTTATAACAGCAAGGTGGCTCGCGGTCAATCAATCGTCAGGCACCCTCAATGCAAAACACACCAAACGCGATACCCGAACCCAACACCTGCTTTAGCCAAACTAATCAATCTGACCTAGATTTAACAGAACCTATTGAGCAGTACCCCCAGGCACAGTCGTGCTCGCAACACTCGCTGTTGTACTAGCAGTTGTCGTTGCAACAGGTTTTTCTATTTCAGCTTTTGAGTTTTTGAAAATAGATGCGTGACTTTTCTCTTTTTCAACATAGATATTAATAATCTCTCGTAGCTCCTCTTCTTTTGATTTAATTTTTTGTCGGTCTACCCCGTCTACTGCAACAGGACCGTCTTTGATGAAAGATTTAATTGAGACAAAATTGATAACCGAGAAAATAATTAGAAATAAAAACAAAACAGAAAAAACCAAGACAACTATAAACCAATCCTGCATTGGGTTTTTTCCTAAATTTTTTAAGCTAATTGATTTTAAGTCTATTTTTTTCATTTGCGTTTTGATGAGTCTATTTTATCTTTATTTTACTTTTCTGAGATTTTAACTACTGTAAAATCAATAATTAGTGACCATTCATCTTTTGTTACCGCCACACCCACCGATGGAGATGTCCTTCGTAAGTCAGCTCTCGATACTTTGACATTGTATGGCAATGATTCAATCAAGGAAAGAAATAGCTTTGTATTTTTTAATGTACCTGTAGTGCGAATAGAGGTGCGAAGTAATTCCTTGTCTTGTTCAGTAAGTTTTGGATCAGGGACAACATCAAATGATTCGATGCGATACGTGAGTGCGCTTTTTTGAGCCAGGTTCTCGACATATTCCACAAAAGCAAGTGCACCGTCGGCTGGGACAAAGAATTGTGCAAGCTCAGTGAGCTCATCCCCTGTTGATGCTGCAACTTGTCTGAGCGATATCAATCTATCCGCCTGGATCTTAAGCGCAGAGACATCACCACTTAAGCTGATAATGTCCTCTTTGGTACTATTTGTTTTTTTGTAAAAATAATGTGCTCCAAAAACAAAACCGATGAGCAAAACTGATGATGTGACCAGGATAATAATATCTTTATTTTTCATATTATTTTTTGATATATTCCATTACTGTTTTAAAGTCGGCCTGAAATTTAAATTCGAACGGAATATCCCCTTGTTTAGCAAGCGAAGATAATGGCAACTTTACATTTCCAAAGACTTCATTTAATGAGCGAGCATAGTTCGATAATGACTCTCTGGTTCTAGCGTTTCCACTTAAAACCACAACAACTGGATCAGTAGAATTATTTTGGACCAAAGAGTATCCATCAATCGAAATCCCATTTGCACCCTTACTTAGTGCCTGCACGAAAAGTGTTGGCACTAAAGGATTTGGATACGGGGCAAGCGCTTCAACCGCCTTTGTAATATCAAGTTTTGTTGCACCACCTTGCTTATTCCCCGCATCGATCACAGATTGGTGGATATTTTTTTCCGCCATGAGACTGTTCTTTTCTCCAATGATTGAAATATATGCAGGCAGAGTCAGGATTGCACTTAAACAAGAGAGTACGGTAAGTGACCACACAAAAACCACACCGAGCCTAATTCGATACTCGCCAATTACTTTTCTTTTTTGATATTCTGGTAATAGGTGTAACATATGTAAAAATTAATCTTCAATTTTTGGCAAAGCGAGCCCAACAGCCACCGCATAATCAAGCGAATCGATATAATCAATCTCCGGGATCCGGTCTTCTATATTATAAATATTCGACCAAACATTTGCAGTCTCAACAGGTAATTTAACTGTGGCGATCAAATATTCTTTGAATCCATTAATAAGCGCGTCTCGGCCAGATAGGATTAGACCGTTCACGGAGTTTGTAGAGGCGTAGCCTCTTTTTGCAATATAACTTTGCCAATACAAAATAATCTTATCGATTTCATCCTTGAGCGCCGATGCGGTGTTAATTAAAGACATAAAGATACTGCTCTGATTTGCTTCATTTGTTCCCCTCTCTGTTTTCATACGCACAGCCTCTTCACGCGACACATTAAATTCCTTCATGATAGCTATTGTGAAATCCTCACTCCCAATATTTACCGTTGAAGTAAAGTGCACAGAACCATTACTCACAACTGAGAGTACTGATTTATTTTCACCAACATGCACAATCAATTTTGTATCAAGTACACCATTTTTGATAATTGATTTTGAAAGAGCCTGATTTTCAATCAAGAAGGATACAGGTTTCATGCCTGCAAGTTCAAATAATTCAATATATTGTTCGATGAGAGATTTTTGGACAACGGAGATAGATGCAAGGAAAGTATTTGTTGTCTCACCACTTTGCGCATTACCAAGTGTTGCTGGGTCATTTTTTGATGCTACCGCTAATCGACCTGTGCTATCAGCAGTTTCTCTACCTTCAATCAATTTCTCAATTGCAAAATAGTCGTAAACCGCATCAGCGAGTGATACTGGTACATTTTCCTCTAGGTGAAGCTCAATATGATTATGTATTTCCTCCTCAGTTCCATGAGGTAAATCCATAGTGAAAATATACGCATGATCCTCAGGGATTGAAATCTCAACGAAATCTAACTTATATTTTTTCTGTAGCTTTTTAAGTGAGGTCACCAAACCCTCATCAGCAGAAAGTGGTTCGTTAAAATTAATTGGACTTGAGAGTGGCTCAATACCGTGTCGCCCAAGCTCAAGATGTGCTGATTTTTTAACAATCTCAAGTATATGAATACAAGTCGGAGAAATATCAACACCCACATGCGACATAGACATGTAGGTTGGTGATGGGATATATTTTGAAATCCATTTTTTCAGACTCATTACTACTACTATTGTAACATGAGCATTTATTTTTTGTCTTATCTTTTACAAAAAATTATGACAAAAGAGTTCCCGGGGTCAAATCAATTGTTGGACTCATCAATCCGAGTCCTGCACCCTCTCCGTTTTCATTACCATTGTTTTTACCAGCAACAATCATAGCCTGACTCAAAAGTCCCATAATCGGTCTTGGTTCAAGGTTTGTAACAAATACAAAACATCTACCCACAAGTTCTGCTGGATCTTGAAACTGCTTTCTAATACCTGAGACCACTTGTCGCGGCGCAACTTCACCAAAATCAACACTTAATTTAAGGAGTTTTTCAGATTTCTCCACAATTTCAGCTGTTAAGACCTTGCCGATTCTGAGTTCTACTTTCGCAAATTCATCAAATGAAATATATGTTGGCACAGGCACTGACAATGTTTCTGGTGCAAGTTCTACGACTTCGTCTTTTGGTTCGTTTGTGTTTTGATCGTTCATATTATGTATTTATATTATTTTGAATTAATTGTGTCTAGATAGCTTTGTAAAATTATTGTCGCAGCAGATGCATCTAGTAGTTTTGTATCCCCTTGGAATCTCGATGCCTCAGCGCTGGTCATAAATTCTGGAACAAGGTGCACATCAAAGCCTCTAGCTTGCAATATCTTTTTGAGCTCATGCACCCAAACCATAATCGGATTTTCTGCCCCTTTGAAATTTTTTGAATCGCCGATGATAATTTTTCTAGGGTTTGTGGCGACACCGTCACCCGTACCCATATTCACCCCACTCACCCCCACACCCGCGCCTGCACTTACACTACCCACATCAAGCCGGTCTGCTTTTGCCAGGCCAGGATTTATCTCATTAAAAATCTGCACAATATCTTCGGCAAGTTTTTCTATATTTAATTGTATGTTCTGGATTTTTATCACTTTTAGAGGAAAAGCGAAATCCATCTCCACATTTGAATAAGCAACCCCTACCCTTTTTGTCCCAAGATCGATACCTAGTATTTTAGCTTCAGCCATTTGCATGATGACAGTGTATACCAAAGAGTATAAGAGGTATAGTACAGAAAGGCTCTGGGTCGCCACCTTGTCTTAGTAAATCCCCTGGAGCCCAGTAAAGAAGCTGGAAAATACCCCCTATTGAAAATATCCTGGAAATATGCGAATATGTATCGGTCAAAGAGATATTTATCTCAGACACCTATTTGGCCGATTGACCCACCTTGTGTGTCAATCAAAATCGACACCAAATCGGATTACGGAGGAGTGGCAGAGAGGTCGATTGCACCTGTCTTGAAAACAGGAGGCTCTTTACGGGGCCCGTGAGTTCGAATCTCACCTCCTCCGCATCAAAATAAAAACACATTGCACTGCTGCAATGTGTTTTTATTTTGTCGAGAGGTTGTGCTGATGAGAAAGACGGAGCGTATACCGAGCCAGCAGGCGAGGTCGCGAGTCGGGGTCGCAAAAATTTCTGAGCGACGGCGAAGAAATTATTTGTGACCGAATCTCACATTTTATGACCCGACTCTGAATGAGTGTTTTCGATCTGAGCAAAGCGAAGCAGAAAACACGACTGAAGAGGAATCTCACCTCCCCCACCTCGACTTCCACGCTTTCTCAAAAAACACAGAAGCCGCAATAAGACCTAAGACAAAACTCGAAATAAGTTTTTCTTTGTCACTTGTCTGAGCTAAATTCAAATCATTGAATCCAATGATATTTAGAGTGATGAATACAAACACGCTCACACTAAACAATACAACGATTCCAAGTATAATATTTTTTCTTGCCCCAACATTGCTCACAACAGCGTTTCCGTTTACTGTCGGTTCCCTTACCTCACTCTGCAAATTTATTTTGTCTCCATCACGCCGCGAAGCTATGTATTTAAAGATGTAATATACCAATGCAATTACAAGTGGACCGAACGCAATAATATATACACCAATGCTGGAATATTTCGGATTAGCATCAATAAACCAACCCACAAGAAGGAAGAGCGTAGCAGCTGGGACAAGAACAACTATCATCAATTCCAACCGAGCCAAGAAGACACCGCGTTGGCGGCGTAAGAATGAAAGCAGAGACATATAAGTCATATCATACCACTTAAATGCACTCTGGGAGAATTCACTCAAACTATTAGAAAAACCCTTATTTATAGAGGTATTTGAGGGTTACTGCGATTTCAAAAATATAATCTTTATTTCAAAAATCACCCCCGACCAAAAGGCTTAGTTTATACACAAAAGTTTGTTAAACTACCCACATATCATGCTCTCAAATTTTAAACAAAATGGATAAAAAAACAATAATTAAGATCAATAATCTAAAAAAAGAATTCACCACTAACGCTGAATCTTTGGTCATCTTTGAAAATACGAACCTTGAAATTAAAGAAGGTGAAAAAGTTGCCATCGTTGGAGCTTCTGGTAGCGGCAAGTCAACGCTCCTCTCCTTGGTTGCAGGCCTTGATAAAGCAACCGAGGGCGAAATATTTGTAAAAGACGTCGCACTTAGTAATTTATCAGAAAATGCACTAGCAAATTATCGCAACAATGAGATTTCTATCATTTTTCAATCTTTTGAATTAATTAGTCCATTCACTGCACTAGAGAACATAAAAGCACCCCTTGATATACGAGGTGGGATTTCTGACAAAACCATAAACGAAACCGCAGATGCTCTATTGCAAGAAATTGGTCTTGGTGGCCGTAAAGACTCTTTTCCAAATACATTGTCTGGAGGGGAAAAACAAAGAGTTGCGATCGCAAGGGCACTAGCATCGAATACAGCTATTATTCTTGCAGATGAACCGACTGGAAGCCTCGACCGCAAAACCGGTGGATTAATCCTAGAATTACTGCTTAGAGAAGTGAGCAAGAGATCAAAAACCCTTATCATCATCACCCATGATATGGAGATAGCAAATATGATGGACAGAATAATTGAACTAAAAGATAAGAATCTACATGAAAGAAAAAATGTCTAATCTAAAAACAATATTTAAATTCAGTTTCCGTATACTTTGGAGGCAATGGAAGGGTTTTGTTTTGCCATTTTTATCATTGTCTTTCACTACATTAATTGTTTTTACTGTATTACTTTTTACTAATTCAAGCTCAATCTTTTTGCAGGAAAAAAATAAAGAGCTCGTCGGTGGAGACATATCAATTGAGTCAAATTATCAACTGACAGAAAATCAACTCGCCGATGTGATTGGTGCTGATATCAAGGTCTCAACATCTTCTTTGCAATACAATTTCTCAGGTATTATCACAAAGGACGATTTGAGCACGCCGATCTCCATGACTGTTGTAGATAATAACTTTCCAGTTTATGGAGGGCTTTCAATCAGAAACAATACATTCAACACCCCTGGCAGCAATGAAATCTATATAGACATTAATGCCGAAAAAAAGCTCAATGTAAAAGTTGGAGAGACAATCCAATATGCAAACACTGCATATGTAGTCGCTGGGGTGATCGAAAAAGATAGCAAGTCTCTCTTGTCAGGGTTTAGTTTCTTACCCAAGGTATATATCAGCGCAGAAGGATTCTCACGGGCAAATATAGATAAGTCGCTACTCGTGTCAGAGTATACATATGTATATCTAGTAGAAAAGACCGATGCGGGCAAGCTACGTGAAGTAATAACACGATCAAAAGACCTCGGTGTACAGGTTCAAGTTGCAGGTATCACCAAGTCTGGCTTAGTAGAAGGCCTTTCTTTAGTGGAGCAGTTTCTTGTTTTAGCGGTCTTACTTTCTTGTGTTCTGTCTGCAGTAAATATTTATGCGGGCATGCTCTATCTACTATCGATGATGAAAAAAAGTTTTGCCGTTTTACTAGCTCTGGGTTTCAATAAAAAAAAGCTAGTCACCACACTCTCCTTGTCATTGCTATATATTTTAATTCTCTCAACCATAGTCGGTGGATTCTTTTCTGTCATCCTATTTAACTCTATCCTGGAGTTTGTCAAAAACAACTTTGGCCTTGCACTGCCTTTTGTTGATTTATTATTGCCTGCAACATTCACATTACTTGTCATATTTAGTATTTCTTTTGCCTCATTCCTACCTAGTCTTAAAAACCTGATGAGTCTAAATCCCAAGATACTGCTCTCAGGCGGAGACGATATCCGAGAGAAAAAACCCTTAGCGAATTTCTTTGTCATCACTATATCAACACTGATACCACTCGCACTTGTTGCCATCTTTTTGCTTGAGAGTTTCACTTATGGCCTACTCAGTATAGCTATCATCGTAATCATCTATATAGTATTAGCCATCGTCTTTTACTACATCATTCGCCTGTTCTATAAAAATAGAAACAAATTTAAGTTTTTGACGAGGACCCTCATATCATACAAACATAAAGACGGATTATTTGGAGTCGTCTCACTAACTTCACTCTATGTTGCACTCGCCTCGCTTTCACTACTAATCCTTTTACAATCAAATTTGGGTAATTACATCAAGGCAGACCTCGGAGAAAAACTCCCTTCTGTCTATGTAATTGATATTCAAAAATCACAGACTGAAAAGATACAAGAGAATTTTCCTGAGATCACCATGTTCCCGAACGTTGGTGCGAGACTACTTTTCATTGATGGACTTGATATACAAAAAGGCGTCGCACTAGGCGATGGTTCTGTCAGCAGAGAGTTTGGCCGAGAATATAATTTGACCTATCGCACCGATTTGCTCCCAAATGAAAAAGTAATACAGGGTGATTGGCTAACTGGCAAGAAAAACGAAGTGTCGGTAGATAAAGATTTTGCCGATAGAGCAAATATAAAACTGGGCTCTAGGGTGGTATTCTCGGTTTCGGGTTTTGAAGTAGAGAGCATCGTGACAAGTATCAGAGAGTCTGACTCACGTAGTGGTCTGCCCTTCTTCTTTTTTGTATTCAATCCGGTTGATCTTGATAAATACCCTGCCACTTTTTTCGGCTATACATATCTTGATAATTCTGAAAAAGATACATTTACACAGTTCCTGGCTACAGATTTCCCAAATGTATCGACAGTTGATACGAGCGAAATCAGAATTCTGGCGACCAATATCATTGACGGGCTTTTGGTCATAATATTCGTTATCACTTTACCACCTTTGATTTTGGCACTGTTCTTGATAGTCACCCTTATTATTTCCTCATTTGCAGGCAGAAGAAAACAAAGCGCACAACTCCTTGCTCTTGGAGCCAAGAAGACATTTATTGAGAAACTCTATTATCTTGAGACAATTTCCACCACTTTAATCGGCGGTCTTCTAGGTTATTTAACAGCAGTCATTGCAACTGTATTCATCACGAAACTTTACCTCAAGATCAATAATATTGTCTTTTTTGATGTTGAGCTTATACTAGCATTAGGTCTGATTCTATTATTTGTATTACTACTTGCGAGCATTCTGTGGCGAACAGACAAAAAACCACTACGCGATTTATTATCTTATGAGGAACATTAAATTATATTTATTCATTATTGGTTTAATTGCGCTGTCAGGTGTGGCGTGGTTTTTCTTCTTCCCAACAAACAACAAAGGAGACATTACTCAGACAGCCAACAAAGTATCTACATATACAATTATTGCTTTTGGAGACAGTCTTACCGCTGGATATGGACTACCCCTACATGAAAGTTACCCATATCAGCTAGAGGAAAAACTAAAAGCAAAAGGACTAAACATCAAAGTGATTAATGCTGGCATCAGCGGTGAGACCACCAAAGGCAACAATGAACGTGCAAGTTTCATCAAGGATCAAAATCCTGACATGGTTATCTTGGGCATAGGGGGCAATGATGCCTTGCGAGCGCTCCCTGTCAAAGAAATGAAGATGAATATAGAAAGTACAATCAATATACTACAAAGCGCAGAAAGTAAACCTAAAATATTGCTACTTCAAATGCAGTCACCACTAAACGCTGGTCTAGCCTACAAAAGAGAATTTGATGCCGTCTATAAGGATTTAGCAAAAAAATACGACATACCTCTAGTACCCTTTCTAACAGTCAGTGTATTTTTGAATCCAGATTTAATGCTATCTGACAGAATTCATCCAAATAAAGCAGGTTATGCAAAACTTATTGATGATAGTATTTTTGATATTGTTTATAAATACCAAAAGTCTGAGTAGTGATTTTTGAAAAATCAAAACCAAATTTGTTGTATTGTTTTAACCACATGAGCCATTGACGGTCTTGTGCCCCAACAAATCACATTCCTTATCCTATTTAAGCCTCCTCAACACCCCTTTCATCTTCACGATATTTTTATAATCCCACTGTATCTCAACCCCTTTCTTGAGCCATCTTTTAAGATGTGTCACCTTAATCTCTTTTGCTTCAGTATAAAAAATCTCTGCCGCCTTAAACTTACCCTGCCCCACCAAACCATCTTCTTCAAAACTCTGCCCACTAAAAAACATAAGTGACACTCTACTGTCTTTTCGAACGGAATAAGAGACAATTGGATTTCCATCAATAAACCAAACTGGTGTCCCGTGCCAAATTTTTGACTCGCTTTTTTTCAAACTTTTATTTATCTGCCCTTCCAAAAAATCACAAACCTCCCGCACATTACCCTTTTGCACACTATTATATTCAGAGATTGTTTTTGAAATGTTTTTCATATTTGCACCTAATAATACCACGGCAACCTACATAAAAACATTATACTTAGCCCCTTTTTGCAATATATCTAGGCTCCTCACAACCATCACGCTGTAGTATAATCACCTCATACCCCTATGAAAAACAAGAAATACCTCTTATTTGAATGCCTCCTCGATATACCGACAAATCTCGTCGCAACAAAAGTCGTCCACTCCCTCAAATCCGCCTATCCAGATAGAAATATCGTTGTTGTGACTCTTTTTCCTGAAATATGGCTTCACAACCCTGATGTATATAGAGTATACAAAATCGGTGCTTTTGAATATTTTTATGAAGATTATATTAAAAGCCTCGATACAATTATCTGCAGACATAATCCAACCCTGACCACAGAGTATGTCAAAAACGAAAAACCACTCGAGGAGATCTGGTGTGACATATACAAGATACCTGTCAAAACAAATACACCTCGACTTTTCTTCACTTGGCGAGAAAAAGAAGCAGTCCAAAAACTAACAAAAAGTGATAAGCCTTTATTCTTTATCGAATCAGAATCTATCGCACACGGATTTGGACATGCACAGTTTGGACAAAATCAGGCAACCTGGGCCGAGAAAGTTCCACCAATCCTACTCAAAAATATAGTAGAAACCCTGGCACAAAAAAGCTTCGCTGTCGTAGACATATCTGAAACCGCAAATATACCAGGCCTCAGTAAACTCAATCTCAACCTTCGCCTTAAACTCTGCGCCATTCAGTACTGTGACACCCTGCTTGCTATCAATTCATATTCTGCACATGCTGCTGCTGCGCATGGTAAAAAGTCGGTCACACTTTGGGTCAATGAATCTCCAGTCGTTTGGGGATATTCATCACAAAAAAACATCACCCCTCAAGGTGACTCAGATAAAATAAAATTCCTAGAGTCAAATCGCAAAGATTTTTCTTTCAGCAATATACCCAACTGCCCTTTTGACCTGCATTCACTCTACAATGCAAAAGCAATCTGTAATGAATTAATCTCAATATCAACACACAGTAATAAAAAATAAACCCATGACACATACAATTATTTTTAATATATCTGGAGGGGCGGGAAAAAACATTGCAGCGACTGCTGTCATTGAATCAATCAAGGCCAAATACCCAAAATCTGATATTGTCATCACTACTCCTTGGATAGATATCTGGGTCAATAATCCAAATATCTCGAAAATAGTTGATATCTCAAAAGATGCTGGTTTCTTTGAAAATTATATGTATAAAAGAGACGTGACACTCTTTTTCTTTGATCCATACAACGACGAAGATTTCCTCTATCGACGTGAACATGTCATCGAGACCTGGTGTAAATTATGTGGAGTGCCCTGCACCACAAAACAACCAAAACTATATTTTACAGGTGAAGAAAATATTTCTGTCCTCAAAAAAATCTCAGACACCGCTCAAACTGAGATCGAAAAGAAAAAGCCGTTATTTTTTATCCAGCCTTCCGGAGGTGCCACAAATCAGCCTTATCCCATATCATGGGCACGTGATTTACCTTTGAAAACAGCAGAAGAAGTTGTAGACAAAATGAACAACCTTGGCTACCGAACTATTCACATTCGAAGAAAAGACCAGATCGCACTCCCGAACACCACCTGGATTGAATTTAGTATCCGAGAAGCAATGTGCGCAATTCAGTTTTCAACAAAGAGACTATTCGTCGATTCACTCGCTGCACATGTCGCCGGAGCCCTTGCACTGCCCGCTGTGGTTGTTTGGGTGACAAATAGCCCAAAAGTATTTGGATATGAAATACATACTCACATAGAAGCATTTGAAAAGAATCCTGAGAAAATAGAATTCAGACATTCACCGGATGCATATCTAGATGCATACAATATTGCTGGTATATGGTCAGAACACCCATTTAGTGATGACGTGATTTTCGATACAAATGACATTGTTAAGAAGCTGAACAACTAAATTGAGCAAAGTATAATTTGCGATTTAATAAAAAACCGAAGAATGTCTTCGGTTTTTTTATTCTTAAAATTTATATTATTCAGTAGAAGGAGCCGGGGCGGGCCCTAGTTCCGGTGCTGGAGCAGGCGTAGGCTCAGGTGTCGGATCAGGGTCATTTACAGTTGGCGTATCTGATCCAGATGAGCCCGTTGGAGCTGAATCACCTGCCGGAGTAGAGCCTGTATCAGATTGATTATCAGTCACCCCGCCTCCTATATCACCACCTGGTGATGGTGTATCTGATCCTGATCCGCCAGAATCTGTACTGCTTGCATTTGAGGTGTCACCGGTACTACTAGTATCACCCGCTGGAGTACCTCCAGTATTTTGCTGAGGAGGTACAGGTAAGTCATCACATTCACCTGGTTCAGTTTTCTGAATTCCATTTTCAAAGAAAACACAAAGTGGTGCACCTGTCGCTCGGTCATAAATCACATAACCAGTCTTGTGAACATCAGTTTCATTTTTGATTGTAAGATCAGAAGCTGTAATCTTTCCAACAACAACATTTACAAAGTGTGCAACACCATCAACCACAGTTGCCCCGAGCGCTTTAATCCAACTGATAATTCCACCTTGGTTCGAATTTGAATCAGTACTTGTCGCAAGTAGACCCAATTCTACATATAGATTATCAACTTTTCCTGACAACGCCTGCACACCAACAAGCGCAACACCTGCAGGATCAATAGTTGATACAGACTTATCAGATCCACCAAGACCAAATGTGGCATAGAAATCTTGTGCCATAGGCCCTATATGCATTATAGAAGAATCTTCAGTCTTGTAATTCCATTTTGTAAGTGGAAGTGAGTTGATTTTTGTAAGTATGTCTTCTTTGTCTAATTCAACAAAGTTTTCCTTGAGATTTCTGTCAGATGCATTTGTCCAAGTTCCTCCAGATGTAAGACTGGCACCGGATGAAGTATTTATTTCACCGTTAGCCAATAAACTTATCCAACCACCTGCCTGCCCAACCATTGTCGAAGCGGCAATATCATTTATTAAGCACTTACCAAAGACAAGTGAACTATCACAATTTGCCTGATTAGAAAAACCAAAAGCTGCAGAATATTGACCAGATGCAGTATTTGAATAACCTGAAGCAGTCGCTCGGTAACCTGGGACAGTATTACCATAACCGAATCCACTTGCTCCACCACCAGAAACAGTATTTGTATTACCGACAGCAGAGGAACAATAACCTGAAGCAGTGTTGCAGTACCCAAAAGCCACTGAGCCTTGATTTGAAGCCAGATTCTGAATACCTACACTAGAAGAGTACTGTGCTGATGCAGTATTTGAAAGACCTACTGAAAGCGAACTAAGAGAGGTTGAGCAGTTAAAATTTCCAACCGCAACCGAGCTTCCACCTGAAACAACATTGTAATACCCTGAGGCCGTCGAAAAGCCTTCTGTCACACAGTTCATGTACCCTAAAGCAGAAGACCTATAACCTGAAGCAGTATTTGCACAACCAACCTGAATCGTAGAAAGTGCATTCACGTCACCTCCGCCTACTGCAACACCATTTACACAGAACCCACCAGCACCTGCGGTGACAAAGTTGACTCCAGCAGATGAGATTTGGAGTTTTTCTGTGTTTGAGGCTCCGATTTCAACAGAATACGATGCTGAGTTGGTAATATTTGAACCAACTGCAGTTGAGAAACACGCCGATGCAGAGTTACATATACCAAATGCTGAAGACCTGTAGTATGCAGATGCCGTATTACCACATCCAACAGCAACAAGTGATAGTCCGTTAGGATTTGAACAACCACCGACCAATGAGCCGTTTATACAGAACCCACCAGCACCTGCGGTGACAAAGTTGACTCCAGCAGATGAGATTTGGAGTTTTTCTGTGTTTGAGGCTCCGATTTCAACAGAACACGCAGTTGGGTTATTTATACTTGATCCGAACGCAGAAGAGCGGTATCCTGAAGCGGTATTAGCATATCCAAAAGCAGAAGAGCAGTTTCCTGAAGCGGAATTACTAATTCCAAAAGCAGAAGAGTAAGTACCTGAGGAACTGTTACCACATCCAACAGCAACAACCGAGAGTGCGTTTACATCCCCACTCCCTCCGCCTACTGCAACACCATTTACACAGAACCCACCAGCACCTGCGGTGACAAAGTTGACTCCAGCAGATGAGATTTGGAGTTTTTCTGTGTTTGAGGCTCCGATTTCAACAGAACACGCAGTTGGGTTAGTTATATTTGATCCAAAAGCTGAAGAAGAATAATTGGACACAGTATTGCAATAACCTACTGCAGTAGAACCCGTACAAGAAGTACAATTACTAAAACCAATTGCAGAAGAATAGTAACCAGATGCAGTATTACCGAAGCCAAAAGCAGAAGAACTCATAACAGAAGAGGTATTTCGTTGGCCCACAGCAGTTGACCCACTAGCAGAAGCCATGTTGCAGGATCCTAGAGCAGACGAACAACATGCAGACGCAGTGTTGAGATGACCAACAGAGGTTGAATAATAACCTGATGCAGTGTTGAAATAACCAAGAGCGGAAGAGTAGACAGCCGCTGCATTATTACAAAAACCTACAGCAGATGAACTATTACCAAAAGCAGTGTTAGAGTAACCAACCTGAATTGAGCAAAGATTATTTACATCACCACCCATCGCAACACCATTTACACAGAACCCACCAGCACCTGCGGTGACAAAGTTGACTCCAGCAGATGAGATTTGGAGTTTTTCTGTGTTTGAGGCTCCAATTTCAACTGAGTTTGCAGTCGAGTTAATTATACTTGATCCAAAAGCCGAAGAACGGTAGCCAGAGGCAGTGTTTTGAGAACCAAAAACTGAAGAACGACCACCAGATGCACAATTATCATTCCCTACTGCCACAGAACACGCACCAGAAGCGACAATAACACTACCCACTGCAGTAGAATTAACACCGCAAGCCTGATTTCTAAGTCCTAATGCCGTAGAACAACTAGCAATGGCATAGTTATTACAACCAAATGCAGAAGAAAAATTAGCCGAAGCAGAGTTGCCGGAACCCACAGCGGAAGAATCTATACCAGAAGCAGTGTTATTACTACCAGCTGCCAAAGATGAAATCCCTGTTGCTGCATTACCCCAACCCAAAGAAGCAGAACGACAACCAGATGCACAATTGTCATTTCCAACCGCAGTAGAACACGCTCCAAAGGCTATCTGATTTACAACAGATCTCCTCGTCTGCAAATCAAGCGCATAACTTCCTCTCGTATTTCCTGACACATCACCCAAGATAACAGCATTGGTTGTTGCTTGTTTCAATGCAAAAGTTCCTGCTGAAGTGTTGAGTACTCCGACACCAAGACCACCTTGTACATATGTATTGTGTGCAACAATGTTGTTTGCGATGAATGTATGTGTACCTTCGATTTCAAGGTCATACACTTCTTCTTCGGGAAGGTTTGAGATTGTAGTGACAATATCAAAGAACACTGTTCGGTTGGCAGAGTCAATAACTGCAATACCGTCACCAACTGATATATCCTTCACTTTGACCCACTGACCTTTTTCCCCTTCTCCTATTGTCACATAGTATGGATGCTCTTCAGTTGTTTTAATACTGTATCCTTTTTGTGTATCAATCTTGATGATTGATTTGATACCCATAACAAAAATGTTTTCGATCTTCTTGAATACAACTGTTTGAGTTGTTTCATCGAATGATTCAACATAGTCTCCGATCTCGAGGGCTTCAAGGTCGACCTCTTCGACTTCACCGTCTTGATCCTTCTTTCTTCTTCTGAATCTTGTCTCTGCTGCGATACAATGACTCGCGAGAGTGACAGGGCCTGCAAATGTTGAAGTCGCTGTTGTTGAAAGACTGACGAGGCCGTCAGTTGTAATTTGTCCTGCGACGACGAGTTTTGACCCTGGTGTTGTGGTACCAATACCGACATTTCCGGTGTTGTAATACACATCAGAACCAGTTGTTGTCCACTGACTTCCGCCAAGTTCAATCCATGCAGCACCATTTGATACATAGGTTTTTGAATCACCGGTATTGTAATAAAGCGCACCCGCCGAACCGACAGCTGGTGCAGATGCGTATGAAAAAACTCCAAAAGTATTTATAGAAGATGGAACAGAATTAATCGAAAGACGCGGAGAAAGTACATCCCCTTCGACAGTGACACCAATCCAGAGAGCTTGATTCAGATCGACACTAGAAAGATCTGAGGCACTGAAAACTACACTGAAATATCCACTAGTAACAGTTGTTGTTTTTGAAATAGCAGAGCCGACGGCAGATCCGCCAGATGAAGCATCGTAGAATTGGAATATGATTGACTTTGATCCAGAAACCACAGATCCAGAAGCTGTGAGTTGACCATGGAATGCAATTGATTGTGTTGGAACAGCTGCTTGAGCCGTGGTTGTGAGAAATGTAAACGAAAGCACAATGAAAAAAGAGACTATTTTTATGATTTTTTTATTGTGTTTTGACATATGGGCCTGTGTGTAAAAGTGACAAGGAAATTACAGAGAAACTCATACGGGTACTTAATGTATTTTACACTAAAAGTGAGTAATCCGGTACTGGAGGGTGTGTGGAAAGTGACCAGTGTTTGTGTGTTTTATGCTTTCTCTCGAGATATAACAAATTTATGCATCAGATAACCAATTATACAGACTATAAGTATATAAATCGGTGGCAAGTAAGCACATTTGATTCCAAATAAATGGCAGACAGTACCTGATTTGATTGTAGTTGCAGTTGTTGCAACGGGATTAATGTCAACTGCGCGAGTCTCCGATGGTTTAACACTGGTGTTATTTTGAACACCACTCGTAGTCCCGGTGTTTTGGACAGGGTTTTCACTGACCCGTACTTGGCCACCTGTATCTATAACAGAGTCAGGACCACCAACAACCCCATTACCTTCTTGATTTACAGAAATTGAATATAGTGCGAGGGGTGCACCAACAGTATGAGCTGGCTTCCCAAGTCCAAGGGTATATACACCTTGTGCCACATTATTAAATCTCACAAGAAAAGTATTTTGGTTAATTGCAGTGAGATTAAACGGACTCAAATCTGCCTGACCTACCAACACAATTGATCCCGCGTCTCTTGGATTACTGAATGTAATAATCAAAGTTAAATCCTTTTTATAGTAAGAGTATGCGTCAATAACCAAGTTGCCACCACCTGCCGAGATCGAATACCCTACACCACTAGAATTACCCGTCGATGACACAGGAATTACCCCACCTGGCGCAGACGCACCTCCTCCAAACTCTCCTTGATTTTGAGAGAAAGTTCCGCCAACAGTAGAACCCACAACAGCATCACCTGATCCTGAAAGTGAGTATGTAGAACCAGACAGATCCCCTGCCTGATACACAATACCACCCTCAAGTGAGTACACGGCACCAGAAACACTCTGTGCCACTCCGAGTCTAGGTGAAGACAAAATCAAAAAACCAAAAAACAGCATAAGTATTACAGAGGTGTATTTTTTGGTTCTGTGCGACATGCTAATTTTTTATTGATTTTGTAGAAGTGGCTTCGGTTGTTTTTTTCTGTTCAGAGCCTGTGTTTGTACTTGCACTGTCATTATCCTGAGCTGGAGGAGTTGTACTATTCTGTACTTGCTCGGGTTGCTTTTTTTCAGGCTCTCCATACACCGGACCGACATTAATTATCAAATTTTCGCTTGGTCGGTATATTATCGCCTTCTTGCTCTCGTTGTAGACAAGGAAAACATCTCCATTTTTTGCCCCAATAAAAAATGGTTGTTGTTTTGCGATTTCGTCTACATTGTTGAGCACCACAACTTTTGGTGTCTCTGATTTAGGTACAGCCATTAGAGCAGAAACTTTTTTTACGTACGCAGCGACGTCTTTTGCACTTAACTCTGTGACGAGTCCTGTGACTTGAACTTTCTTTGCATCACTTCCGATTTTCCACCCACCAAAACCCACAGCAAGGTGAGTGATGAGTAATATAATAAAGATCTTTAACCAAGATTTTTTTGAAGATCGTTTAACTACTTGTTCGTTGTATTCAGGCATTTGAATTAAATTATTTGAATAATGGAGACCATGGTTGTAATGAAAAAATTACAAAAACAATTCACCTACCAAATTTATGATCTGATACTTGTATTATACTCAAGAAATTCCATTTGGACTATTGCCAGTATCCCAAAAGTTTAAATTGCCAATATCTTTCGCAAACGGACCAAGAGTTTTTTTCCAACTTGATTCGATTGGCTCAACTTTTTGGCGAATATCATGCAAACCTTTGATTCCGTGCACCTCATCATCTTCCCATGTCACCTGCTTTACAGTATTAAAGTCATGTTCAAAATCTGGCTCATCCAAAAAAGCATATATTTTCTCCATCGTTTCCTTTGGTTTAGTGGTCAAATCTTCGAATCGAACAAAAAACAATCTATCTGAAAAACCCCGCTTAATCGCATCAACAATTCTATTGTATGCAAGCCCAACAGGTTGATCGGGACGTAACCACACTTTTACCCTCCCCTCGACAGATTGAAAATCGAAATAAAACTGTGACTCCTGTGGTATTTGAGTATTCATTGAATTTGCTCTCCAGAGTTTTTCGAAACTCGCGACCACATCTCTCATATCACGCACAGGTACAATTATTTTGGCCTCTTTTTCAAAAATATACTCATACATTTGGATCAAAGAGAGCCAACCTCTCGACTTGTCGAACACAACCGGTTTGTCACTTGTCGCATAATAATTCTCCAAAATACCCTTGATGACACGTTTTTTTGCAGCCTCATCTGGATGCGCCTTGAATTCAACCAAGGAATCCCAGTTATTTCGGACACCAAACATGATATCCATAATTCCGCTCGTAGCACTCACACCAAAACGTGGGTTCTGAGCGAGTATATTCATAAGCAAGGTTGATCCGCTTCGAGGCAAACCAGAGACAAAGTAAAACTTCTTTTCCATATATACCTTTATCATATAGGCAATACCTCACTATGACAAACAAAACACCCGCCTCCGTAACAGAGGCAGGTGGATTAATTTTGAATATATGTTCTAGACATATTTTTCTTACAAAGAGCCCTACGCCAGGAGTTTAATCTCCGGCATCTGACAACTTGCAAGCCAACTATTGAGCTGTGGGATATTATCCTTGTGAATAATCAAATCCACGCTCTCGTGACCGCTGCCCAAAGCATTCTTGATGACATACTTTTGTGGACTTTGCACAAACTGGGTGAAGCGACCGTTTTCATCTGTGCGTAATGTCAGATAACCAAGGGCTTCATTCATACCAATTACCGGAGTCCTGTCCCACGGTGTCTCATGCGTAGATGTCTGCATGGCAATTGCACCGACCTCACCCTTCCAGAGCTTGGCAACACAAATTCCAATACTTCCACCGTCAACCGCAATGTCCTTGAACAAGATCGGCGCATCACCTTTGCCACATACCATACCTGTAATAACAGGACTGATTTTGTGCAAAGGCTCTCTCGAATGCAGATACTTGCAACCTAAGACAGTTTCCACCTCAGGGACAAGCGCTTCGCGCACACCGAATCTGATGCGAGTCGGCGGAACGATATATGCACTGGGGTGCAGCGGGTCAATAGCATAACAGTATATTTCACCTGTATTTGCATCGCCAATGCACACAGCAACGACAATATCGTTTACCACCAAGGCAATCATCGTCCCTACACCGTGCGACTGTTTGCGCCAATAGGCCTTAGTGCCATCGAGTGGATCGATAGTGAAATAGACATCGTGATCCTGATGCGTGCATGGCACATTGAGTGATTCCTCACCCAAAATTCCAAAACCTGCGCAGAGCGGGTCACCAACTATCTCACTGTGATACATTTCCTGGGCTTCAAAGTCGCCCTGTGTAGCAAAGTCATCTGGTATATCGCCGGCATTTTGGTTATAGCCAAGCTTCCAAACCGGATTCACATTGTGAGCATTGGCCTGGATGATACTGATAGCTTTTCTCACCATGTCTTCCATTTTTTGGGCCAACCTCCCGATGACTTCAGCGTCGAGGGTTTTTGTGGTTAAAGTGTTTTTTTTCATATTGTTATGGACTTCGTCCTGTGTTTTTTGTTTGGTGTATTCAGCATTGTTTACAAAAGAACTTGCTGTATGTGCTCTTTCTGTATTCAATATATGGCTAGGGCGGGTTCTTGTCTCTGAAAAGTCGCTAATTTGTACTAGTATCAGTGGTTGAGAGAGCCAATTATCGCACATTATTTAAATAGATATTTAGATTGACAGGCTAGATTTGTACTAATATAGTACAAATATATACATATGAAAAAAACCAAAGCTATAAGCATGGATAGACATGGGATATTACAAAAGATCGGCCTCAGTGCTCACGGTGAGCATATTTATACGACACTGCTCGAATATACCTCTTTATCCCCTTCTGACATTGTTCGCAAAACAGGTATTCATAGACCTGCAACATATCTCGCCATAGACGAATTACTACGGATCGGTCTCATACAAATAACTCCTAAAGGGAAAAACAAACAATACTCAGCAAAATCTCCTGCAGTACTTGAAAATCTATTCAATGAAATTGAGGATGAATTTAACTCTGAGATCTTCAAACTAAATACCATGTACACAACCAAAGGCAAAAGACCCATCGTCTCTTTTACTGAGGGTGAAAAATCAATCACGGCAGTGTTCAGCGATATTGTAGATAGCCTCAAACCGAATGATACATATTATAGATATAGTCCACGACTAACTGTTGCCCGTGAACATTTGTTACCAAAAGATTTTCGCCATAAAAGAAATAGAAAAAACCTCGAGCGATTCATTATCAGTGATAAAAAATCAGCCACAGGCTTTACCAAAAGTCTTGGAAAATCAGTTCGTGTCATACCCGATGAATATAACGTCTTCGATACCGATGTATCCGAAGTCATTTATGGAAACAAAGTCGCATTCATCGACTACAATTCAAACTCTGTTATTACAATCGAGAATGAAATGATTGCAGAATTCCAGAAAAAATTATTTAAAGTATTGTGGAAAGGTTTGGAGAAATAATATTTTGAAAATAAAATCCTTTTTAATTCGTGCACGTGTGAATATTGAGCATTGTTTTAAATCGCGCGCAAAACAACTCAACGGTGCGTATGCAAATGCTACACATTCATTCCAGCAACATACCCTGTAGTCCAGCAAAGCTGCAAACTATAACCACCTGATGGTCTGTCGATGTTAATTACATCACCGACGAGATATAAACCACTCACAATTTTTGATTCCATAGTTTTGAAATCAATTTCATTTATATCGACACCCCCACTTGAGACAACAGCCTTGTCTTCACCGAGCAAGCCTTTTACCTCCATTTTTAGCCCTTTAATGACATCAATCAAATTCATTCTCATCTGTCTTGTCACTGAATTACACATGGTTTCAGATTTTATTTGTGCAAAATCAAGCACCGTTTGAATTATGCCAACATGAATTGTGCCAGCGAGCGCATTCTTAATTTGCTTATTTTTATTTTCATCAAATATTTTTTGGAGTAAAGAGTTCAATTCCCCATGATCATGCTCGGGCATAATATCGAGATATACATACACACTACTGTGCTCTAGCAAATCTGCGATTGATTTGCTCATATTTAAAATAGTCGGACCTGTAATACCAAAATGTGTAAACAATAATCGCCCCTTTACTGGTTTTTGTTTTTTTATTTTCTTTGAATAGTCATCGCTGACAACTGTTAATTTGATATCACTTAGTGTGACACCTTGGAGTTTCTTTACCCAAGCATCTTGTATAGCAACTGGCACGAGCGACACGGATGGTTTTATAATCTTATGCCCCAATGTTTCAAGCCATTTGAATCCATCTCCAGTGGAACCAGTCTCTGGATGTGATAAACCACCTGTTGCGACAATAACTTTTTTTGCAAATAATTTTTCAGTTGTCTTTGCACCCACAATCCCTGTCTTGATTGATACAGCTCTAATTACTCCATCTTCTGCAGAAAGACCTGTGACCTCAGTATTAGACGCAACTTGAATATATAGTGATCTGATTTTGTAAACCAATACATCCCAGACTGACTGAGCTTTATCTGTTATTGGAAAGACTCTGTTCTCTGCTTCGGTCTTTGTGTGTAGGCCCTCTTTTTCAAAAAAATTAATCGTTTCTTTGACTGAAAATTGTGAGAATGCGGAATATAGGTATTGTTCTGCTTGGCCATATTTCTTGAGTAGATTGCGGTCATCAAATGTGGCATTTGTCATATTACATCTACCACCGCCTGTTATGAGGAGCTTTTTACCTAGTTTTTCATTTTTCTCCAAGATAAGGACTTTTTTTCCCTTCTCTGCAGCGACGATGGCTGACATCATGCCGGCAGGACCACCACCAATAACAATAAGATCCCAATTTGTTTTGAGATATTCTTTAATATTTGGTGCGAGGTCTTTTTTTGCTGTTGCCATATGTATTTGTATGCGTGTCATTGGATATAGGGTGCATCTTTCGAAACAGCTCTATATATATGTGTATTACCCGCCTATAAATACAACCATATCATATAACCTTGCAAAACCCAACATTTCGTGTTAATGTATGTTTATACAGCTCAAATTGTTCTAAAGGATTTCCGGAGAGCAGATTTTCTTCGACGTTCTATTTAGCAATAGTAGGTGTACAACATTAGAAACCTTCTATTGTTTTGAACTCTATTTTCAGACTATATTATTGGAAACGCTTTATTTAAGCCATATTTTCCATAATACCAAGCAAATCAGAGCAAAAGATATATCTTTTTGCCAAAAAAACCTTACGTATTTTATAAAATCTTTATAAAATAAGGTATATTCCACGGCAATACTGACCCTATCTTTAATACGGGCATATTCATTCTGGGACAAAGCGCAAGCCAAACATACCCAATTTCGTTATATATACGAAAAGCCACTATTTGTAGTGTTTTCTGGTTTATCCAGACCAAGACACCACCTTCAAAACAATCGAATTCAATTTAAAATAAATAAACAAAATGGCATTTAACAATAGAAAACCGTCACGTGATCAGAGTTTCCAGGCTCCATATGGCACAAGCAATAGCCGAAGTACAGGAGCATCAAAATCTGACAATTACGGCGGTAAAAATAATTCAAAAAGCACACCAGGATTTAGATATGTTGGTAGTTTTGCAGAACAAGCAAAAAGCTCAAGTTATGCACCAAAGCAGTCTTATGCACCTAGATCAAATTCTGGGTCTGGCTCATATGGCGCCCCACAAAGTGCACCAGCTTATAAACCAGCCCCATCTTATGGTGCACCCGCATACAAACCTGCACCTTCATACAACAAACCTTTTAGTTCACCTAGAAGTCCAGCTGCTAAATCATATGATCGATTCCAAAACAGAAACGAATATGTACACGGCGGAAGCTATACATTAAAGAATGCATGGCAAGGTGGTGGACACCAGAGTCGTGGCGGTTTTGGTGGTGGCCACGGTGGATACGGTGGTAGGGGCGGACGAAGCGGCGGAGGCAGAGGTCGCGGTGGTAGAGGTGAGCAGATTGATGTGTCGCGCTTTATCAAAAAAGCTGTCGGACCTTCAAAACAAACTGTTGTCATCAAACATTCATTCGCTGACTTCGGCTTTATTCCTGAAATTCAGAAAAACCTTGAAGACAAAGGGTATGTCACACCAAGTCCAATCCAGGATCAGTCAATCAAGCACGTACAGGCCGGCAAAGATATTATCGGTCTTGCAAATACAGGTACTGGTAAAACAGCAGCCTTCTTGCTCCCACTTATCGAAAAAGTAGCAAAGGATCCACAGAACCAAAGTGTTCTTATCCTTGCCCCTACTCGTGAGCTTGCTATTCAGATTGAAGATGAATTTAGAATCTTTGCAAAAGGACTCAAATTATTCTCAGCAATTTGTGTAGGTGGAGTTCCTGCTTATACACAAATTCAGGACCTACGAAGAAACCCTCATTTTGTTATTGGTACACCAGGACGAATTCAGGACCTTGCTGACAGACGATTTATCAACTTCGAAATCTACAACAACGTTGTACTCGATGAGGTTGACCACATGCTTGATATGGGATTCGTTGAACCAATCACAGATATTTTGAGCAATCTTCCAAAAGAAAGACAATCACTCTTCTTCTCTGCGACTATGCCTGATCGAATCAGAAGTTTGATCAGCAAGTTCGTCAATGACCCTGTGCTTGTTGAAATCCAATCAGGAAAGACTACAGATAACGTAGAACAAGACATTGTTCGAGTCTCTGACCGATCAAAGAAACTTGAAACCCTTATTCAAATCCTTAAACAAGAAGAAGTAAAGAAAGTCCTCATCTTCAGTGAAACAAAAGCTGATGTAGAAAGACTCTATGACGCACTTCGTGAGGCTGGTTTCAAGGCTGCATCAATCCATGGTGACAAACGCCAGCGAGAAAGACAGCGAGCTCTTGGATTCTTTAAAGACAACACTATCAATATTCTTGTTGCAACAGACGTTGCGGCGCGAGGTATTGATGTCAAAGACATTTCACATGTCATTAACTATACAATCCCACAGACACACGATGACTATGTTCACCGAATTGGTCGAACAGGTCGTGGTGGCTCAACTGGTACTGCACTTACATTCGTATAATTTGCACTAGGTTTAGAAAAAAGAGCGACACAGAAATGTGTCGCTCTTTTTTCTAATTCAAAACTTCGCATGAAAACTAGTAACCGCCACACTCTGAAATATATTTCATCTGTTTATCTGAGCCTGGCACATCACCAATCCACTGAGGGTATCCCATCATCCAGAATGATTCATTCGATTGAACAAATTGCTTCGTGTCCATCACAGGTAGATAATACACACCTCGCAAACCAGTGAGTGTTCGATAATCAGCGTCTTCCTTCTTATACTTCAACTCCCCGTCACGATCTGTTGGATACCATAGTCTCTGACGTACCGCAGGTGATACATAGTGGTATAGCATCGTAAAATCGAAATGATTTGTTATTGCAATTGCCTTAGGGTATTCAGGTAGTTCAGAAATAGCCCGTACACAGCGCTGGTTTTTTTCTGATTGCCATGTGAAATAATTAAACAAGGTCTTTGATTTAATAACAGGGATAAAGATCAGAAACATGGTAATTCCCGTAATCACCACCCTATTCAAACATTTATTCTGAAAAGAAATCCTCCCTACAATATAAGCAAAAACAATAGGAAAACCAATGCAGAGGGCAATGGAATATCTTGAAGTGCTCGCATTTGTCACCAATGAAAGAAGGTATACAAAAACTGGAGAAAAGCAGAAAACACCAACCGCAACCTTTTCATGCAAATTAAACGAAGTAGAAGCCTGTAAATCCACTTTATATATATCCCGCTTCAGGTACTTTTTAAAGACAAAGATTATGGCAATTGAGACAATGACAAGTCCTGTGACCCAATTAAAATAATGCTCACCGAGAAAATATTTATATCCGGAGAAAATTGTTGACTGCGGGTCCTCCCAGAAATGTTCTGAATACTTTTGCGCAGAAAGAATAATAGGTAAACACAAGAGGTACGCCACAAGACTACTGCCAAGCCCTAAGGCCATCTTTGTGTCTATTTTTCTATCCCTCCAAAAACGAATACATTCACCAAGTGCAAGTGGGATTATGATAATACATGCATAATAATGACTCAGGAACGCAAGGAACAAGGAGATACACATCAGTGAAATTGTTGTATTTCGAGAAATCCCACGCGTCGCATATGCCCAAGAGACCAAAGCACCCATACCAAATAACAATACAAAAGAATACGGACGTGCCTGAATTGCATAACTAAAATTGAGAAGAGCGAACAATACCGCATACACCCCCACCCTCTTACTTGTGATTCTGGACACATAAAAATACAGAAGTGAAACATATCCCCAAAATGCAACTAGTGCAGGGAGAATAAGGGTAAATAAGTTTGTCCCAAAAATGAAACTTACCGCCTTTGTTAGGGCAAAATATAACGGAGGCTGAACATCAGCACCTTGCAATAGAGCCTTCCAAATATGAGCAAAGGAAGGCGAGAAGGCAATATGCCAAGTTGCGAGCTCATCAAACCAAAGTGGTTTATTCAACGCCATACCCACCCCTGCTACAAAAAAAATAATCGACATGGCAACAAATGAAGCAATCTCCCACCTAGTGGTCTGAAAAAATAACTTCAACATATCTATAATTGTGGCGAAAATGTTTTTTACTGAGGTGGCTGATCCTGACCCAAATTTCCTAGGGTAAGTATTTATTCCAACCTCTTTTACTTTATATTTTTTTATTGCTGACTTGATTACAAGTTCGGCACCGAAAAAAGGACTGGTTACAACAGGGTTGATATCAAGGAACAAAGATCTACGCATCATACGCAGACCAGTATTAATGTCTTTAAATTTTGTACCAAAAAGCAGTCGCAACACATTGTTATATACATATGAAATAAAAATGCGATATGAAGAATAGAGTTTAATGTGTCTGAATGTGATGATTAGGTCAGATTCAGCAGTCAAAGGCGCCAACCGCTTAAGATCCATGACATCATATTCATCGTCTCCATCAACTGAAGAAACCCATTCCATACGACTAGCCTCAAAACCGCTATGCAATGCCGCCCCATACCCCTTATTAATCTCATGGTGAATAACCCTTACAGATGAATGTTCCATTGCTAGCTCGTCTGCAATAGCACCTACATTATCAGGCGAACCATCATCAATGAGAATAATCTCGAAATCACTTGAAATTTCTGGTAGTACCCTCAAGGCTTTGGACACCACAACAGTAACGGTATTTTCATCATTATACAAAGGAACGATTAAGCTGATGGAAGGTTTGTGGGTGGACAGGCTCATATTATTAAGACAATAATAGCACCATATTTATTATTTGATAAAAACACACCAAGCCCCTCCTTTTTTAAGTACTTTTTTGTATAGCTGATAACAATATCACATCATCCAGGTATTCTACCCAAGAAGCGGACCTTGTCTATTTTTTCGGATGTAGATATACATCATAGAACCAACAAGGAGTACAAGTATAACCAGTGTGGAATTCAAGATAATTTTATTTCTATCTGACCATGGTTTTTTTGGTAATTCAGGTGCTTTGTAAAATGGGTTTGTTGTAACAGTTGTGATATTACCAATTGAAGCCTTTGCTGTTTGATACGAAACAAGAGTTGAAAAATCATACTGTGGAGCAACACTCAAACTAGAATCTACACCGTAATACATAGTATATGTCGCATCAGGGTTGGAGCTAAATATAATTGTACGTACAACACTCTGCAGTTTTACATCAGGACTAAAAGTGATTGGACTGTCGTCTTTGTTGAATATGTTTACCCTAATGAACCTTGTTCTTACTTCAGGATAATCAATTTGCAAATCAGATCCAGAGAATAAATCTTTTTTGATATTGAATATTTGCCCACTATCAAGAAGTCTCCAGTTATTTGCATCCAAGCTATCTGAGCCTTGTACTGTATATCTTCTGATAAATTGAGCAGATGGATCCTGTAATTTCAAATCAAGCTTGTTTGTATATATTCCAGAATCACCAAGATCAATTGAGATTTCCGTGCTCTTTTCTTCATTGTTTTGCAAAACAATTACCTGCTTTGGAGTTATATCCATCACAGATTTACTTCTGTTTTGATATGCACCAGAGACTTGTCCGATGATTGCACCATTTATAGATATGTAAGAAGACCCGTCTTGGTTAAGTGAGTCACCTTTGTCTGAAAATTTCTTTTCTGAAGAAATAACTATCTTAATGTATCGGCCTGAGCTTTTTGGGTATGTGACAGCTGTGTTTGTTAATGTAATACCAGCATTTCCATCAACATATGAATAAATATAGCCATTTTTTGTAACCAGGTTCCAGGCAGAAGATGTAAGCGGGAGTCTAGTATCTGCTGTATACACCTCAACATTACGAGAGAAATTACTTGGGCCAGAGACAGAAAGATTGACCGAGTCATGCAAGACTCCGTCTTTGCCTAAATCCAAAATAGCTGATGACTGGCCATTATTTGAAACACTGTCGGAAATACTCGCTGAAATATCTTCATTACCTGTACCAGATAGACCTTGTGTCCCTGCCGCGCTTCGACTATTACCAGAAATAATAGTATATGGCACAACCGTGCTGTTTTGATCGACAATTTTGATATCAACCAAATCAGAATGTGTGAGTACATCAACAGGAATATTTGCTTCAATTAAGCCCGTCTGGCTATTTGTATTGAGTGTTGATTTGAATTGATATTTTGAAACTTGATCATTTGCATTTGCGACCACAGTATCTGCGTTTGCATAATTTGGATGAAAGAGCCCAGATGGCATAGCTCCGAATACACCCGACATCAAAACAAGGATAAGCGTACCGATTATTGTCCCTTTGATTCTCTCTGCATATTTTGCATAAAGGAATGAACCTACAAGTGCTATGACACCGATTGCAATTGAACTGACCACTCGATACACACCACCAATACTCCATATTGCAAGGAAAACCTTAATCATGGTTGCGAACATAAGGATGAGGCCAGCGATCCGGAGTGCTTTGCTCTTCTTTGTGAATCCAAGAACAAGAAGAAGTGTCGCATAAAGCGCCCAAGCAACTGATACGGCAGTATTTTCTCTATTGCGGAGCGATTGTGCTTTGTCATAGTAACCTTCCCAAAGATTCGCCTGTTCATTATTTGTAATATCACCTCGATATCCGTTCATGGCATTTATCTTTGTACTCTGCTCTACATATGCCTGATTAATTTTTGCATCGTAATGTCTTCCGATTTCGGATGTGATGGCAAAGATTGAAATCAAGTTCATGATGATAAAGAGCGCAACAGAAATATTCTTGAGGTTTTTAATATCATCAAGATTTATCCAAGATTCTTTTGATTTTTGTATTTCAGTATTTTGTTCTGTTGAATGTGCAGACTGTGTTTCATTTGTACCATTTACTCCACCAGCAACGGCGCCCTCGATTTTCGCACCACCCATACTCGCACTATCTGCCTCCATTCCCTTGAGGTATTCAGTAAATACAACTGACGCTTTGTGAACAATAACCGCAAGTACCGATGCCACAACAATAATAAATATCAACATACCGAAACGTGAGTTGAACACTGGAACAAACTTTTCAACTACCGGGAAATTGTCGAGTACAAAGAAACGGAATAGCCCCATACCAAAGACGACAGTTCCGAGGCTGTATAGGTTTTTGCCCCTTAGACTAAAGTCGACAAAAAATAGAATCACCGCCTCCAAGAACCAAACTGATGTAATCCACATTCCATCAAACTGCATCGGCACAGCAGCCGTGAGGAACACCACACAAAGACCAGTAAGATATGTATTCAATATCCTATCCTCCCTATCTCTAATAAATGACACGAAGGCGACTACTGCATAAATAATTGCAATGCCGAGCATATAGAAACCTAAGAAATTCTCTGTAATAGGTGCAAGGAGTAGATATGTTGCAACACCATACCAAATAGCATTGAGAGTAATAAAGACAACATCTCGGTTTGCAGATTTCTCTTTCCTCAAAATATGATGCATCACTGAAACAGCCAAGAACACCAAGAAATAACAGGTTGTAAACATAAACACTACCATCCTGTAATCCTGTGTGAATGATTGTGACAAAGCGGTCACATACAGAATAAATGTACCAACGAATGCAATGAAGTTAAGTTCATGCCATCTCTGCTTGAAAGATATAGCAAGTACACCAAGATCGAGAATAAGTGCATATGTAAGTAACTCTACTAGGCCAGCTTTATCAATAGAGATAAGAAGAGGTGCAAGAAAACCACCTACTACACCCATACGTGCAAGCGATGGTGAGTTATCAATAACACTCATCATGACTGAAAGTGCCGTCACACCAACCATGAGCCCAAGCGCAACTGGCGCACCAATAAGATCATAGAAATAATGAGCCGCAAAAATAGTTAGATACAAGACTGCAATACCACCACCAATTAATACATCAGAGTATGATTTATATTTATGTCTAAGCAATTGTCCTACAACGAGACCTGTCATACCAACAATAAAGCCAATGGCAATTCGTCCCATTACACCAATCCAGTTATAGTCAATTGCGAGCTTGAGCAAGAACGCAAGACCAACGAGAATCGCAAATACACCAGCACGCGCAAGGTATTTTGCCCAGACAAATTCAGTATTGTCCTTGTGACTGGCATCATTTACCACTTCATCAAAAGCGGTAACCTGTCCAGTTGTTCGAGAATCCCCTGCGCCATCTAGTACGGTTGCACCTGGAAGATTCAGGTCATGACCACCTGTGTCTAGAGTACTCGCAGAAACAACACGCTCACCTGAATGAAGAGCACTTGCATCAGCCACAGAAGCACTGGCCACTTCACTACCAGTAGCCTGAAGACCATCAATTCGAGCCTCTAGGTCCCCTACCTTAATCCAAAGTCTAATAATTAAAACAATGCTTATAATAAGTATAAATAATTCCATATATGTGTTTTGCTCTTATAAATATAAACCTAACCTCAATATTATATCTCAATATACCCAATAATAGATATTGCACATTAAATTATGATAAAATACAAACATGATACAAGGACCTCTAATTTGGGAAGCACTTGAATATGATCACGTCGAAAAAACAAGCGACTGGTATTGGGCAGTAGGAATTATTGCAGGATCAATCGCCCTTATCTCAGTTATTCTTGGAAATATCATGTTCGCAATTGTAATAGTTGTGTCCACTTTTGCCCTTATTGTTGCAAGCAAGCGAGTGCCAAAACTTGTACGTTTCGAGATCAGCAAAGCTGGTGTCCTTATAGACAAAGAACTGAAACCTTTTGGAACACTTCGTTCTTTTTGGGTTGAAAATAATGACCACACTGATGAACCATCTAAACTTTTTTTTAAACCTAGAGGTGTCAAAGGTGCCCTTATCGTTATTCCAATCGAAGGTGTAAGCCCATTGGATATCCGGGATTTCCTACTGCACCACCTCCTCGAAGAGGAACACTATGAACCGTTCCTGCAGAAAGTAATGGAAAGGTTAGGGTTCTAAACCCAACAAAACCCTATTCATAGGGCTTTGTTTTATCTATATAATATGTTATAAAAAGCCCCATGGTCCCATCGTTCAATGGATAGGACATGAGTTTGCGGAACTCAAAATTTAGGTTCGATTCCTAATGGGACCACTAGTTAAAGTAAACACGTAGGCGAAAAGCAACAGTATTGCTAATTAAGTAAAATGAAAGTTGAGAAAATAATTTCACTAGAAGAAGACACCTGTTGTCACAGGGCGGTTTTGCACATGATTGAGTCGTTCGGTCTTAACCCGGAGATTATGTTTGTAAAATCATTTCAAGAGGCCAAGGAATTATTGATCCAAACAAACTCTAGCGAGACAATCATGCTAGTACCCCACCTAAATGACATAGCTAAAGAACTCACCTTTGCTAAGCATTTTGACTGGGACAAAAGCTTACTTTTTTCAATACCAAACCCAAGGCTTTTCTTGGTGAAAAAAACAGGAAGAGATGTTTTACACGAAAATACCTGTGCAACACTTCCGGTGCTACAAAATTTAGTTGATAACACTAAATTTTCATTCATAGATACCAATAACACCCAAGAATCTGCCCGATTCGTTGCAGATAAAAAAACAAGTTACGGCATAACAAATGAAAGTGGCCTACAAAAATACAAACTTGAGCCAATTGAAGAATTGAAGGCTATGGAAGTAGTCTGGTTCAGCTTTAGATACAACCAACGCACTTCTCGGGGTTAAACACCTGCCTATCCAACTACAGGCTGTTTTTTGGTGATATAATCTATCCATGCTTACAGCTAATGATATCGCCAAGCTAATTTTCGCTTTTGTGGTTTTAGTATATTGGACGGCTTCCTTTTTTATTCTTTATCACCTTATTCGTTTCGGTGTGAGTGGACAACCTAAGCGCATCGCGGTTATCTTTCTCGCGGGTTCGCTTGTTCTCACCATGGTTGCAGTACTCCTCTTTTCTCAAGTGGATTTTGGTCAAATCCTTAATATAAGCAATATTAGTCTATTTAATTTTAATCAATAATATGAGTATTAAAGGTATTTTTTCATTCCTATATTCAACATCCTATGGGTTTGAGGGTAAAAAAGAAGGTGAAGAAGTAATTATCTTCCTCCACAGACATTGGTTTACAATTGCGAGCAAAATATTCGCTATTACAGTTGGTTTTTTCATCCCTTTTATTGTGCTAGGTATTTTTGGTAAAGCGATTTCATCGCTCCACCTACTCCCCTTTTTCGCAGCGCTCTGGGCTTTGTACTATCTCATCCTTTGGTACTCACTCTTCTACTCTCTTACTATGTACACACTCGACTCATGGATTGTGACAAATATGCGAATTATTAACAGTATTCAACATGGCTTCTTTAACAGAAGTGTCTCTGAGCTTGCTATTGATAAAATCCAAGACGTATCCCTCGATGTTGATGGCGCACTTGCCACTATGGTCAATTTCGGAAATATCAAAGTACAATCAGCTGGATCAGAAAAACACTTCACCTTCCAGCAAATTCCTAGACCACAAGAAGTCAAAGACACTATTATGCACCTAGTATCAACAAGAAAACATGAAGTTGAAAAAGAGCTCGGCAAAGAGCTCAAAGAAGAGATTTTTGGAGTGAGTCTTTAGTTCCACCTATACTACAAGTTGTGCACATACTGTGCGCAGGCTATACACAGCAGTGCCCACCTGTAAATCCTTGTCCCACATCATTTTCATGACCCACAAACAAAAACAACCACATCATGTGGTTGTTTTTGTTTGTTTTATTTAAAACTGAGATTACGCGATTTTCTTTGCAAGAGCTGCGAGTCGTGACTTCTTTCGAGAAGCAGCACCTTTTTTGATAAGACCGTTCTTTGCAGCCTTGTCGAGAGCCTTGTACGCAAGTGACATAGCGCCTGCTACAGCCTTCTTTTCTCCACTAACAACTAATTTTTTAACACTTTTTACAGCTACTTCAACTGTCTTCTTTCGTCGAATATTTACAACTCGCTTACGATCAGAGACTCGAAGTGCCTTTTTTGCAGATTTTGTGATTGGCATATGTAATGTGCATATTAACACAGACTGGAAAATTAACAACACCCCACCCATGTAAAACACAGGTGGGGTGTAGCGGGGTAAATTTAGCATTAAATCACTCAATTCACAGGTTATTCATCTGTTTTCTTGGCCCCTCCAGGCACTCTCACCCATTTAAAGGTGACACCCTGTTTGACAGCATCCTCAATTGCCGCTGCAGACCAACCTTCGAGTGTCATACAGCTGTCTGCGGCGAGCTTTTTTGCCAGCTCTTTAATATCAGGATCAATTTTAGTAAATAGATTACGTCTCATTGTTGGGGGATTTTTTCTGTCTCTTTTATCTGTCTTTTGTTTAGCGCTCATATAGTGATGTTGTTTGGCACATACAAATATACATTGTTTGTACTGGTTATTCTTAGCGATACCTGATGCGCCCACTCGGGCACATTGACCGCTTTCCTCCTGCATAATACTCAAAACAATAATTTTTACAATCTGATACAATACAGCCATGATTGCCCATCTATCTGGAATACTTCTCCATAAGGAACAAAAATACGCCATTGTGCAAACAGGTGGTGTTGGATATAAAGTCTCAATGACCGAAAGAGATCTAGAAATAACGCGCATTGCCGAACCCGTGAGTCTTTGGGTATATACAGCTGTACGCGAGGACGCCATAGATTTATATGGCTTTATCCTCAAAGAGAGCCGTGAAATGTTTGACCACCTCCTCACCGTCTCAGGGGTTGGACCAAAAACAGCCCTAGGAATCCTTAATGCTGCAGGTTATGAAAAGATACGCGACGCTGTTGTCATGGAGGAAACCTCATACCTCACATCAATTTCAGGTATTGGAAAAAAAGCAGCTGAAAAAATCGTCCTCGAACTCAAAGGTAAGCTCGCTGCGATTGGACATACAGATCCAAAGACAGGTATCACAAGCACCGGCGTCTCACCTATTAACCAAAGTGATATCGATACTCTTGAGGCACTAAAATCACTCGGATACACACACCGTGAAGCGAAGGAAGCCCTTGAGAAACTTGGCCCAGATATTAGATCAAAGGATACCGGAGAAAAGATCAAAGCCTTGCTTAAGGTTTTGGGCTAGGGGTTTGATTTGGGTTTGGGTTTAGTCTTGGGTTTAGGTTTAGCTTTGAATTAAGCTCTGAGTTGCCCCACCTTTTTTCCGCTTTTTTTCTTAGTGTGATATTAAACAAAAATACTAAACGAGGATACACAATAAAAACACCATGCCTGAATTACCCGAGGTACAAACAACTGTAGATGGAATAAATGAAGTTGCGAAAAATTGGACAATAGCCGATGTGTGGACTGACTATAATAGTCCTTTTTACAAAAATAAAGATGAGGTGAAGAATCCGGAGTTTTTTGCTCTTTTCCGCAAAAAAATAATTGGAGCAAAAATCATCAAGGCACATCGTCGTGCAAAAAACATTCTCATCGACCTATCGAGTGGTCACACAATTTTGATACATATGAAAATGACCGGACATATTATGTGTGGAGAATATGTATTTGATAAAAGCGGTGCGCATAATACACTTCCTAAAAAAAGTAGTGACGGGGGCGGGGTGACAATAAACGAACCCTGGAAACCTATGGATCAGTCAAAAGAAAATCCGCTCACCGATCCTTTCAACCGATTCATTCACTTTGTTATTACAATCCAAAAAGAAATTAAAACTGGCACGAAAAAATCAAAACATTTGGTCATGTCAGACATGCGTAAGTTTGGGAAAATTACACTCATTGAGACAAAAAACATTAATCATAGCCCTGAAATTAGTCATCTTGGCCCTGAGCCACTTGATGAGAAATTCACATTCAATATTTTTTGTGAGGCGTTGGACAAAAGAAATAAAACACCAATCAAACAAGCACTCATGGATCAGACATTAATTTCTGGTATAGGAAATATATATTCTGATGAAATTCTATGGAGAGCATCAGTGCACCCACGAAGCACATTTGCAAAAATTCCAGAGAAAAACAAAAAAGAAATGTTTCTCGCCACAAAAGAAGTTTTACAAAAAGGTTTGGATTTTGGTGGTGACTCAATGTCTGATTATAGAAATATTTATGGCTTGCGCGGAAAATTTCAAGGTGAACATAAAGCATATAGAAAGACCGGCACAGATTGTGAAAAGAAAAATTGCTCAGGAAAAATTATCCGTTCAATTATTGGCGGCCGCAGTGGTCATTTTTGTGAGACGCACCAAGTGTTGTATTAATTTCATAACCCTGTCGCTGACCAAATTAATCTTAAGCTGAGCGAAAATCCAAATAAAACCCATCACCTAAAAGACAATCTCTGCAATTAAATACATCGCGATACCACCGGCAACTGAGACATTAAGAGACTCTTTTTCACCACGCATTGGAAGTTCCAAAAACATATCCACCAACAACTTGTCAGACTCTGTCATGCCGTTTACCTCTTCCCCAACTACGAGTGCGATTTTGTTTTTTTCTTTTAAGATTTCTATCAAATTTTCTTTTTGTTCTTTTGATTCGATTTTGATGGAATTTTCATCTTGCTCGAGACCAACAACAAAATATCCTTCTTGTTTTAGTTTTGCAATAACCGTAGGTAGTTCGGGTACATACTCACTCGGTATTATCTTTTCAGCACCGAGCGCTGTTTTGGCTATTTCTTTTTGGGGCTTACTTATCCTTCCGAATTTATCCAAAAGCGTTGATGTGTATCCGACTAGATACACAAAACCAAACCCTGCACCGTCTGCAGATCGAAAGAGCGACCCAACGTTGTGGGCACTGCGAATATTAGGGATTATGAGTACTAAGTCTGTTTTATCTTTCATATAATGTGACATCAGGTCATCCAAGACCTTGTAACACGGGTTACTATAGCCTATTTGTGGACTTTTCTGCAATTTATTGATATATTGTTTTCCACGCGCTCGTAGCTCAGTCGGTAGAGCACCTGCCTTTTAAGCAGAGGGTCGTTGGTTCGATTCCAACCGGGCGCACAAATAAATTCTCCAATATCTCTGTTTTCCTAGATTTGATTATCAACAAAACCCTACCCCAGGGAATATGAACAACACACCAAAACTACACAAAAATTTCCTTTGCATTCAGTGTAAAAAGGATACCTGGAATGAATATTACATGCTTTATAGCAAAGTTTGGAAAAGAGCAAACCCTAAAATCAAAGGCATGCTCTGCATCAGTTGTGTTGAATCAAACATTGGGAGAAAATTAAATTCCAAAGATTTTACTAAAGCACCAATCAATTCAATCAAGACGAAGCGAAATAAGATATTGGTAGACAGACTACAGAGCAAAAACTAACCTAAACAACCCATCTTTCAAATCTGTTTTACCTAGGTGCGCTTCGTGATATATCTCGACGATTTTGTCAGACACAGAGCAGAGCTCGGTCTCATCCCATTTCTTTAAAAACCTCTCAGTTTTACCCACCACAAAAGGCGACACACTTTTTTTGTCCTTCTTTAGAACCTGAAAAGCAATTTTTGTTTGCCACCAAAGTGCACCATGGATTTCCTCAGGAGCAGTATTTTTATCAAACAATTGATGCAGTGCAAAAACTGCAGTACTTTTATCTTTATTAAAAAATGCGTCCGTAAATGCAAAAGAATTAATCTCGGCGCCTTGTCCCCCACTTTTTCCAAAACCCCCTGCAGGAAAAGATCTTTGCCCGCCTTGTCTTTTTGCGGTACTCCCAGATAAATCGTGGAATTCAATTTTGTCTGAATTTTTTTCCAAAACTTTTCGAAGTTC
>CAZVIP010000001.1:67815-104013 GCA_964627085.1 uncultured Candidatus Saccharibacteria bacterium | reverse complement strand
AATTTACCCTCTTCGAAGTTTTCGTGATGTAGACGAAAAAATGATGCGTCTTTTCGCTTTTCTTTGAGTGCGTCAACGAGCGCATTACTGCGCTCTCGGATCTTTTCAATATTGTCTCCAAAAAAAGTGTATAACATGACTGTTTATATAATAACAAATGATTTTATTTTCTACCGATATCTTTCACTTACCCTCTTTTTTTCTTTTTTTCACCCGCACTCGCCGTTTGGCTCACTACTTCATTTCGCCCCAATTATCACCAATTGCAACTGAAACAACAATAGGTACATCCTTTAGATTTTCTTCGATTTCTTTTTTCTTTAGCTCCTGAATATCTTTTGAGTTTGCACCAAGAGTTATATCCATTGCATTTATATCCCAAAGCCCAGACTCTTTATATTTTGCAAAAGCGATCCTAAGGCTGTCCTCCATTATTGCTTTTATTTTTTCAGAAACTGATTCAGCTTTGTCTTCTGCGATTTCAAAGATGACTTCATCGTGAATTTGCATAAGAAGGACGGTTTCGTTTTCTGGCTTTGATGTAATTTGATTATATACATCCCTCATCGCTATCTTGATTATATCCGCCTCTGTACCCTGAATTGGTGCATTGATGGCCATTCGCTCAGCAGCTGCCTTGATAAAAGGGAGCTTTGATTTGATACCTTCAAAATATCTTCTACGACCAAAGAGGGTTTTTGTATATCCAAAATTTGCCGCTGATCTTTTTACATCTTCTAGGTATGTGGCAATACCGGTAAATGTATTGAAATATTCTGAATAAAAATTCTGCGCGTCCTCCCTGCTTGCGACTTCATTTCCATTTGTCAGGTTTGTACGGAGTGCATTTACACCCATACCATACAAGATACCGAAGTTAATTACTTTGGCTTTTCGGCGCATGTCTTTTGTAACATCTTTTTCATCTACCTTAAAGACTCGTGCGGCCACTCCAGTGTGAACATCTGTCCCATTTTTGAAGATTTCAACAAGGTTTTTGTCGCTCGACAAAATAGCGGCAATACGAAGCTCGATTTGAGAATAATCTATAGCAACAAGTTTTTTACCCTTTGCAGCAACAAAAGCATTTCTCACTTTTTTACCAAGCTCTGTCTTTGTTGGAATATTCTGTAAGTTCGGGTCTTGTGAAGACATACGGCCAGTTGTTGTACCTGTTTGTGAAAAGCCTGCATGGAGTCTGTTTTCACCATCAACTAGCGTTGGAAATACATCTATATATGTACCGAGAAGTTTCGCTAATTCTCTGTACTCAAGTATTTTGCCCACAATCGGATGTGCATCTCTTAGTTTTTCAAGCTCGGACTCTTTTGTCGACTTTGCTCCGCCTGCTGTTTTCTTTATTCTTTTACCAGATCCTGCCCCACCGAGCCCTAGCACATCGTATAAAATTTCACCCAATTGTTTTGGTGACGCAACGTTGAATTCACTCCCGGCCAATGTATGGATTTCTTTTTCTAACTTATCAAGCTCTGTATGGTATGTTTCTCCGAGCGTTTTTAGGTATTGAACATCCAAAAGCACACCGTGTGTTGTCATGTCTTTTGCAATCGGAATAAGTGGAATTTCAATATCATCAAGGACAAACTGGAGATTTCCTTCTTTTATTTTTGCATTCAGAGTTTCAAAAGATTTTTTTGCATCCGTTTCCTCTGTTGCTAAATATACATCCTGAAGTGTTGCATTTGTTTTATTTGAATCCAAAACCCATGTAGCAAGCTTTAATTTTTCTTTTAGAACATCGTCAGCATCTGCATAGACATTTGTCATTTCCTCAGCGCTAAGCATGTCGTCTTTTTTTGTTCCATTATATTCTGCTTCGGTTTGAGCGAGCTCGTCCATACCTGAAAAATTATCACCGCCCGCTGACTGCCCAGCACCTGTTTCAGTTTTTGATCCAGTAGATAAAACCTGTCTTACTTTTGATACAAGTGATCGAAATTCGAGTTCTTTGAAAAGCGTCTCGACCCTATCCATATGTGGAGTCCATTTTGCATGCTCAAATGTAAAATCAATTGGTGCATCACGTCTAATAGTTGCGAGCGCTTTACTAAACATTGCTTCATCTCTACCTTTTTCAAGTAAAGAAATAATTCTATCTGTAATTTTTGCTGCTTTTAATTTTGAACTAAAGAGTGCAGGGTCAGTATCATAGAGTGCATACATTTCATCAATTGTATTGAATGTACTTATGATAATAGAAGCGGTCTTCTCACCAATACCCGCTATTCCAATAATATTATCTGAAGGATCACCACGAAGACCTTTATAATCAGTAAGTAATTTTGGCTCAAAACCAAATCTATCCACTACCGCCTTTTCATCATAAACAACCGTGTCTTTGATGCCTTTTTTGAGAGTATAAACAACAACTCTGTCGTCTTCGACAAGTTGCATAGTGTCCATGTCCCCTGAAGCAATAACGATTTTTACCGGATTTCCTTCATCATCAAGACCAGGATGTGCACTTGTGTGCATCACTTGCTCTACAATCGTTCCAAGCATGTCGTCTGCCTCAAAACCCGAGAGATCATACATTGGTATTCCGAGTGCATTAAAAATATCTCTTGAGCTTTTTAACTGCTCAACAAGGTTGTCATCAGTCTTTTTTCTCCCTGCCTTATAAGCTTCATATGCAATATGTCTATATGTTGGCTCAGGCAAATCGTAGCAAGCAACAATGTACTCAGGTTTAAACTTTTCAATAATACCAAGGAGCATTGTAGTGAGCCCGTAGAGAGCACCGGTTGGTACACCTTTTGAAGAAGCAAAGTCCGGAAGCGCATGATATGCACGGTGGATAATTGCATGTGAGTCAAGTAGAACCAAAGTCTTTCTACTGTTTTTAGGAGTCTTTACCATGCCACTATTTTCTCATAGTTTCTAGCTAACCGTAACCTTGCGCCCCTCACCCTCCTGATGTTCAAGTTTTATCCAAATCGCATCTGTTGGTATGAGACCAGCCACCATTTCTGGCCATTCAATGCAAATTAAGTTTTTATTATTTTGATAAAGAGAATCAAAAGACAATCTCCGGAGTTCATCTTCATTTTTCAAACGGTAGGCGTCTATGTGTATGAAATTTTCAATTAGCATTTGGGATTGGGGCCGGGATTGAGATTGCAAGACTCGCACCGCATCATCAACCCGCCCTGACACATATTCAGGTTCGGGTGTATATCTTTTCAAAATCACAAAAGTAGGGCTAGTGAGCACATCTTTAATATCAAAGCTTTTTGCCAAAGATTTAGTAAAAGTTGTCTTGCCTGCACCTAGATCACCAGATAAAGCAATAACTGTGGCGTTTGTGTTTTTACCATCAATCATTCTCTGTTTTATGATTTGATCCACATAATGAACAACATGTTCCAGGTCAGTAACATTTTCAAGCAAAAAAACCTTTTCGGCTTTTTCAGCTCTTGCTGTGTTTTTTACACTTGCCTCCACCCCTGTTTTTTCATCCGGATTCATATTACAAAATCATACATTAAATTCTGATAAAACAAAGATGAAAAAAATAAACACTTTACCAAAGACGGGTATCAAAAAACAAGCAACGAAAAACCGCCGGTCTGCTACTGCAGACCGGCGGGCGAATGTGACACTGTTAAGCGGAGTTAATCCCGATCAGGGTGTCCGACGTGGATATGCGTAATATGGATACGGAAAGTTTGTGTAACCACCCGAACCTTGACTATATGGCTGGACGGGGGGCCCACCATAGCCACGCATGTAGTTAGCATAGTAAGGATCGTAACCCCTACCATACTGTTGTGGTGCACGACCACAAGGTTGTTGCATATGTAGTTGTTGCCGCCCATAACCCTGCGGCACACATTGCTGTGTGGTGCCGACAAGCACCTGACGAGCGAAACCCGCCATTATGCTCCTTGCATTGAGCGGAACACCGTATTGTGGTGGGGGAGCCGGGCGGTGACCCTGCGCACATGCAGGTGCATGGATTGGGGGTTGGACATAAGCCCTTCCTCCTGTTACTGGTTTTTTGTAGACCACACACGATGTGCAGAGTTGCACCAACAGCAGGGCTAGCATCAAATTAATCAGTTTCTTCATAATTTCTTCCACCCTTTCGGGTGGTCTCGGTTTGTTGTTTGTTTTTGTTGTTGGAACACCCGGAGTGGGTGTTTTGATTAGTGCCACCAGTTTTGGTGAACGATAGATATTCGATTGTTTCCAAATACGTATCGTTCACCAAAATATAGCCACACTGCACGTTTTTTCAACAAAAACCATTACAAACCGAGAATATGTGAAGGTGCTATTACGGTATATATTATACTACTTTTTGTTGTTTTGTCAATACACAGGGGCAATGTGTACACCCATACCCCACCAAAACCTCGGCACCGACTGCACAGTCACATGAACTGCAACAACATCGAATAACTATTTTTTTAAAATTTCACAAACATAAATACAAAACAAAACCACCCGAAACCACCACCCAAAACAAAAAAACAAAATATTCTAAACAAAAACAAAACACTCTGTGGTAAAATAAAATAAATAATTCACTTTTTATATGACAATCCATTTTGAAGAAGAAAAACAAAATCAAAGACTACGACTCCTTCTTTTGGAAGAAGAAGAGAAATCAACTCAGATTATCGCTGAGCGAAATGGACTTCAGTATATTGACCTCACACGAGTACCAATCAACACTGATGGACTAAGACTTATCCCTGAAGAAGAGGCCCGTGAAAACAAAATCGCTATTTTTGATATTGTAGGAAAAAAAGTTTCTTTAGCTGTTAAATCACCAGCACTCCCAGAAACAAAAGAATCTGTGCAAGCTCTCGAGCAGCATGGCTATACAGTTTTTATTTACATGACTTCTATGCAAAGCCTAGAGAAAGCTTGGGGTAGATACAAAGATCTATCTTTTGCATCTGAAACTGAGGCTGGATCACTCGATATTTCAAATGATGAAATTGAGTCTTTACTCGAAAAAGCAAAGAAAATTGATGACATTACAATTCTTATCAAAGAAGCTCTCGAGATTAAGAAAAGCCACAGAATTTCACATGTCCTTGCGGTAGTTATGGCTGGAGGTCTTTCAACAAAAGCCTCTGATGTTCACATTGAACCTGAAGCGGATTTTGCAAGACTTCGATATCGACTCGATGGTGTACTAGTAGAAGCAATACAATTTGACCTGGAGGCATATCGCTTAATCCTTTCTCGTATCAAACTTCTCTCAGGTCTAAAATTAAACGTAAAAGACTCCGCGCAGGACGGGCGCTTTACCGTAAAAATTTATACAACTGACATTGAAATTCGTACTTCAACAATTCCAGGTAATTACGGAGAGTCTATTGTAATGCGTATTCTTAACCCAAAATCAATTTCTTCAGGACTCGAAGAACTTGGTATTCCAAAACGTCTACTTGATTTACTCAAAGTAGAAATTAGTAGACCAAACGGACTTATTTTGACAACAGGGCCAACCGGTTCTGGTAAGACAACAACACTCTATGCCTTTTTGCGCTATACACAGAGCCCTGAATTCAAAGTAATCACAATTGAAGACCCTATTGAATATCATCTCCCTGGTATCGTACAGACACAAATTGATGATCATAAAGGATATACTTTTGAATCAGGTTTACGAGCAGCGATGCGACAAGACCCCGACATAATCATGGTGGGAGAAATTCGTGATGCAGAGACGGCAAATACAGCCATTCAAGCAGCTCTTACTGGTCACATGGTATTTTCTACACTTCACACAAACAATGCCGCAGGAACCTTCACAAGACTTATTGACCTTGGTGCCGATCCAAAAGTACTCACCTCTGCAATTCGAGTCGCCATCGCTCAAAGATTAGTACGAAAACTATGTACTGATTGTATGAAGAAAGTCCCTCTTGATAAAACAAGGATCCCACTTATAAACGAAGTTCTTGAATCACTTAAGAAATACATGCCAGATTCAGAAGAGGCAAAAGAATTCCCTGTCATACCAAATGAAACTTATGAGGCTGTTGGTTGTGAAAAATGTAACAAGACAGGTTACCGTGGACGTGTCGGTGTATACGAAGCTGTTTTGTCAGACAGAGAAATTGAACGTGTGGTTCGAGAAAACCCAAGTGAACGTGAAATTCGTGACGCGGCAAAAGCACAAGGAATACTTACCATGAAACAAGATGGTGTTTTGAAAGTACTACGCGGTGTTTCTACCTTTGCAGAACTTGAGCGTGTTGTAGATATTGCACTCGACTATGACACCATTGATGAAAATAGAAAAAATATTCTTGAAGCAGAAAATTATGCAAAAGCAGCACAAGAAGAAAGTACCTTGTCTCAAATAGGCACGCAACAAGAAACACAAAACACCCTCGAGACTCTTCCAAACTTACAAGATGAACAATTATCATCAAATACAGAGAATGTTTTGTAGGTTTTTACTCTAGCTTTGTTCTGAATATGAGCCAACTCATATAGATATTGGTCAACCTGTGTATATATCGATTGACGCATACCCTCCTCGCGGGTATTCTAGCTTTGTGAGTTTGAATGGTTTCTTTTTAAAAATTCAGACAAACAAAAACAGCACCTTAAATCTCTAAGCAATGCTTTTAATACTAGGATTAAAAGCCCGATAGTCCTTTAAGGATAGTCCCAGGAACAAAAGCGCGAGCGATTGCACCAGGACGTCCTATAAGAAAGACCGAAAAAAACCGGGGAGGTTTTATTGCTTAGAGATTTAATGTGCTGTTTTTTATTTCTTTCGCAGTTATACACCTTTTCTGTTAAAATAAAGGCAGTAACATTTTTTTTCAAAAGATGAATCGCACATGTTTGATGTGCGATTTCTGAATAACATGTTAGCATGCAAATATTTTTATGTCAAGTATCCCACCCACACCAAACACAGAAGACTCAAATAATGGCCATAATCCTATCTCAAATGAACTAATTGAGGTTGAGGAAACAGGCTTGGATACAGTACTTGATCAGGCTTTGAGACCTCAAAGTTTCAATGAATATATAGGCCAAGACCTTATCAAAGAAAACCTCCACATCCTCCTTTCTGCTGCAAAAGAGCGCGGAGCCTCACCTGAACACATACTTTTCTATGGCCCACCAGGACTAGGAAAGACAACTCTCGCACTACTCATTGCAAAAGAAGTTGGTGCACAAATAAAAACAACTTCAGGGCCGGCTATTGAGCGTGTTGGTGACCTTGCTTCAATTCTCACAAACCTTTCTCCTGGTGATATTTTGTTTATTGATGAAATACACAGACTCAACAAAACCGTTGAGGAGGTTTTATACCCCGCAATGGAATCAGGTCATATCGATATTATTATTGGTAAGGGCCCTTCTGCGAGAACTATCCAGCTCGATCTCCCACCTTTCACACTGATTGCTGCCACAACCAAGATTGCCATGATTTCCTCACCGCTTCGCTCAAGATTTTCAGGGGGTATCTTTAGATTGGAATTTTATACAGCGAAACAAATCGAAGAAATTATTCGCCGATCAAGTGTATTACTTAATACCAAACATGATATACAAACCGAAGCAGAGGCTTTGTACGAAATATCAATCAGGAGTCGCTCTACTCCCCGAACCGCAAACTACCTGCTTAAGCGAGCACGTGACTATGCACAAGTCCACAAAAAATCACTCTCAAATGAAATTGCAGGCAAAGCTCTTGCTCTTATCGGAATCGATAGCCACGGACTTACAAGTGCCGATATTAAAATACTAGAAACAATTGCCACTAAATATAATGGTGGCCCCGTAGGATTAGGTACAATCAGCGCATCACTCTCCGAAGACGAGGCAACCATCGAAGAATTTAATGAGCCATACTTAATCCAACTCGGTTTCATTGAGAGAACACCTAGAGGAAGAATCCTCACGGACCTTGGTTACAAACATATAAAACAAGAACCACCAATTAGATAATCTAGGTTATTAAACAAAAAACACCCACAGTTGGGTGTTTTTTTATCTCTATAAAAGTGATTTTGAGAACTAGAACTCTTCCTCGTTTAGCCAATCAGCTTCATTTTCTTCTGCTGAATCAGAATATTTAACCCCTGGTGCACTGTAGAGATATGCGTCTGGATCTTCAGGATCAAACTCAGCCTCAGCTTCCACAGGACTAAATTCTTCTCCGATGATAGCTTCGTCATCATCTAAATCCTCACCATCCTCTGACATGTTTGGTGGTGGTAAATCATCTATTTCAGGATCCTTTTCAGCGTCATCTTCTAGATCAGCTTCACCTGGAATTAATAGATCATCTGGTGTTAAGTCGTCAGTCATTGTTTTTTGTTCGATAATTGAAATTAACCTCTATGCGAATATATGTAACATTACTAGCAAAAATATGCAACACCTCTTTTTTTAGCTCAGTTGTGTATAACCTGGTCTATACATTGATAAGAAGGCAATCCCTGTAGCAATTGCGTCGTATTCGTCATCTCTCGCTTTTTTGTTCATACCAATAATCAACTGAATCATTTTTATCATCTGTGCTTTATCGCTTTTTCCATCACCTGTTACAGCGAGTTTAATCTGCATAGGATTTATTTCCATTATTGATAAGCCTAGATTTTTAGCAGTAAAAAGTAATGCACCTCTCACCTCAGCAACTCGCATGGCAGTTTTTTGGTTTGTTGAGAAGAACAGTGTTTCAACCGCAAAATAACCGGGCCTATATTTTGAAATACAATCTTTAAAACTATTTATGACTATTACGAGACGGTTAATAAATTCATCTTTTGGACTTGTTTCAATGCAATCCGAGAAGAGTAATTTTTCTTTTTGACCAACCTTTTTCTCAAGAACAGCAATTCCTAATCTGTCATACCCCGGATCAACTGATATAACAACAATATCCTTGGCTTCTATAATTTTATTGTTTGGTTTATTTTGATTAATGTTAATCAATTTATTTTAGAACAATTTTATAAAAATTCTTTTTTCCAACCTTGAGAGTAACTTCTTTCTCTACAGAATATTTTGGGTCAGTGATTTTTTCACCTACAACATCTGAGATAGCACCCGCGAGTACAAGTCTTCTGAATTCCGCCATTGAAGGGAGGTGTTTTTGGTCAACAAGTATTTCACCGAGCAAATCACCAGAATTAACCTTAATTTCAATTATATTTTCGGGTATTTCTTTTTTTGAGAAAGTATTATCGAAATTTCTTTGTGCATCTTCTGCCTTTTTGTCGCCGTGATATATCGCAACAATTTCCTTTGCAAGTCTTGTTTTTAGGTCTTTTGGATGAAAGCGTCCATTTTTCAAACCTTCTTCGATGTTTGTGAGTTCTGTAGCACTTACATTTGTACAAAGTTCAAAGCCAGGAACAATCATTCCATCTGTCCAGCTCATGATTTTTCCAAACATATCAAAATAGCTGTCTGAAAGTGAAACCATATTCCCTTCTGTCTTACCCATCTTTTTTCCATTTGCATCCGCAAGGAGTTTTACAGTTATGGCAACTTTTTCTTTGTTGCGGATTTTTCTTTGGAAATCTCTACCCACGAGCATGTTAAACATTTGATCATTTCCACCAATCTCAACATCTACATCCATAGCAACACTGTCGTAACCTTGTAGTAGAGGGTACATGAACTCATGTATATGAATTGGCTTATTCTCCTCCATGCGTCTACTAAACATATCTCTCTTGAGCATCTGATCAACAGTCATCATTGATGTTAGTTCGAGCACATCCTTCATACCAAGTTTCTTCAACCACTTTGAATTGTATTTTATCTTGGCTTTGTTTTTTCCAGAGAATCGCAAAAACACACTAGCTTGTTTTTTGTATACAGAGAGGTTTTTCTTAATTTCCTTTTCAGTGAGTTTTTTTCTTACGGCCATCTTATCTGTAGGATCACCAATCATCGCAGTAAAATCACCAATAAGCATAATTACCTCATGCCCCATATCCTGAAATTCCTTTAATTTCTTAATTACAATTGCATGGCCAATATGTAGAGTTGGGCCCGTAGGATCAATACCCATGTATACACGTAGTTTTTTTCCGCTCTGTAGCCCTTTGAGTAAAAAATCCTTAGACGGGAAAATCTCCTCGACGCTTCGGTTTAAAACACTGGCTTCCAATTCGGTTGGTAATCGCTTGTTTTCTATGGTGTTACCTTTGTTTTGTGGGTTTTGGATACCTTCTAACATATTGTAATAATCTAGCACAACTTGGGTAATTTTGGTATTCTTTGATGAAAGCAACCCTTGAAAATCAACGGGATTCAGGCTATCTTTGGTTCACTCAGAATAAGCTCACTTTTAATAAAAATTAACATTACATATCTTGTCTAGGCTCAACCCAAAAAACTTACACGGTCGCTTTTCATCTTTTTCACAAAAAGTTATCCACAGGATATCAACCATGCGAAAAAGGAAGAATTTTATAAAGGACGCTATCCTGGTTTGCTCTATTGCATTTGTCCTTTTTCTCACAGTGTTTGTCCTTTGGGCGGCCAGCTTAAAGACACCAGACCTCAGTTCTTTTGACTCAAGACTTCTCGGACAGTCAGCAAAGATATATGACCGTAAAGGGACAATTCTTTTATATGATCTAAGTCAACAAGTCAGAAGGACAGTTGTCCCTTTTGATTCCATCTCTCCTTATATAAAGAATGCAACAATTGCTATTGAGGACATAGATTTCTATAACCATAAAGGTATAAAGATCAGTTCGGTGATTCGTGCTGTTTTTGCCAATATCATGTCCCTTAGCTATAGCCAAGGCGGATCCACAATCACTCAGCAGGTGGTCAAGAACTCTTTACTCACAAAGGACAAGGACATCTCACGAAAAATCAAGGAATGGATACTTGCTCTAAAACTCGAGAAGAATGCTACAAAGGACGAGATTCTTAATCTATACCTCAATGAATCACCTTACGGAGGAAGTATCTATGGGATCGAGGAAGCGAGTCAGTCTTTCTTTGATAAGAAAGCGAGCGATGTCACACTCGCTGAAGCAGCATATCTTGCCGCCCTTCCTCAGTCACCAACAACACTTTCACCATATGGAAAAAACAAACAAAGGCTTATAGACAGAAAAAATCTTGTGCTTCTAAAAATGTTTGAGAACAAATTGATCACTAAAGAAGAATATGACAAAGCAGCGGCAGAGGATGTGGTATTCCAACCAAAGTCAGTAGCTGGAATCAAAGCACCTCACTTTGTGATGTATATCAAGGATTATTTAGAGGAAAAATACGGCGACAGATTACTACAAGAAGGTGGCTTAAAGATTACCTCAACGGTAGATTACGAACTCCAAGAGAAAGCTGAAGAGATTGTGAAGGACTACGTAACAAATACAGGTGTTAAAACATACAAGGCCACAAACGGTGCTTTGGTTGCTATCGACCCAAAGACAGGCCAAATATTAACAATGGTAGGGTCTCGTGACTACTTCGACAAAATCATTGAAGGTAATTTCAATGTTGCAACCGCGAAGCGACAACCAGGTTCGGCATTCAAGCCTTTTGTATATGCAACCGCATTCCAAAAAGGCCTCACACCAGATACACCTTTATTTGATGTAGCAACAGAATTCAACTCTTCATGTACACCAAGTGGTAAGCCAATATCAGGTGATGCGACATGTTATAGCCCGGAAAACTACGAAGAGGGTTACAAAGGGCTTATGAGTATTCGCCGTGCACTTGCTGAATCAAGAAATATTCCAGCGGTAAAAGGCTTATATCTCGCAGGTGTTGATGACACACTTAAGACAGCAACAAATATGGGTATCACAGGACTTGGCAGTGCAAACAAATACGGACTTTCGCTCGCGCTTGGAGGCGCAGAAGTTTCAGTACTTGATATAACAAGTGCATACGGTGTCTTTGCGCAAAATGGGGTTAAAAATAATGTCACAGGTATATTAAAGATTGAAAAATCTGATGGTGAAGTCCTCGAGGAATATAGACCAAACCCAAAACAAGTTCTAGATAGCCAGGTCGCAAGACAAATTAACGATATTTTGTCAGACAAATATGCTAGAGCACCAATTTTCGGTGTAAATTACTTCGGTGACAGACAAGTGGGAATTAAAACAGGTACAACCAACAGTTCACGCGATGCCTGGACAGTTGGTTACACTCCAAGCATTTCAGTAGGTGCATGGATGGGAAATAACAATAACACCCCTATGGCACAACAGGCCTCAGCTAGAATAATTGGCCCAATGTGGAAGAAATTCATGGACTTCGCACTTACAAGAGTTACAACAGAAACTTTTGATGAACCAGACCCAATCGATACAAGTCTAAAACCTTATCTACGTGGCGCCTGGCAAACACAGACCGGTGAAGTTCACTCTGAACTATATTGGATAAACAGAGGTGATGTTAAAGGTGAAGCGCCAGGATATGGAACCAGAGACCCACTCTTTAGAAACTGGGAAGCTGGTGTCGCAAACTGGAACGGCACATACTCAGGTTCATGGGGTACCGCAAACAATCCAGTTACACCAACGACCCCAACAACTACACAAGGTGATACAGCAAATACTCCTGATGTAAACAATTTCAGAATCGCCTCCCCTGGCCAGAGTTCAGCCTTAAACCTCAACGACAGATCCACAATCACCGTCAGTGGTGTAAAAGATACAACCACACAAGTTCAGTATTACCTCAACGGTAACCAAATTGGCATCTCTACAACATACCCATTTAACTTCTCATTTATACCAGCCCAGAGCACAGGTATTGAAGACGAGAACGAACTCAAGGCTGTAGCCGTAGATGGACTAGGAAAAAGCCAAGAATCAAAGATATTTTTCTCAGTTATCAAATAGAAAACCTTATTGTTTACGAAAAAACACCCCACAGCGGGGTGTTTTTTCGTAAAGTAAATCAATTTACTTAATGTCAATAATTTTTAACTCCGGTAGTTTACTATTTATAGCTTCAATACAGATTGTTGTTTTTTGACTTATCCTTTGTTTAACAGCAGGATGCACCTTTAACCAGACAATATTTTTCCTAATCTCTAATGATTTTAAATTCAGAGCATTCACACCAATACACTCGTTTATTGTAAGAGCAACCGTGTTACGAATTTGTGCAGGATCCTCTAAAAGTTTAAATTTCGCCAGGAGTTCTTTTATTTGGAACATAAGCGATTTACTAACTGTTCATAGGCATCATCAAGTATAAGAAACTTCCATCCTTGTCCCCTTTTACAATAATCGGCCTTTGCTTACCAGCAAACGAAAAATCTATACCATCATCCTTTATTGAACTCAGACAATCACTTAAATACCGATAATTAAATTGCACAGCTATATCCTCCCCTGATGTTTTTGCATCTACATCTGATGAATGTTCTCCTAAATCTTTATTTTTACTTGTCACTTCAACTTTCTTTTGATCAACTGAGACCGAAAAACCTAATTGGTTATAACTATCAGAAAACAAGTTTGTTAACCTAAGTGTGCTAAGTAGGTCTTGTTTGGTGATTTTTGCCTCTGTAGTGAATTCTTTTGGGATAATAGCCTGATAGCCCGGGAACACACCATCAATTGTTCTGGAGACGATTCTCATTGAATCAACACTTACCTCAATTTGCCCTTGATCAATTGAAATACTAACTTCCGAACCCACACCGTCGAGCAAACGAATCAACTCCCCTACATTTTTTACCGGTATTAGAATATGTGAGAAATCAGGGATGTTTTTCACCTTAATCTTCTTTTCTGCGAGCCTGAAACCATCAGTTGCCACAAAGACGAGGTCGTTTTCTTCCTGAAAAATCCTCACACTTGATAACTCTGGTTTAATGCTTGTCGTTGCACAGCTATACCAAACAGATTTAAGACCCAGAACAAAATCATCAGTATCCATTGTAAACACAATAGGATCAATAACCTTTGGTAAATCAGGGAAATCATCCACATTTAAGGTTTTTATTGTGGTTTTGGTCTTATTTGAAGATACTTTTATACCATTTTCGCCCTCAGTCTCAATAATGACACTTTTCTCATTTCCAAGATTATTTAAAAACGAAGCCAAGACACCTCCTAAGATCGCCACCTTACCAGGTTCATCTACTTTTACAGGAACCTTACACTCCACACCTACATCGAGGTTTGTGGCCCTTATCTCAAGTGTCCCTTTATCAGCATCAAATAACAGACACTTAAGGACTGGTAGTGTTGCGTTCTTGCTTGAGACTTTTTCTGTCCGTAATACAGCCTCAGTCAGTTTATCTTTTAGGCATTCGATTTTCACAAGGCTATTATATCCTTTTCTAAATTTAAATAAATACTATTAATCCTTATTAGTGTGGTGGATATGTGGATAGGTTGAACAGGTTCTGAAATATAAGGGTTATTTCAGGAAACTTATCCTTTTTTGTTATGTGGAAAAAATGGGATAACTCTGGTTTTTTGCGGATGTTGGGTTTTTTATCAACAGGAGGTTGAGATTACCACGGGAAATTAACGCTTTATCCCAATGTTTTTCCCCATCAAAAATATGAATACACACAAAATATCCACATACTTATCCCCATGTTTATAAGTCATATAGGTCAAAAAGACCCTTAAAATAAGCCATTTTCTAGGACTGACTTTTTAATCCACAGACTTATACACATATTCACTATTATAAAAGACCCCTGAGATAGGGGTCTTTTATAAGGTTTGGCTTAGAGCATTGCGCGAATCTGACTGAGTTCGGTACCTAGATCTTGATTGTTTTTTAGTTCGTTTTTTATCTTCTCACAGGAGTGGATGACGGTTGTGTGATCTCTTCCCCCTAATTTCTGCCCAATAGAAGGGAAAGACACGTTGAAATCCTCTCTGAGGATATACATTGTCATCTGGCGAGGTTTAACAACTTCTTGTTTTCTGGTCTTATCATAGATACTCTCCTCATCGATGTTGTAAAAGGATGCAACGGCGTGCACAACATCTTTAACGGACACTGTCTTATGTGGCTTTGTAGAGTTCTTGGTTGTTTGTCTTATTTCCGCGACTGTTAGATCTTTTCCTTTAAGCTGTGTCTGACAGATGATTGAGTTAAGGGCACCTTCGAGTTCTCGGATACTTCCCTCGATACTTGCTGCAAGGTGATAAGAGACTTCGTGTGAAAGGTTGAAGTTGTTTTGTTCTGCCTTTGCTTGAAGGATTGCGATACGTGATTCGATGTCTGCTGGTGAAATGTCTATTATCATTCCGGCCATGAAACGTGACTTTAATCTGTCCTCTAGATTTGGGAGATAGTTTGGGTGAACGTCCGATGAAAAAATAATTTGCTTGTTATTGTCGTATAGATGGTTGAACAAGTGGAAGAGTTCCTCTTGTGTCTTTTCTTTATTGGACAAGAATTGAATATCGTCCATTATCAATAAGTCATACTTTCTATATTTCTCTTTGAAGTGGTTTACCCTGTTTGCTTGTACTGCATTGATGTAATCAATTGTGAATTTTTCAGAAGTTACATAATGAACTCGCTTAGGTGTGTTGCTATTTTTGAAGTGATTTCCTACGGCTTGCATGAGGTGTGTTTTTCCAAGTCCTGTATTTCCATAAATAAACAATGGGTTATACACAACAGGTTTTTTCATGATTGCTTGTGTAGCAGCGTACGCAAGCTCGTTAAAAGGGCCAACAACAAAGGTTTCAAAGGTGTATCGTGGGTTAAGGTTGTCCTCTGGGTCAATGAATAAATTACCCATAGGTAATTCTCTTGAACCACCAATGTTTACTTGTTTTGCGAGCTCGTCCTTTTTTGGTTTCTGATGTGAGACAACGTATTCAAGAGAGCGGACTTCTTCGAGGATGTTTCTAAGTGCTTGTAAAATATTTTTGTGATATTTTGTTGAGAGCCATTCCTTTGCGAATGTATGTGGTACTGCAAGGTAAACAGTTCCTCCATCTATCTTTGAGATAAATGTCTCTTTGAACCAGGTAGAATAATTAGCCTTGGTAATTTCAAGTTCGAGTTGAACCAATACAGAATCCCAAAGTTGTTTCATATCCATGTTGAGATATTATACCCTCACTGTTTTATTAGTGAACTTGAATGATGGTCATTTGTATGTTGATAAATTGTTGATAACTTTTTGTGGCTTGATTGGGCGCTTAGATTTTTTAGTTTATTAAAATTTCAAAAACACAATTGGTGAATTGTAAATTTATATTGCATAAAACTTTACTGTTTGCTTTTGTCTTTAACCTTTATTGTATGAATCGAGTTTGGTTTTAGTTTTGTGTTTAGGTGTTTTTTATTTGCATTAAAACACTGGATGAATTATTTAAAACACACCACCTTTCTTTGTGTGTGTTGCAGGTGTTTTTTTTGTTAAAAGCGTCAAGACACCCATATATTTGCAACATATCGCAGGATATTGATAAATAATGACAATTAGGGTATTATCCATGGCATGTCTCGAACATATCAACCAAGTAAAATAAAGCGAATCCGAAAACACGGGTTCCGATCTCGTCTTTCAACCCATGGTGGTAGGCGAGTTCTCCTCGCAAGACGAAGAAAAGGGCGAGCAAAACTATCAGTTTCAAAAGCAAAATAATTAATAAAGCCCTAAATAAGGGCTTTATTAATTTATAGAACTTGCATACAGGGCTAAAAATGGTGGTAAAATAGAAAAAAGTCAGATAAATAGTCATATAATGAAAATGGCAAAAAAACAACAAAAAAAGCCACCAAAAATGGTCAAAAAACCCAAAAAAGCCTTAATTAAGGCCGTTTTTGATAAAAATATAGGGAATAAACCCATGCCTATACTTTTCATCAGGAAACAACATTATACGGCCATAAATAAGCCTATAAGTGAGATAAACACAAAAAACACTGAATCAATCCAAAAATCCACAGGCGGAAAAGTTGAGGTGCAGGCAAGTAAAAAGGAATTTGGTAATGCAATTAGAAGAAATAGAGTTAGGAGACGTATTAAAGAGGCATACAGGGCCGTAATACAGGAGTCCATACCGAAACCAGAGGTTGCAAGAGCTCAAGATGTGGCCCAGCCTGAAAACAGACTACCTAATATCAAAATTAATGCTAAAATTGGAGCTCTAAAGGCAGATTTTAAAAAGATTAAAGAAGAAATTAAAAAAGAAATAAAGTAAACAAATGTTTAATACACTATTCTATAAGCCTCTTTATAACGGTTTGGTATATATAGCAGGTATTGTCCCTGATCACCAACTCTTGTTTGCTATTATTTTGCTCACTTTGATTGTCAAAATTGTACTCCTTCCCCTCTCAAAAAAGGCTGTTGTTACACAAATGAAGATGAAGCTTGTTGAACCGGAGATGAATGAAATAAGAGAGAAATATAAATCAAAGGACGATAGACAGGTTTTGGCCCAAAAAACCCTTGAATTGTACAAAAAATACAACCTAAACCCTTTCTCAACTATTTTCTTAGCATTCCTACAAATACCGATTTTTATTGCTCTCGCCCTCATTTTTTCAAGAAACATCCTATCCAATATAGATCCAAGTTTCTTGTACTCATTTGTAAAAGCTCCGGAATTCATTAATCACATCTTCTTTTCTCTTGATTTGAGCCAAAAGAGTGCAATTCTCGGTGCTGTCGCGGGTATACTTCAGTTTATTCAGATACAGTACTCTCTGCCTGCATACAAGAAGCCAGAAGGCAAAGAAACACCTACATTCAAGGATGACTTAGCGCGAAGTATGAATATGCAAATGCGCTATGTAATGCCGGTTATTGTATTCGTGGCCTCACTTGGTTTTCAGGCGGCTATGTCAGTGTACTGGATCACAAGTACAATCTTTACAATTGGACAGGAATTATATTTCAGAAAGACTGTAAAAAAGGACGCTAAATAAATCTGTTCAAAAAATCTCACATGGGCATGGGCAAATATTCTTGTTGGCCCGACAAATAATACAAAACAAAACCACCTAGAACATAGGTGGTTTTGTTTTGTATAGAACTACCTCTTTGTGTTTGGTGTGGTTGTTGCTGTGCCCCCGGCCACTTTGTCTTCTTTTAGTTGTAGTCCCCAGAGACTGAGGTCGGCTTTATTGTTGAAAATCAGATATCTGTTGTCTTCACTCAAAGTTGGATTGATGACGTCTATTGCAGTTCCTGAAAGGTCGCCAAGTGATGCAAGTAGTGTTGTTTCGCCTGTCTTCGTGTTTATTCTCCAAATATCATCTGTGAAGAATATTAAGCCCTGGTACCAAGCGTCAGGATATGTTCCAAAGGCAATGTCTTTAGGTACGGCACAGATAACCGAATCACTGTTTTTTGTAGACCAGACACATTTTTCTGCAAAGGTTCTGAAGAATAGTGGCTTTGATGATTTTGTTTTTGTGTCAAAGAGTGAAAGATATGTCGATCCTCCGAGCGATTCACTAAACAATACTTTTGACATGTCTGGTGATGTGAGTGTGGTGAGTCCTTTTTTATTACCAACTACTTTTTCAATAGCCTTCGTAGCTGTATTGATTGTATACATATAACCATCCACGAAGCTTGATGCCTTTGTTGTAATGGTTACAAATTTCTCATTTGGCCATGAAATAAGCCATTCTGTGAAAGGTAGATTGAATAATGATATCGCATTTGAGCCGTCTGTGTTTGCTAGGACTCCAATTGGTTGAGCTTTTTGTAGGAAGAATGCTTTATTTTTATTAGGAGAAAGAGCCACAGAGAAGATGTCGTTTGGAAGTGACTTTGTGACTAGTGTTTTCTCGCTTGTTGTTGCAGAAAGTGTTTGGAGTGAACCAGATACAGTCTTGATTGAGTCTGATGGCTCAAAAAGGTTTCTGTATAGCACTGTTTCTCTGCTTATAAAGAGCGCCTCATATATTTTTGGCTTTGTAGTGTTTGAATACTTCGTGATAGTAAGACTGCTCGTTGATGTCTCGTAGATATGTCCTGTGGCTCTTTCTACAAAAGAAATCATACTTTCTTTTCCAATGATTTTACCTGCTGCAGGCTTAATTGTTTTGGTTGAGGTTGCAGAACTTGTACCATTTGCAAAAATGATTGTATCAACCGTAGGTGATGTGGTTGCATATATATCTTTGATGAAAAAACCCACACCAGATACTGGTTCGCTAAATATTTTTCTGAGGACAGGTATTGGTGTCTCTGGGGTTTGGTTTTTTGATATTTCAGGTGTTTGGCTTGGGTTTGTGGTACTCGCATTACCCGGAAGTGTGACCGAGGTATTAACACTCACTGTACCAAAAGGATTTGATCCAGTTTCAACTCTCGTGCCAAGGGTATCTTGTTTTACAGCTTTACTGTTGATATAAAAATAGAATCCAAGTAACCCTCCAACAAGGACACTTATAAAAATAATTACAATCACAATAATTGTAGAGCGCTTCATGTTCTCCTATTTTAGCATAAACAATTATTTGTTGTACCAAGTCTGTGTTTTGTAATAAAAAATAACCACCTCTTATGTGGTTATTTTCGCCTCGCCCTCAGTTCTATTTTGCTACAAGTTGAAAGTTTTTTACACCACCACCGTCTTTAATTAGTTTGTCTGCCAAGCCGGAGACATCAAAGTTATTTCTATCACCTGGGCCTCGATCAACTATTCGAAGGTTAATTGAGGTGCCATTGTTAAGGTTCACTCGAATCATCTGGTTATTAAGTGCTCTATTAGCAGCTTCTGTGGCCTGTACACCTGAGCTTGCATAGTCGGGTAGCCCTAGTCCTTGTAGGGAGTGTCCGCTCATAGGGTAGGCTGCATACAAATCTGTCTCTGGGTGAAGGTTGTCGAGGAGTTCACCGGATACTGAGCCTGTTTCAGTTGATGTGGTATCCCTATCACCTTGACCTCCAAATCTCGTAACCACCCCACCGTTTCCAAGTGTGTTACCAAAAGCTTGATTATTATTTGTAAGGTCGTTTGCACCTGTGTTTGTTCCTGCTGCACCGGCACCCGCTGCTCCTCCGATTACAGCACCTGCAACACCTGCTCCGTAGGTGGCGTTTGTGACAGCCGGTGAACTTTGTACCTCGATTGGTGCTGGGGAGAAGCTTACGTTAACTAGGTTTACATTAAGTGTGCGGAGTATGGTGAATGAAAGCAGTGCAAGGATAAGGCCTGTAATTGCAGCTTTTATTCTTTCTTTTCCTTCACCTTTACCAGAAATCGCGTCTGTTGATGAATATTGTACTCCACCAATTACAATCATAATAACCGCCAGTGCCGAGGCAATTACAATACCGAATGTATACAAAGCTACGAGGTATTTATTTGCCCCATCCCCTGCTACATTGTAATTGGCACTACCAATCCCTAATGCTTCAATAGGTGCAAGGAAATAATAAGTACAGTTAGCTGCGTTGCAAGTTGTGGAAAGTGAGGGTGGTGTATTTTGTGCCTCCACACTTACTGTTCCAACAAAAAAAAGATTAATAAAGAAGAAAAAAGATATTGATGTAAAAGCAAGTGTTTTTTTGACTATTCGAAATATGTCATTCATGTCAAAAATTATAACACCTTTTTTTAAAATAAATTAGAAAGTGTTATTTATTTAGTTTCCAAAAGCTGAACCCGTTCCACTAGTAGTTCCAAAAGTATTTGATTTTGTATCAAAAGTGATATTTATTCCCGAAACATTTGTCTGGAGGATTCTTTTTGGGTTTTTTGCTTGTACTTGTACTGTACTATTTCCTGACTCACCGTCAGTTTTGTTAAGGATGATTGAGTTTTGCTCTTTTCCAATTTCTACCCTAAAACCATCGATTACCCACGAATATTCAACTCCAGCATTTTTATTAAAGATAGATTGGAAATATGGATATGCGGCAACTTTGATGTCTGGTTTATTTAAAGTCACTGTACCTGTGAGTGACTTATTAAACATTACGCCAAGAGCGGGATTATCTTCATAGAATAAAATTCCAGAATTAGATGGTGTCAGATCGACTTCAGTTGATGCCACTTCTTTAATGTTAACGTCTCCCGCTTTCGGGCTATGTGTTTCTACCCTTATTTTTGTTGGTCTAATCAAAATTGGGCCAGTGAATGAATATGTATTTTTACCATAACCTGATAAATCAGCCTTTCTGTTATAGTTTTCAGTCCAGTTAAACACGGTGGATTCTGGGTTAATCGTTCCACTCGCTGATCTTGGAAGCGCAACAAGTTTCACACTTGATTCAGGTGTATATAAGCCCTTGCCCTTGTAAAAAGGAGGGGTATATGTATCTGTTTGCCAAAGTAAGTCTACTTCACTTGGGGTGAAGGTGTATGTATCTGAGATTATCGGTCTATCTCGCGGGTCGATTGCAACATCAATTTTTGTTGTCACACCAGAGAGACCTGTTTTGAATGTAAAACTTTTTTGCCCGACGCCTTGGCTCACTATTTGCCCGTCTTTTTTCCAGGTAATAATCGCGCTGTTAATATCAAAACTGTAGACCGCTACAGAGATTGTAACTTCTTTGTTTGGGCCAGGATTTTCAGGAGAAATCGTTGATGAAAGCTGGTCTTTATACTCTGGGAACTGGGCTGTATAAGGTGAGCTTGAGTCAACTTTGTAGCTCGTGGTATTTTTTTTTGCTTGAAAAGAAGTAACTTTCTCTGCTGTTACCACAGGTGTCGGTGTATTACTTGTTGGCTCATCAAAGTATTTTACAGTACCACTTTCTGGTTCATCAAAAAATTTTGTTTGTGCAGCTGCTAGTTTTCCACCAATCTGAAAAGCAATTACAAAAACCAAAATAGCGTTTATAGCTAAAAGCGTTTTCCTTTTTGAAAAAGCTCGAGAGTCTTTGTTGTTTGAAATGTCTTTTCTTTGCATGCTTGTTTATTAGTATATCAAATTTATTTCTTAAATTTTTGATATGCGCCAACTGCTGGGTTTATTTCACCAAGTACTTTATTGTTGTTAATCTGCTTTATTGCCAGTGGTGTAAGTTTGCACAAAACAACCACTGCGATCATTCCTGGTAAAGCGTTCAGGACTGGTATCGCTTCAACTACTGCACCAATCAAGAAATTTGATCGAATTTTTTTATTAAAGCTCACCCCTCCTAGTTTGTGAATGTATCCGAGTACGGCTAGTCCTATGGGCATTATGGCCACCCCAGAGAGTACTCCACCAACAGAAGGTAGGAGGTTAATTACAAAAGAAATACCATCAAATATAGCTGCAAGAATTAAGGCCACAAAAAACCATGCCAAACTAAGTGTTTCCCCATCACCACCAAGTACACCATCGATTGTATCAGCCAAATTATTTTTGGCTTTGAAGTTTTCTTGGGCTTGCATTTGGTCAGACATGGCTTGGTTGGCATCGCCTACTTCTGCTTGTGCTCTAAAACGAGCTTGTTTTTCAAGGGTGCTTTGGTTGTCTTGTGTTGTTTGGGGTTGTTGATATTCGTCTGTTTCAGTAATGCTTTCGGCCATGGCAGCAATGTCATTGTTTGCCAATCTACTATCAAAAGCCTCTGCAGCAGCATCGATAGTTGGATTTTTTGAATCACCAATATCTCGACTAAATTGATTATAGTCTCTGGTGAGTATTTTTTTATCTGGAGCGACTTGGAACACGTCTATATTTTAATCTTTATTGTGAAAGAAGGCTACCGAATTTTTTATCCTGATCAATTTCATTTCCGTCGCTGTTTACATTTGCCCGTGTCCCCTCTGGTTGTCCTATAAGGCCTCGTGATGCAAGGTCTTCCTTCGCCTTCTTGATTGCGAGGATTTGTGACGGGTTTGAGGTAATAATCTGATCTTCTGTATAAGATGCGATGATTTTGATGGCTACATGCTTAAGTCCTGCAAAGAAGATACCTTCTCCTACATCAGATTCCAAGAGTAGATACTTTTCTTCGTCGGTAAGGTTGAATGTTTTTTGAACAACATCGATAGATGATGGAGATTGTTTGAGGAGAACTTGAATAGATGAGTTGGTGATAATTGGCATTCCATAAGGTGATCGAAGGAAGTCTTCGACGTCCTGCGTAATAGTTGAAAGACCGAGGAAGTATTTACGCCCTCTTTTTGCCAAACTATATAAGAAAGAGGCTGTATCCTCCGATTTCATCATCCACCATGCCTCATCAATAACCAAAAGGCGCTTCTTGAGCTCTTTTCGGACAGCATTCCAGATAAAGTGCATCACAATATACATGGCAACAGGTTTGAGTTCATCCTCCATGTCTCGAAGTGAGAACACTACGAATTTCTTGTTGATATCAATGTTTGTTGGCCTGTTAATAAATCCAGCCCAAGTACCTTTTGTATACTTTGTGAGTCTTTGTACAAGTGATTCCCCTCCATCCATACCTGCGAGCACGAGCTCGAAGTCAGACATAAGTGGTGGTTCAACAGCAGAAAAGTTTGAATCAGGCGAAATATCCTTGAGGGCATATGTTTCTGTGATGGCTCGGTCAATAATTGAATCTTCTTCAGGTGTAAGACCGCCGAGCATAATTCTAAAAAGCCCCACAAGGTTTACGATGTTTGAGCGAAGTACATCAGCAGATGATTCGTCCTCTCTCGCCATTGGAAGGTCAAAAGGGTTGATATGGTGCTCTGACGTAAGTGAGATATTGAAATATCGCCCACCTGTGGCTTCGGCCATATATTCATATTCTCGCTCAGGGTCAAGAACAATTACATCAGTATCAAACATGAGTGTACGGAGAATTTCGAGCTTTGTTGAATAAGATTTACCGGATCCGGCCTTGGCAAAAGTTACTGAGTTATAGTTTTCAAGACTAAATCGATCGAACAAAATAAGGCTAGAATTATGGCGATTTATACCATACAGGATCCCTTTGTCTGACGTAAGGTCAAATGAAATAAAAGGAAACACACTTGAAAGCGGTGATGAATTAAGCTTTGAATGGATAGCGAGTTGGTCGTCCGCGATAGGAAGTACACTCTTGAATCCTTGTTCTTGTTGAAAGAGTGCTGGCTTCAGATAAACCAAACTAGCCTCGAGCATAGATTTGATTTCCGATTCGATTTTATCCAGCTCATTATCTGAATCACCGTAAATTGAGATGTATAAACCAACATCAAAGATTTTCTCCTGTGCCTGCTGTAGCTGGTCACGAAGGCCTTCTAGGTCTTGATATGCAGTATCAAGCATTGGATCACGCACCAAACCTTTTTCTTCTCGCAAATGAATTTGACTCTGTACCTCGGCTACCTTTTTTTGAAATTGTCTGAGTACTGACGCTGTATCGATTGGGTGAATGAAAATTGATACATCAAAAATTTTATCGAGGTTAATTATAGGTGAAAACCAACTCTCTGAAAGGAATCTAGGGTATGAAATAACAAAGAATGTGCGCACAATCTTGTCACCAAGGTTGAGTGCTCTAGGGCTAATTTTCAGTGCAGAAGGCGCGATTACATCTTGGAGTTCGAGAACACCAGACTGATATATCTCCTGTGGCAAAATTGAAGTAATCTTTTGATTACCACTTACCCCTTTGTTTTTGTTGTTTGATAAAAAGTCGAAGATTCCCATTGTTTTGTTTAAATTATACTCTCAATCTGCGTTTAACCTACATGAATCGGTTTATCCACGTCCCCTGGATTAAATATTTTATAAAATAGTTCAATCAATTCCTCTGTTCCAAGTGGCGCAACTCGCACTCCACATCGTACCAGCCCTTGTTCTACTACTTCAACACGTTGTTGTAGTTGGCTTTTCTTTTCCTCGAACTCACTCTCGACTTCCATTTTTTGTTCCTCTTTTGATTTTCTGTTGAAAAAACTAGTCTTTAGGTTTTTTGTTGGGTTAAGTGAGACTTGTGAGTATGGAATTACGACGAAGAAACTCTTTGTCATAATATTTGTTGCTTCTGTAAAACTCTTGATGAACTCAATGTACTCTCTTGTTTGCATTTTCATCAAATCTCCTACCTGATTGTGGAGTCTGTCCTCTAGGAGGGCTATATAGGGCCGTATATCGAGTCTTCGTGATTGTGTGTAAATCTGAACAGAGAAGTTGATTGAGTTAAGGAAGTTTTGAAATTGGAAAATAATAGACTGCTGTTCGTCTGTTGATTTGAGAGCGAAGTTGATAGATGAAGCCAAAAGAACCGCGCGTAGACTGCCGTCTTTGAGGATAGCTACTCCGTCTCGGATTTCTTTAATTGGGACAAATTCTTGTGAAGAAGCGCTGTTTTGACTCGCCATGGAATAAGTATATCAGAAAAATATAATTCACAATCTTTTAATTTATTTTTAAAGAACCTGTTCAACATCTCGCGGTACCCCGAACAGGCTCTATGTAAACTATTGCCTAAATGTGCTTTGAAGTGAGTCTCTAGATTGCAATTTACCAGATTCCTTTGAATAAATTGTTTCATTAATATCGAGACTCCATGCAAGGTCTTTTAGTTTACTCTCAGATATCTTTGGTACAAATAAATTGTTGGCTTTATTTTCAAGCATCTGATCAGCCATTGATTTAGTTGGTAGTTTGTCTTTCTTTTGCCAGATATAGAGTCTTTTTGTAAGTAGGTATTTAAAACCTGCTTCAATTGTTTCGATGAGTGGACGGTTATTTATTTTGTAAAAAGCGAGTGCTGCCGACACACCTCCGGCCACCATCATAAATGGAAGACCTAGAAAGAAAGAGTTGGTGATTTTGTAGATAATAAAACAAATACCCGCACCCCCGAGCATGTATGCAAACTGTTTGAAAGTGAAAGGGCCAAAGATTTTATCCTCAACTTCAATGAATTGTGGTACTTGATACCTCATGTCTAAAGTATAGCATCAAATTATAAAACTTCGCGAAGATGTGCGTCTGGACTTTCTTTTTCTGGATGAGCGAGGGTGTAATTTTTGGTTTGTGTTGATTTGATGTGATCCTTGAGTGGTACAAGTATTGCGCTATTAATCTCAATGCTTATTTCATTTGCTTGTTCTCTTGAAATACGGAGTCCGTTTGAAAGGGTTTCAGGTAGATTTGTGGCTCTCATATCACCAAAAACAATATCAGCCATTGATTGTTCAAGTACAACAAGTTGATCGATGTGTAGTTTGAATTTATTGCTCACATTTTGGAGTCTTTTGTCATAGTCGAAAGTACGAATTGCCTCCTGAAAATCTTCAGGTAGAAGGGCGAACTTTTCAGTCATTTGTTCTAGTGTGTTCATGTTGGTATATATATTAACACAAAAACACATCGCAGAGGCGATGTGTTTTTGTTTGTAAGCTGAGTCTTATTTTGTCTGCGTATTATATTCCTGGTATTTCTCTGTATGGGTCAGCTGACTTGAATTGCTCCTTGTTTCCAGATACAGAGACATTTGTCAGTTTTGATTCAAGGTTGTTTTTAATTTCAGAACTTGCTGTTTTTGGTTTCTGGGGCTGTATTGTTGATTGAATTGTTTTTATTGGATCAATCAGTGTTGCTTGCTCGGTCTTGTTATTTGCTACTGGAATTTGTTTGCTTGTTTGTGCTCCAGGTGTTGTCTTTTGGATTTTGAATGGGTCAATAATGGCTGGTTCATTCGAAGGTGTGCTGGTTGTGGTTTGTTGGCCGGGCTTATTCTCTGCTGCTCCGTTGTTATTTGTTGCTTTGATACCACTCAAAATGTCTGCAGTGTTTGGTTTGAATCTCGGGAGTGTGTATTCTTGTGTTTTGACTGAACTAGTTGGGTTTTCAATTTCATCAAGGATTTCATCTTTTGTGTTTGTGGTTGGGGATTTGTTTTCTGTGTTTGTTTCAGTTGAATCCGAGGCGTTACTTATGTCTGCTGGTTTAAAAATGTCTGCATAATCAGTGTCCATATTTTTGTTTTCCGGTCTAGATTTTATCTGCGCCTTCAGCACATCGTCCATACCAAAGAATACACACTGTATATATGTGAGTATTTTTTCATCACCTGAATTACAGGCCGATAAAGTTAAATCCATCATCTCATTTAGTGAAAGTATACCAAGCGCCAAATACTTAATATTTTCGTTTACAATTGTTACCTCACTTGTAGTGAGGCCAAATTCTGAGGCTGACTCAACAAGTCTTGCTGGCTCCCCTTGCTCATTGGTAAACAGTACGAAATCAAGCGCTTCTTCTGAGCAGTTGTCCAAAGCTTTTTGTATTGTTTCTTTGTTTACATCAATCATGTTGTTTTATTTTTTACCGCCTTTAGAGTCTTTGTTTGCCTTTTCTTTTTCAGCTGACTTAACTTTCTCGAGTTTTTCTTTTGCTTCCGCTAGACTCTTTTCAAGTTTGCGTACAGGTTCTGTGTGCTCAGCAAGTATTTTCTTTGCAGCTTTGAGACCTGTGATGTCTGCTGCACTTGCTGTGCGTCCTGCTGCTAGGTCTGCCTTAATTCTATTGTTAATGGTTTCAACTTCAGTGTCATATTGCTTGGCCAAGACTTCGTAGACATGGTCCTTTTCTTTCTCAAGATTTTTCTCAAGTGTCTTAATGACAATTTTAACATCATCCTCTGATCCTTTCTTTGGATCCGCGTATGCTGATGAAATTCTTTCTGCAGCATCATCGCCATTTTTTCTGGCAAACTTACTGAATCTGGTTTGTGCGGCAATTTTTCTTGCCTTAATAGCTTTTTTACCTTCAGCATTGAGGGTCATTTTTCCATTATCATAATCAAAATGTGATGTGTCCAAACCAAAACCTGTAGCCTGCTTTGCCATTGCCCTGCTTCTGATTGCGTTTTGTCTTCCTTCATAAGCTGTGTCAGATTCTCCGGAAAGTCTTCTTAAGTTCTTTGCTTTTTCTTTTGCTACTTCTACCTCTTTTGCAGCTAGATTATCAAACACTCTTTGCCCGCCAATACGAGAAAGTGGTGTTTTTGTTAACAGTGCACCACCAAAGGTTGATGTACTAAGTTTTCTTCCAGCTATACCAACACCCTTGATTGCAGCGCCACCTGTTGCGCCCCAGTATTTTTTACCAACCCATTTACCTCCATTTTTCATGAGGTCGCTCGCCTTCTTTGTTACACCGCTACCGAATTTACTTGCGAATCTTCCTGCTACCATCTGAACGGATAATAACAACCCAATTACAAGTGCAAACCAAAATATAAGTGGTGCATACTTTGCATCCCCTCTAATCACACCGATGAAACCATCTTGCCCCATCAAACCAGATTTGTTTGCACCAAAAACAATTTGAGAAACCATGTAAAGCATTGCCATGTAGGCTGGAGCGAAGATAGCGTTTTCTTTTAGCTTAGACCACCAGTCTTTTGAGGTTGATTCAAGTCCTGGTACAGAGCCTCCAAGAAATCCAACTGCTGATGTGAGCATTAAAACAATAAGTATTAACGACCTGATAAAGAATTGGATTGTGGCTAATACAAGAACGAACGCAAAGACCAGCATGAAGACAGATCCAAGCAAAGAAATAATAATGAGTTGATAACCATCAACTAGTCCTGTTCTGGTTGTAAATGCACCCACATCTGAAAGTTGACTTGAACTTCCACCACCCCATATCGTTTTTAATCCAAGTGCATTCAAGAATCCACCAGATAACCCTCCGTCTGCTGCACTGGAAGATTCTGCGAGTGTAAGGCCACTTGCTCTTGCGGATGCATCAAGAATTCTTGAATAAAATTGTAATGCAAGAAGGTTAGAGAGGTCTATGATTGCTTTCGTAAAAAATAGACTGAAATTGAGAAGAAGTGCGGCAAGCACAATCTTGATAATCATCTTTTTTGTATTGTACCCATCTAATTGCAAAATAGTGGCAATGGATATATACAAGAGTACAAAAATAAATGAAACATTAATAAAGTTTCTTATCGTACTCCATCCGAGGTAAATTATTCCACCGTTTGCACTGCTTGACCCTAGGCCTATAGAGGGGTCATTGATAACTGCACCAAAATTGAGTGTAAAGTTTAGGGCCATATTAAACAATACACCGGCAAACCACAGGATGTAGCCCGCAGGTTTAAGCATGAGGTAATAAAGGCCCATACCGATACAAACATCAAGGTTTATCCACCCTGAATCAAAAACACCTTTTACACAGACTAATTCTTTCCCTGTTGATTTTTTATTGTAATAATTTATTCCATCTATAGCAGGTGCTACCACTGTGCCAATTGGAGTACCGCCTACGACCCATCTCACCCAATTAGGGATCTCAAAGGCATTGGCTGGCTTCGGTGTAAAAGTTGGTATAAGAAATAAGGACAGCAATAAAACAATAATAGTTTTTGAGAGGAAACTTTTTTTTGTTTTATTTTGTATTTTATTCATGTTTATTCTTCTGCGCTCTCGAGAACTTTATCTAGTGCGATCTTGATCAAATTATTAACAATTGCAGTAATCATTTGATCGAATTTTTGTGCCATAACCAATCTTTGCTTTGAAAGTCCGAGTGTTTGATTGAGTGATGACTCAATCAAACGTCCTGGTGTAGTTATGTTACATGTATTTGGGTCGTCCGGATTTGTACATTTTTTGAAGTTAAGCCATCCGTTATTGAGACCTACTTCAAATTTTAATTCATTTTTATTTGCTGAGACAGATGAGTGAAGAACTTGGTTTGCCAAAATATATGAGCCGTAAGGGTTGTTTTGGTCTTCTTGGGTCACACCAATCCAGTCGTTCCAGCTGATACTTCCGCTATTAAAACCTGACTGACCAGTTGAGACTCCAACCCCACCGAAGAATCTGTTTTGAGTAATGTCACTTAGACTACAACTCATATTTCTGTATTGTGCGTTTCTCTGGTCCGCTCCACTTCCTTGATAACTCTGAGCAAGTCCAACTGCAATATTTATCCTGAAAGGTTCACAGACATTAACAGCTCCACCAGTGGCGCCATATGCAATATCTCTAATTATTGAACCAGCTTGATAGTCTGCGAGATCCTTAAAGAATCTTTCTGGATTCTCGATAAATGCTGGATTACCATTAAATCCGCTGTTTGCCCAAGCAATAGTTGCATTTGCAATGTATTCAATCATTGCATTTACGATGCACCACGCAATACCGTCCCAACTAAAGTTGATATAAATACCAAAAATTGTAAAACCACCACTTCTTGCACGCGCATCACCAAGCTGGTGTTGTGCTGATGTATCAAATGTACTATTTGTAGGTACAGTTATTGCCGACTCCAATACTGTTCCTGCTACTTCACCAATAACGGCTGTAATTAATGCTGAAATAGCTGCTGAGATAACAGATGAAAGAAGATTACCCAGAAGTCCAGCTGCAGAACAAGTGAGTGCACCTGCAACGATGTCAGTAGTGGCTTCTTGTACTGTATTACCCTGATTTGCACCAGTTCCACCTTCCGGGGTTTTTTGCTGTGTTGTAGCTTGCTTGTCTTCGATTTCGAAGTTTACGTTTCCTTCGTTTTGTGCTGCTGAGTCTCCTGTTCTTGATGTGCTACCTGATTCAACATTCTGATATGAGTTTGAATTTACTGTGCCTGTGTTTGGATTTACTGACCCTGAAGACTGAGAACCTCCGTTGTTTGAGCCTGTATTTACAGTGCTTGCTGCCGCTGAGCTACCACCAACAGAGCCTGCGACCGCACCACCTGCTGCCCCTGCTGCATAACCGCCTGAATCAGACTGAGCAAAAACACCATGTACACCAAAACTTGATGTAAACACTATTGCCGCAACAAGAGCAATAGAAAGTAGTTTTTTGGGTAGTGAAAAAAGTGAAGGGTGCATTACTTCAGTACAATGCGAGTCCAAACAATTCCGGGCTCATCATTGCTAAATAGTATACCATTTTTTGCAAAATAGCTGTTGATTTCTGTGTATGTTTTTTCAAGATTCTCACCAGCATTTTTTGCGCCATTAACTGCAAGGAGCGACTTCAATGGATCTTTCTTTTCTTGTGTAGAAATTACCGCAAATGAATCACCAAGCATCGTGTAATCATTTGCAATAGCTAGGTGATATGAGGCAAGGGGTGCTGGCGCGGAGACATTGATTATTTCCCTACCAATCTTTTGGTGCACTTTTGCAATCTCTGGTAGCTGTATAGTGTCTTTTTTCTTTGCGATATATTCATAATTATCCTTAATTATAGCCCCAACTTTGTTACCATAGTCTTTTATTGCAGCTGGTGTTTGGTCGCGAAGTATCTTCACGTTTGTGAGTGAATATGTATTTTTTGGAAGTGAACTAGTGTCAATAGATCCAATTATATTTGCAGAAACAGCCTCTGCATCAATAGTGCTATCGTTGTCTTGTTTTTCGGCGTATGTGAGAAAAATATTTTTGGCTAAAGAGTCTGTGAGGGTATCATCTTTTGATGGTGTAAATGGGTTCTGTGCAGTTGATGTACTCAGTAGTTGTTCAGAACTTATTTTCTTCAGCGCCTCATTGAGTATTGAATCATTGCTTTTCGCTTTTTGCAGATCAAGATAAACTGCACCGTTTACACTATTTTTTTGCAAAGCAATTTTTCTTGCCTCACCGATTTTATACGCACCAACACCCGCCACAATAGAAAGGCAGAGCGCACCTAATATGAGATTTTTATTGTTTGGGACTGACAATGTAAAATAAGTATAACACTATACTTTATTTTCTTCATCAAAATTTAATTTCAATTTGTGAATTATTTTAGAAGATATTTTGAACCATGTATCATTTGAAATGTCTTCTGCTCTGGTGTTTTCACCAAGTCCTTCCTCGCTAAAAATAGATAGTAGTTCATTTTTGATAGCCTCCCTGGTTATTTGGTTTGCTGTGATTTGTTTGGTTGAATTATCCGAACCAGCCCCAACTTCTATTCGAGTGCTGTTTTCCTGTATAAAATCAAGTAAATTAACAATTAATTTCTTTCTTTTGTGTCCAAATCCTGCATGTATGAGGGTAAAAAACGCCTTTTCACCAATATTATTCTGCTCAAATTTGGCGTTACTAATGTTTTTTATAACAATAACTGCTGAATCTACTTTTGGAGCTGGTACAAAATTACCCCTAGACACCACACAAAGTAGTTCTGCCTGGCCATAACTCTCGGTGCTCTGCGACAAAATACTACTTTTTTCCTTATTGTTTCCACTGTTTTGGCCTTTCTTTACCATTCTTTCAGCAACCTCCTTCTGAACAAGGAAAATAAGGCGATCTGGTTTATGACTTAGTTCAAGTGATTTTCTGATAATAAGGCCTGTAATATAGTATGGAATATTGGCTATTATTTTGAATACAGGCTTATTTATAGCCGTAGAAGCGCCATTCTTTGTATTGTTTTGCGCATCAGCATCTTTTTCCCTTAGAAAACCATCACCGATAAGTGTATCTATCTCAATTTCAAGGAAGTCACCTTCAATTATCCTTAAAGTGCCCTTATCTAGGTAATCTTTGAATCTTTCTGACAAAATTGGTATGGCACGTCTGTCTTTTTCAATTATGATGACATTACCATCACTTTTGAGTAATTCTTCAGTGAGTGCACCTGTTCCAGGGCCAATTTCAATGATGATTTCACCTTTTTTGATCTCACCTGCTTCTACTATTTTCTTGATAATTGTGGTGTTTTTGAGGAAATTTTGACCAAGACTCTTTTTGGCTTCTAGGTGATACGGGGTTTGAGGGTTTGGGTTCAACAAAGGTGCGCGCTCTTTTTCTTTGCGCCTGGTTTTTTTGAGGTGTTTTCGTTCCCTCTCTTCTTCTTGCTTAAATTGATGTCTCGCTTGTTTCATTAAATCTTGAGTACTAGAACTCTATCAGACGTGCGAGCAATCCGCTACCATACCCGCCGTCATTGTTCGGGTTTTCGTTTTCGATATGTTCTGGGTCAAGGTCTGTGACAAACTCAGATGCATGGTTAAAAACTTTACTTCCAAAAATTGTTCGCATAAGTGCATAGGTTAAGAAAAGTTTTTTGCGTGCACGAGTGAGCGCGACGTAGAACAATCTTCGCTCCTCTTCAGCATCTTCTGGTGCCGGTGTTTTTTCTCTGTCACCCATTTTCGTGTGGGGGAATAAATCTTTTTCAAGACCTGTGATAAAAACTCTGTCAAACTCAAGTCCTTTTGATGCGTGAACTGTCATCAGTTTAACTCGAGGCCCTGCTTGTTCTTTGTCATCAATCGTATCTTGTTCACCGAGCAAACTCGCATCCTCAATAAATTTCTCCAGTGGTCGAAGTGGGTTTTTTGGTTCCGAGATATCTGCTTCTGTCGATTCTGTGCTGATGTTGTTTTCTGTTGGTGCTACAAAAGATGCCTGCATGTCATTCTGTTCTGTTTCAGTGTTTTGCTTTGTATCGCAATTTTCAGGCGCATTGTCTTTTATCCACTCCTCATCGTATCTTCTTGCGAGTGTTGCAAGCTCTCTTGCGTTTTCAATTCTGTCTTCCTCGTCATCTTGTTTGAGTTCTGTTTCAAGACCCGAGCGATTGAGTGCATATTTTACTGTTTCACTCGGTGTGTGGTGGAATGCATATGAACGAATATCACCGATGATTGTGTAAAAGTTATTTACTTTTATTTTAAATGCATCAGTGAGTTCCTCCTTTTTTCCTTCAATTAATTTAAGAACAGTTGTCTTGCCGATACCTCTTGTTGGTGTATTGATAATACGTTTGAGGTCAGCTCCACTATCTGGATTGAGGGCTAATTTTATATATGAAAGCAGATCCTTTACTTCCTTTCTATCAAAGAATTTTGTTCCCAAAACATGATATGGAATATTTCTGTAAAGACATGCATCTTCAAGTGCTCGTGACTGGAAGTTTGCGCGATAAAGAATTGCAATCTCATTTGCATCTGCTCCACCGCGAATTAATTCTTGAATTTTATTTCCAATAAAACTTGCTTCATCTGATTCATCCATTGCAACATATAGTGAAATTTTTTCACCCTGTTCATTTGATGTAAAAAGATTTTTTTCTTTTCTATAAATATTTTTTGCAATAATACCATTTGCCGCATCGAGAATTGTTTTTGTCGATCGATAGTTTTCTTCGAGTAAGATTAATTTTGAATCACGAAAATCTTTTTCAAATCGAAGCATGTTTGAAATCTTTGCACCTCTCCATCCGTAAATTGCCTGATCGATATCTCCCACTACTGCAATATTCTGATGCTTCTCACATAAAATTTCAGCGAGTTTGTATTGAACAGTGTTTGTGTCCTGGTACTCATCGATGTGCACATATTTAAATTTATTTTGGTAGAAAGAGCGAACCTCTGCATTCCTCTCCAAAAGTAGCACTGTCTTTTGTAATAGGTCATCAAAATCGAGGGCTTTATCTTTTCGGAGTGAGGCCTCGTATTTTTCCCAGGCTTCACCAATAACAGAACCATAATAGTCAGGTCTCTGATTTTTAAAAGATTCAACAGTCATGGCATCACCTTTTGCTTTTGAAATCGCAGAAAGAATTTTTCCTGGATCATATTGCTTCGGGTCATAACCCAAAGACACAAGCGCGTCTTTGACTGCTGTCTTTGAATCACTTCGATCATAGATTGTGAAGCTTTTTGATACGCCTGCCTCCTCGCCGTGTCTACGTAAAATATTTACCCCAAGCGAGTGAAAAGTTGAAACAAAGGGGAATCTATTTTGATATACAGGAAAGTTTAATTCTTTGTCTGAAGTGATGAGGTTTATGAGTCTCTCACGCATTTCTTTGGCTGCTTTGTTTGTGAAAGTGATGGCAAGTATGGATTCCGGGTCGACACCTTTGTATAAAAGGTGGAGAATTCTATGTGTCAGTGTCTTTGTCTTCCCAGCTCCAGCCCCTGCAAGGATAAGAAGTGGTCCCTCTGTACACATGACAGCCTCTTTTTGCTGTTCGTTTAAGCCTCTAAGATAGGTTTTTGGTGTTTCGGATTCCGAAAAAAGATCGTTCATAGTTCAATATTATAATACAAACTCTGTAATCTCCCGAATCCCCTTTGTTTTCAACGTTAAAATGGCAAAACCTGCGTGAGATTGATGAAAAATATGAATAAAATGTAGAAAATATGTAAAAGAGCCCCGCTCCAACGCCTGCAATGCAGGGTGGATGCGGGGCTCAGCGAGGGGGTGCGCCGGTCAGTATTCGCCGGCGTCTTTGCGACGCATTTTTTCTTGAATATATAATACGGCAAAAATTAGCGTTATGATGACTATGAATGCCGGGTTATATCCCTTGTCGGGAGGAAACGCGGGCTGTGTCAACGGGATAATGTATCCAGATAGATCGATATGTGTTTTTGTTCCAGACACAGCGGCGTTGTTGTCACTGCTTGCAACAACAATTGCCTCATAGGCTCCGTCCGGCAATTGTTTGCCGGTTAGTTGCAGTTTCTGGATGCCGGCGTGACTATTGGCTATGATTACAATCAGGATACAGGCAGCGAGGGTGGTAGCACGATGCAGTTTCATGAGTTTTGGTTTTTTGGGTTCACCTTGTCTCCAAAGTGTTGTTGGTTTGTTTATTGTTTGTTTGAAAGCAGGGCGGAGAAAGTGTGTCCTCTTCCCTGGAACTATAGCCGATTTCGGCTATGCAAAGTGTGCCACAGTTGGTGGGTGTGGTCAATGGCTTGTGATAATTCACTGATCGACCTAAAAACAAAAGTACCCTTATTTAAAGATACGTTTCCGCGGTAATAATGCTTTATTGTTTAAAACTTGAAAACAATAACCTAATACTCTATTTTTTGTGGGGTATGTAAAAGAGCCCCGCTCCAACACCTGCAGTGCAGGGTGGATGCGGGGCTCAGCGAGCGGAGCGACGGTTAGTATTCGTCGGCGTCTTTGTGTTGTTTAGCCTTAGCTATCACCTTCGGTGTCCGAAGGGTGTGTGCCAGGGCAGCAAAGAAGATGATAATTGCGCAAAAGAACATTGGACCTTCCCACTTTTTCGGACCGTAGTCCGATGGGTTGAACTCGGATTTGGCCACCATCGGTGTGGCGTAACCCGAGAGGTCAACGCTGGTCTTTTGGCCAACCTGGGTCTTGTCAGTGCTGTCGGACACGACAGCTGCACTTTTTCCATCCGGCAATTTCTCGCCAGTTGGGTGAAGCACTTGGATGCCGGCTTGGCTGCCAGCGACCAAGGCGACGATGATGCAGATGGCGAGGACGATGATGCGGTGTGTTTTCATGGGTTCGGTTTGTCTGGGTTCACCTTGTCTCCAAGGTGTTTTTTGGTTTTTTGTCTGTTGTTGTTTGTTTGAAAGCAGGGCGGAGAAAGTGTGTCCTCCTCCCTGGAACTATGGCTAACCTTAGCCGTGTAAAGTATACCACAATTG
>CAZVIP010000001.1:1548-67805 GCA_964627085.1 uncultured Candidatus Saccharibacteria bacterium | reverse complement strand
GGGGGCAAGGAACCACAATTGATTGCTATAGTCAAGAGCATGTGATAATTCACTGACCGACCTAACAACAAGAATACCCTTATTTATAGCCTTATTCTAGCGCTCAAAACCTTGTGTTTTTTCAAAATTTGACCACCTTATGGATTGATTGTTATCTCCATATCAGTGGTTGACACCCTGCCCATATGCCTTAGAATTAAGGAACACTATGAAACATAAGTGTAAATGCCTATAAATAAGGCTTTTTTCTGGATTTTGCTACTCTTTCTACATAATTATCTAACAATAAATTGTGGAGGATATCAAAGTGTTTAGCTAAAATCTGTCAAAATACCGTATTGGTTGGCATCGAAAATGTGTTACATATAAACTAAATTCGAAACTTATTTTAATCCCCCCTCATGACCCGAGGGTTCCTACCAAAAAGGAGCTCGTGGTGACAAATTTGAAGCCGTTTTTAATACGCCTTCCAGCTGCTGCGACTGTGTTCGTGCTAGGTTTTGCTGTTTTGTTTGCATCATCTGCCTTTGCGGATATGGGTATTATTGAGAAAAAGGGTATAAATTCAACAGAAAAGCGTTTCGTCCTCGGTTCTATTTTTGGTTTAAATGAGAGTCGGGCAAAGATTGATGAGATAGATTTACCGAGGAATATGCAGACCTTACCTCTTCTCCAGGCACCAAAGAATATCGATCCGCAGGTTTCAGTGGTTAACCCTATCGTAATTGTAGATAATACTGCGATCAGTAATGAAAATGTTGGTCCGAGTGGTAGTGCTGTTGCAAACGCAGATTTTCGACCTATTTCAGATCAGATTAGTTTGTATACCGTACGAAGTGGCGATACAATTGAGCAAATTGCGGGTATGTTCGATGTAACAACGAATACTATCAGAATCGCTAATGACCTTGGGTCAAAAGAGGTTATACGCCCAAACCAAGTTCTTGTTATCTTACCTGTAGCTGGTGTGAAGTATATTGCGAAAAAGGGTGATACTATTGCCAAAATCGCTAAACAATACGGTGCCGATGCCAAGGAAACTGCTAATTTCAATGATGTGGATAGTGGAACGGTTCTTGCTGTTGGTACGACTATTATTATCCCAGACGCTGATAGTGTTGTCGGTCCAGGACATGAGGCTGGTGGTGCAGATGTAAAAGCAAAAGAAGATAAGGCAAAGATTGCAAAAAAGAAAAAAACAGTTGCTGATGCAAAGAATAGTTCGGGTTCATCATGGTTGACGAAGCCAGTGATTGGCGCGATTCGAACACAGGGTATCCATGGACACAACGGTGTTGACCTTGCAGCACCTCTCAATACACCGATTCTTGCTGCTGCCGCAGGTACTGTAGTCATTAGTCGTTCGGGTGGATGGAATGGTGGGTATGGTACATATGTGGTAATTAAGCATCCGAATGGGGCTCAGACGCTCTATGGTCACCTTAATGAAACTTTGGTTACCGAAGGTGAGACAGTTTCCAAGGGTCAGAAAATTGGAAAGATGGGTAATACTGGTCAGTCTACTGGTGTACACCTGCACTTCGAAGTCCGAGGAAGTAAGAATCCTTTCTAGTCAGTTCGTATTTGATTTCTTGGTTTATGTTAGTTAAAGGCTCTTACTTTGACATGGCTAATCGCCTCAAGGATATGCGTCTTTTCTATGTGTGTTTTTTGCTCGATGTCTGCGATTGTTCTTGCGACACGGAGTGTGTGTAGTATTTTCCTTTTTGAGAATGCAAATAGGTCGGTAATCTTTTTTAGTTCGGTTTGACCTTGTTCGGTTATGCCAAGGGTGTATATTTCGGCAACTGTTAATTCTTGGTTGTATTTATGGGATCTCTTCCTCTGGATTATCCTGGCGGCAGCTATCTTTTTGTGGATAAAAAGTGCTGTTTCTTGAGGTGTTTTATTAATTTGCGCTTTTTGATTTTCAACATCATCGGTGCTGTGATTTCTTTCATAAACAAAGTTGCAAACAAGCGGAAACCTGTCCAAAACAGATTCTGATAATCTGTTTTGATATTGTTCAATTCTATTCTTGGTGCACACGCATGAGTTGTCTTGCTTTTGCCAAGTTATTTCCGTTTGGGTATTTTTATTATTTTCTTTACTATTGCGGCCACAAGGACAATTATTTGTTGTTGCTATAATTAATGTGCTATGAATTTTCCCTTTGTGTATTTGATCATTGTAAATATTATTATTCTCAAGGAATATACGAAGTGATTCAATTTCTTTTTTGCTAAATTCACATAGCTCATTGATTATTATCGTTCCTTGTCTAGGTGAGTTTTCCAAGTCATCCTGCCGGCCCATTGTTTTAATAATTGAGGTCTCTGGCCCAATAACCATTGAGTTTCTTTTGAAAATGTTTTCTGTGTGTTTAGTTGGTGTATTTGCGTCAATTTCAGATAGCGAAATATTGTCTAGTAATTCTATACATGCCGATGCCAGTGTGCTCTTGCCTGTACCTGGTACGCCTGCATATAGCAAAGGGTGATTTCCTGCTGCTGCAATGATGAGCGCACGTTTTTGATATTTAAGACCAGTGATTGTGTCGAAGAGATATCGCTTATTTATGTTTTGTTCAGTTTGACCCTCGACAGCTGTAGAAATTTCGAGAGTTGTATATGGAGTGTTTTTTGTAGTGCTAGTCTGATTTATATTGATGTCTTTTAGATTTGATATCTTTTCAGCTTGTATGTATGAAATATTATTGAATGTATTAATATAATTTACCAAGGTATTGTTTGCCTCACCTTGAAGTTTCGGTATAACAAAGTGTGAATACCCCAAAGAGTGTGCATATGATATCGCGTGGACAAGTTTTGTCGTTTCGAAGTATATACCCCCATCAACGCTTATGTTTCCAATGCATAGATAGCTCTCAGCTTTTGGGATATGTATTTGACCGGTTGCCAAGAGGTACGATAAAACTATTCCCAATTCTGTACCGTAGTTTGTTTTTGGGAAATTATTTGGGAGTAAAGAGGTCGTGACTTTATAATTCTTTCTCGACGGTAGATCAAAGTTACTATTCTTGAGTGCGGCAAGTATTCGTTGTTTTGATTCAGATATTGATTTGTCTATGTTTCCGCTGATGCTGTAATAGAATAATCCCCTACTGATATCAGTCTCAATATCGATTATTTTTATAGAGTTTTTTTGTAAGCAGATTGATTTTATTTTGGCTATTTTGACCATGGGTCAACTATAAACCGAGACATATTAAATATATGCAAAATTTAAATCAAATATCCTTATACTGTGGAAACCTCACCTAGCGAATGATTCTACCTGAAGTTGTTCGAAAGATGATTTCTTTGAGTCCTTTTTCGCTAGACACAATCAATAGTGTTTGTTTGTCCAAAAAAGTATACAGGAATTTAGTTGAACCATCTGGAAGTATAAGAGCTCTTGTATCTTTGTTTTGTAGTATTTTATCTTTGAAAACACCAGCCACTCTGTCTATTGTGGTTATTGTTGTTGAGGCTTGGTTGTTTTCGGTTGGTGTCAGGCTTTCATAGATAAACATATTTCCAATATCTGTCTCCATGTATGGTTCCCACTGCAGCATGCTTGCATAGGCACTGTCATATGATTTTACTTTGAAAAGCACAAAAGAATCATGTGGTGTAAATGAGTATGCACCGATGATGAAATACGGTTCGATTGAACGGATCAGGCTCTCCGGTGCTCTACTTTTTAGTTTTGAAAATAGTTCTGATGAAGTAATACTCTGTCTTGTACCTGATGCATTTTGTGTTGTCAGAAATACACGTTGAATTGTGCCGAGATCAAATTTTGCCAAAGAAACTGTTTTGATTTCCTGGAGTATTGTTGCGGGTGCTTTGCTTGTTACGTCAATTGCCACCTGATTCTCAGAATATACTAACTCAGGTTCTTTGGGTGCTATTGTTTCTTTTAGTGTGGGTGCTGGTGGTTTATTGAAGTAGAAATAAACAAAACCAACGGCACCTGCAAGCACTACGAGTGTGAAAATAACTACCAATAGTCCTTTGTATGATTTTTTTGGGCTAGATACATCAAGTAGATTTCCGCTTTTTTCTCGGCGTTCTTTTTCAGCAAGGGCGATTTTAATCATCGAAACATTGTCTGTTTTGACAGTGCTTGAAATATCAGACTGAAAAGTCTTGACGGTGTTTGTGCTGGATTCACGCTTTGCTACCTGATCAAGTGCGTCTGTGATTTTGACAGTAGGCTTCACGGCAAAAGGACTGAGGTTTCCTCCTCGTGGATCATTGATGTTATTTTCTTCCTTTTTGTTGAGCTCGTTATCCATTGTGTATTCGGGTGATTAATTTCCGTGTCCAGGTTGACCTCGTCCCATAACAAACTTTCGTGGGTTATCGCACATATCGATGAAGTCGTCTGCGTATTCAATTAGCTTTGAAGAAGATGATCTTCCAAAGGCGATTACCTCTACTTGGCAACCTTGATTTGTTCTCAAGTATTCAACAAGTGGAATGAAATCACCGTCACCTGATGCAATGATAATCGTATCTAGTTTTGGGGCTAATTTAATTGCATCAACTGCAAGACCAACATCCCAGTCTGCCTTTTTTGCACCATCGCCGAAAATCTGAAGATTTTTAGTTTTTGTTTCAATACCTAGTTTTCCTAGCGCATCAAAAAAACTTTTCTCTTCATTTGTTTCTGTGGTAATAACATAGGCAATCGCACGGATGAGTGATCTCCCTGCTATTGCTTCTTTCATGATTGCACCAAAATTAACTCGTGCTCTATATAAATTCTTGGCGCTGTGGTATAGGTTTTGTGTATCTATAAAAATACCAACACGCTGTTCTTTGTGTTTTATAACTGACATATTTAAATTATATCAAACTTATTTTTAAAATATTTGAAAAAACGATTAGCTGTTCATAAGATAGATGAATAAAAAATCAAAAACATACTCCAGCTGAGTATGTTTTTGATTTTTTATTATTTCTTCTTTGCAGCTTTAGCGGCTTTTGCCTTTGCTTTAACTGTTTTTGCTGGAGCATCAGCCTTCTTTGAAGTATCCTTTCGCTTGAGTTCAAGCTTAGTGATAAGTTCAGTGTATCTTGCTGGATCTTTCTTTTGTAGGTATTTAAGGTGTGACTGTCTGTTTGCTACAAGTTGTAGAAGACCTCTTCGTGAACTGTTATCTTTGAGGTGTTTCTTAAGGTGTTTTGTAAGTTCCTCAATTTGTTCGCTGATCAAAGCAACCTGTGCTTCTGGAGAGCCAGTATCAGTGTCGTGTACCTGCACGCCTTTAATAATTCGCTGTTTTTTAGACTTTGTTAACATGATTTAAAATGGTATCACAGATATATCTTCGATGCAAGCCTGTAACTGGCTCTAAAGTGTGGTTTTGGTACATGTGTTTTGGGGTATTTTTGGGATAAAGCGCCCACACTTCGTGCCTTTTGTGCTATATTTATTTCATGTCGCACAATATCAATCAACTCAAGCGAGAATACCTGGAACATATTGAGATTGAGAAGGGTCGAAGCCTAAAAACCGTTGAAAATTACGATAGATACCTCTCTTTATTTATTGAATACGCCGGATCACCTGCTGTCGAAGACATCACAACAGACAAAATCCGCGAATATCGCCTCTGGTTAAACAGAAAAGTAACAAAAAACTCACCAAAAGTCCAAAAGACCGTTGTTTTGGGCCAGCAAACACTCAAAAAAAGGACACAAAACTACTATTTGATTGCCCTGCGCTCTTTCCTCAAATATCTAAATACAAAAAGAGCAATCAAAACTCTCCCTGCCGAGAGTATCGAACTGGCAAAAGTGCCAGAAAGATCACTCGATTTGATATCGCACGAAGAGCTCATGAGGCTACTTGATGCACCTACAAAGGAAAAAGATGTGAAAAAAGGGGCTAGAGATAAGGCTATTCTAGAAACACTATTCTCAACCGGGCTCCGAGTCTCCGAGGTCTGTGCACTCCCTCGCGACCTTGATTTGTCAAAAGATGAAATTTCTGTAAGGGGAAAAGGTGAAAAAGTAAGAGTAGTTTTTTTGTCAGAAGAGGCCAAGTCTGCAATAAAGAACTATCAAAAGGTGGCTACAAATATAGATTCCCCAACGCTTTTTAATACTATCCCAAGATCAGTTGAGAGAATGGTTAAATCCTATGCCATAAAAGCTGGTATATCAAAAAAAGTCACCCCCCACGTCATCAGACATAGTTTTGCAACAGATTTACTTCAAAACGGGGCTGATTTACGTTCGGTCCAGGCGCTCCTTGGGCACGCAAATATCACCACGACTCAGATATATACACATGTTACTGACAGGCACCTTAAAGAAATTCATAAGAATTTTCACAGTAAGCGCAGTTAATTTTAATCTAGCAGCAAATTCTGCCTTCTGCCTTTTGTTAGTAATTAATTTTTAATCAATCTTTAAAACCAGCCTTTAATCACTTTTGATTAAAAAAATATATTTAGTGTAGAATAGTGCCAATATGGCAAAGAAAATAATATGCTGGAATGTGAATGGTATACGCGCATCGGTCAAAAAAGGTGCCTTTGACGAGATATTAAGTCACAACCCAGACATATTATGTTTACAAGAAACAAAGGCCCATCCGGACCAGCTAGACGCTCACACGAGGTCTCCGCAAGGCTATAGTAGCTATTTCGATCACTCCAAATTGAAGAAAGGGTATAGTGGTGTTGTTATCTATACAAAAGAAACCCCGACAAACACTCTTGATTCACTAAAACTTAATGACGGTACTCTTGACCAAGAAGGAAGATTTATACAAGTAGGATTTCCTATGTTTACGCTTATAAACTGTTACTTCCCTAACGGTGGAGGTGCAAAAGAAAGATTGGACTACAAAATCAACTTCTATGACGCAATGCTGAAACATATACAGACTCTTGTTGATTCAGGTGGAGAGGTTATTGTTTGTGGTGATTTTAATATAGTTCACAAAGAAAATGACGCTGCCAGATTTAAAGAGAATCAAGGTAATGTTGGCTTTTTGCCTGAGGAGCAAGCAAAACTCGATGCACTGGTCCGCCTTGGTCTCAGTGATGTATTTAGAGTTTTTAATCCTGAAGCATCTGATGTGTTTACATGGTGGGATATGAAAACAGCAGCAAGAGATAGGAATATAGGTTGGAGAATTGATACTTTTTTTGCCACAAAAAAGATTTTAAAGAAAATCAAATCTATTGAAATACACGGTGAGGTCTATGGATCTGATCACTGTCCGGTCTCAATTGAGATTGAATAATAAGGTTGAAATAAAATTTTATATACCTCAGTCAAAAACGGCGAAAGAAAGGTCCGCAGAGAAAATACATAAAAGACATTTATATTTTGCAAAATCAGTGACTTATCCACAGAATAATAAATAATGTCCTTTACGAATATTAAAGGACATGCGATATTTATGTCAGGGGGCGCCATTCAGTGAGGGCAAAAGTTATTTGAAAAGACCATGGGTGTCTTTTATGGATGGGTTCACGATACGAACTCTCAAAATATATATATCAACATTGCAGTTCAGTAATCGTTGTTAATCCATCTAGGACATACCACAGGGCTTATTTCATAAGTCGTCACGTGAGCGCAACTCACAATTAAATATTTTTTGGGACGGGTTTGGGTACAAATTAATCAATCGTTTTCTAGTTCTTTCAAAATTGCGCACATGGGGCGGCTTTTTTATTTCCCGAGTTTTATTGCCGAGCAACGTTTTTAGGTCGATACCCCCCCCTTTTTTTTTCTGGTTCTTCCTTATTTTTATACTCTGTTTTTCTTGTGGATAGACTGAACCTCTTCTTCCTCAACCATGTTTCGTAAGTCGACGGCTTTTTTCGATAATTCTTTGAGTGTGTTTTCATCAGTATCATTTAGTTCTGTTACTCGTGAAACTAGGTATTCAGCTGTATTAAGGGATGGATCCTCAATAACTTCACCAAGAAGAATGTTTAACATGAAACCAATTTTTGGTCCCGGTGTAATATCTAGCTGAGATATCATTGTATTGCCGTCAATTTTGAGCATTGATACAGAGACAGGGTCTCTGAGTACTTCTTCGATCATTGTTATGTACTTTCTGAGTCTATAAGGTTCTTCTTTTGGTCTCCCTGTCCCTACTCTGTCACATATTCTAAGGTTAATTAGGTCCCAGATATGATCTTTGCCTACGTTTGCAATCATTCTTCGCACTGCAGAGTGTGTTATTTGCCCTGTATCGCTAAAGAACATGTGCCAACGGACAAGTTTCTCGACGTAATCTATTGTTTCCCGTGAAAACTTTAGCCTCTCCAAGATCTTTTTAGTCATCTTGGCACCGATAACCTCATGGCCGTAGAAGGTATAGTCTTTCTTTTCCTCTGAAAAACGTCTACTTCTGGGCTTGCCTATATCATGAAGAAGTGCGGCAATCCTTATTTCTACAGGGTATTCCTTATCAACAGCGCATTGCATACTGCGCAAAAGGTGCTCATAAACACTATAGCTATGTGCCTGGTTTTGTTCCATGTGTAACCCTTCTTCTAGCTCAGGGATAATGTATTTCATTAATCCAAGCTTCTGAAGCAAGAATATAGATGTGACAGCGTTTTGGTTACTAAGCATTTTGACAAACTCATCCCGGATCCTTTCCTGGGCAATTTTGGATAAAACTTCGGAATTCATTGAAATACTTGTCTCTGTATCAATGTTAATCGTGAAACCAAGTTCCGCGGCTAATCTTATGGCTCGCAGGAGTCGGAGTCCGTCCTCAGTAAAACGTTTGTCGGGATCCCCTACTGTCCTTAAGACCTTTTCTTTAATGTCCTTTAAGCCATTAAAGTCATCTACTAATGTATCTTTGTTAAGGTCATAAGCGAGTGCGTTGATTGTGAAGTCTCGTCTATTTAAGTCACCGTGAAGGTCCGTGCCGAAATCAACAGATGTAGGATGTCTTCCGTCCTTATAATCCCCCTCTGTCCTATATGGTGTGATCTCTATGATATCTAAAGCAACTAACTCTTTGTTTAGAGTATTGTTGTTCACGTTAGTGTTTGAGGTGTTTGTTTTTTGATCTGATGCAGACCTTGCTTCGGCTGCCCCTGTTTCATTTTTTGTGTGGTCATCCTCGATTACTACCCCTACTGTGCCGTATGTATTTTCATAGTATGTTCGGGTAAATAGACTTTGGATTTCTTCAGGCTTAGCATTTGTTGTAAAGTCCCAATCTTTGGGTTTTCTTTCCAAAATTAGGTCTCTGACGCATCCTCCAACAAGATATGCATCAAACCCAGCATCGCTCATTGTTTTTGCAATAAGCTTTATTTTCTGAGGTATTTTGACAGTGTTGATTTCGACGGTATTTGTCGCTGCTTCCTGCCCGTTGGAGATATATCTTGTCATTTAATGAAATACTAGTATATATTTTGATTTTTTGCTATTTATAATGTACTATCTTTAAGTTGAATTAGTAATTTGGCCAAAGACATTAACCATATCGGTTAGTTATGGGGCCAAATAGAATAGCCTCAAAACATCTATTAATTCAAAGTAAGATATTCGCACCCGTGGTGAAATGGATATCACAACGGTCTTCGGAACCGTTATTCCAGGTTCGAATCCTGGCGGGTGCACAATGACAAAGGTCAGGTATGCTTTTGCAATATTTATTGTGAATGTATAAAATATAAAACATGCGGGTATGGTTTAGTGGTAGAATGCGTCCTTGCCAAGGACGAGACGGGAGTTCGATTCTCCCTACCCGCACAAAATTGTGACTTTGATTTGCTTTGTGACTGATTTCCTAACTATTTCAATATAACCTTGTTTATAGCCATATACTGAATATAAAGGTCAGTTGTGAATAGTCTGAAAAAGACAAAACTGTGGATAACTCAGTGGATATGTTGATAAAAGACAGTCTTTTAGAGGGTGTTTCTGGTTGAAAAAAGTGTTGGTTTTTGACTGATTTGGGCTATCCTAGCGCTTTTCTCCTTTCTGGCCTTTTACCTCACCTGACGACAACTTGGATTCAAGTACAGGGTGACCTACTGCCCCTCAGACTTCTTTTTGTCGATAACTCTCTACCTTTCGGACCCGACTTTGCACTAGTGGATGTCTCATGTGTAACAAGTCTTGGGTAAGTACATCGTCACTACCCTTTCCACGTCGCTTCTTCTTTCTCCCTTGTCGCCCCCCCCTTTTTTTTTCTTCGCTTCTCTCTCCTGATACCCTCACCTATTATCATCTTTGCCCCCTCCATTTTTTCTTTTTCAATTTTCATTCAAAATATACGCAAAGTTGATCAGAATTTAATCAGCCACTTGGTAGCCTAACTCAGCTGGTGCACCAGCTAAAAGGTCATGCCGAACATGACTGTCTAACCGAGTATCAAATGACAAGCAATAGACATATAAATGAAATATCAGTGCCGGGCCCCTACTCCGGGATTTATGACAATGATAGATTATCAGGCAAAAAGAATGTGGGCAGTTATGGTGAGAAATATGCCCAATACTGGATAGCAAGAAACCTACCCCAGCTCAACCTCCTCGGGTCGAATATACACGTCGGTAGAAATGGTGAAATTGACCTCTTGTATACCTCGGTTACACGTGAAAATGACGTTTCACGTGCCACATTCACTGATATTTTTGTGTTTGAGGTTAGGTCAAGGTTCTGTTTTTGTTTGACAGAACCCGGGAACGCTGATGATTGCAAGGCCGGCAGGCTTGACCGCACAGCTGAAGTATGGGAATCATGTTTGACAGACGAGGGGATAGTGGGTCAGATTGGTCGTGTCGATAATGCCAAAGTATTCATGTATAAAGCCACAGAATCAAAACCCACTACAAAAAGTTACATGTGTAACTGCTCTGAATTTTTGCCGATGACATTTTTGAAATCAAAAAAAATAAAAAGATCTGTCGCCTTGCACATTTCGTCTAAAAAATTCAAAAAAGAGGTATTGAAAGGCGGGGAAGTATGTGCTCTAGTATATCTTATGTATATTGAGTTTAAAGCCTTGCCAGGCTCCACTCCGCCTGGGCGAGTGGTTTCGAAAAGGTGTAGGTTTTCAGCATCTGTATCTTTTGAAAAGCTTGATATTATTCAATTTAATTGAGATATAAAAAAAACTATGCTAAGCTATCGAAAGTTACCTTGTTTTCAAGGTAATGTATCTGATAATGCTCAAATACAAATCGGGGCGTGGTGTAACGGCTAACATACGTGTTTTGGGAACACGTGACTCCGGGTTCGAATCCCGGCGCCCCGACAAGAAGTTAAGATTGTGTGGTTGGTTAGTAAATAGCTAACACTTCCTACACAAACTTATATACTGGTTTCTCATTATTTTGACCACAGGTTCGCATATATGACACTACAAGCAAAAAGGTTTACTAGAAAAAAAGAGGACTTTACATGTGAAAAATGTGGTTTTTTTGTAGTAGGGGATGGATATACAAATCACTGTCCAAAGTGCTTATGGTGCAAACATGTTGACATTAACCCTGGTGACAGGGCAAATGAATGCTGTGGCCTCATGGAGCCTTATAGAATAGAAGGGACAACAGGGAAGGCCTACACGGTTTTACACAAATGCCTGAAATGTGGTGAGCAAAAACCAAATAAAATAAGGGATATTGATGATATCGATGCTGTAGTTGCAGTAATCGCAAAACGAGCAAAAGACCTACACCGACAGTCTATCTAAGGTTGTTTTTAATGCTGTTTAAATAGTTGGCTTCAAAATACTTCTTGAGCTTGCTGCCATCTGAAGAAATTAGTTCGTCAAACTGTATTCCAGTCTCTGATTCAAGAGTTTTGTATATATGATCTAGGGTGAGTGCCCTTACATAGGTGTTATTTGCAGATGATGGGGCAATATTTGCTACTAATCCTACCAAGTAGTTCTGGGCATCAATAATTGCACCTCCTGATGCGCCGCTTTTCCCAATAATACTCGTCGAGGTCTCAATAATATCCTTAGTGTTTTCATTTCCGAGGCTAGTTAAATGGTTAATATTCAAATCCTCGGTCTTTTTATAGAGTGATAGTGTGTTTTGGGTGTTAATTGGGTATCCAATTAGCTTTATTTTCTGACCAATAACTAAGTTATTGATGTTACCAGTATGTGTACCGTATAAGAGGGTATTATCCTTGTTTCGTAGTGATATTTTTTGATTTTTGCTCTGACCAGTGATTGGTGATGTCTTTAAGATGGCAAAATCATCTTCGCCTGTATCGGCAGAAAAATTACCATAAATTTCACCAGCATGTCTTGATGTCCACTGCGGTGAAATATACACAAGAGAAGCTTTTTGAGGGCTCACAGCAGGGGATCCAGACCTTGCTTCACATGAAACCGCTGAATCGGTATATGTGTCCAAGAATGGATGCACTGCAACGTGGGCATTTGTCAAAATAAGGCCAGAATTTGAAATAAGGATTCCTGAGCTTGAAATATTTTGAGTGGTATTACCGTTGGTGATTTTACAAAGTATATTAACAACGCTGTTTTCCGGTGTGTTATTAATATTGTTATTGTTTGGTATCGAGTTGATAATATCAGCAACTGATGTTTTTGGTGCAGGAAGAATGTTTATGGGGTTTTGCGTTGTATTTGCTTGGTTTTTTTGTGAAGGCACAGGTGATGGGGTTTGGCTCACGGCAGGTGTACTTTCAGGTAATGTTTTGGGTTGGTTGAGGTTAATTATCTTGAATTCAGGTGCATTTATCTGCAATAGCGGTTTAGGGATTGAGAAAAAGAGGTTGTGCTTTCGCAGTTTATCACCAATTGAATTAACTTTTGATGAAATCGTTGCGAGCTGTTCTGTCTTTTTTGGCCAAAAATAAGCGTATTTTGAATTTTCACCAGCATTTTGTGTGGCAAAGATCGTGTAAATTACAACTGATCCAAGTATTGATATGGAAAAAAGAGCTAAGACAATATATTTCTTTTGGCCATTCATTATAGGTAAAGTATATACGAAATTGTATTTCCTGCATCTCTTTGATATAGTATTGCTGTGCTTACCTTAAACATGTTTGGATATAGGTGAGTATGTCGTTTGTCTCTATAGGGCCCTGATAAAGGGTGGAAACAAAAACACAATAAATGCGGGATTGGTTTAGTGGTAGAATGACTGCCTTCCAAGCAGTAGACAAGAGTTCGATTCTCTTATCCCGCACAAAATATAAAAAGATCAGGTTATGCCTGGTCTTTTTATATACTAATCATTGAGTTAAATTCTCCCTAGTTTCCAAAGTGTGTCAAAAAATTGTCGATAACCATCGGTGATTTCTTTACCTGTAATAGTTATGGAAAGGACCGGTTCACCAAATATATTGAATGTTACATGGTCATCCCAAATGTCAGTATTCATGAGTCCTGTTGCGTGGCCAGGAAGAATACGATATTCCCAAGGTTTTTCATCACTCATTCTGCTTTTGAGGGTTTCAAGTTGAGATTCCGAACCCAGGTATTTTATAGCAATATTTTTTGATTTTCGGATTCGTTCAAATTCATCCCAAAGGTCGTGCTCACGCAAAATTGCGCCATAGCGTTCTGACGCACTTGCTATAACACATAGCGTAGCTCCTTCAGGTGCTCTCTCGATGTTGTTCATTTGGTGCATGACAAAAGCGTTATCACCCTGAAATATTTCTGCATCCTGATCATGTGCTCCGATATATTTTTTCTGAAGTTCTGCTGCTAGGCGTCCTGCCGCGACCCTTTTCTCCTCAATCAGACTCACGATGCGTTGAGGGGTGTTGGCGCTGAACTTCTTGCGCCCGTTCTGAATTACGTGCTTTGCGAGACCTAGTCCCTCCAGCTTTCCTAAGGCATTGTAGACAAACTGCTTGTGTAATCCGGTGGCAAGTACCAGCTTGGAAGAGCCTGTGTCGCGACGGGGTAAAAGAGCTAGATACACCAAAGCCTCCTTCTCAGTTAGGCCTAAGGTGCAAAGCTCCTTCACAGTATTAGTGGTATTTTGGTCAAAGATTTTTGACATGCATTAATTTTAGCTTTTATTTATATACTGTAAAGGTCAAAAATTTGGTAGTCAATAGGTATTGACTAAATACCATTATTAGGCTATACTTATACCAGAAAGTCAAGTTCATTGAAGGGTGCCAAAGTTGAGTGTAGGAGAAAGGAGATAGTCGACCTGCTGGCAATCGCCAAGCGGATTAAATCCTTTTACTACACTTAACCTTGAAAAAATATGAATACACCGGAAAGTAAGGACAGAATTGCAGTTGCAGCAAAAACTCTTGTGGCAGAGCTAGTCACAATCGCCAAAGTGAGTGGTAAACGTCAGTTCGCAGACGAAGACCTACCTTTACTTAAAGGCTTGCTTCGTCACATGACAGATGATGAACTCATTTTGTTTGGTGGAGCAGGATACCTAACTAGTCAGGCCGTGGCAGACTTTCTTGAACCTCGGATCGCTAAGCTTGGTTACGACGAACGTATCCAACTCGGTAAAATGATGAACTACTGGCGCGTCTGGAAGAAAATCGTCGAAGTTCCTGGTTTAGGCTGGGATGAAATCCATACAATCAAAGCTGCCTACGATTGTGGTTAATGGTGGTAAACCCACCCGGTGAAGCAACCGTAGAGTTCAATTCTCTTAAAACTTTCAACCAACACCTATCTCCTCGGAGCTCTGGGTGTTTTTACTTTACCTCCGCTTTTAGACCCTCCTTATTTCCTTATCAATTTCATTACAAATCAACACCAAGAGTATCTTTGTCTGTAGGGAGTTCGGGGTAAGTAATATTGCTTACAAAAAACAAAAAAACTCCGAGTGGTGTCGGAGTTTTTTTGTTGAGAATGATTGTCGCTAACCGCGAGCATATTCTCTAAAATCACCAAAATTGGTGATAGGAAGGTGATTGCAGATTATTTAACTGCGTCCTTCAAAGCCTTAGCGGCTCTGAACTTTGGAACCTTCATAGCTGCAACCTTTACCATTTCGCCAGTTCGAGGGTTTCGAGCTGAACGAGCGGCTCGCTGCTTTGCAGAGAAGATACCGAAGCCTGCTACTGATACTTCATTGCCTTTTTTCAAAGACCCTGTGATTGTATCGAAAATCAAGTCAACAATAGATTCAGCCTGAACCTTTGTTGATCCTAGTGCTTCGTGTACTTTGTCTACGAGTGCTGCTTTGTTCATATTATTTATGTTCGGTTTGATTGCTTGTAATTCGACCGGAACGGGTTACGCAATAATTATATATTAAGCCGTATTTTCAAGCAATGAGATGCAATGGATTCTTGGGTTAGTTAAAAAAAGCTTTATAAATCAACAGTTAAAATTATTTTGCGAAAGAAAATGAGTAAACATGTATCTGTAAATATAAATAGAATACAGAGCACTTGAATATAGTCATATTTATAGCCCTACAACTGATGTATCAAATTTATCAGTTGTACAATATCCAGATAATTCAAATCATATTCAATACAATAGAGAAATTCTCTCGCAGGGCAGTTTTGGCAAAAACATAAGAATACATATTTGTGTTTTGTAAATAGTACCAAATACATAGCACAAAATGCATTACGTAAAAGATGAGTACACAATAAAAAATATTTAATACATTTTCTGTGATGAAAAACAGATAAAGAAAATCACAAAAAAATAAATGAAAACACTTTGTGTGTGAGCTCTTAAAAATAAAGAACAAACATAAACTCCGTATAATGTCTTTTATCAATGCTTGAATTTCTTGCAAGAAACAAACAATAAAGGACACTTATCAACAGATTAATTTTGTATAAAGGACAATTGTGTTATTATCACTCTACGTCCCAAAGAATATTGATTCTTTACTTCTTAGCACAATAATAAATGAAAAAGACATTAGCTGCTGCATGCCTTGCGTTTGTAGCGTGTATACCGGTCTTTGCTCGCTCAGAGCAAAGTGTAACAACACCGGCGCTGGATTCTCTAAACAGAGATCAGCTCATAGGTGTGATTAAATGTCTCTCTGATCAAAAAGGAGACACGGGCCAGACAAGAATAAATAAATGTATCAATTCAGTCGCTGGGCAAGTGACGATTACCTCGCCTTTGGCTGGTGACAATCTTCGTCCAGGACAGATGTATAAGATTTCGTGGAGGGGAAATAACGGAGAGCCGTACAGAGTTTCAATTATTAGGCTGCCGGCAACTTCTTCGGAGACAACTAATGTGATCCCGGTAGGGCAGACAAAGTCTGGGCAGAGTACATTCGATTTCTATGTACCAAAAGATCTCAAAGATGGCAGATATCAAATTCAGCTTGTGAATAGATATAATGTCGAATCTAGAAGTGGTGTTTTCACAATTGAAGCAAAGACACAGTTCAAGGGTGCAATAATAGTTGTCCCACCCGCTGCTGGTATGCCAAATGTGCCTTCGAAACAGCAAAGTGGTACAACAAGTGTTGTCTATAATCTAGATTTAGCAGCAACCGGAACTGCTCAAACAGTCAGTTCAATTGACCTTGAGGTTAGTGTTGCGCAGAATTCAAATGTAATACCAGGGGCTACAAATGTCTTGGTTAGAGAAAATCCGGCGGCTCTCATTAAGAGAATTATCCTAAAAGAAGGAAATACTGTGTTATTGAATATACCAGTAAACACAATGAGTACTTTTACTAGGGATGCAAATAATGATTATTACGCACGATTGAGCGGTCTTAATATACCTATTCAAGCTGGTTATGGAAAAAAGCTTCAGGTGTATTTTGAGACAAACGTGGTTGATATAGATAGAATTGTCTCTATTGATGGTTACCAAGCCAAATCTATCACTGCAACTAATCCTGCTGGATTAGTCGGATACTATTCATTTGATGGTGATGCATTCCGTAAGACTATCGAATTCTCAGGTAAACCTGTTGTAATTCCAGTCGAGAATACATATGCGCTTTGTACTGATGGTGTAGATAATGATTATGATATGACTATTGATATGGCTGACAGTGATTGTACGCCGTTCGTAGTAACGCCTGCCGTGCTCGTTGTTGCAACAACAACTTCTCCACTAACTGGAAGAAATATTGTTGTAAGTCCAACATTAGGATCACAAAACAATCCTGTTTTTAGATTCTCGGCGAAGTCTACAAATGCGAGCTCAACAATAAAGAGTGTGAAGTTTGCTGTATCTGGCTTGGTTCCAAAGACCATGTCACTAAGCAATGATTCCTCTAAGGTATTGTATTCAACTGTGTCACCAGCTTCATATATAGTTGAGTTCAAAGACTTAGCTATTCCTGTTGGAAAAGATTTGTCACAATACTTAATTGTTAAGGCGGATTTTGCACCAAATACAATACCGGGTAGTCCTATCACGGTTTCGCTTACTGAGGTAACTTATAACAATGGGGTTACTGATACAGTAAATAAAACTGTAATCGGTGGCAATAGGTATACTATGTATCCTGCGGCCCCTAACATTATCTTTGTCGACTCACCAATATTAGATCAGTACAATACGAGTACAACGAGTGCGCTTAGTGCGAAATTCAATATGCAAATTGAGGCAAAGGGAGCAAGCTTTGCAGCACCTGTAATTAGTGATTTCAGAATTGGTTTGAGTAAAAACGGCTTCGTAAGTTACTTGGATAAAAACTCTGTATATCAACCATATATAAGTGTTTCGACCACACCAAATCAACCAATTGCGGATGGTTCTATCTCAAATGTGGAGGTTAGGGTATTTACTGGTTTTCCAAAACAAACAACATTAAATAACTATCAAATGTTTATTGATGCATTTTATTGGGGAGGACAGAATGGTACCACAACTCAAATATGGGGACTTGAAGCATTGAGAACACCAGTTGTAACACTGTAGTAAAAAAATATGTAAAGAATCAATATTTCTTTGGAAGCATGAAGAAAAACAAAAACCACCTGTGCTGGTGGTTTTTGTTTTGTGTGTAAAGCTCAAATTGTCAAAATAAACAAAACTATAAACTAGCTGAGGACTTTATCGATGATACCGTATTTCTTTGCCTCATCTGCAGACATAAAGAAGTCTCGCTCTAGATCCTGCTGAACTTTTTCAAACTTCTGGCCAGTATTCTTTGCCATAATTTCAGCAAGTCGCTTGCGGAGCCCAACGATGTGCTTGGCAGTAATCTCGATATCTGTAGCCTGACCTTCTGCACCACCGAGTGGTTGGTGAATCATAACCTCAGAGTTTGCAAGAGCATATCTCTTGCCTTTTGTGCCCGCTGAGAGAAGCCATGCGCCTCCAGAAGCTGCCATGCCGATACAAATGGTAGATACATCATTCTTGATATGATTAATCGTATCAATCATTGCAAGGGTTGCAGAAGCAGATCCTCCAGGTGAGTTGATATAGAGACTGATGTCTTTTTTTGGATTTTCAGATTGGAGAAAGAGAAGTTGCGCAATGACAATATTCGCGACATTGTCATCAATTGGTCCTCCTAGGAAAATAATATTTTCTCGAAGTAGGCGAGAGTATATATCATATGCTCGCTCCCCGAATTGTGATTTTTCGATTACTGTTGGTATTAACATGGCTTGATTATAAGGGAAAATGAGGGGTTTGCAAGATTGATAATCATAACGACTGAGGACCAAGTCTGGGTTTTTAATAAAAGAAATAGCCATCCGCTTGAATGCGGATGGCTATGTTTGTTACTTTGGTGACCCTTCGCATTTATTCGTAGCCAATTAAGACCACGTTGGTAAAGTCGAAGGGGATGAGCACGGTGTTGATACTACTCCCGCACTCTTCAACGCAGGGATCCTTTCCTTCGTCTAGCAGAGTCAAAACTTCCTTTGGGATTTCAGCAAAATGTTTGTCGTTGTCACTTAAACCCGCTGTATCAAGGATTGCATCGAAATAGAGGTCTACCTTAACCAGAGTCCCATCGGCTAGCAAGTCCTTTTTTCTGATAGTTGCCATTCTGAATTCTTTGTCTGCATATTCATGCAACAAAGACACGGACGAGTGCAATTCCCCTAGGGGTTCAGATGTCCAAGTTTTACCGTCTGGAAGAGTGCCTGTTAATGGCTGAGTTGTACTGGCTTCGAAATTCCAATGAATGTAAAACTTACCCTTACAGTAAATTCCCATCACATAGTCTTTTTCAGCGAAAAGCATGCTGGCGAGTAATTTTGAGTGAGTCATATTGTCTTGATTTCTATTTGTTGTGTTTTTGTTGTTTGTGAAGAACGGATTTGTTCTACACAATAGAATACTACTATAGTCAATATGTGTCATAAAAAATGGCAGTCTAGAAATATAAACACACGAATAGCTTTACACATAGCCATATATTATATATACTATTGTTGTCCATATTTATGACACAAGACTCTTTAACCCAAAATCTACTCGAATTTGGCCTCAATGAACGTGAGATTGCTATTTATCTATATCTCCTCGCTAATAAGGATCAGACTGTTTTTCAAATCTCAAAACAGGTCAATTTCCCAAGAACTACTGTTTACAATGACCTCGAAAGACTCAAAAAGCTTAATTTGGTGGGTATTTTTAAGAAAAATCAGGTCGCATATTGGTTTGCAGAGCATCCGAGGCGTCTCGTCAAAAGTGCAGAGCAAAAGGCAGAAAAGATAAAAGAGATATTTCCAGAGTTGGAATCTATGATGCAAAAGTCTGGGCCACAGCCAGAAGTAAGGTTTTATGAAGGAAAAGATTCGATAAAAGATATTATCGGGGGTCTATATGACATGCTTGAAACTCGGGACGATCGAAATTTATATACAATTTCACATCCGGAGTTATTGGAATATTTCCCAAAGTATCTGCCAGCTGTGCTCGCTCGAAAAAACAAGCTTAAAATTTTCACACATCTACTCGCACCTGATTTTGCAAAGGATCTTGGTCTGTCTGCATATACAAATGACCAGTTCCGCGAGGTTAGATTTTTACCTGCACAGCATATGTTTCATTCGACAATGATTATTGCAGATGAGCGTGTGGCTCTTTTTTCACTCAAAGACGGTCATGTATATGCGGTAACTATCACATCACCAACAATTTCAAATATGTTCAAGCAGGTGTTTTTGTTTGCCTGGGGGATGTGTGTTTAATTCATTGTGATTAACTCCTAAGTTTTCACTAAGGTCACAGTTTGTGACCTTATAAAAAAGACCGAACAAAGGTCCGGTCTGGAATGAATTATGTTCAAAACAATGTGCAAATTTGAGTCCTAAAGCGTCCCGCCTAGTTAATGTAAGTCCACTGGCTTCCTTATTCAGATGCTTGTTTAGTAGATAACTACAGAAGGGTGGGTTGCTTACATTAACTAGAGCGGGTCCGCATTACAATTTCAGACCCTCTAACGTCGGGTGAGGCGCTTTTTTGGGCTCAAGATTGGTGGTCAAGAACCTTTTTTCTCTGACTAGACCATGGAAAAAAGATAACCTGGTGGCTTCAGCGCTAGAAACCAAATCGGAGGTTCAAGCATCAAACGTCCTATGGTTAATTTGATTTTAGCATTAAATATTTTTTCTACTCATATCTTCTTCGAGTGTTGCAGTCGGATATATTAGGTTGGGCCGATTTATTTGTGTGGATTGCACGATCTATGTCAGCAATTGATAAATATTATGTTAACAAAAAAAGACCCACCAGCTTTCGCTTGGGTCGTTGATTAGTGTGAAAAAGATAAAGCCCTCCCATTTTATTTGATATCAACACTTGTATATATCAAATAAATAGGAGGGCAAGAAAACACTATGTTTTGATATACAACACCCTTGGAATGCTGTCTATACCCGAATCATCCTTGAACCAAGTGGGGTGTTTTAATGTTCTAGGGTCAGTCAAACTTTCGATCAGTTGAAGAATGTTGAGTCTTCCGCTGTTTTGTAAAAGTGAGAAAGACCTTTCGAATTTAGGTGAATAGCCTCGACCCCAGAATTTCCAGCTTCTTTTTGGGTAGAAGAAGGGGATAAATGAAGGGAATAAGCCTTCGATATTTTCACCTAGCTTATAGAGTTTTGTTCCAGTTGCAAGGATGATACCTGCGGTGTCTTTAATAAGTCGGGAACCTGGGCTCTCCTCGCTGTCTTCATCAGATTCGAATTCACACTCCTCGCTAAAGGCAATTAATTCCTCAAAGGTAGCTGGCCGGCAATTGGGAGGTGTCTCGGGAGCCAAGCCACTGAATACTGGGACCAATACTGCAGGATTTTTCTCTACTAAACCTTGATTGCAATGGGTAAAAGATGTATTGGTGTCCATGTGGATAGGGAAGATGGAACTGATATCTGCCAGGGCGTTGCTGAGTGATTCTTGGGATGGGTATTTTTTTACGTTCATAATATGTATATTTTGTTGTGACTATATATCTACTGCTAGTTAGTCGTAGATAGGTGGACTCAATCCAAGGTGTAGATAAGCATGGATTACACAATCTGTTACTGTATTCATACAATACTGATGGATTATATGTTTATGTATAAGGGTATTCTATGTATAAGAGATTCTTGTTCGCACAAACGAACAATATGGTAGTATATTAAACATATGCAAACACTCAAATATCTCGTACAACAAATGGAGAATATGGGATTATCTGACAAAGAAAAAATAGTTTACGTCTCATTGTTTAGGCTGGGTGGACAAGGTTTTCCCTCAGCAATTGCTAAAGAGGCTCATATAAACAGGAGTACATGCTACAAGACACTCACGTCTCTTGCTATCAAAGGTTTGGTTTCTGATGTAGAGAAAAATAAAAAAGTTTTTTACATATTATCTTCACCTGAAAAACTATTGAGTTATATCGAATATCAACATAAAGATTTTAATAAAAAAATGGCCGGAATTAAAAAAGCTATTCCTCATCTTACGGAGTTGTTTTCTTCTTTCGGAGCATTGCCTAAAATATCCATTTTCAATGGATATAGTGAAATCAAAGAAATATATTTTGACATGCTCAGGTATAAAAATTATGAGATGTCCACAATATTCAATGCAAAGGCTTTTGATGGGTATCTTTCTAAACAGGAGCAATCTGAGTTTACAAAAGGTAAATTGTCGCAAAAAATTACCATGCGCGCACTTGTCCCTGATGATAAGTACGGAAACTCTTTTGCCGAGAACGTATATGGTTTTATGAAGAATACAAGATACTTTCCTCAGATCAGGAAAGTCAACAAGGAAATCTTTCCTTGGGCAAGCGAAATGACGTTGTATGGAAAAAATAAAATAGCAATGTTCAAACTAGGAAAACAACATGAAGATAAGAAGATTATAGGGGTAGTTATCGAAGATGAGGCTTTTTACGGTATGATAAAAATGGTTTTTGATATTGCCTGGGGGATGTGTGCAAATAAAATTGACAATTCTTTCTGATCTCAAAACCAATTTTCTTCTGTTTTGTGTATAGGTAAAACACCTCTTGCTGCACGAATGCAACAAGAGGTGTTCGAAGATATAAGCTTTTAGTGTTCGGGTGCTATCAGTAGCCAGACTTCGTAAGGTGACCTTGCTGGTGTTTCGGGTGGGTCACTCTCGCAATTCAGCATATCTGTGAATTTACTTAGGTCACTAATGTGAATTGTTCCTGTGGCAGCCCCTTTGCGATGTGTTTTCGAACTTGCCTCTTCAAGCCATACAAACAGATTTTCTTCGCAGAACGTCTTGGATTGTATTTTGCGAAAGACATGCATCGCATCTGGGTGTCTGGTTTGTGACAGATCTTTAAATGCCGAGCAAGCAAAGTTTTTCAGCGCTTTAAACCGCTCCTCATCCACTGAGCTATCTGATAAATCGTTGGCAAAGTGGTGTAGTTGAAGGAATTTTTCATACACCTCATCTTCTTGCAGTCCGTCAAAGTAGCTTGCGAGCCTTCTTCCGTCCAGGAGCTTCCGCCTGAGGCTTGTGTTTTCTGTCAGTTTCCTTGCATTGATCATTTTATGGATCCATACAAAGAAAGATACAGCACGTATATCACGGGTAGGTGGTCGATAATCCTCTCCGTGATCAATATGTATTTGATCTGGATCTGTGGTTTTCCGGATCTGGCCAGGGATTACATTAGAGCTGATCTCTGGTCCAAAGCTATTGTCATCTAGCAATCTTTTCTTTTTCATACTGATTTTGGGTTTTTGGTTGTGGAAAGAACGGCTTGTTCTTTTCTGCAACAAATATACAGTATTGTAAATAGTATTGTGCAAGAATATCAATAAGAATCCATAATATGGCTTATATAAACAATATTATTGAATAAATATATTTTTGTCAGAACAAATTGACAAAAGTAACCTAAAAAATTATAATTTAATCATGAAAATCAAGAATGAGATCCTGCTTAAAAAACTTCAAAAATCTGGTTTAAATGAGAAGGAATCACTGATTTATCTGGCTTTATTGGAACTTGGAGGGGCCTTTCCATCAAAGATTGCTGAATACACGGGCATTAAGAGGGGTACTGTGTATTCGTTATTGCTCCAAATGTCGGTAAAGGGGGTTGTAAATGAGGTGGAAAAAAAGAATAAACTATTTTATCAGCTAGAGAACCCGTCCAAGCTACTCAAGTATACAAAGTCAAAGCTGTCCCTTATTCAAGATGAAATCAATCAAGCACAAACCATCCTGCCGATTATTCAAGATTTGATGCATAAAACAGAGAGGCCGAAAGTAACTTATTATCAAGGAATAGACGGGGTTATCAATGTATATGAAGATCATATTCAAGTTGAAGTTGCATATGAAATGCTCGCTTGGGCAAATGCGACAAAGCTCGAGCAAGCCCTTCCCGACAATTTTTTTAAAAAATATCGCAGAGAAAAAGAACGTATGGGTATTGCAACTAGAGCAATTGTCCCAGAGACAGAAAGTGATAAGGGTTTTACCGCGCGAAACTATGACGGTTTTAAGGAGTCGATTATACCATTGATGAAATTCGTCCCAGCAGGTATCTTTGCGTATAACGCAGAAATAACAATATACGGCGAGAACAAGGTCTCAATAGTGAATCTCGAAGATGATAATTTCACTGGTGTAATAATCGAAGACAAAACAATACACGGGCTAATGAAAATGATTTTTGAGTTGTCATGGAATGCAAAACTGGATAAATAGATTTGTTATTAACTTTTGCAATTCATCGCCAAATCCTGCATGATAGTGACATATGCGACTACATCGATTTTATTTGGCGGATTTTTCACCAGAGGTTGGGGCTGAATTTCGTATTGGCTTTGAAACAACAGGTATTAATAGTGAGGGACATGGACGTGAAGAACAACTCATCCATCAGTGGAGAGATATTTTTAGAATGAGCAAAGGCGACAGGGTGCTTATTTATAATGAAAAAATAGGAGAGTGGCTTGCAGAATTTATTTCTCTTGAGCGCAAAAAAGGTGCTGTGCTTACATGGGTAGAACAAGACAGAGCGGCTTCAACTGAGCTTGGTAATTTACCCCGAACACACACCACACTTTATATGGCAATTATTAAAAATAGTAATTTTGATCTAGTTGTAGAAAAGGCAACTGAACTTGGTGTCACATCAATTATCCCGGTTATGACAGAGCGAACAGTGAAGTCAGGCCTTAATTTCGAGCGTCTAAATAAACTTGCAATAGAAGCAAGTGAGCAGAGCGGACGAATGGATATACCTGTCATTGGTGAAATCATAGAACTCAAAGATGCAATTGTTCTCGCAAAGAAAACAAATAATGCAGTATTCTTCGGTCACATTTCAAATGAAAATATTAAAGTAGATTTAAAAGAAACAAAGAACAAAGCAATATTTATAGGCCCAGAAGGCGGATGGACAGATGAAGAGATTGAATTATTTATGAAAGAAAATATCACACCACTTGCACTCGGGCAATTTGTTTTAAGAGCAGAGACTGCGGCGATTGTGGGAGTGAGTATGCTCGCTTAAAGTTTTTACACTTTACAGTTTTATCTGGAATACTAAGTGTGGTTATTTAATACGCCCTCCAATTCATTTCGAAGATCTGCTTCATGATTTTTGCAATTTCAGTGTTGTCTATGATTACGAACATCTGCTCTTCAAATAAAGTGAATCTCACAAAGGTTTCGCTAATCTCAATTGATGATCTACCGCTATACACCTCATAAGGAAGAATTTTGATATCGCTCAAGAATTCAGGATCTTTTGATTGATAAAAGTGAATAGTTTCATGTTCTGGTGCAAAACCACGTAAGTGCACTTTGTTTTTCTTGAGGTGACTCATGTATTTGTCCACAGCAACCAGGATATCCGGGTCAATATTAAATGCAGCTGCAAAATAACAAGGGAGTTCACCTATTCGTATAACCTCATCTTGTTTATATTGCATAGCCTGTGCGTAGCCAGCCTTTCCTTCATAATAGGTGACCATAGCTTTTTCCTTGGAGTTTCGAGAGAGTGCATTCAGAAGGGGGAGTTGGCTAAATGCAGAATGTATACGCTTATTTGCTTCCTCAAATATTTCATCAGGTTTTTTGGCTGCAAATAATTTCTTTTTGGCATTAGGGAGAAAGAGCACCGCATTTTTCTGACGTAGACTCTCCAAAATGACATATGTGGTTGGTTTTTTGATTCCTGACTTTCCACTAATTGCCTTTGCATCACTAGGTCCAAGTTGAAGTAGGGCGAGGTATATTTTCGCCTCTTTATCCTCAAAACCTATATTTTTAAGGGTTTGTTCCAGTGGTTTTGATGTTGTTTGCATATTCTAGGTGAATTTTTGATCAAATTTCCGTGTTTTTGCGCCTTTTACCCTATTTTATACTCAATCTAAATTTAGTCAATATTTTTGACAAAAATAAAGATATCCGCAATAGCCTTATATATAGTCCCTGAATGCAAAACAGCATTTATGATGTTTGAATATACTATTGACACAGTTATTCTATTGTTGTCTCTAAATTCAGTTGGTTGGTACCAATTGAATAAAAGGAGGCAAAGTTCTTTGACATTGAACTGCTTCGTGTCTAACCAGAAACAACAAAAACTCAGAAACCTAGAAAATCAGTATGAAAAAAACAACAAAATCAACAAAAACACCGAAACTAGCAAAACAAACAAATCCAAAAAATAAAATCACACTACGTCCATACCAAACAGAGGCCGTAGAAGCCTGCTTAAGTGATCTAATCAAGAAACACCAGGCCTTGCTAGTTATGGGCACAGGCCTCGGAAAGACCATTACATCCATGCATATTGTTCAGGCACTACTGGATTATCTGTCAAAAGGTGAGACGGGTAGAGTGCTATTCCTCGTGCACAACAACTACATCCTGGTGCAGGCAATGAAGGCGTTTAAAGCTTTCTTTGGCAATACCGTTTCCATGGCCTCGTATAATGGACAGAGTTCAAAGAAGAAGGCACACCAAGCTCGGTTTGTCTTTGCTACATGGCAGACCATGGGTAAAAACTTGTATCGATGGGATAAAAAGTATTTCGACGTGGTGACAGTGGATGAATCCCATTGGAGCCAAGCGGATACCTATAGACCAACCCTCGAGCATTTTGTGGCATATAAACTTGGCATGACTGCAACTCCAGATAGAGCAGATCGTCGCAACATCAAAGACCTCTTTGGTGAAGAGTCGTATCTGCTCGATGGTGAAACCGCACTCAAAAGAGGGTTGTTCCCTCATGTTGACTATCATTTTGTTGGGGGCACATTTGATGACGCTCTCAAAGGAAAGATAGAGGCGGAGAAAGACCGCGTCAGGAGTCAACATGATCCAGATGAAATAAAACATGAAGTCTTGGTCAGAGAGCAGGAGCAAGAGTTTGTCAACAAAATCCTCGAGCATACATGCACACACGGTTTGGTATTCTGCAGAAATATTGCCCATGCGAACCTGATTGCGGAACTCATGCCTAGCTGCAAAGCGCTTCACTCGGGTTCAACCGATGGGACGAAAAGTATGAGTAGGATAAGGAAACGGAATGAAGAAACTCTTGAAGCATTTAAGTCTGGTCAGCTTCGGTATATCGCCGCGGTTGACGCACTTAACGAAGGGGTTGATATTCCGGCCGTTGATCTTGTTGTGCTCTTACGTGCCCATGGATTCAAAAATGCCTGGATTCAGCAAGTAGGTCGTGGACTTCGTTTGGCTACTAAGGGTAAAAAGAAACTCACTGTTCTGGACTTTGCTCATAATAGGCAAAAGCTAGATAGCTTGTTTCAAACCTTTGGTGCTGCACTTAGTAGTTCACAGAAAATTCAGCATAAGAAAACTCTCGTAATTAAGTTCGAGGGTATCACGTATACTTTTGAAAAAGAGGCGCTGGAGCTCATCGAGTTCTACGCTTCTTTGAAGAAGAACTTCTATGGTACTTGTGCAGAAGCGAGTGAGGCGGCGATTGCGATGGGAATTGAAAATCTGAGAGACTATAGGTCTAGACACAGAGAAGATTCTCGTCTTCCGAGTGCGCCTCATGTTTATTATACTGACTTCCCAGGCTATACGGTGTTTCTCGGGGGTTCTGCGAAGAATTTCTATGAGACCTGTGCAGAAGCAAGCAAAGCCGCGATTGCTAAAGGGATTGAAGGTAAAATAGATTATATTAAACGGTACACAGAAGATCCGCGTCTTCCAAGTGCACCTGATAGGTACTACTCAGATTTTCCTTGCTGGCGTGTATTTCTCGGAGGCTCTGCAAAAAGCTTCTATGGAACATGGCAAGAAGCTTCGAAAGCAGTGATTGCATCAGGGATCAGGAATTGTAAAGAATATACTTCAAGGTGCAAAGAAGATCCTCGTCTTCCAAGTACTCCCCATACCTACTACTCAGACTTTCCTGGCTATACTGTGTTCTTTGGTGGGTCCAAAAAAGATTTCTATGGAACATGGCAAGAAGCTTCGAAAGCTGTGGTAGCAAAAGGGATTGAAAGTATGAGAGAATATAAAAATAGGTGCAAAGAAGATCCTCGTCTTCCAAGCACTCCTGATGTCTACTACTCTGACTGGCCAGGCTACACTGTGTTCTTTGGAGGTTTGACAAAGAGCTTCTATGGCACATGTGAAGAAGCAAGCAAAGCTGCGATTGCCAAAGGGATTGAAGGTAAAATTGATTATATTAAACGGTACACAGAAGATCCGCGTCTTCCAAGTAATCCCCATCTTGTCTACCCCTTAGATTGGCCCGGCTGGCCTATATTTCTCGGAGGAACCAAAAAGGATTACTATGCAACATGGCGAAAAGCATCGAAAGCTGTGATTGCATTGGGAATTAGGACGGTGGAAGAATATAAGAAGAGATACAAAGAAGACCCGCGTCTTCCGAGTGCACCTGCCGTATATTATGCTAACTTCCCAGGGTGGCCCAAGTTCCTTGGCAAGAAAAAGTAACAAGCAATTGATTCAACATTAATTGTTCCAACAAGGTGTCTCGTTACACCACATAGTGGTATCTCCACAGGTTTCTAAAGATCAGGTATTAAAGCCAGATTTGAAGATTGAGTTATCCATAAACTCAAAGACCCCTCCCGCATCAGAAATGGTGTAGGAGGGTTTTAACATTTGCACCCCGCACAATTTCACGAGATAATTTAATGCATGAATACAACATATAAAGAGATTATCTCGACCATTGGTGCGCAACTTAATTTGCGAAAAAAGACATTGATGTGGAGGACTTTTATTATTGTCTGGCCAGCACTACTTGCAATCGGTATTGGGTATTTGGGTGTACAGGCTATGGGCAAAGAAGCTTTTACTTCACTCTTACTCTCTGCGCCGTATATCTATGTTGCGGTGACCTATGTTATTTTCGCTCTAATTTATTCTTGGTTTTTTACATTTGTGTTTGAGACAGAGAAAAATATTTGGATTGATTCATTTTTTGATAAAAGAGAGCTCACTCCAGACCAGAGCTCAAAGATTTCAAAAAAGCTATTTAAGCAAACGATACATTTTCGTGTGAGAATGTTTTTTAAATATCAGCTCCTCATTCAACTTCTAGTTTTGCTATTTATTGCATCAATTATTTTTGTATTTACAAAAGGTGCGACTATATTATCTTTGGATCCAGTTATGAGTACGGTAAATATTATTGGATCATTTAGTATCGCTTCAAATATGGTGCTACCTATAGTCATCGGATATTTTGTAGTATTGCTCGCAGTAATTTTGGTGCTTTCATACTATGTAAGAATCAAGACAAGATACTCTTGGTTTATTTTCCTTGATCACGTGACTCTCCAGGCTATGCCTCGCGATGTGTTCCTGATTGTGGTCACAGAAATGAATGCGCTCAATGAAGTCTCAAAAACTGAAGCATTCAAAAAGGCACTCATCCTCAATCTCGGAACTGATGCAGTTGGAAGTATTGTGTCTGCGACAACAACTGCAATTGTGGGTGCGGTGAGTATAGGTGTTGGCGCTTTGGCCCAAAATGAACTCCTCGGAAAAATGACAGGGGATATGGCGAAAACATACGCTGATCAACTCGTCCAGCAGGCCAAAAGCTATGCACAAATTGTAGCCATGTATATGCTCTACAAAGAAGCTCGAAAACAAGCCTTTGGTGAGGAACAGAAAATCAATGATGGGATTTATAATATCTTGCAGTAGGTCTGGCTTCTGGCCGGGTATTGCAGGTAATTCTAGGTCTTAAGGGGACAAGGGAGGACAAAACATTGACAAAACCACCAAAAGTAGTATAATATACAAGGATATTCTTTCCATCTTACCGTTTCTATCACTCTGACAAACTGTCACCGTGGGACGTAGCGAACCAACAACAAATCCACCAACCCGGCCCAAAAGGCCACAACCCAGAAAATCCCATGAATCAGTTCGATGACCAATCACGGCCAAAAAATTCAGGCGACACCCTTAAAAAGCAGACCGTCAAGATCCGTGTAAAGTTTCTCTCTCCCGCAGAGATTGCTCGCCGAGTAGCAGAAGACCGCGCCGTCTATGAGGCAGAGTTGAAAGCAAGTCAGCCGAAAGTGCCGATGTTCAATCGGCAGGAGGTTGACTTTCTCCTAACATGCTTCTCAGTCTTGGCTGCAACTTTTTTCACCGGCTGTGTCGGGGAGATGGTTCGCAAGTCAGTCCAACTGCATGGTAATGGCAGTTATGCCAATATCGTGCACAAGGCAATGTTAGGCACCGTCTTTCTCTTTGACGTTTTAGCTGTTGGTGTGATGTTTGTCACCTTCCACACCGCGCGCCAGGCAAACGCCCGACGCAACCGGCTTGCCCGGTTCGCGCGCTAAAATCATCGGTGCAACAGCACCGACACAAATCAAATACCCGCCCCGAGCAATTTGGGCGGGTATTATAACGTCTGGATTGAGCAAATTTGCCTACTTTTTACCTACTTTTTGAATTCTTCCAAATAAAATTAAAGATCTCTCTAAAGGCATTGTTTATGATTTTGTTTTTAAGGATGATGCCGGTCGGGTTCTTTTTATCAAGAGAAATGATAGAGACCTTGTCATTGTATATGTTGAGCTCGATGCCTAAATCTTTGAATATGTTTGCAAATTTCATTTGACGTAGAAGATCTTGTTTTCTCGATATATCTTTTTTACCTGCTGGTGAATCTTCGGACACGATGCTTTTTACATGGATACCTTTTTTTACGCGGGTAGGGAAATATTCATTCTCAAAGAAGCCTTTAAATTCTGTATAAGCTTTATCGTAGTCTGTAATGGCTAGGATTTCTTTTCCTGGATTATCCCTGAGGCCATCCGCATATAGATATTCCATCCCCTCAATACCCGAATAGTATTTGATTTCGGTCTGAAGGTTGTCGCCCGAGTTTTGCTTAACATTTTTTGACCACTGACTTAGTGAGTCGGTTTCTTTTTCTAGTTGGCTTTTTTGCTTTTTGAGCCATTCTCTAAATTCAGGTAGTGGTAGGGGTGCAAAGTATGAAGTGTTCTCCCGAATGCTTTTGTTGATTAACCCTTTTTTAATTAATAGATCAAAGGTGTGATAGAGGGCTGTTCTATTTATGAGGGTATCCTTAGCGATTTTACTAATTGGACTTGAGCCATTTTTGTATAAAGAGGCCAGTATTTGTTTTTCTTTTTCCGTTAGGAGTTCCATGACTGATATGGTATACATGTTGTCAATATGTGTCAACACTTTGACGTATGTGTGCGTTCGTCCTATATTTTTTTCGGAGAAAGGTGTTAATTTATCACAATCAAAGCCTGACAAAACTTGTCACCGGGTAGATTGCGAAAGATCAATAAAATATGGCTGCATATAGACATTTGCTACCCTTGTCACCTTGATGCTCCTTTAGAATACACAAACAAAAATGCTATGAATAAAACCAAAATACTAATTCCTAAATTTGCTGAAATCGTGGCCAGTGATCCTGATTGGTTGCCATATGCACGCAAAGTGGATGAAACGGTCACAAACATCACTTACGTCGTGAATAAAAATAGATTCCTTGAAGATGGTAAGCTTATACCTGGAAAGATGAAATTACCCAGACGACTGGACTCACTTGAGGTCAAATCATTTGAAGTAGGTGAACTATATTCACTAAATACTTTGTATGACTCAGTTGGACCGATGGATTATATTTTTAATGAAAGCGCGTATGATATTTTACGAGGGTTTCATCCAGGTCTCGACGGTCGTGAATTGTGGTGGGTTGTTTTTGAAGATGGAAGTCGGAAGCAAAGGTATTACACCTTGAGGTCAATGAAATATAAGCTGGCAACTTTTGAGATGCTGTATGCATATTTGAAGAGCCCTGAGTCAGAGGTGGTGCGGAATTCTGGACGGAAGATAATTGCTCTTGGATCACTGCATAAGTTAGCCTCCGGCACATGGGCTGTGCCAATGTTTGATCCGAAGTATCCAAATCGAATTGGGCTCGTGAGTCCACTTGGAAATTGGAGTAGTCCGTGGGGTCTGGACGAGGTCGGCTATTTGGTATATGGAGCGAGCCCAGGAATCGCAACTAACCAAAGCTAATGCAAAAAGAGCACAACCCGGAAGGGTCGTGCTCTTTTCTCTAAAGTGTAACTTTATATCTGTATACCTTGAATGCTTTAATCCAATTACTTCACTGCCTCCAAGAATTTCCACACTAAGTCATTTGTGAGGAATTGTTCTACATAGATTGTTGCGCGCATGCGGTCTGCGTCTTTGTACATACTCATGAGAGTGTTTACTTCTTTTTCAATAGCTTCTTTTGCTGGTTCGAGTTTTTCGGCAACAGCAATTTCAGTCATGATGATTTGTGTTTTAACACGTTTTTCAGCATCACTCTCCCACTCCTTGCGAATATCATCTTCTGTTTTGTGGATGTGCTTTAGGTAATCTTCAAGTTTCATACCCATCTCAGAAATCTGTGCTGACATTTCTGCGAGCATACGATTGAGCTCTGAATCAATCATGAGGCGAGGGACTTTGATATCAGATTTTTCAATAAGCTTCTCCATAAGTGAAAGACGTGCTTTTTCAACTTCTTTTCTACCTTTTTCTTGTTTCATACCATCTGCGATTTTTGCTCGGAATTCTTCAACTGTTTTGAAATCACCGAATTTCTTGATGAAATCTTCATTAACTTCAGGAAGTTCAATTTCTTTGCCTTCGCTTTTTCCATGATCATGACTGTGATCTTCTGGATGAGCATCGTGCCATTCCTGATGTGAAACTTGGTCTTGGAGATTTTTGATTGCATCGTCAATTTCCTTGTCAGTAACTTCAAGTCTAGCTGATGCTTCTTTTTGAGCTTTTTCATCTAGGTTAAAAGCGTCCTTGCTGAATTTTTTGTAGTCAGCAATCTTTACTTCTGGAAGAACTGAGAAATTCATCTTTACTCCAAAAGCCTCACCTGGGGCAACTTTTGTAATAAGAACCTTTGGTGAACCAATTGGCTTAAGTTCTGTGGCCACAATGATATCGCCATAGTGTTTCTCAAGAGCGAGCTGACCCGCTTCTTCGAGAACTGCGATTTCACCGAATCGGTCGACAATCATTTTCTCTGGAACCTTTCCTTCTCGGAAACCGTCAATTTTGACAGCGGCACTCAAACTCTTGATTGCTTCTGCGCGGAATTTTGTAAGTTCTTCTTCTGAAATTTCTACATGAACATCAATTTCGCAATGTACGTCTTTGACTGGTTCTTGTTTTGTGATTTTGAATGGTTTTGACATGGGTGTGGGGGATTATTTTAAAGTTTGAGTGAAGGGATAATTTGCTTCTTTCGTGAAACTACTCCTGGAAGAATATGTGTGTCACCGTCTACTGCAACTCCGAAAGAATGTGTGATGACGTCCTTTGTGAATTGATTGTATGTGAACACGGTTGCTTCTTCTTTGAGGATATCTACAACGAAAAACAAGATGTCTGTAATGTCGCTTTCTTCCTGCTTAATTTCCTCTATTGCTTGCACAATTGTGTCTTTGCGAGCGAGTACTGTTTCGGGATTTGTTGTTTCGATAACTGAAACTCTGACACTTTTGTCGCCGAGCTCGAATTTCTTACTATCAAGGTGAAGGAGTCCTTTGTCTGTGAAATCTGAAATATCAGATTTGGCAGCGAACATTTCATTTGCATATGTTTCGATATCGAGGCCGAGTTTCTTTGCAAGGCTATCTGCAACACTTTTATCTTTTGGCGTTGTTGTTGGCGATCGAAATGCCAATGTGTCAGAAAGTATTGATGAAAGAAGTAATCCTGCAATATCAGTTGGTAAATCAATTTCACCTCCTGCTCGCTCAGATCCTACATGTGAGTTCATGAGATCAAACATGACAGTTGCGGTTGATGCGACTGGTTCGATTGTTACAGGGATAGGTTTTCGTGAAGAAAGCCCTCCTACAAGCATGTGGTGATCGATGATTTGAATAATATCTGCTTCACCAATTGTGTCTGGAAGTTCCTTTGGATTGTTTGTGTCTACAATGACAACCTGATCATCTTTTGTGAGATCACGGTCGAGCAAAGTTGGCTCAGGAATATTCCATTTGTGAAGAACGAATGATGTTTCTTTGTTGAGACTACCTAGTACGAAGGCTTCAGCTTTTTGTGCCTTGTAGGTATTCAAATACCAAGCCCACAAAATCGCACTCACTGTTGCATCTGTATCTGGTGATATGTGACCAAAAACTTTAATCATATGTGATATGTAATTTTAATAATTATTCTTTATCTCGAAATTCTGGCGCAACGTCGTCAGCGATATTTAGATTTGAAATATCCTTGAAATCGCTTTCATCTATTTTGAGATTGTCTTCGTCTTCACCTTCTGCATCTGCGAGGACTTCGCCTTTGACTGATCGGATGTCAATTCTCCATCCTGTGAGTTTTGCTGCAAGTCGAACGTTCTGTCCGCCTTTGCCGATTGCGAGTGATTGCTGGTCTTCTGTTACTTCAACAATGGCCATCTTGTCACTTTCATTTACATTGATGCTGACAATTTTTGCTGGCTGGAGTGATTCTTTGATAAATTTAGCAGGATCTTCATGCCATTCGATGATATCGATTTTTTCACCACCAAGCTCGCTTGAAACTGTGTTTACTCGTACACCTCTTGATCCAACCATAGAACCAACTGGGTCAACATGGTCATCACTTGAATATACGGCGATTTTTGATCGCGCACCTGCTTCTCGTGCAACAGATTTGATTTCGACAACACCTCCTGCAATTTCTGGTACTTCTGTTTTAAAGAGTTCACTCAAGAATTTTGGATTAGAGCGTGACATTCTAAGGTAAATACCTCGTGGAGTTTCGTCTACGCGTAGGAGGACGGCTCGGACTCTCTCACCCTGCTTGAAGTGTTCGCCTTGGATTTGTTCATCATAAGGGAGAAGACCGACGGCTCGGCCCATATTGATGTAAATATTGCCTCTTTCCACTCTTTCGACTGTTCCTGAGACAATTTCGCCTTCTTTTTTGCCGAATTCACCAAGAACTGAAACTTTCTCAGCTTCGCGGATCTTCTGGATAATAACCTGCTTAGCAGTCTGGGCAGCGATTCGTCCGTAATCATCCTTTGCTTCTAGTGGAAATACGAGTTCATCGTCTACTTTGATGTCTTTTTTGATTTTTCGAGCATCGTCAATCAAAATGTGCTGTTCTTCGTTAAAGAAGATTTTTTCGCCTAATTCTGCGTTTTCGGCGTTATTTTTAGAGTCATTTTCAGCTTTTTCGCGTTCTTCTGTAGTCTCTTTTTCATAAATGACTGAAGAAGGGTCAACTACTGTTTTGACCTGATAAAAATGAGTATCTCCTGATGTAATATCAAAAGAAGCCCTAATATACTGGCCTTTTCGGCCGTATTCTTTCTTGTAGGCTGTTGCAAGGGCCATTTCGATGGCCTCGATGATTTTTTCCTTTGGAATACCTCGCTCTTCTTCGAGCTGGTCTAGCACTGAATGTATAACTTTGAGATCAAACATGTGTTTTTTTTGTTATAAATCGTTAAATCTTTGGCATGTGGCCAGAGATTTGATATTAAATTGTGATTTTATTCATTTTTTGGCCCAAAATAAGGGTTTTCTAGCTGTGTGTTGGCAGATTTTGCTGGTTTTACGCTGGATTTCGGGATTTTTTGGGTAAAAAATTTGGCCCGCCTTTCGGGCGAACCATTCACGCTATATATAGTATGTTTTTTGGCTTGGGGTGTCAAATCTATAAAATGGAAAGGCCGCCCTTAGAAATTGTCAGTTTCATAGGGCGGCCGCGAGGGTTTGGTCTCCACACTTGTATGGTACGAGTGTGGGAAGACTGGCCGTTGGCAAGACGGATTCACGAATGCCGGGTGTATGTATTTGGTTTTTTATCTGAGCAAACTCACTAACTAATTCTCACTCATCCCATGTAGCTGAGAGAAAAATGCACGTAGCTGTGGTGCAAAAGGACCAACCACTGTAATTATATTCCTCTCATATATGTTTGTACATATCTAGCGACTGGTGCTGTTGATAATTTTTAAGCAAAGGTAGTAAAATTTTCAACAGATTTTTCAAATTTAATTTAGTTTTATTTTATGGATAGTTGTATAATATCTGCAATACATGTTCATCGAATCAACCCAACTCAAACAAGCACTTGTCGAATCTGGTTTAATTAGTGCAAGTGATCTTGATATTGCATTTCAAACTGCAACCGACAAGAAATCTGAAATAGGGGACATACTTATTTCTGGTGGAAAAATTAATGAAGATGATTATAGAAGGATACTCGCACACTTACTTGGTGTACCATTTATTGATTTGAAAAATCAAAAGCTCGAGTTTGAAGTTCTCTCTCTTATTCCTGAACCGATTGCACGAAATCACAATATTGTTGCATACGATAAAAAAGGTGAGTCACTCGAAGTTGCTATGCTCGATACAGATGATTTATCTGCTATTGATTTTGTAAAAAAGAAAACAGGTCTCAAGATTTTACCTCGACTGACAAATACGGCGTCGATGAAGGCTGCTTTAATCCAATATCAAAAAACACTCAAGGCAGACTTCGGAGATATTATTCAACAAGAGGCGAGCAATCTAAAAGTAAGACAAGAAGAAGGTGATAGTGCAAGCGGTGAAGATTTGAAAAAACTTGCGGAGGATTTACCTGTTGTTCGTATTGTCGACACACTTTTGAAGCATGCAGTACTCCAGGATGCATCTGATATTCATATCGAACAAATGGAACTTGAAGTCGTGGTGCGTTATCGAATTGACGGTATTTTGCATGATGCCATGGTATTGCCAAAAAAAGTTGGTGCCAGTATTACTGCGCGTATCAAAGTACTTTCTAATTTGAAATTGGATGAAAAGAGACTCCCACAAGACGGCCGATTCCGCATCGAACTCAACAGCGAAAAGATTTCATTTCGAGTTTCGATACTACCGACATACTTCGGAGAAAAGACAGTTATGCGACTTTTGCGTGAGACCGCATCTGGTTTTACCCTTGAAAAACTTGGTTTTCACGGCCGAAACCTTGAGCTTATTCACGAAGCTACAAATCTCGCTGACGGTATGATTTTGACAACAGGGCCAACTGGTTCTGGTAAGACAACAACCCTCTATACAACTCTCGACATTTTAAATACACCTGATGTAAATATTTCTACAGTTGAAGATCCTGTTGAGTATCAAATGAAGCGTGTAAATCAAACTCAAGTAAAACCTGAAATCGGTTTTACATTTGCCTCTGGACTTCGTTCACTTCTTCGACAAGACCCTGATGTAATTATGGTGGGAGAAATTCGAGATAATGAAACTGCGGCGCTCGCTATCAATGCTGCACTCACAGGTCACCTCGTACTTTCAACTTTGCACACCAACTCTGCAGCTGGATGTATTCCGCGTCTTATTGATATGAAATGTGAACCGTTTCTTCTTGTATCAACACTCCGAGTGGTAATTGCGCAAAGACTTGTGCGCCGACTGCACTCTTCAAAACAAAAATATATTTTGACAAAAGAAGAACTCGCCCAGGTTTCAAAACATGTGGACATGGATAAAATATTGAATGCACTTAGAGAGGAAAATATCGTAGAAAAAAATGCAGACTGGACAACCATTCCGTTCTACAAACCAGTACCTGATGCTGAAAGTGAAGATGGGTACAAGAGTCGTGTGGGTATACATGAAGTACTCAAAATTTCTCCTGCAATTAAAGAAATGGTTATTAAAGGACAGACAAGCGATGATATTGAGGTACAAGCTCGCAAAGAAGGCATGCTCACAATGTTTGAAGACGGAATCTTCAAAGCAGTACAAGGCCTCACATCAATTGAAGAAATTTTGCGTGTGGTTTCTGTTGAGTAATATTCCGCACACGCGGTGTTGTGGTGATATACTATATACACATTAGAAATGAAATTCGCCTATACATCAATTACAAAAGAAGGTGCTCGATTTTCGGGTAGTATGGATGTTGCTGATAAATCAGTTTTCTATCAGGAATTCAAAAAAACTGGTGAGACTTTGGTTACCGTGCAAGAAGCCAAAGAAAAAAGATCTATGCAAATAACTCTCTTTTCGAGAATAAAGACACTCGATAAGATTACTTTTGCCCGAAATGTGGGGAACATGCTCGAAGCCGGCCTTTCGCTCTCAAGGGCAATCAATGTAATTGAAAGACAAAGTACAAATCAGAAGATGCAGGCCGTCTGCCGTACCCTCAATGCATCTATTTCATCTGGAAAGACATTCAATGAGTCACTGGCTGCCCATCCAAAGGTGTTTAGTAAGCTCTTTGTCTCAATGGTTAGAGCAGGCGAGGAGTCTGGAAACCTTGTTGATTCACTAAAACATGTGTCATCTCAGATGGATAAGACTTTCGCCCTTCACAAGAAGGTAAAAGGAGCCATGATGTATCCCTCTGTAATTATCTCAGTGATGGCCATTATTGGTATCCTCATGATGGTATATGTGGTGCCTGGCCTTACAAAAACATTTACTGATCTCAAGGTGGAGCTTCCAACTTCTACAAAAATAGTATTGGGCATGAGTTCTTTTTTACAGAATTACTATATATTGGCTTTTTTCATGGTTATTGGAGTGATTGTCTTGATTATGTATGCTCTGCGTACTAAAAAGGGTAAAAGATTTTTTGACTTTATCGTACTTCGAATACCGATTGTTGCCCCTATTTTGAAGGAGTCAAATGCTGCTCAGACGACTAGAACTCTGTCTTCGCTTTTGTCTGCAGGTGTTGATTTGCTACAGGCAGTAAAAATCACAGGTGAAGTGATGCAAAACACATATTATAAGGATGTATTAGCAGAGACTGAAAAAATTGTTGAAAAAGGAGAGCCACTATCTACGGTATTTTCAAAGCAAAATAAGCTATATCCGGTTTTTGTGGGTGAAATGATTAGTGTAGGAGAAGAGACAGGTAAACTGGCTGCCATGCTTATTGGTGTGGCCACATTCTATGAAAATGAAGTTGAGCAAAAGACAAAAGATCTATCGACAATTATCGAGCCATTCTTGATGGTCTTTATTGGTGCGGCCGTTGGGTTCTTTGCGGTATCGATGATTACTCCGATGTATTCAGTTATGAATAATCTCTAAAATATAAGTAAAATGACCAAATTATCTATTTTTGATAAAAATTTGAATAAAAACGGAACTGTTGAGGTAAGTAAAGGTACTCGCGAAAATACGCCTAAAGGAATGGCTGGTTTTACTTTGATTGAAATCTTGGTTTCAATTGGTATTTTGACATTGCTCCTTAGTCTATCCATGACTGTCTTTAAGCAAATGACTAATCAGCAGATGCTCGATAAAGACGTTGAAAATGTTGTCAGTACATTAATCCGCGCTAAGGCACTCACGATTGGTGGTGAAAGAAATCTAAACTATGGTGTGCACTTTGCTTCGACGACAGCTACTCTTTTCCAAGGGAAAAGTTTTGTAAACGGTTCATCAACAAATCTCGTGCAGGTATTCAACAATAGGACATATGTAGATAGTATCAACCTCTCCGGTGGTGCTGTTGATGTGTATTTTAATAAAATTTCAGGTACACCAAATGCAACTGGTACAATAATTTTCAAATCAACAGGAATTACCAACAAGCAAAAGTTGATAAATATATACGGAACCGGATTAGTTGAGGTACAATAGTACTAATAATGAATCGGTTTAAAAATAAAAAAGGTTTTGGAATGGTTGAAGTAATTATCGCCTCTGCGATTATGGGTTCAGTTATTATCGGTATTATTAATGCATATCGATCACTGGTCGACATCTCACTTCAAAATACTGAGAAGATACAAAGTACTTTTCTTATCGAAGAGGGTGTAGAAGCTGTGAGAGTGATGCGAGATACCTCATGGTCAAACATTGCCTCAAGCACAGTTGGAACAACATATTATTTGAGATGGAGAAATGGAAATTGGACAGCGACAACCACTCCGCAAATTGTTGATATTTTTACTCGAACAATCGTGTATTCAGATGCATATAGAGATGGAAGTTTTAATTTGGTAGAAAGCGGTGGCACAGTAGATACAAATAGCAGAAGAGCCACAGTCAGTGTGGCATGGCCTGGGCAAGCTGGGACAACCACAAGATCGGTCGATCTATATATCTTCAAAACTTTCAATAATTAATCACATGAACATGAAAAACTGCTCAAAAGTAAACTCAAAAGCTAAATACATCAGAGGGATGTCACTTATTGAGCTGCTTGTATATATGTCGATGCTTGTTTTGCTTCTCGGGACAATTGTGCAGTCAGTACTTATGATTACGACCAATTATAGAGCCGTCCGAAACACAAGAGAGATTGAGGACTCAGCAATTTCTGTACTTGATAGAATCACACGTGTGGCTCGTAGTTCAGATAGTATTAATGCGGCATCATCCACATTTCAAATCTCACCTGGTGCCGTGACGTTTATCGCAACAGATTTGACCTCTGGCCAATCAACAACAACTCGATTTTTTGTTTCTGGAGACAAGCTTTATGTGTCTGAAAATAATATTAATCAAGGGCCTCTCACAAATGAAAGTGTGAAGGTTATAGGTTTTACTCTTTATCAAATAACTACCTCAAATTCAGTGGCATTAAAGATTGAGCTCAGTCTTTTATCAGATGAGGCAACTCCGGCTGTAATTTCAAAAAACTTTTATAGTACAGTGATTTTACGTGGTACTTATCAGTAATTATTTAATTGTAAACAAGTGAAAAAGATGCAAAAAAACATATTTGGAAAAAGAGTGAGTCTTCAAAAGGTGAACAAACAAAGCGGGCAAGTCATTATGATGACGGTCATGATTTTTTTGGTACTCTCACTTGTAGTTGTCATTGGTATTGCATCACCAATTGCATCACAAATCAAAAACTCTAATCTAATACTTTCTGCTCGCAAAAGTGTAAACTCCGCGGATATTTTGCAAGATGATGCACTGTATAGACTTAATTCTGGCCGTACATTGCCTGCCACACTTGTGCTCTCGGTAAATGGTTCAACTTCAACTGCACAGGTTACTGATGTGGGTGGTTCAAAACAAATCATTGCAATTGGTGAAAATGGTACTTCACAGCGGGCTTCAAGGGCGAGATTCACACAAGGTACAGGTGTCTCAATTAATTTCGGACTGCAAGTTGGTAATGGAGGTTTTCAAATGAGTGGAGGACCAACAGTGTATGGAAATGTATATTCAAATGGAAATATTACTGCGTCGGGTGGTTCAACAATCACTGGAAATGCAACGGTTGCATCATATTTGAGTGATACGCCGATCATGCAAAATGGTACTACATCAACCCCTACGACAACTATTGATGTAGGTAAATCAAATAATGTCCAGCTCTTTGCCCAAAAATTTCGCCTCGCTACAACAACACAGATCTCATCTTTTAATGTCTATGTAAAAAAGACTGGTGCACCTGCGAATGCAACACTCAAAATTTACAATAATAGTGGTGGTTCAGTTGGAACCACTCAAATTGGTGGTACGGGCTCTATGAGTGCCTCGCTCGTGACAACGGCATATGATTGGGTTGAAATTTATCCTGCAACACCTGCTTCCATATCTGCAAATACGGATTATTGGATGACGATTGAATATCAAGGAAGTAATGCGAATTATTATACTTTTGCTACAAATAATGGTGTATATGCTGATGGTCAGCTCAAGCTTAGGAATAAGAATGGTACAACATGGGGAAGTTATTATGATGCAACCAGTGGACAGGATGTATTTTTCTCAATGTCTGTTGGGACAACTGGGACAATCAGTGGTATGACAATAAACGGTAGTGCCAATGCTGGTTCGGTAAATAACTCAACAGTGAGTGGTGCGCTCTATTGTCAGCTTGGAACTGGAAATAATAAGGCTTGTAATCTTACACAACCACTTCCAACTGCTATCGGTATGCCAATTTCAGCTGCCAATATTCAAGCATGGAAAGATGAGGCATCAACCGGTGTCGTCAGAAATTCAACTTGGAATTTGGGCAATAATACCTCAACAAGTACACAAGGACCAATGAAAATTAACGGTGATTTGATTGTTGGAGGGGGTGCAATACTTACTCTTAATGGTCCGCTATATGTGACTGGTTTATTCAAGGTAGAAGGAGGTGGACGTGTACAGCTTGCTACTGGATACGGTACAGGGGATGAATTTATTGTAGCTAATACTGCAAGTCTACAAGGCGGGGGTGTGGTTACTGGAAATGGTCAGTCAGGAAGTTATGTTTTGCTAATAACAGACAAAACTGAGACTGGATCAGGTATCACAGTAGTTGCTGAAGGAGGCGCAAGTTCAGTTGTGCTTTTGGCACCATTTGGAACAATCAAGTTTAGTGGGGGGTTTGCTGCAAAGTCTGCTGTAGCGAATAAGATAATTATGGAAGGCGGTGCAACGGTGACATATGAATCAGGCCTTGCAGACATTTCATTTGATTCTGGACCATCTGGTGCTTGGAATGTGGATACTTGGAAGGAGATTGAACAATAAAAAAAAGCGAGACACAAGGACAGCGACAAAATTTGCACATGATATAATTCCATCATGTCACAACTAAATAAAAAACTACTTATTGTCGCGAACTGGAAAATGACGCCAGCCACTCTTGCTGAGGCCAATAAGCGCGCTGTCGCTTTTGCTACAATTTCAAAGACATATAAAAAGGTAAATAAATCTAATGTCTCTCTTCAGGTATTGGTTTGTCCGCCGTACCCCTTGATTTCAATCCTTAAATCAGCATTTGCTGGTTCACCGACTCTTGTTGGTAGTCAGGACGCATCTTTTTTTGAGATGGGGTCAAAGACCGGAGAGGTCTCTGCCAGTCTCATACACTCTATTGGTGCTAGTTATTCTATCGTGGGCCACTCAGAGAGGCGTGCTATGGGTGATACAGATGAAATTGTTGCCGTTAAGATGGGTCAGATACTCCTCACAAAAATGAATGCTATTTTATGTATTGGTGAGACCGAGAGAGATGCAGAAGGTCTATACCTAGATGAGATCAAACGACAAATTAAGTCTTCGCTCTCGCGAATGTCTAATACTGATTTTGCAAACCTCGTGATTGCTTATGAGCCTGTGTGGGCTATTGGTAAAAAGGATGTTGTTGTTCTCACAGGACATGAGCTTCATCAGATGGTTATTTATATCCGCAAAGTTCTCCGAGATTTATATAATGATTCCATTGCAACAGGAACAAAGATTCTCTACGGGGGTTCAGTAAATGCTGAAAATGCAGAGGATATTATTTGGAACGGTGAAGTTGATGGTTTATTGATTGGACGAGCAAGTTTTGATCCAAAGAGTTTCGAGGACATATGCTCTGCGATTATTCTTCCAACAATAAGCGAAAGTAAGGTTAAGGATATTCAAAAAATCAGAGACATCAAGACTTCGCTCCAGGACAAAAAGAATAAACTAAATGCTGAGTCACATACTCTGGCTCAGATAAAAACAAGTTCAGTTGTAGCAAAGAAATCAAAAATAATTAAACAAAAAGTTAAAAAGACTAAGGCAAAGCCGCTTTCTACAAATAGCAAAAGCGCAAAAAGTACCAAAAGTGTGAAAAACACAAAGAATCCAAATAAGAATAATAAGAAAAAATAAATGAAACTCATCTCACAAATAAACCCTTCGGAACTTAGTGGAAAAACAGTTATTGTACGTGTGGATTATAATGTGCCGGTTATCGATGGGAAGGTGATTGATGACTTTAGAATTAAATCATCTTTTGAGACTATTTCTTTTTTGATTAAAGCGGGCGCAAAAATTATTTTAATCTCACATATTGAGAATAAACAAAAAGCAAGTCTTGATGCTGTCGCTGCGCATATTAATAATATTCATGCATCAAATCCTGCTGAATATCCATTTGCGGTTAATTTCATGCCTGATATGCCAGCAAGACTTTTTGTTGACGATGCATATGTAAGTCCTGAAAATGCGGCTTCAATTAAGGCTGAAATAATGTCTTTGGGGGATAGTATTGTTTTGTTTGAAAACCTTCGAGTGGTACCAGGGGAAAAAGAAAATGATCCTGCATTTGCGAAAATACTTGCGTCATTCGCGGATTTTTATATCAATGATGCTTTTTCTGTCTCACATAGAGCACATGCATCAGTTACTGGTTTGCCAGCACTACTTCCACATGCTGCAGGATTCCAACTTGAAAAAGAAATTAGTTTTTTGAAAAAAGGACTTCATCCAACTCATCCATTTCTATTTGTACTTGGCGGTGCAAAATTTGAAACCAAACTTCCTTTGATTGAAAAGTTTATGCAGAGTGCTGATAAGGTTATTGTTGGTGGTGCGCTTTTCAACGATATTATGAAAGCAAAAGGGCTCAGTGTAGGTACTTCACTCGTGAGTGATGTCGAGGTATCTCTTTCATCCATAATAAATAGTCCGAAATTAATCATTCCAAAAGATGTGATTGTGAAAAACACAGACGGACAGATCCGGACTGTGGCGACAGATATGGTAGGTGGAAATGAATCAGTATTGGATATCGGACCTGATTTAATTGCAGAAGTCACTAAGTTTTTTGATGAATGTGATGCAAGTGGCCAAAAACCATTTGTACTCTGGAATGGACCTATGGGCAATTATGAAATTGGATTCAAAGAGCAAACGATTGCTCTCGCTAAATTGTTATCAGACCGAGGTATTGAGTCACTTCTTGGTGGTGGAGATACGACAGCTGCGATTGCAGAAATAGATAATGTAAATCCATCAGTCTATATATCAACAGGTGGTGGGGCTATGATTGAATTTCTGCAAAATGAAACTTTGCCTGGAATTGATGCGCTTGCCTAACCAGCTAAGTCAGTTGCTAATTGAATTTAGCGCTAGTTGAGCTCTTTTCTGATCTTCTCGGCCGTGTCGCTGATTTCTTGTTCGGTTTTGTATTGGATATGTGGCCAGTGGGCGAGACTGTCGTCATTATGTCTTGGAATGATGTGTACATGAGAGTGGTTGATGACCTGACCTGCTGCGGCTTCATTGTTTGAAATAATGTTTATGCCATCTGCATCAACTGCTTGTTTGACCGCAAGTGCTACTTTTTGTACTGACATTTGGATTCTGCAGTATAGCTCTGTGGGTGTGGTGTATATATTTTCGAAATGGTCTTTTGGAATTACGAGAGTGTGACCAGGGCTAACAGGGGAAATGTCTAAAAAGGCTAGGGTTTCACTGTCTTCATATATTTTTGTGGCTGGGATATCTCCAGTAACAATTTTACAGAAAACACAATCTTCTTGGTGATTTGCATGCATTTTTTGATTCATATTATGCATTCTATGATAGAATCCGGAAATAACAAGTCTTATGAAATATATACTCAAGCAGCATACTGGTGGAAAAGGATTCGATGCGGATTATAAAGATATGAGTATTTTGGATAAATTACTTCACTTGCGTGGAGTCTCTGACATTGAAAGGGATTCGTTTTTGTCACCAGATTTTGAGTCGGGTATACATGACCCTTTTTTACTCAAGGATATGGAAAAAGTAGTCACAAGGATACTTTCTGCTATTGAAAACAATGAACATATTTTAATTTACTCTGATTATGATGCAGATGGTTTGCCAGGGGCATCTATAATTCATGATTTCTTTACGACAATTTCATATTCAAATGTCTCGTATATTGCCCCAGATAGACACGAAAAAGGTTTCGGACTACATAGCTCAGTAGTTGAGCCATATATTGATGCTGATTGCAGGTTGGTTATCACGATTGATTGTGGTATTGCAGATGTTGCTCCATGTGCTGATATCAGAGCTTATTCACAAAAAACAAAAGGGAGAGATATTGATATTGTTGTTACAGATCATCACTTGCCACATGATATTGTGCCGGATGTATTTGCAATTGTGAATCCAAAACAGCAGACATGTCTATATCCTGAAAAAATGCTCTGTGGAGCTGCGGTGATGTATAAGATTGTCGTCGCTTTGGTCAAAACTATTCAACAAAATAACCTTATATATAAGGCTAGTATTCCAGAAGGGTATGAAAAATGGCTCCTTGATTTGGTGGGTATTTCAACGTTATCTGACATGGTACCACTTGTTGGTGAAAATCGTGTCCTTGCGTATTTCGGTCTAATTGTTCTTCGTAAGTCAAAGAGATTTGGGATAAATGCCCTTTGTGAATGCAATGCTATTCCAAAAAGTAAGATGCAGGAAGAAGATGTGACATTTACAATCTCGCCACGCATCAATGTTGCTTCAAGACTTGCCTCTCCTGCATTGGCTTTTGATTTACTTACTGCACAAAATTTTGATGATGCTATGAGATTGGCAAAAGAGCTCGACACCATCAATACAAAACGAAAAACAATGGTCGCTGAAACCATGAAGCAGGTGAATACTATGCTCAAGGGTATGGACGCACAGTTGCCGGTGATTGTCATTGGTGACAAAGGATGGAAACCGCCGATACTCGGGCTTGTAGCCACACAAATACTCAAGCTGGCAAAAAAGCCTGTATTTGTATGGGGTCAAAGTGATGATGGACTTATAAAAGGTTCAGTGAGATCTGTTGAGGGTGTCGATATTGTCGAGCTTATGAATGGTACTAGAGAGGGTTTATTTGTGAACAAAGGCGGACATGCCATGTCAGGAGGGTTTTCGACTACGAATGAACAAGTTGCGGAGCTTGAGGCGGGGCTTGTTGGCGCTTTTCACAAAATATATGTGAATAAAAGCGACAATAAAAATAAAATTGCAGATGCAGGTCTGTCAGAAAGTGCTTCGCCTACAGGTTCGGATCTGCCAATTGTCGACCTTGAAATTGATATCAAGGATGTTGGTCGTGGTTTATATACTGAAATTGCCAAGCTGTCGCCATTTGGAGTTGGAAATGAAAGACCTATCTTTGCGATAAGAGGGCTACATGCTATTTCACCTAGGCTATTTGGTAAGACAAAAGAGCATCTAGAAATTGATTGCGGGCATATAAAAGGTATACAGTTTTTTACTGAATATACTGGAGCGGACAAGCTCGCTGAGCTCATGGCTATCAAAAACCCAGTCATTATTGGCCAGCTTGAGCTCAATCAGTTTAGGGGAGCAAGTGAAGTCAGGATAAAAGTTTTAAATGTTATATAATGGTCATATTGTTTTGGCTTAAATATAAAAGCATAAAATATAAAATCGCAGATTAAATTTTAATAAATAATATGTCACATAAACCAGCATCGATAGTTATTTACAGCGACGGTTCATCAAGGGGTAATCCTGGTCCTGGGGGATATGGGTCAATTGCCGTATATCCAGATTCGCATGGCAGAATTAAAGTTGATGAATTTGGAGGAAAAGAGGCACTCACCACAAATAATCGTATGGAGATGATGGCGCTGCTCAAGGCTCTCGAGTCTTTTGTTGATTACTATCAGGAAAATGACATCAAGAAAACTTGTATTATTCATACGGATTCGGGCTATTTAATAAATGGAATCACAACCTGGATCAAAGGGTGGAAAAGAAATAATTGGATAACTCAAGGAAAGGAGGATGTAAAAAATGCCGATATCTGGAAGTCGATTGATGAAGTACTCATCAAATTAAAATCAAATGGTTTTGCATTTGAGTGGAGACAGGTGCCCGGACATGCTGGAGTGCCTGGTAATGAAAGATGTGATGTCATTGCAACTTCTTTTGCCGATGGAAATCCTGAAGATCTTTATTCTGGTTTTGCAGAAGATTATTCGCACCAGGATGTATTGGTGCTTATCAGTGAGCAAGAAATAAAAACTTTTAAGGACAATAAAAAATCTGCCAGCGGAAAATCAAAAAGTGCAATAGCTTATTCATATGTCAGTATGGTGGACGGCCAAATATTCAAAGATCAGACTTGGGCTGAATGTGAAAAAAGAGTGAAGGGTACATCAAAAGCAAAGTTTAAGAAATCTTTTTCAAAATCTAATGAAGATGAAATCGTGAGTGAGTTTTTGAAGATTGGTTAATCTAGTTGATTAAGAAAAGTGGGGACACCTGTGTTTTGAGGCTTCGGAAATATTTGAGAAAAAAGTACACATTATTTAATGTGTACTTTTTTATGATGGCAAGGTGAGGGTAAAAACAAAACTTCAGATTATTCTTTTGGTTGTGCTTTGTCTGGTGTATGGTATCCGGTATTTTTCAGTGACCGAATCCGAATCTCGGGAGACAGAACTTAGTCGACATGTCGGGAGAGGTTTTTTCAAAATACTTGTCGCCGAGGAGCCAAAAATAAAATCAGAGAAATATACATTCAAGATAAGAGTCACAGAGGTGTGTGAGTCGGCAGATTTTAAGATGTGTGGCACAGTCAGTGATCCAGAATATGTGTCAGCGAATATATACGGTCTTGCATTGGTGGATACTCTCGCGAAAATTGGTATCAATGAATCGGTCGATATTGGAGACATGTTGTATGTTTCTGGTAACCTCGGTCAGATAGATAGATGTCTTTCAGGGAACTCAGGATGTGATGATAAAAAACTGAGCTACGCAAACTTTTTGAGAAAAGAGAGAATACGATTTGAAATAAAAAAACTTGTGATACATGAGATGACTCAAAGGCATTCTTTTACACTCACTCGGAGCTTGATTGATTTACGGAAGCGTCTAGAAAATAAAATATTTTCACTTTTGGATAGTCCACTGAGTGACCTTGCTTCTGGCCTCACTATTTCGGGGAAGGGTACGATGACACCTGAACTACTCGAGCAATTCAGAAAAGTTGGATTGATACATATTGTTGTTTTATCTGGATCAAATGTCTCCATTATTTCGGTGGCACTTTTCTCAGTTCTCAAAAGATTTCCACCGCTTGCACAATCAGTGTTCGGTTTGGTTTTGATGACTTTGTTTTGCTTGATGACCGGTGCCTCGCCATCCGTTGTCAGATCTGTGCTCATGAGTGGTGTGCCAGTGATTGTTAACACACTCATTGGAATTTATGAAAATAAGATTCCGGAAAAAAATAATGAGATGAGTGATGGTGATATCGGACCTAATTCAAATTCAGATTTAGACCCCGAACCGCGCGGGACAAGTTTTCTTGAGTCGAATTCATCGGTCATGCTACTGCTTATCACCGGACTTATTATGTCTATTCACAATCCATTGCTTCCGCTATACGACATGTCTTTTCAACTGAGCTTTATGGCGACACTAGGACTTATGACTTTGACTGGTCCGATAGGGAATTTGATAAAATTTATTCCAAAAAAATTTATGCTCCGAGAGATAATTTCAAGTTCACTTGCAACACAGATTTTGGTATTTCCACTTCTGTTACACATATCAGGTGATCTCTCTACAGTATTCATTTTCTCAAATATACTCGTACTTCCTATTATTCCCTTTACCATGCTTATGGTACTTCTTATGCTGTGTGCGAGTTACATCACTTTGCCTCTCGCTATGTTATTCAAAGGGGTTTCATCAATTTTGTTAGGAGAGATAATATGGGTGGCTGAGTTTTTTTCATCATTCACTTTCTCAACAATACCGCTCAAAATATATTCAACTGTTGAAATGTGCACTGCATATGCCTATCTATTGCCTGCAATTTTCTTTCTGAATTATCTAAGTTACAGACATGAACCCAGATTGAATAACACACAAATCAAAGATGGCTAAAAAACAGCAAATCAGAATATGCTCACAAAAAAACAAAACTCCTGCCGGATCAATACTGGCAGAAGTTTTGAGATGTATGTAACACATTACCTGTGTGCCAAACAAATTATAGGTTTGATTTATGTGGCAGAGGAGGGTGGTTAGGACAAAAAGTCGACTGACTTTAATCTAAGACTGTAGTGCTTCAAATCTTTTTTCAAGGACAGAGAAATTTGTATTCTTTATAAAAGACTCAACATAATTTTTCTTTTCACTTGGGACATAGTCGAGCATATATGAGTGTTCCCACATATCGAGTGCATAGACAATATCAACACCGGCTAGATGTCCAAGATGTTGTTCCTCGATCCATGAATTGATAAGAGTGTCAGTGTTTTTATCATAGTGCAAAATCGACCATCCGATACCTCGTGTGAGACAGAGACTTTTGAACTCAATCATCCATGTTTCGACTGATCCCCATGTCGCAGAAATTTTTTGTGCGAGCGCACTGTCTGAACTAAGTGGTGATGCAGAACCTTGGAGCTGATCGAAATAAAGTTCGTGGTTTCTCATTCCATCAAATTCAAAACCAAAGCGCCTGTGGAGCTCACCAATTACATACACATTTGCAGGTTGATCTTTGTAGAGTTCCTTTAGCTTTTCCTGGATTAAGTTTGCATGCTTCACATACCCTGCATAAAGCTTGAGGTGTTCATCGACTGTCTTTTGGCTAATGCCATCAAGTGCTGGGATCTCAAATTTTTTCTCAATAAATGTCATATCAATAAATTAATTAAATCTAGTAAATGATTTCAAGAGCAGTATACCATGTCTACACAAAGGTTCTATTTCTAGTTTTGGGGGCGGGTCTTTTTGTCTCATCCACGAACATTTTGGGCTATGTGTTATGGCAAAGAATACTCAGTGAAAATCAGGTTGAGATACTCACAATGAAAGATATTGGACAAGGTGACAGTTTTTCATTGAAGCTAAGTCACGGGCAAAAAATCTTAATCGACACAGGTAATGATTTTAGTAAATTTGAAAAAAGCGAATCAGATGTGCGGAGTGCGGAGCTTGGGGGTCTTCCTGATATTCTCAAAAATATGTTCAAAACAATTTCATATAAACGCAAGACATATGACCTGATTTTTTTGACACACGATGACGCTGATCATGCGGGTGTGATTTCAAAACTACTCAAGTCATACAAGGTCGGGGCAATAATTTCTTCACCCCTAAAATATGGATATATAGATCGCCTGAAGGACGACAAAAAAATTAGCAGAGTAAAAATACTGAGACTTGGATTCAATGGTGTGGGAGTAACATTTCATTCAAATTTACCGAAAAAAAATAATGTGCAGTCTGTAGCGCGCGCACAAAAAGATGCGAGTATAAATATTATTTATCCAGATTTCAAAAAAGAGATTTCAAGGCTAAAGACAAATACAAACAATCGCGCCGCAAATGAAGACTCAGTTGTCTTTGTTTTCAATTCACAAAACAACGGTAATAAAATTCTATTCACTGGTGACTCAGGTATAGAAGAAGAAAAGATTTTTGCGCAGAGAGCAGGGACAATCGATATTTTAAAAGTTGGTCACCATGGATCAAAGACCTCAACTTCAGAATATCTGCTCAGCACCATTAAGCCCAAAATAGTACTGATATCATCCGGCGAAAAAAATTCATACGGCCACCCGCATAAACAAGTAGTGGATCTTCTTAAGAGATATGTTCCTGAAAAACAAATTTACCGAACAGACAATCTTGGTACGGCGCGATTCTATATGTATGAGGCACAACAGCAGAAACGGTAGGTCAGAAATAGTATGTACAACAACAGTGTCGATGCTCTACCTGCCAACTATAAATGATGAAAAGAAAAAAGCGCCATCATGGCGCCTTTTCCATCGAACTTATAAAAATAACCGATTTAGATCAAGTTAGCTTTTTTGAGAGTTGCGTACGCACCATTCTTCTGAATAGTCTTGAGTGCTCGAGTAGAAATAGTCAATCGAACAGATTTGTTGATTTCAGGGATGAAAATCTTCTTGGTCTGAAGGTTTGCATACTTTCGGACAATTCCTGTTGGGTTGAATTTAGTGGCTCGAACAGCGTTTGAATAACCGCCGCCTCTTTGAGAGCTTCTTTTTGTAATTGCGCAGACTTTTGACATATGTAGAGCCATGGTATCATACATTTTAAGTTTGGCAATATTTATTTACACTAACTCATAGACCATGGCTTTGTTACTCATTTTTTCATTCATTATCCTCATCTTTTCGGTTGTTATACATGAGGTATCGCATGGTGTGGCGGCGCTTTGGCAGGGTGATCCAACTGCAAAACTCGCAGGGAGACTTACTTTGAATCCTTTGAAGCATGTCGATCCAGTAGGATCTGTGGTTGTTCCTATTATATGTATGCTTTTGCCAGGGAGCTTGATGCTTGGTTGGGCGAAGCCTGTCCCTTTTAATCCTTATAACCTCAAGAACAAGCGTTTTGGTGAGGCAATTGTTGCAATAGCTGGCCCGCTATCAAATGTCGTAATTGCCACGATTCTAGGGCTAATATTAAGGTTTTATGGTGTTGGATTACTCGAGCACACACAAACACTACTTGTAATGGCTATATATACAAACATCGCGCTCGCAGTATTCAATATGGTCCCTTTGCCGCCACTTGATGGTTCAAAGGTGCTTTATGCGCTTTTCCCAATGAAAACAGCAGAATTGTTCAGAAAAATAGAGGGTTATGGTTTTTTTCTCACTTTAATTTTTATCTTTGCCTTTGTTGAGATAATAAACCCGGTCATTTCCTTCATTTTTAAGGTAATTGTTGGCTAGTTGTCAGGCATTTGTCGGTTAGTTGCCGGGTGGCTGTTAGTCAATTGCCAGTCAGAATGCACTCGGATTACATATAATTGTCGTCATCTAGGGTAAAGCCTTGCTTTCTAACTATATTTATAGTAGTCTTTAGTCCACTTATACGAGGGTCAGGGCTTTTGCAATGATCAGAATAAATTTAAGTAAAGTAATTAATGCCAACATTAAACCAATTAGTAAAAAAGAATCGATTTAAGGCCAAGCGAAAATCAAAAGCTGTGGCTTTAACTCGTGGTTTCAACCATCTTTTGAACAGACCTGTAAAGTATGACTCTCCATTCAAGCGAGGTGTATGTACAAAGGTAACTACAAAGACTCCAAAGAAGCCTAACTCAGCGGTTCGAAAGATTGCTCGAGTAAGACTTACAAACGGTTATGAAGTTACTGCATATATCCCAGGTATGGGTCACAACCTACAAGAGCACTCAGTAGTACTTCTCCGAGGTGGTCGTGTAAAAGACGTAGGTCTTAGATACACAATCGTCCGAGGTAAGCTCGACTGTGCTGGAGTAGACAAGCGACGAAAGGAGCGATCTGCATACGGTACAAAACGTCCAAAAGAAGCGAAGAAATAATTATAAATTATTATAAGCAGAGTAAGTATGTAAAAAGCGTTACATGCTGAAGAACTGCACAAGATTAAAACAATGCGAAGAAAAATAAAGCGAAAGCTCACATTAAAGCCAGATATCAAGTATAACTCTGATTCTTTGGCGAAATTCATTAACCACGTCATGCTCGATGGAAAGAAGGTGACTGCATCAAGAGTCGTTTACGACATGCTCGATGTAATCAAAGATCTAGCAAAGACTGAAAATCCTCTTGAAGTTTTCGATACAGCTCTCAAGAATGCGGCTCCTTCAGTGGAAGTGCGTTCAAGACGAGTCGGAGGCGCGAACTATCAGGTTCCACGAGAAGTAAGACCAGAACGAAAGGCTTATCTATCTATGAACTGGATTATCGCAGCTGCACGATCAAAAAAGGGTCAGCCAATGCACCTCAAGCTTGCTAATGAAATTCTCGCCGCTTCAAAGAATGAAGGTGAAGCAGTTAAGAAAAAGGAAAATACACATAAGATGGCTGATGCGAACAAAGCGTTCGCACACTTCGCTTGGTAATTTACTTTACAAAAAGCACTCCTTGCAACCATGTGCTCGAATAGAGCAAAGGTTACAAAAACATTATTCACACAATGTTCACAAAACACCGCATCACTTGCGGTGTTTTGTGTTTTTGAGTGTATAATATATTTCAATATGAAGAAAAAAATTCTCATCACAATTTTAACAATTGTAGTAGTTGCCGGAATGTCTGTAGGGCTCTTTTACCTAAATAAATATAATAGAGAAAAAGCAGTAATAAATGTGGTAAATGATTATGATACAGGGAATTTAGATGGTGCTATTGATAAGTCGCTCCAAAACCTAGAAAAAGATAAAAACAATGTAAACGCACTCTTATTGCTCGCTGCGACATATGCACAAAAGGGCAGTGTAACATTCAAAGAAGAGGGTGGTGCTGTGCTTGCAATAGAAACAGCTGATAAGGTGCTTGCAATAGATCCAAAAAATAGTGAGGCATATCGAATAAAAGGATATGCTTTTGAGATTCAAGAAAAATATGATGATGCACATGGTATGTATGAAAAGGCGATCGAACTCAATCCTAGAAATTCTCAAGCGCATAGTAATAATGGACATGCATATGATTTGCAAGGTGATTTAGAAAAAGCAGAGCAGCTTTATAATCAGGCACTAAAAATTGATCCCTCAAATGATCATGCTTTGTTAAATCTTGCGCGATTATATGTGAGACAAAATAAATTCGAGCTCGCCCGCAAGACAGTGGATAGTCTCATCTCTGCATCTACTAGTAATCGAATGAAGGCTGAAGGGTATCAAGTGCTTTCGTATATTTCTTTTAATGAAGAGGAGATTGATCAGGCGCTAGATGAAATCCAAAGATCGGTATCACTTGATGAGACTATGCCACAAGCGTGGGTGATGAAAGCAAAGGTAGAGCTTTCAACAGCGTTAGACATGGAGACAGATGCAGAAATTAAGCAATTGATTGAGAGCGTCCGTGCAGATGCAAAGAAAGCAATTGCAATCAACCCAAACCAAGCGAGTGCCTACCTACTTCTCTCTGAGGTTGAGATAATTACTGGTGACAAAAAGGCAGGTGATGAATGGAAAAAGAAGGCATTGGAAGCAATTGACCAAGATATTACACTTGGAAAAAAAGAGAAAGAGAGTATGCGTTCATATATTAATAGTAAAATTACAATAAAGAAAAACTAATATGAATATGAAATACAATAAACTGTCTCGTGTTTTTATACTCGCGCTGTTTGTGCTCTTTTTCACAACTGTATTTTCTATTAATACAGCTGAAGCGAGGGGTTCAAAAAAGAAACCAAAAGAATGTCGTTATACACATTCATGTCAGTACACTGTGGTGAAAGATAATATCACATACAATGTTTCGGGGAGCGCGACGTATACAAGAGTGTGTGGAAAGAACTCATGGCCGTCATGGGGCTGTGCATTAATCCAGAGTGAGACCATTGATCGAATTGGGCCAGCTGCACTTTCAATGGAATGGGGTTTGGGTTGTGGAAACGTACATAGGTATAGCGCAACTATTGTTGGGGGTATAAATGGCAAGTGTGGTTCAGCTACAACAACACCACGAACATCTTTTCCTGCAACAAATTTATGTCGGGTCGGATCTGCAATAGATCTTAGAATAAATGATGATTCATATGAATGGGCATGTGCAGGAATTTTTGGTGGCGGTACAGTCGAGTGTGATGCAGTCAGAATTAGTGATGCAAGCCTATCATGCACTGTCGATCCAGGTACTGGTGTGCTTGGTGAACCTGTACAGTTCACAGCTGTAATATCGGGTACTACTACACCAACGGAAGATTTTAGTTTTGTCTGGAATGTCGAAGGTGTTGATAATCCTGGAAATCCAACTTATGAACATACTTATTACAATGCGACCAACTCAGCCGTTGTAGAAGTGTCAGCAACAAAAGGTAACACTACAGTAAAAGCATCATGTCCTTTTGAAAGAGTTGATTGCAATGCTGGTCAATTCTATTGCGGTGATCAGATGCCAATGACAAGTTATATGTGCGTGAGTAATATGAACGAATGTCCAAAATCATATTGTGGCCAGGCTGCAGGTACTGAAATTTACAGGGAATCACTTGATTATCAGCTACCAGCAGGAGGTTCTATATCAACAACTACTCCAGCGGGTGAATATATTACAGGTAATCAGTTATGTGCAGTGGGTAGTGTACTTGGGCTTTTGGATGACGGTGAGCCAACCTGGGATTTTAGCCCTGCATATAGTAGTTGGAGATGGCAATGCAAAAACCCAGATGCAATAGACCCTGCTTTATGCAAGGCAAGATGTATGACTGGTGAATACTTCTGTACTTCAAAGGATAAATGTATCCCAGAGAGTGAGAATTGTGATTGTCGGCTATCAGATAGTGGAACTGTCGTTGACCAGAGGGAGTATTGTATAAACAGTAATGGTACGTGTTATACCTGCTCAAAGGTAATTGATTATTTTAAACTAAAACCAGGTGAAATACCTAAAAACCAAGCAACTACGCTCTGTGGTGGGTATTGGCAGACAAATGAGATGACTGAAGCGCAAAGACCAGAGGGATCTGTAGATTCAAGGGTTATTTGTGAGATGAAGAGTGCTGGCAGTTCGGTTTCGGTCCCTTCAAACAAGATTATAAACATAGATCCTCCATATAATTTACCTATCGGATCACATACACTGACCTGTACGCAGCAATATAAGCTAGATACTGCTGGGGAGTGGATTGACCTACAATCTAGCTCTGTGCCCAATAAATGCGGTGCACTACCAGCAATTATCGAGCATTAATTGTCGTCCGGGTAGATAAATCTACGCTAAAGTACCCACTTGTATATCCAAAGGATGAAAAAAGGCTAAATAATAGAAAAAACAGACCCTGCAAATGGTCTGTTTTTTCAATTATTCTACCTGAAAAACATTGCAAATTAGCAAAATACATGATAATTTAAGCAAACATTCAGGATTGTGATTATTATCGCTCGTCTATATAGTTTCTGCTGAAATTATGTTTCGTAGTCACCTAGTGATTACTTAATAATCAAGCAATAATAATCACAGTTCTGAGAAAAGCAAATTATTTTAATAAAAAATTAATCATTATATGAATAGAGACTATCCACTAGAAAGAGTACGAAACTTCGGTATTATCGCCCACATCGATGCGGGTAAGACTACAACGTCTGAGCGCGTTCTTTACTATACAGGTATGAGCCACAAGATTGGTGAAGTACACGAAGGTGAAGCTGTAACTGACTGGATGGAACAGGAAAAGGAGCGTGGTATTACTATCACAGCCGCTGCGATTACTTGTTTCTGGAACCCAACATATATGGGTAAGGATATCTCAAAGATGCAGAGATTTAACATTATCGACACACCAGGTCACGTAGACTTTACCGTAGAAGTAGAGCGATCACTCAAAGTACTCGATGGTGGAGTAGTGGTATTTGACGGTGTAGCCGGTGTAGAGCCACAGTCTGAAACAGTATGGCGACAAGCTGACAAGTATCATGTACCTCGAATTTGTTTCATCAACAAGCTCGACCGTATGGGTGCCTCATTTGAGCGATCATATGCATCTATCCTCGATAGACTCAACAAAAATGCTATCCGAATGCAGCTTCCAATTGGTGCTGAGTCAGATTTCGAAGGTGTAGTAGACCTCATCAAGATGAAGTCATACCGATTCGAAGGGGAGATGGGTTCACAGGTAGTAGAAGGTGAAGTTCCAGAAGATATGAAGGCTGATGCTGAAAAATACCGAGCTGAACTTGTTGAAAAGGCATGTGAATTCGATGAATCAATGATGAATGAATATCTAGAGGGTAAGACTGATTTCAGTGTTGATCAGATCAAGGTTGCTATGCGAAAAGGTGTTATTGCAAACAAAGTATTCCCAGTATTCACAGGTACTGCTCTTAAAAACAAGGGTGTACAGCTCGTACTCGATGCTGTAGTTGACTATCTTCCATGCCCACTCGATGTACCGCCAGTTAAGGGTCTTAACCCAGACAACGGTGAAGAAATTGAGCGAAAGGCTTCTGATACAGAACCGTTTGCTGCACTTGCTTTCAAACTACAAAACGACCCATTCGTAGGTCAGCTTACATTCTTCCGTGTGTATTCAGGTACAGTCGAAGCTGGTTCATACCTTTATAACTCAACAACTGGCACAAAGGAAAGACTAGGACGAATCGTGCGACTTCAGGCTAACAAGCGAGAAGAAGTAAAGAAAGTATACGCTGGTGAAATTGCAGCTGCTGTAGGTCTCAAGGATGCAAAAACTTCACATACTTTCTGTGATGAAGCTAATCCAATTGTTCTCGATCCAATCAAATTCGCAGAACCGGTAGTGTCCCTCAAGATCGAGCCAAAAACAAAGGCTGATCAGGAAAAGATGGGTATGGCTCTCAAGAAACTTATGGATGAAGATCCAACTTTCCGAGTATCTTCAAATACTGAAACAGGAGAAACTATTGTTTCAGGTATGGGAGAACTCCACCTTGAAATTATGGTTGACCGAATGAAGCGAGAATTTAATGTAGAAGCAAACGTAGGTAAGCCACAGGTAGCATACCGAGAAACAATCACAGGCTCTGCAGAAGAAGAATACAAATACATCAAGCAGTCTGGAGGTAAGGGTCAGTACGGTCACGTAAAGATCACTATCAAGCCACTCGAAAAACTTGAGGAAGGTGCGAAAATTCCAAAGAACGTACACCGAGAAGAAGGATTCGAATTTATCGACTCTATCAAGGGAGGTGTTATTCCAGTTGAATTTATCCCTGCAGTTGAAAAGGGTGTCAAAGAGGCTATGGACAGAGGTATTGTTGCAGGATTCACACTTACAAATGTGTCTTGTGAACTTACTTTCGGTTCATACCACGATGTTGACTCATCTGAAATTGCGTACAAGATTGCTGGTTCTCAGGCTTTCCAGGCAGCTGCTAAGCGAGCACGACCTGTTATCCTCGAGCCAATCATGAAGGTAGAATGTGTAATGCCAGAACAGTTTATGGGTGACGTTACAGGTTCACTTTCATCTAAGCGAGGTCAGATTGAAGGTATGGAAGAAAGAGGTCAGGGACTCCGAGTCATCCGAGCCATGGTTCCGCTTTCAGAAATGTTTGGATATACAACTGATATCCGATCTATGACACAGGGACGAGGTTCTATGACTATGGAATTCGATCACTACGATATCGTTCCTCCAAACGTAGAAAAGACTATCGTTGAATCTCGAAAGGTTACTGCGTAATAGGTCTATATAGGCTATATTCTAGTCTTAATATACAAGTCAAAAAAACAGATCACCGAGGTGGTCTGTTTTTTTGACAACTACCATAAATATGATACTATCTCTACAACGCTTTATTGCGTTTTTGTCTTGTATCTTCTTGGTTTTTTAAAACCAAAGAAACGACACTCAAGTTAATTCAATTGCTCGTGAATGTATGCATCTTGCGGCCCTATAGAGCCACAGGAAATTCCAGGTAAACAAATGTGTCAAACACATATCGTAGCCAGGATACACACATACCTCTGACCCAATTGCACTACAACTGAATAGTCAATGGATACCCGTCCGGTTTCTTTACCTTAACATCGCCATAAATAACGTTTTTCTTTATTTATTGGCTTTTTAAGTTAAACATACCTTGAAGCAATGCAGACAAGTTTATTTACAAATATATTTATCGATAAATATTAATTAAAGCAAAAAAATATGGCAGCAGAAGCTTTTGACCGATCAAAACCTCACGTTAACGTAGGTACAATTGGACACGTAGACCACGGTAAGACAACTCTTACAGCGGCTATTCTTAACGTACTCAGCCGAGCTGGTATGCAGGCAACAATTAAAGGTGTTGATGCTATCGACAAGGCTCCTGAAGAAAAGGCTCGAGGTATTACTATCTCACTTTCTCACAACGAGTACGCTACAAATGCGAGACACTATGCTCACATTGATGCCCCAGGTCACGCCGACTACATCAAGAACATGATTACTGGTGCTGCTCAGATGGACGGTGCTATCCTCGTGGTAGCCGCAACTGACGGACCTATGCCACAGACACGAGAACACGTTCTCTTGGCTAAGCAGGTAGGAGTTCCAAAGATCATCGTATTCATGAACAAGTGTGACATGGTAGATGATGCAGATATGCTTGACCTAGTTGAAGCTGAAATCCGAGAACTTCTTTCAAAGAACGGATTTGACGGTGACAACGCTCCAGTTATTCGAGGTTCAGCTCTCAAAGCTCTCGAAGCAACAGGTACAGACGATGAATGGTCTAAGAAAGTTCTAGAACTTGCAGAAGCTCTTGATACTTACATTCCACTTCCAGTTCGAGAAACTGACAAACCATTCCTTATGCCTATCGAAGATATTTTCTCTATCGAAGGACGAGGAACTGTAGTTACAGGTAAAATCGAAAAGGGTATCATCAAGGTAGGTGAGACTATCGAAATCGTAGGTCTCAAGGACACAACTTCAACTACTGTTACAGGTATTGAAATGTTCAACAAGCAGCTTCAGGAAGGACAGGCCGGTGACAACGCTGGTATTCTCCTCCGAGGTGCTAAAAAAGAAGATCTTACTCGAGGACAAGTTCTCTGTAAGCCAGGTTCAGTAAAACCTCATACAGATTTCGAAGCTGAAGTATATATCTTGAAGAAAGAAGAAGGCGGTCGACACACTCCATTCTTCTCAGGTTACAAGCCACAGTTCTACGTTCGAACAACAGACGTAACTGGTGAAGTAACATTGAAGGAAGGTGTAGAAATGGTTATGCCTGGAGATACAGTAACTTTCAAAGTTAAACTTGTAGCTCCAATTGCCCTTGAAGAAATGCAGCGACTTGCAATTCGAGAAGGTGGTAAAACTGTAGGTGCTGGTGTCGTTACAAAGATCGTCGCGTAACACTAGTTTATTAGCGGGCTTAATTGCTCTTTAACCTTCGCCATATGGCTGTAAAAGAAGCGACAAAAAAGAAAACAATCGGAAAAGAAGAAGTTGTACCAAAACTTCGAATTCGAGTACGCGCGTACGAATCTAAGATTATCGATGCATCTATCAAACAGATCATGGATACAGCACTTCGCTACGATGCAGAGGTTGTCGGACCAATCCCACTTCCAACAGAAATTCGAAAGTACACAGTCAACCGTTCAACGTTCATTTACAAAAATGCGCGAGAACAGTTTGAAATGCGAGTACACAAAAGACTTATTGATATCATCAATCCTAATGCAAAGCTTGTAGAGGCTCTTACGAATCTCTCGCTTCCTTCTGGAGTGAATATCGACGTCAAAATGATGTAACCCTTAATCGACCAGTCAACGTCATCTGCTTCGTTAAAATAATCATTTTCTTCTTCAACGTACAATCAGTACGTCTCAGTCGAAAATAATTATTTCGCCTCGCACCTAACGTCACCTGATCAATTAAGAAAGTTTGAGAATAGCGAGCAATCGCTTTCCTTAAACATATCATTTCCTTCTTCTGTTCAAAATTAACAAAATGCTGCTATGAAATTTATTCTGGGAACAAAACTGAATATGACTCAGCTCTTCGACGAAGACGGCCGAGTGCATCCAGTAACAGTCCTCAAGACTGGTCCAATGTTCGTGACGCAAGTCAAAACAGAGGGTAAGGATGGCTACAATGCGGTGCAAATCGCATTCGGCAAAAAGAGCGCAAAGAATATAAACAAAGCACAAAAGGGCGTTATGAAAGACATGGGTAATTTTTCAACACTCATGGAAGTCAAAGATGCTTCTGGTGAATTTGCACCTGGTCAAGAAATTCAGACTGAATTCAAGACTGGTGATACTGTACAGGTATCTGCAATCTCAAAAGCAAAAGGTTTCCAAGGTGTAGTTAAAAGACATGGATTCCATGGAGGTCCAAGATCACACGGTCAGAAACACTCTGAACGTGAACCAGGATCTATTGGTGCTGGTGGATATCAGCGCGTATTCAAAGGCCGTAAAATGGCCGGCCGAATGGGCGGAGATCGAGTCACAGTTAAAAACCTTATTGTTGTCTCGGTAGACAATGAGGCAAATGAAATATATATCCGAGGTGCAATTCCTGGTCGAAAGGGCACATTAGTAGAAGTAAGAGGCTAATCAATACCATGGCTAAGACAACAAAAACAACTGCAAAAGCAAAAACTCCAAAAGCGGCCACTCCGGTCTCAATGGAAGTTTCTGTCTTTGATATTGCTGGTAAGGAATCAGGAAAGATCACTCTCCCTGAATCAATATTCGGTCTCTCATGGAATGCTGACCTCGTTCATCAAGTAATCACTTCAATGAATACTGATGCTCGAGAATCTCTTGCTCATACTAAAAACCGAGGTGAAGTATCAGGTACTGGTAAAAAACCTTGGGCTCAAAAGGGGACAGGACGTGCACGTCACGGCTCACGACGCTCACCTATCTGGGTAGGCGGAGGTGTGGCTCACGGACCTCGAAGTGACAAAGACTACTCTCGAAAAATTAACAAGAAGATGAAGACAAAAGCTTTGTTTACAATCTTGTCAAAGAAATTCCGAGATGGTGAAGTCATCTTTATCAAGGATCTTGAAATCACAGAACCAAAAACTCGAAATGCACAATCTGTGCTCAGTCGAGTTGCAACTGGTGCTGGTATTCCTATGCTCGTAAACAAGAAACGAAATGCTGCAGTTATTGCATCACCTGAACTTTCTTTGAATGTGAAGCGTGGATTCCAGAACTTCGGTAACCTCGAAGTCATGGAAACAAGAAACTTGAACCCTCTTGCTCTCGCAAATTATAAATACGTAGTGATCGCTTCTCCAGAAGCATCACTTGTCACTCTCGAATCGAGAAGTGCTCGTTAGTTAATTGAACGCTATGAATATATCAATCAATAAACACGCAACTGGCACAATCAAAAAACCTCGAATCACAGAGAAGGCAACTTTTTCAGCTGAAAAAGGCGCATATATTTTCGAGATTGTGCAAGATGCAACAAAAATTACAGTAGCGAAAGCTATTGAAGCAATGTACAAAGTTGTTCCTGTAAAGGTCAACATTGTACGAACTCCTGCAAAAAAAGTCTTTGTAAGAGGAAAGGTCGGCAAAAAACAAGCGATAAAGAAAGCTATTGTTTTCCTTAAAAAGGGAGACAAAATTGATCTCGCTTAGTGATACAAGTTATATAACACAATAGTTATGAAAAGATATAAACCAACAACTCCATCACGCCGTCATACAACACATGTGTCACTTCGATCAATTTTGACTACTAGTACACCACACAAACCTCTTACAACTGGAGGAATGCGAGGTGTTGGTAGAAACAATACTGGCCGAATCACTACAAGACACAAAGGAGGTGGTCATAAGCGAAGTTTCAGAGACATTGACTTCAAGTTCGACAAACGAGAAATTCCAGCCAAAATTTTGACTGTTGAATATGATCCAAACCGAACTGGTTTCATTGCTCTTGTCTGCTATGCTGATGGTGAAAAGAGATACGTTCTCCTTCCACAATCAGTAAAGGTAGGTGATACAATCCTCGCTGGTGAAAAAGCAGAAGTAAAAGCTGGTAACAGACTTCCTCTTAGAAATATCCCTGTTGGTACTTTTGTATACAACATCGAACTAAGACCAGAAGGTGGTGCCAAGCTCGTACGAGCTGCTGGATCATTTGCTGAAGTTGTAGCTCAGGATATGGGTTACACACTCATCAAAATGCCATCAACTGAAATTCGAAAAATCATCGATACTGCATGGGCATCTATCGGAGAAGTTTCAAATGAAGAAAATCGACTTCAAAACTTTGGTAAAGCTGGTCGCTCAAGATGGAAGGGTATTCGCCCAACTGTCCGAGGTACAGCTATGAACCCTGTGGATCATCCACACGGAGGAGGTGAAGGCCGCCAAGGACGAGGACGACGACGAGCTATTTCTATCTACGGTAAGCCAACTGGTAAAGGCCAGAAGTCACGCCGAGTTAAGAAGTACTCAAACAAGCTTATTGTTTCAAGACGAAAAGTCGGAAAACGATAATCTGTCACGAACTCGACAAAACAAAACACCACGGGCAATCCGTGGTGTTTTGTTTTGTCTTGAATCAACCGCTGAGGGCGAGAGCTTCAATCTAAGAATTCCTCTTGTTTTTATCAACTGCCCTTGTTGCACTGATTTCATCGCTGACGCCTTTTGCAAATCCGAGACTGACACGGATCCCTTTCCATAAACCACTGAAAAACTTTCGAGTGCCTTTCACGAGTTTGTACATGATCCCATCACCGCCTCCACCACCACCTGCACCATTAGATTTAGGGGTTGAGTTTGCATGAACAAGGTCTTCTTCTTTGATGATTTTTAGAATGCTGTCATCTTTACCGTAACCAGTATTTGTCCATGTCTTATCATCATAGTGCTCACCCTCATTATCATCGTCATCACCACTATAGTGCATTTTAATTTTCTCTTGTGTTGAGGCGGATACAGCAGGTACGGAGTTTTCTTCTGTTGTTGGAATGTTTTGGTCTTGTTCAAGGTCGCCGTCAACTTGTTCATCCTGACCTGCATCGGTATGGTCTTCGAATCCGTGAATTGAATAGAATGGAATCTTTTCCGCACTGAAAAGTTCGCGCGCTTTTTCTTGGATACCAAATTCTTGTGGCAAAGATTCGATGAGTATGCCCTGGTTTTCAACTGCCTTTAGTCGCTCAACTAATTCATCTGCACTTAGTGTACCTGCATTTTGTGACCTGACGCCTTCGCTATAAGCAAGTATTTTTGCAAGCTCGTGAAGTGATCCGGCTTTTGAAATTGATTCGGTGGTAAGCACTTGTTCATTTGTACTAGCTTCAGGTGATGCTTCTGCTACGGTATTTTCAACTACTGGATCTTGATTTGAAAGGGGGGTGGTGTTTAATTTCTCCAATATTTCGCGCGCTTTTTCTCTGATACCAAAAGCATATGGTAGAACTTCGATAACCTCTAATCTTCTGCTAACTAATTGGAACCTCTCCGCTAAATCACGTCCCGAGAGAAACCCTACATAAGGATCATCAACACCCTTTGAGTCTCTAAGTACGCCCCAGAATTTGAAATGAGTATCAGCGTGACTTACCAATGATTCAAATTTGACAGCCTCAGCATCAGGAGTTTGCTCTGCTTGTACAGGCGGGGTATTTGCTGCCATATTTTCTGCTGCAAGTGCAGGTGTTTCATCTGGGATTGACGCTTCTGGAGCAGGTGGAAGATGTTCGTCTGCGGGTGCAGGTGGTACTTCAGTGATGGTTGGGGCCGGGTCATCGTACACAATGTCATCATCATCTGGAGTTTTCTCACGTTCTGTCGCCTGAGTACCAGAACCTTTCTCTAGGATTATGTCTGCTAGTCTATCCTGAAATAAACCCTGAATTTTTGGCCAGGATAGATATTTGAGTCCGTGTTTTTTCTTCCCGGTGCTATCAGTAGTTGATTTACCTAACTCAAATACATGAAAGCCAATAGTTTCGCTCTGCTTGTTTTGCTTGAAAAGTTCATGCGCGTAATTTTCATAGGCTTCAAGGTCGTCCCCATTTTTCATCTCTCTTAATTTGGCTCTAAGAGAATTAATAGATAGTGCTACGTACTTTGGTTCATTTTCAAATTTCGATCGGGGAGTAGGTGGAACTTCACCTGCATTGATAGCAGGTGTTGGTGGCAAAGTCTCAGCAGATGCATCAGCTGGAGCTACTTCGGGTGGGGTATTTAGATGTGATGGTTCTCTTTCAGGCATAATTTTAATTATTTATGATAAAGCGACTACAGTATTTCGATTAAATATACATATATTATAACCCAGACTAGGTTAAATAAATGTAAAGTATTCCCTTTATGTTGATATTTATGAAAACCCTAAAAATACACAAAAAACACGCAAAAAGTCCAAAAAACACCAAAACCCTACAAAATCCCATAGTATGGCTATAAATAAGCGCCAAAGTCCACTCTTTGCATATATTTTGCCCATAAATAACCCCGAAAAGCCATTATTCAGGCTTCTATATATGTCCCGATAGGGCGCCCCGCTTACACCTGGACACCACATAGAAAAGGGAAGAGGCCACCTGTTGACATTTTCTGGTTATATGATATTCTATTGGGACTTGGAAAAACTATGGAATGTACCCAATTCTGAGTGGTTTGCCCAATACAGTTTGATTAAAATTATCAAATATAAATAAAATTAAAGTAAATGACCCAAAAAATATTTAAATCTTTGTCATTGTTTGCAGCTTTTGCGCTTATCTTTAGTGCAACAGTTATCACAAACAACAAAGTTGTAAACGCTACTTCAGAAGGTGCTGAAAACACATCTGAACTTTGCCACGACGGTATCGACAACGATATGGACTTAACAACTGACATGTCAGATTCTGATTGTTCAGCTTTCGCTGTACCAGCTTCTGTACCTGAAAATACAGCTATCCTTTGTGCAGACGGTATCGACAACGATATGGACCTTACAACAGATATGTCTGATTCAGATTGTGCAGCGTTTGCAGTTCCTGCATCAACACCAGAGAACACAAATGTACTTTGCCACGACGGTATTGATAACGATATGGACCTTACTACAGATATGTCAGACTCTGACTGTGCTGCCTTTGCAGTACCAGCAGTTGTTCTTGAAAACACATCTGAACTTTGCCACGACGGTATCGACAACGATATGGACTTAACA
>CAZVIP010000001.1:0-1448 GCA_964627085.1 uncultured Candidatus Saccharibacteria bacterium | reverse complement strand
ACAACGATATGGACCTTACAACAGATATGTCTGATTCAGATTGTGCAGCGTTTGCTACACCAGCAACAACAACTCCTGTAGTAACTCCGGTAGCTGGTTCAACTGGTGGACCTGGTATTTCAACAGGTGGTAGTACTGGTGGAAGTGGAACAACTAGTTTCGGTCTTCCAACAGGACAGAGTGTACTCGGTGCATCTACTGGACCTGCAACAACAACTGCAAGTACAACTTGTGGTGAACTTATCAAAGAATATATGAAGAAAGGAAAGAAAAACACTCCTTCTGAAGTAAAGAAGCTACAAAACGCTCTTAACAATATTCTTGGAACAAAGATTCCAGCAACTGGATACTTTGGTTCAATGACAGATAAGGCTGTACGAACACTTCAGTCAAAATATAGTGACGCTATCCTCGCTCCTTGGGTTAATATCAAGCAGATGAACAAAGCGGCTCCAACTGGATACGTATACAAAACAACTCAGTGGTATATCAATACAACTATTTGCGGTGGATCAAACGTCCCTGCACCAATGCTTCCTTAATGCACTAGTTGCACCTAAGGCAAGCAGATAGCTTGTAACACATGTATTCAAATATAATTGGGTAACATAACAAAAAACACTCCTCACGGGGTGTTTTTTGTTATGTCTTCATATATTGATCCAACTATAAATTCAAGTGAATAGGGAAGTGCTGCCTATTGACAAAGCGTACTTTAAGTGTACTATCAGTGACGGACCAATTTGCTATTTTTTTGCATCTGCAACTAAAAGCAAAGAGGAAAAACCAAAACAAACCCGAACAACAACTCGACTCGCCCATCCCCCTACAAAAGGTCTAGGCGAAATCGACATCCAGAAAAAACCCATGAAATCGAACCTTAACACATGGGCCCGCATCACAGCGGCGCCTATCCTAATCACTGCAGCGCTTTCACTCATCGGCCTAAATCAGGCAGATGCTGCGATTGTGCTTATCAGTGACGTGCAAGTCACAACTGGGGCAACGGTGCCTACGGCTGCTGATGTCGTTGATTCTGTTTACTCTAATTTCGCGGTTGCGACCACACCGGTCGTGACACGATATGACGGGTCATTCCGAATCTTCAACACCGACACCGGGACTTTCATCCCAGCAACCAGCATTGCTGCAATCCAATTCACGTTGGGAAATAGCGGAGCCGGTTCTGTCGTGAATGTCCCTTATAGTGGCACCTTTGCCACGGTCGGATCAAGTTCACCTCAGTTCAGTCTGCACAATAACAGCAAGGTGGACATCACTGCACCTGTCTATGGAAACCCTTTAATTGGCACAACGTTGCCATCTGGGGCGACATACGTAGCTGTGACGAACCAAGTCATCCCCGCCGGCTTCGCTGGTGGGACCTATGATCCAAGTTCTACCAAGACACAGACCGGAACATTCACCGTCACTCTGAATTACTCTTC